>NZ_JBDUUH010000015.1:0-141426 GCF_039939195.1 Foliimonas ilicis | reverse complement strand
GTCCTTGCGACCGGTCTTGCGCAAATCCTGGCTCTGGCAATTTGGACAGTCCATCCTTTTTCTCCCCACCAAATCACATGATAGGCAGCAGAAGAATCCAAAAACAGTCGGATGTAAACAATGCCCCTTGAGGGGGAGATGCCCGGCAGGGCAGAGGGGGGTGCCTCGTGACTGCATCAAAACAGGAAGGCTCTAATCGACCATGAACTCGATGAGATAAGGCACATCCCCCTCGCGCGCCCTCTTCAACGCTTCAACAAGCCCCGAAACCTCGGAAACACGCTCGGCCGCAATGCCGTAAGCCTTCGCAATCAATGTAAAGTCCGGTGGTTCCGGCGAAACGCCCACCGGCTCGATACCCACATCCAGCATCGAGGTTTCAATCTCGCGATAGCCGCGATTGTTCCACACCACGAAGATCACGGCAGCTTTCGCGTCGCGTGCCGCACCCAGCTCCGCAAGCGTGAACTGCAATCCGCCATCGCCGGTGAGGCAGACGACCGGCGCATCGGGCATGGCAAGGGCCGCACCGATTGCGGCGGGCGGGCCATAGCCCAGCGCACCGAATCCCGTTGCCGCGTTGAACCAACCCGCAGGCCGGTCGTGATCGTAATAGAGATTTCCCGCATAGATCGGCTGCGTCGAATCGCCAATGATGATCGCGCCGGGCAGCGTGTCGCGGATCGCTTCCAGAACCGGTAGTTGCTTTTGGAAGACCGGATCGAGATCGCCAAGCGCCGCTTCACGCGCGGCCTTGGCACGAGCCGCCCCGCTTTCGCCCCGCGTTCCTGCACCCGCAGGCAAAGCAAGCTTCAACGCATCGAGCGCGATGCTCGCCTCTGCCTCAATGGAAAGTGTGGCGCTGCGGCGCTTCAACTGCTCCTTGTCGATGTCGATACGGATGAGATTTTCCGGCATGGAAAACCCGCCATCGCCATACATGTCGTAGTCGGTAGGTCCGAATTCCGTACCCACCGCGATGACCAGATCCGCCTCGTCGATCAGCTTGCGCACGCCTTTCAGGCTCGGACTGGCAGGAACACACAGCGGATGCTTGTACAGCAATCCGCGCGCATTCGCCGTCAGCACGACCGGTGCATCCAGCCGCCCCGCGAATTTCTGCAACGCCGCTTCCGCACCTTTCGCACCACCACCTGCGAGTATCACCGGCTTTTGCGACTGGCCGATCAGCCGCTGCGCCACGACGATCTGTTCCGCATTCGGCTTTTTCGAAGGTGTATCGAGCGTCAGGCGTTCAAGCTTTCCGATCGGCTTTCCCAGCACATCCATCGGAATTTCGATATGCACCGGCCCTGCCCGGCCCATTGCAAACAGCGTGAACGCCCGCGCCAGAATTTCGGGCAACTCGTTGCCGTCTTCGATTCGATGCGAAAACAGCGCGACTTTTTCGATTAATCCGCGCTGATCGGGCAATTCATGCAGATAACCCAGCCCTTTTCCCAGAGTTTCGGTCTTGTTCACGCTCGAAATGACCAGCATCGGAATGGAATCGGCCCGCGCCTGGCCCATCGCGGTGATCGTGTTTGTCAGCCCCGGCCCGGTGATGACGAAGGCCACGCCCGGCTTGCCGCTGACGCGCGCGTAACCATCCGCCATGAAGCCAGCGCCCTGTTCGTGGCGCGGCGTTATGTGCCGGATCGTCGAGCTCGCAAGCCCGCGATAAAGTTCGAGCGTATGCACACCCGGAATACCGAACACGAACTGCACGCGATGCGCTTCGAGCAGCGAGATCAGAGCCTCGCCGACAGTCTGCTTGGAACCCTCCGTCATTGGCGCAATATCGGTCGCGTCAGGCAGGTCGGCCCGCCCTCACAGGCGATGCACAAGGCATCGGCCTCGAACACGGAAACCGTGCAGCCCGCAGCCTCCATCGCCGCCTTGGTCTTCGGAAAACCATCGACCGCTATCGCCTCGCGCGGCGCAGTCGGCAGCACATTGAGGCTCAAGCCGTGGCTGGCCGCAAACTCCTCCGCGTCGCCTTCGACCAGCGCAATGCCCCGCGCTTTCAGAAGCTGGTAAAAGGCGGCAGGCAGCAGCGGCGAATAGACCAGCGCCAGATCGTCGGCCAGCGGGCTGATCACCGACATCAGATGCAGGCAGGCTTCCTCGCCATGCCAGAGCGGCAGGTCGAAGCCGTACACCGCCACGCCTTTGGGCGCGAGAATATTGGCCATCTGCTGGATGCCGTCCTGATTGGTGCGCACGCCCCGCCCTATCGCCAGCGTCTTGGTATCGACCCACACGCAATCGCCGCCCTCGACCGTGCCTTCACCTTCGATCCGCCCGAGTATCGGCACGCCGAGCCGTTCATAGGCAGCCTCATGAAGCGAAGGCTCCGTGCGGCGCAGCTTCTTGCCCATCGAAAGAATGATCGCGCCGTAATCCGTCACCATCGAAGGGTCATGGGTGAAAACGGAATCGGCCAGCCCATCCTGCTCGTCCGTCAGCCACTCGATGTCAGCACCGGAAGCCTCGATGAGCTTCGTCAGCGCATCGTGCTGATTGGCGGCTTTGGCGGGATCGAAGCCCGGCCCGTAATGCCATTGGTTGGGATCAGCACCGGCCATCGCCGATCGTGCGGAGCGCATGAGAACGCGCTTGATCGGAGCCGCCATCGATTGAGCCCCGAATGCGATAGCCATTCTTTATCTCCCTAAATCCGGTCTGTGCAATTCTTAGCCGTTGCCTCGCACAAAGCGCAATGGGCCAAAAAACCGCTGTTGACGACGGCAAGTCATGGGGCCATGCTGACCAGATGCGCCGACCCATAAGCGGGAACGACTAAAAAAAGGCGGCGCAGGAAATTCAGTCGGCGATTTGTAATTGTATCTTCGCTGACGCAGGCAATGGGATGTGTAGCGACGATGTATTGTCGAAGAACCAGCGCGGCTGATGTCGTGCTTTCGCCGGAGAAACGCCACTGATGGCTTCCGGCGCAGTATCTGACGAGAGCGAAGCCGCTGCCTATGAGGCAGCCGAAGCGATCCACGTAGAAAACCTGCACAAGAAGTTCGGAGATTTGCACGTCCTCAAAGGCGTCTCGCTGTCGGCCCGCGATGGCGAGGTCATTGCCATAATCGGCGGCAGCGGTTCCGGCAAATCGACCCTACTGCGCTGCATCAACTGCCTCGAAAATCCGACAAGCGGCATCATCCGCGTAAACGGCGAGGAAATCCGCCTCAAGCATGACGGGTCGGGCAACACGATCCCCGCAGACCGCCGCCAGATCGAGCGCATACGTTCCAAACTCGGCATGGTGTTCCAGAGCTTCAACCTGTGGAGCCACATGACATTGCTCGAAAATGTCATCGAGGTTCCGGTGCATGTTCTGGGCGTCAGGCGCAGCGATGCGATTGCCGATGCCGAAAAGCTTCTGGCCCGCGTCGGCCTTGCTGAAAAGCGCGATGTCTATCCGGCCTTCATGTCCGGCGGCCAGCAGCAGCGCGGCGCAATCGCCCGCGCCCTCGCCATCCAGCCACGCGTCATGCTGTTCGACGAGCCGACCTCCGCGCTCGACCCCGAACTGGTCGGTGAAGTCCTGCGCGTCATCGCCGATCTGGCGTGCGAAGGCCGCACAATGGTTCTGGTCACGCATGAGATGAAATTCGCCCGCAAGGTCGCGACCCATGTCGTCTACCTCCACAACGGTCTGGTCGAGGAAGAAGGCCCGCCGGAGCAGATTTTCGGCGCGCCGAAATCGGAGCGTTTGAAGCAGTTTATCCGCAACGTCTCCTGACGGGTGCGCAAGGAGCAGGGTTCAACCAAGGGGAAATGGGAGCATTGAAATGAAAAACATTCTCAAAGCAGCAGCACTCGCACTATCGGTCGCGATCAGCGCCGGTGCCGCAAACGCGCAGGCCTTGAAGATCGGCATCGCCGCCGAACCATACCCGCCATTCGCCGCGCCCGACGCATCGGGCCAGTGGGTCGGCTGGGAAGTCGAGCTTGCGAAAGCCGTTTGCGAAGAAGCGAAGTTCGATTGCACCATCACGCCGGTTGCATGGGATGGCATCATTCCGGCGCTGACCACCAAGAAGATCGACGCGATCATGGCGTCCATGTCGATCACCGCCGAACGTGAGAAAACCATCGACTTCTCGGACAAATACTACAACACGCCGACCGGCATCATCGGCCCGAAGGAAGAGAAATTCGACGCCACGCCGGAAGCCCTCAGCGGCAAGATCATCGGCGTTCAGGTCTCCACCGTCCATGAAGCCTATGCCAAGAAACATTTCGGCGCGACGGCATCCGAGATCAAGATTTACCAGACGCAGGATGAAGCGAATGGCGACCTGGCCGCAGGCCGCATCGATGCCGTCCAGGCAGACAGCATCGCGCTCGACGACTTCCTAGCCACCGAGCAGGGCAAGGCCTGCTGCGAAATGAAAGGCACAGTGGCGCAGGATCTGGAAGTACTTGGACCGGGTGTCGGCGTCGGCCTGCGCAAGGGCGAAGACGATTTGAAGGAAAAATTCAACGCCGCGATCAAAGCTGTCCGCGAAAACGGAAAATATGACGAAATCGCCAAGAAATACTTCGACTTCGACATTTACGGTAGCTGACCCCGGCCATTCAGATGCGGCCAGATTTGGCCGCATCTGTCTCACCAGAGGCTAATCCCATCGACGCCCTGCTGCTTCCTTTGTCCCAACTCAGCGTTTTCGAGTTGCTGTCCCCGACGCCTCCGGGTTGGGGCGCGACGTTGCTTTACGGCCTTCTCAACTCCGTGCAGATCGCGCTTGGCGCATTCGGTCTGGGTCTTCTGATTGGCGTGGGCGGGGCATATGGCAAGCTCTATGGCGGCCCGATCATCCGCGATTTGCTCGAATGCTACACGACAATCGTGCGCGCCGTGCCCGAACTCGTGCTCATCCTGCTGCTCTATTATGCCGGAACGGACCTGATAAACCGGGCGCTCGAAGCCTTCGGCTATGCGCGCATAGACATCAGCGGGCTGGTCGCAGGCATCGCGGTTCTGGGCTTCGTTCAAGGCGCTTACGCCACCGAAGTCCTGCGCGGCGCGATCCTCGCCGTGCCGCAAGGCCAGATCGAGGCCGCGCGCGCCTATGGCATGCCGCCCGCCCTTCTGCTTCGCCGCATCACCCTGCCCGCAATGCTCCCATTCGCCATTCCGGGCCTCGCCAATCTCTGGCTCATCGCCACGAAAGATACGGCCCTTCTGGCCGTCGTCGGCTTCAACGAATTGACGCTGGCGACACGGCAGGCGGCAGGCTCGACCAAGGCATATTTCACCTTCTTCATGGCCGCTGGCGCGCTCTATCTGATGCTGACGCTGTTTTCCGGCGCGATCATCAAACGCATCGAGCGCTGGTCGCGGCGCGGCATGCCCTCCGTCATGGAGGGGCGCTGATCATGTCGTTTCGAAAGACATGGCTGAAACCGCATCGCATCGGCTTGATGCTGGTCGCCGCAGGGCTGTTTCTCGCCGCCGCCATCTTCATGCGCTGGGACTGGATCCCGCAATATTACGACCTCGCGCTGCAGGGCCTTTGGCGCACCATCTGGATTCTGGTCCTTACCTGCACGCTCGGTTTCATGCTCGCTTTGCCTCTCGGCCTTGCGCAGGCAGCCGGACCATTCTGGCTTGCGATCCCTGCCCGCACATTCTGCACGATCTTTCGCGGCACGCCGCTGCTCTTGCAACTCTGGCTTCTCTATTACGGCCTAGGCTCGCTTTTCCCGCAATATCCGTGGATCAGGGGTTCGGAACTCTGGCCATATCTGCGCCAGGCTTGGCCCTATGCCGTGCTGGCGCTTACCCTTTCTTTCGCCGCCTATGAGGGCGAAGTCATGCGCGGTGCCTTCGCTGGCGTCCCGCGCGGACAGTTGGAAGCGGCGCGCGCATTCGGCATGCGGCGCGGCAAGATTTTCCGGCGCATCTGGCTTCCTCAGGCGATCCAGCGCGCCCTGCCGACGCTTGCCGGCGAAACCGTGCTGCAATTGAAGGCGACGCCGCTGGTCGCGACGATCACCGTGGTCGACATCTACGCCGTTTCATCGCGCGTCAGGCAGGACACTTTCATTGTCTACGAGCCGCTGCTCCTGCTGGCGCTGATCTACCTGTGCATCACCGGCATCATTGTCTTCCTGTTCCGGCGTCTGGAAGCGCGCATTCCGGCACGATTGGGGTAAGTTTTTCCCGAAATCCCGCAACTTACGACAGTCATGCGACTGGAACTCCGCGCGCGTATAAAGAATTGTTGATTTGACGGTGAAGCTTTTTGCGTACGCTTACCGTCCGGCAAATTTTTGCATTCAGGAGAGAGCTTTGACCGACACACATATTGCACCGCGCCGACGACTTTTCATTCCCGCACTTGGCGGACTTTACAGCGGCCTTCATGAAGGTGCCGAAACGCTGCTGCGTGTAATCGCCGGCGCCGCACTTGTCGTCCATGGCGCCCCCAAGATCGTAAATCCGTTCGGCGCGGCTGGCATGGTCGAGGGCCTCGGCTTCTATCCGGGCACATTCTGGGCACCGCTTCTGGCCGCAACCGAATTCTTCGGCGGCATCCTGATCGCCCTCGGCTTCCTGACCCGCCCTGCCGCCTTCGCAGGCACGTTCGTCCTGCTGGTCACGGTGTGGTTCCACTGGATCACGCTGGGCGAAGGCTATTCCGGCGCGGAAAAGTCCATCCTCTGGGCTGCGATCCTGTTCTTCTTCTTCATTCGCGGGGCAAACCGCCATTCCGTCGATGCCCGCATCGGCAAGGAATTCTGATTAATCGATGCGCGCAGGCGTCAATCTGCGCGCATCCTTCATGCCTGCACCTTCTTGCCTTTGTAGCCAAACGGATTAAGAACACCCGGAGCCAAGCGTGAGGCAACACGGAGCCAGACATGACTGAAATCCTGCAGAATCCCAAACTCGTCACCGTTTTTGGCGGTTCGGGCTTTCTCGGCCGCCACGTGGTGCGCGCGCTCGCGCGCCGGGGATACCGCGTTCGTGTCGTTTGCCGCAGGCCCGACCTTGCCGGGCACCTTCAGCCGCTCGGTAATGTCGGGCAGATTCAGGCCATTCAGGCCAATCTGCGTGTGCGCTGGTCCGTCGATCGCGCAATCCGCGGGTCCGACCATGTCATCAATCTCGTCGGCCTGCTCTACGAAAGCGGCAAGCAGAAATTCACCTCGGTTCATGATTTCGGCGCACGCGCCATTGCCGAGGGCGCCCGTGCCGAGGGCGCGAAACTCACCCATGTTTCGGCAATCGGCGCAAACGCCGATTCCGAATCGGGCTATGCACGCACCAAGGCCGCAGGCGAGCGCGCCGTTCACGAAACCCTGCCGGACGCAGTTATTTTCCGCCCGTCCATCGTGTTCGGACCGGAAGACATGTTCTTCAACCGCTTCGCAAATCTGGCGCGCCTGTCGCCCTTCCTGCCGCTTCTCGGCGGCGGCGAAACCCGCTTCCAGCCGGTCTATGTCGGCGATGTCGCCGAAGCCATCGCGCGCTCGGTCGATGGCAAGGTCGAAGGCGGCAAGACCTACGAACTCGGCGGCCCGAAGGTTCTCACCTTCCGCGAATGCCTTCAGGAAATGCTCTCCGTCATCGGCCGCAAGCGCCTGCTGATTCCCGTTCCATGGTGGGTGGCAAAGCTGCAGGGCAAAATTCTTGGCCTCCTGCCGAAGCCTTTGCTGACCGAAGATCAGGTCATCCTGCTGCAGCGGGACAATGTCGTTTCGGAAGCAGCGCAGAAATCCGGCCGCACGCTCGAAGCACTCGGCATCCATCCGACCTCCACCGCCTCGATCCTGCCATCCTATCTCTGGACCTACCGCGTCGCCGGCCAGTTCGCCCGCAAAAACGAAGCCTGACCGGCTTGAGGCCGATTAGTCGGCAACGGCGTTTTAGCTTTTCATTTTTCAGATAAAAGCGCTGGCGGGACATCACCCCCCTCTGCCCTGCCGGGCATCTCCCCTCAAGTGGGGAGATTACCCCGTCATGACCGCCGTACCAATTGTTGACGTTCCAATGGAGGCGGAGAGGGTTGTGTCAGCCAATCTCCACCCTTGAGGGGGAGATGCCCGGCAGGGCAGAGGGGGGTGCCTCGCGCTTCCTTCAAAGAAACCGCTTCGCCTTCCCCGCTCACCCCTCAGCCAGCTTGGCGCGCAACCGTTCACCCCGCTCGGCGATCTCCGGCGTCATATTCTCGGCAAAATCCGCCGCCTCGAAAATCTGACGGATCTCGATCTCGCTTGGACCGGGCATCGGATTGGGGCAGCGCTTCACCCACTCGACCGCCTCGGCCATATCCTTGACCTGCCACAGCCAGAAACCCGCAACCAGTTCGCCCGTCGCAGAGAAAGGCCCGTCGATAATCGTACGGCCAGCCCCGTCAAAGGCAATCCGCTTGCCCTTCGACGATGGATGCAACCCCTCGCCTGCCAGCATGATACCGGCCTCGACCAATTGTTCATTATACTTGCCCATGGCTTCGAGCAGCTCGGTCGATGGCAACATGCCCGTTTCGCTGTCTTTCGTCGCCTTCACAAAAACTGCAACGCGCATCGTTTCTCTCCCTATGGATCGAGGCTGAAACAGCCTCTTCGATCATATGACGAACGACCCTTTGGGAAGCCGACAGCATGTGAATAAAAACCTTCAATTTCATGTTTTTTATTCACCCCCTTTTCCACACTCCTATCATTCCCCCACTGTCTGAGCGGGAAGCCGGTGCGCACCGGGTATCGGTTCAGACAGCGGTGACCTCCCACTTGCGACTGCGGTAGTCGTGAGTTCCGAGGGGTGAGACATGTCCGACCGAAGGTCGGCAAAAAGCCAACGATTTGGCTTTTTGAATGTCGAACGCCCGGAGCCATAGCGGAGGGCCGGGACAGGTCGGCGCGCCGAAGATGCGTTCATGACGGGAAGTGACAAACCCTGCTTATGAAACTTCTGAAAGCGTGCGGAGAAACCGCGATGTTTTCCTGCACTATGGAAATGCATAAACATTGTGCCCGACCAACCGGATAGCAAAGACCGGCGGGGTGCGGACGTCGCGCCAAATATATCACTTACTAGGAAGGCACGGCGATGCGCCCCGCTTCCCGGTTCTTTGACAATGGCCAGACCCGGAAAGCGGGCGTGGCAACGACAAAACTTACCCGAAAATAGTCAGCGCAATCAGTCCCAGCGCACCAACCACCAGACGCCACCAGCCGAACAGCGAGTAGCCATGGCGCGAAACATAATCCAGCAGATAGCGCACGACGAACACACCAGCGACAAAGGCCGCGATAAAGCCCGTCACGATAATCGGAACATCGGCGGCAGACAGGATGTCGCGGTTCTTGAAGAGATCGTATGCGAAGGCACCTGCCATTGTCGGCATTGCGAGGAAGAACGAGAACTCCGCGGCCGAGCGCTTATCCGCGCCAAGCAGCAGCGAACCGACGATGGTCGCGCCCGAACGCGACGTGCCGGGGATCATTGCGAGGCACTGGATGAAGCCGATCTTCAGGCACAGAGAGAGCGGGAAATCCATCGCGTCATTATATTTCGGGCGCAGCGGCAGCCGATCCACCACCAGCAGGATCACGCCGCCGATGATCAGCATGATGCAGATCAGATAAGGCGATTCGAACAGCACCGTCTTGATGAAATTATGCGCCATCGCGCCGATGATCGCAGCCGGAAGAAAGGCCAGCAGAATACCAAGCACGAAACGCTGCGTGCGTTTGTCGCTCGGAAAATTGGCTGCCATTTTCCACAGGCGGCTGAAATAAACCGTGAGGATAGCGAGGATAGCGCCAAGCTGGATCAGCACTTCGAAGGCCTTGCCCGTCGAGTGAAACCCCAGGAAATGCCCTGCCAGAAGGATATGTGCCGTGGAAGAAACTGGAATGAATTCGGTCAGGCCTTCGAGCAGGCCGAGAAAAAGCGCTGCAACTATCGACTGATTTTCCATACTTCACCATGTTCGGGGGGCAGAGGCTTGCTTGTCATGAAGCAGGAACCCTCTTATAGGTCGGGCGCATCACGCCTCGTTCGAAATTTGCGGCTCAGACTTACAGGCGCAGGCGAAAATTTTCCAGAGTGCTTTTTTTGACCATCGCAGGACCATGCTGACGCTATTCCAACACCCAATGTACGCATCATGCCGCTTCGTCCGCCTGGCCTTCGGCGAGTATGGCGAGGAACTTGCGCTAATTGAAGAGAAGCCATGGGCGCGCCGTAAGGAATTTCTGACGCTAAATGCCGCAGGCACCCTGCCCGTGCTTCTGGCCGAAGGCGACGTGCCGATCGTGGGCGCAACCGTCATTGCGGAATATCTCGACGAGACGCGCGGCGTTCTGAAGCGCGACAAGCGGCTTTTTGCAGAAGATCCGATGCAGCGCGCCGAAATCCGCCGCCTGATCGACTGGTATCTCGTGAAGACCGAAAGCGAAGTCACCCGGCATCTGGTGCGCGAACGCGTGCTGAAGCCGATGATGCCGAGCGAAATGGGCGGCGGCTCGCCCGATTCGGGTGCCATCCGCGCCGCGCGCTCCAACATCCGCCAGCATCTGAAATACACGAACTGGCTTGCAGGCACCCGCCATTGGCTGGCCGGTCCGCGCATCACCTATGCCGACCTTGCCGCCGCATCCGCCTTTTCGGTTCTCGATTATCTCGGCGAGATCGACTGGCGCGAGCACAATTCGGCGCGCGAATGGTACACACGCGTAAAATCTCGTCCCTCTTTCCGGCCGCTTCTGGCCGACAGGGTGCGCGGCATATCGCCCGTTTCCCATTATGCGGACCTCGACTTCTGAGAAACCCGGCCGGAGCGCCGGCCTCCGCAGCCTGATCGAGCGCGAAGCTCAGCGCGCCGGTTTCGAGGCTGTCGCCTTCACGACCCCCGATTCAATTCCGCTCGCCCCTGCCCGCTTGGCCGAATTCATCGGCGACGGATTTCATGGCTCGATGGACTGGCTCGCCGAAACGCAATTGCGGCGCGGCAATCCGAGCGTTCTCTGGTCGGAAGTAAAATCCATCGTCGTTCTGGCAATGAATTACGGGCCGGATGAAGACCCGCGAAAATTACAACAAAGGCCCGATCGCGGCGCGATTTCGGCTTATGCGCGAAACCGCGATTATCACGACGTCATGAAAGGCCGCCTCAAGGAGATCGCCGGCAAGATCGTCTCCCGCGCAGGCGGTGACGTGAAGGTTTTCGTCGATACGGCCCCGATCATGGAAAAGCCGCTGGCTGAAGCCGCCGGACTTGGCTGGCAGGGCAAGCACACCAATCTTGTAAGCCGCCAATATGGTTCATGGCTGTTTCTCGGCACGATTTTCACCACCGCTGAAATCGACCCGGACGACGCCGAGATCGATCATTGCGGCTCGTGCCGCGCCTGCCTCGATGCCTGCCCGACAGACGCCTTCCCTGCCCCCTACAGGCTCGATGCAAGGCGCTGCATCTCTTATCTCACCATCGAAAACAAAGGCCCGATCCCGCATGAATTCCGCGCCGCTATCGGCAACCGGATTTATGGCTGCGACGATTGCCTCGCCGCCTGCCCGTGGAACAAGTTTGCGCGCGAAGCCTCCGAGGCAAAGCTTTCCGCCCGCGAAGATTTGCGCGAGCCTTCATTGGCCGAGCTGATAAAGCTCGACGATGCCGCATTCCGCACCTTCTTTTCCGGCTCACCGGTCAAACGCATCGGCCGCGACCGCTTCATTCGTAACGTGCTGATCGCGGCGGGAAACTCCGGCGATCAGTCGCTTATCGCAACATGCCGGTCCTTGCTGGACGATGCATCGCCGCTGGTTCGCGGTGCGGCAGTGTGGGCGCTTTCGCGATTGCTCGACGCACAGGATTTCGAGAAACTGCGCATGCCTGCCGCAGAAGCCGACGAGAACGTGATCGCGGAATGGCAAAAAGCTGCCGAAATAACTGGAATTTATGCATGAGCGACAGAATACTGATTTTCGGCGCAGGCTATTCCGGCAAGGCTTTTGCCCGCGCCAATCCGGGCGGCGCAGTCATTTCCGGCACGACGCGCTCGCCTGAAAAATTCGCCGCACTCGAAGCGTCCGGCATTCTGCCGCTGTCATTCGACGGCGCAGATATTTCGCCCGATCTGGCCGGGGAACTTGAACGAACCACGCATCTCGTCATCTCCGCTGGCCCCGATGAGGCCGGTGATCCCGTATTGAATGCCACCGGCGACGTCATCCGAGGCATGAAAAATCTGCGCTGGATCGGCTACCTTTCAACTGTCGGCGTCTATGGCGATCATCAAGGTGGATGGGTGGACGAAACGGCTGAATGCCGCCCGATGTCGAAGCGCTCGATGCAGCGCGTCGCGGCGGAAAACGCATGGCTCGATCTTAGGAAGGAAATCGGCAAGCCCGTCGCTTTGCTGCGCTTGTCGGGCATTTATGGTCCGGGCCGCAACGCCTTCGTCAATCTGCACAATGGGACTGCGCGGCGTCTGATCAAGGAAGGCCAGGTCTTCAACCGCATCCATGTCGATGACATTGCCGGTGCGCTCTGGACTTTGCTGACAGCCGAACGCGGCGGCATCTTCAATGTCACCGACGATTTGCCCGCCCCGCCGCAGGATGTGGTGGCTTACGTTGCCGAACTGATGAAAATCGCACCGCCGCCCGAAATTTCTTTCGAAACTGCCCAACTTTCGCCCATGGCGCGCTCTTTCTATGGCGAGAACAAGAGGGTTTCGAACGCCGCCATCAAGGCCGAGGGCTACAGTTTCCGACATCCGAACTACCGCGCCGCACTCGAAAGCATGTGGCAGGACGGAAGCTGGCAGGGTCTTGGCGAGAGCGATGCGAGAACCCCGATCAAGGCGTAGATTTCGCTGAAAAAGCACTGCATTTTAGCGAAGCGATTCATGTTTCGGTAACCAACGCGGCCCAGAATCCGCGCAAAAGGTCTGGCTTTCATGAAAATTCCGATGACAAACCGACTGGGCAAGGCGCTGCGCCTCGCCGGTCTTGCGATCGCGGCGGTGGCCTTCATTAGCCTTGCCGCGCCGTCGGCCAATGCGCAGGAACTGGCGAAAGAACTGTTCGGACATCAGCGACTGCCAGCCGCGACCACGCCAAAATCCTACGGATTTTACTCGAAGGGCTGCTTTTCCGGCGGCGTTGCAATCGCAACCGACGGCCCGACATGGCAGGCCATGCGCCTTTCGCGCAATCGCCGCTGGGGCCATCCAACGATGATCGCGCTGGTCGAGAAATTGTCACGCGATGCGGTTCAGGATGGCTGGCCGGGCCTGCTTCTCGGCGATATTTCGCAGCCACGCGGCGGCCCGATGCTGACCGGCCACGCCTCGCACCAGATCGGGCTTGATGCCGACATCTGGCTGACGCCGATGCCCGACCGCAAACTTTCCGCGCAGCAGCGCGAGAATACGAGCGCCATTTCGATGATCAAGAAGGGCGGGCTGACTGTCGATGAGCGCATCTGGACACCGGCTCATGCGCGGTTGCTGAAGCGTGCCGCGAGCTACCCGGAAGTCGAGCGCATTCTCGTGCATCCGGGCATCAAGAAGAAGCTGTGCGACACGGTGACGGGCGACCGGAGATGGTTGCAAAAGGTGCGTCCGTTCTGGGGTCACGATTATCATTTCCACGTCCGCATCGGCTGCCAGCCGGGTTCGGTCGGCTGCAAGGCGCAGGCCGCAACGGCTCCGGGCGATGGCTGCGACGCCTCGCTCGCTTGGTGGTTTACCGAAGAGCCTTGGCGCCCCAACAAGAACCCCGATGCACCAAAGGCGCGCGACGTAATGACGATGGCGAGCCTGCCCAAGGAATGCCGCGCCGTGCTTTCGGCACCGGAGCCGGTTTCGGAAGCGGCGGTGACATATCCGACCAATGGCGGAACGGCGATTGCCGCGACAGGCACAAATCCGATTCTCATGGCAGATCCTTCGGCACTTCCAACGTCCGCCAATGCCTTTACGGCAACGCCGGACATCGGAATTCCACTGCCAAAGCCGCGACCTGCCCCGTAAAATACGCACCGCTTCCATAGCGCGCGTTGATTGGCTATAGGTTTCAACCGATTTAGCGGACGGCTTCTCGCCGTCCGCCTCGGTAGATTCGGATAGCGGCGAAAATGGCTTATCGACTGGCGCTGATCGCGCACGACCAGAAAAAGAACCAGATGGTCGCATTTGCGCAGGCGCATACCGACTTTCTCTCGGAATGCGAACTCGTCGCGACCGGCACGACCGGTCAGCGCATCATGGATGCCTGCCCGAAACTCCAGATAAGGCGGCTGAAAAGCGGCCCGCTCGGCGGCGATCAGCAGATCGGCGCGCTGATCGCGGAAGGCGTGATCGACCTCGTCATTTTCTTCGTTGATCCACTGACGCCCATGCCGCATGACGTCGACGTGAAGGCCCTGATGCGGCTTGCCATCGTCTATGATGTGCCGATCGCACTGAACGAGGCGACCGCCGAACTGGTGCTCTTTCGAAAAGAAAATAGCTGATACGCAGCGTACGGGGACGACACGAGCATGCCACAGCCAAGCGATGCCGATAAGGCACTGCCCTTTCCAATTCTGATTGGGGACATTGGCGGCACCAATGCGCGCTTTGCCATTGTTTCCGACGCCACGTCCGAGATCGGCCAGCCGGCAATCGTGCTCACCGCAAATTTCGCGACCATCGACGAGGCGATCCAGTCGGCCGTTCTCGACAAGACGGATATCCGCCCGCGCTCGGCGGTTCTGGCCGTTGCAGGCCCGGTCGAGGGCGACGCGATTGCGCTGACCAACTGCCCATGGGTCGTGCGGCCCCGCGACATGATCAGGACGCTTGGCCTGGAAGACATCGTCGTGCTCAATGATTTCGAGGCGCAGGCGCTTGCAGTAGCAGCACTTGGCCCCGAAAACATGGAAAAAATCGGCGGCGGTGAAGCCGAAGACGATGCCGCCCGCGTCGTGCTCGGTCCCGGCACCGGCCTCGGCGTCGCTGGCCTCATCCACGCATGCGGACGCTGGATTCCGGTTCCCGGCGAAGGCGGCCACATGGACATCGGCCCCCGAACCGAACGCGACAATGAAGTCTTTCCGCATATCGAAAAGATCGACGGGCGGATTTCCGGCGAGCAGATTCTGTGCGGACGGGGCCTCGTTCATCTCTATCGCGCGGTCGCAAAAGCAGACGGCAATACGCCAACTCTCACCACTCCTGCCGAAGTGACCGCTGCTGCGCTGGAAGGCACGGACGAGATTGCGAAAGAGACGCTTGCAACATTCGTCACCTGCCTTGGCCGCACCGCAGGCGACCTTGCATTGGTGTTCAAAAGCAAGGGCGGCGTCTACCTTACCGGCGGCATTGCGCAAAAAGTCGTCCCTGCCCTGAAAGCCGGAAATTTCCGCGAGGCTTTCGAAGACAAGGCGCCCCATTCGGCATTGATGCGCTCCATGCCGACCTACGTGATCACCCACCCGCAGGCCGCCCTTGCCGGACTGGCCGCCTATGCCCAGACGCCCGATCTCTTCGGCATAGAAACAACTGACCGCAGATGGCGCAGCATTTAGAAAATCCTTTTCTTGACTCCAACCTGCCCGCTTTCCATACATGAGAGATTAGTTCTCAGGGCGGGGTGAAACTCCCCACCGGCGGTAAGGGGATTTCCCCAAGCCCGCGAGCGCCTTCGAAGAAATTCGAAGGGTCAGCAGATCCGGTGTGATTCCGGAGCCGACGGTCATAGTCCGGATGGAAGAGAACGAAAGGAAGAAGGGCCATTAGGCTCGTCTTGCGATCGTCCGTCCTGATTCTGGTCTTTAAAACGGAAAGCAGGGCCTATGAATCAGATACGCAACCGAGACTTCGAAAACCGCCGCGTCGCCGTAATCCGCGCACGCTGGCACGCGGACATCGTCGACAAATGCGTCGATTCCTTCGCGGAAAACGTCAAATCCCTTTCGCAAGGCAAGATCGAAGTCGATATTTTCGACGTTCCCGGCGCGCTCGAAATTCCGCTTCAGGCAAAGCTGCTTGCGCAGACCGGCCGCTACGCTGCCGTTCTTGGTTGCGCCTTCGTGGTCGATGGCGGCATCTACCGCCACGATTTCGTGGCAAGCACGGTATTGGACGGCATCATGAATGTGCAGCTCGCGACCGATATTCCGGTGCTTTCTGCCGTTCTCACCCCTCATCATTTTCAGGAAAGCGACGCCCACAAGCAGTTTTTCAGCGACCATTTCGTCGTGAAAGGTCGTGAAGCGGCAAATGCCTGCGTGGAAATCCTCAAAGCACGCGATCTGGTTCTCGCTGGCTGATTTGGCCACAAACGAGACTTCGGGCGCGGCATGAAAGCAACAGGCCGCGCCCATTCGATGCAAAAGGCATAGGCAAAACGCCCTGTTGGGGCTATGAGGATCGCAATTGCGGTCCAGTCGGGCCGGTGAATTTATTTGCGCGGGCTGACCCGGTTTGAATCCCAAACAGAAAAAAACGAAAACGGTAGATCGCGGCGAAATCGTCGCTGTGATCCGGCGCATCATTGCCGAAAACGGCCGTGAGTATATCTGGTCCTACGCGATCGCTGGCGTTTGCCTGATTGCGATCGCCGCCACCACTGCCTTTACGGCATGGGTGATGCGCGATGTGATCGACGACATCTTCTATCGCCAGCGCCAGGACCTTATCGCGCTGATCTGCCTCTTGATCGTCGGCGCCTTCGTTCTTCGCGGCGTCGCCGGTTATATCCAGGCAGTGATTCTGGCAAAGGTCGGCAACAATCTCGTCGCGCGCTATCAGCAGCGTATTTTCGACCATCTGATGCGGCTTGGCGTCGGCTTCTTCAACGAGAAACGCTCTGGCCGTCTCGCCGCCCAGATCAACGAGAATGTCGGCGGTATTCGCGACCTTCTGAGCATGACACTGACGGCGATTGCCCGCGATGCGGTTTCGCTGGTCGCACTGCTCGGGGTCATGATCGTTCAGGACCCGATGCTGTCGCTGATCGCGCTGATGATCGGACCGCCGCTCATCTTCACGGTAAACTACCTCATGCGACGGCTGCGCCGCGTGGCGCGCCAGGCGGTCGAGGTGAATTCGCGCCTGATCGGCGCCATGCAGGAGGCAACGCAAGGCATCGCCGTGGTGAAGGCATTCACCATGGAAGACCAGCTTTCACACCGCATGACCAAACTCATTACGGAAGCCGAAGGCCGCTCCAACAAGATCGCCCGCGTTTCCGAGCGTCTGGGGCCGATTTCCGATACGCTGGCGGGCTTCGCGATTGCGGGCGTCATCGCTTACGCAGGTTACAGGGCCGTCACAGGCGATCAGCTACCCGGCGCGGTGTTCTCCTTCATCACGGCTTTGATGCTCGCCTACGACCCCGCAAGGCGGCTGGCGCGCGTGCAGGTCGGACTGGAGCGGGCGCTGGTCAATGCGCGCATGATCTATGAAATCCTCGACCTGGAACCGCAACAGGAAGACACGCCGGGCGCCAAGACGCTGACGATCGACAAGGGCGATGTCGTTTTCGACCGAGTGTCGTTCTCCTACCCGAACAGCCTGCCGGTTCTTCATGAGGTGAGCTTCGTTGCAAAGGCCGGCAAGACGACTGCCATCGTCGGTGCTTCGGGTGCCGGCAAATCCACGCTGACGGCGCTGCTGCAGCGTTTCTACGACATCGAAGGCGGCAAGATCGAAATCGATGGGCAGGACATCGCCAAGGTGACGAAGCACTCGCTTCGCCAGTCCATCGCCTTCGTTTCGCAGCAGCCATATCTTTTCGAAGGCACGATACGCGACAACATACGCTATGGCCGCGCCGACGCGACCGATGCGGAGATCGAGCAGGCAGCCGACCAGGCAGCGGCCGATATTTTCATTCGCCAGCAATTCCAGGGCTATGACACGCCAGTCGGCGAAAACGGCGCGACGCTTTCCGGCGGCCAGAGGCAGCGCATTTCCATCGCGCGCGCCATCGTGCGTCAGGCCCCGATCCTGCTGCTCGACGAAGCGACGTCTGCTCTCGACAATGAATCGGAAGCGCGCGTTCAGGAAGCGCTCGACACGGTGATGAAGGGCAAGACGACCATCGTCATCGCGCACCGTCTCTCGACGGTCGTGAATGCAGACCGCATCATCGTTCTGGAAGAAGGTCGGCTTGTCGAGGAAGGCACGCATAAATCGCTTATGGCTATCCCGAACGGCGTATATGCACGTTTCCAGAAGGTGCAGGGCGGCAAGGGCCTTGGCCTCGTAGACGACACAAAGCCGAAGCGCAGACGCAAGGCTGCCATCGCCGGGGGCGCGCAATGACCGATATGAACCTCGTCGTGGTGGGCGCTGCGGGCCGCATGGGTCAGGAACTGATCCGCACCATTCATGCCACGCCGGGCGCCAAACTTTCCGGTGCCATCGAGCGGCAGGGTTCGCCCCATATCGGCAAGGATGCAGGCGCGCTTGCCGGGCTTGAGGCAAATGGCGTCATCATCACGGATGAGACGCTGCCGGTCTTTGCCAAGGCCGATGGCGTTCTGGATTTCACCTCGCCCGCATCGACGGTCGAATTCGCAGGCTATGCCGCGCAGGCGCGCATCGTTCATGTGATCGGCACGACCGGCATCGGCGCGGAAGACGAAGCGAAGATCGTCGCCGCCGCGCGCCACGCGACGATCGTGAAATCGGGCAATATGAGCCTTGGCGTAAATCTTCTGGCCGTGCTGGTCGAACAGGCTGCAAAAGCGCTCGGACCGGAAGATTTCGACATCGAAATTCTCGAAATGCACCACAAGCACAAGGTCGACGCGCCATCCGGCACCGCACTTCTGCTCGGTCAGGCAGCGGCAGCGGGCCGTGAAATCGGCCTGGAGGACCATTCCGTGCGGGTGCGTGACGGCCATACCGGCGCACGCGAGGACGGCACGATCGGCTTTGCAACGCTGCGTGGCGGTTCGGTCATCGGCGACCATTCGGTTATTCTCGCCGGACAGGGCGAACGCATCACGCTTTCGCACAATGCAGACGATCGCGGAATATTCGCCCGCGGCGCAGTGAAGGCCGCGCTCTGGGCGTGCGAGCGCAAGGCGGGGCTTTATTCGATGCGCGACGTGCTCGGTCTTTCAAGCTAATCCATTTTTCGAAGGAGAATTTCATGTCCGGAACCCTCGTCCTCGTCCGTCATGGCCAGAGCGATTGGAACCTCAAGAACCTGTTCACCGGCTGGCGCGATGTGGACCTGACCGAGCAGGGTCATGCGGAAGCTAAGGCAGCAGGCGAAAAGCTGAAGGCACGCGGACTGAAATTCGACATCGCATTTACTTCCGTGCTCCAGCGCGCGCAGAAAACCTGCCAGCACATTCTGGATGCGGTCGGCCAGAGCGATCTCGAAACGATCCGCAACGTTGCGCTGAACGAGCGCGACTATGGCGATCTCTCCGGCCTCAACAAGGACGATGCCCGCGCCAAATGGGGTGAGGATCAGGTGCATATCTGGCGCCGCTCCTACGACGTGCCGCCTCCCGGCGGCGAAAGCCTGAAGGACACCGGCGCGCGCGTCTGGCCCTACTACCTCCATGACATGCAAAAACACGTGCTGCGCGGCGAGACGGTTCTGGTTGCCGCACACGGCAATTCGCTGCGCGCCCTGATTATGGCGCTAGACGGCGCGAGCGGCGAGGAAATCGTCAATCTCGAACTCGGAACCGGCGTGCCTATCATCTACAAACTGGCTGCGGATTCGACCGTCGCCTCAAAGGAAGTGCTCGCCTGAATTTATATGCCGGCAATCGGTTCAAACATGGAAAAAGCGCGTTGACAGCGGCGCCTTGCCCGCTTACATCACCCCGCAAGCCCAGATGGCGGAATTGGTAGACGCACCAGCTTCAGGTGCTGGCGCTCGCAAGGGCGTGGAGGTTCGAGTCCTCTTCTGGGCACCAAATTCCCAAACAAAAAGCCCCGCAAATGCGGGGCTTTTTGTTTTTGTGGCCGAGGCGCCCGGCTCTCGGAAGAACCGGGCACATTTAAATTTTAGAGCGCTTCCTGTTGTGATGGAATCGCGAGGCGCGCCCCTCTGTCCTGCCGGACATCTCCCCCACGGGTGGGGAGATTGGCTGACACACTCTCCGCGCTCATTCTGCAACGTCAGCGATTGGTGCCGTGCTTAAATGACAGAGTAATCTCCCCACTTGTGGGGGAGATGTCCGGCAGGACAGAGGGGGGCGCTGTCCCGCCAGCGGTTCTATCTAAAAGACTCTAGAGGCCCGCCTGTGACACGAACTTCGTGTTTAGGTAGGCTTCGATCGCTTCCGAGCCGCCTTCCGAACCATAGCCCGAATCCTTGATGCCTCCGAATGGCACTTCCGGCACCGCCAGACCATTGTGGTTGATAGTGACCATGCCGCTTTCGATCTGCGCGCCAAGCTGCGTCGCGGTTTTGTTCGAGCTCGTATAGGCGTAGGCCGCGAGGCCGTATGGCAGGCGGTTGGCTTCGGTGATGACCTCGTCCAGATCGCTGAATGGCGAGATGAGCGCCAGCGGGCCGAAGGGCTCCTCGTTCATGACGCGGGCTTCGAGCGGCACGCCGGTCATGACGGTCGGCTCGAAGAAATAGCCCTTGTTGCCGATGCGGCGGCCGCCGGTTTGCGTCTTCGCGCCACGCGTGGTCGCATCCGCGATCAGCTCTTCCATGGCCGCCAAGCGACGATCGTTGGCGAGCGGCCCCATCGTGCTTCCAGCGGAAAGACCGTCGCCGACCGTGATCTTGTTGGCGGAGGCGACGAACTTCTCAACGAAGCTGTCATACACCTTCGTCTGGACCAGGAAGCGGGTCGGTGCGACGCAGACCTGGCCCGCATTGCGGAATTTCGAGGCCGAAAGCACCTTGGTCGCAGCATCGATGTCGGCATCGTCGAAGACGATTGCCGGTGCGTGGCCACCAAGTTCCATGGTGACGCGCTTCATGTGAAGGCCTGCCAGACCTGCAAGCTTTTTGCCGACAGGCGTCGAGCCGGTGAACGAGATCTTGCGAATGAAAGGATGCGGGATCAGATATTCGGAAATCTCGCTCGGCGTGCCGTAGACGAGATTGATGACGCCCGCGGGAACGCCGGCATCCGCATATGCGCGGATCAATTCAGCGGGTGCTGCCGGAGTTTCTTCCGGGGCCTTCACGATGATCGAACACCCGGCGGCAAGTGCAGCGGAAAGCTTGCGCACGACCTGGTTGATCGGGAAATTCCATGGCGAGAATGCCGCGACGGGGCCGACTGGCTCCTTGACGGCAAGCTGGTAGACGTTTTCGGCACGGGCTGGAATGACGCGGCCATAGGCGCGGCGTGCTTCTTCGGCAAACCATTCGATCGTGTCTGCGGCGGCGAGTATTTCGCCCTTGGCTTCAGCCAGCGGCTTGCCCTGCTCAAGCGTCATCAGCGGAGCGATTTCATCGACGCGCGAGCGCAGATTTTCGGCGGCCTTGCGCATGATCTTGCTGCGCTCATAGGCAGATATTTTGCGCCATACGGCAAAGCCCTTCCAGACGGCATTCAAAGCCTGATCGAGGTCTTCGGTATTGGCATGCGCGACGGTGCCGATCTGCTCTTCCGTCGCCGGGTTGAGAACCGGAATAACACGGCCCGTAACGCTCGGGCGCCATTCGCCATCAATGAAAAAAACGGTGTCCTTGTACATAAATCAACCTTCGGATGTTGGGATTTGGTAATCGAAAGACGGGTAGCACCTATATGTGTCTTGTGGACCATGCCACAAGGTCCCATGCTGTTGACCGGGCTTTTACGGCCTCGCTTTCTGGAGGAAAAACATGAGTTCAGCGCCGATCGGCAGATTTCCAATTCCCGAGATTTCAAGCCTTCCCGCCGACATTGCCGAGCGGATTTTGAAGGTTCAGGAAAAGTCCGGTTTCGTTCCGAATGTCTTTCTGGTTCTGGCGCACCGACCTGACGAATTCCGGGCTTTCTTTGCCTATCACGACGCGCTGATGGACAAGCCCGGCGGGCTGACCAAGGCCGAACGCGAGATGATCGTGGTCGCAACGAGCGGTGCCAATCAATGCCAATATTGCGTGGTTGCGCATGGTGCGATCCTGCGTATCCGCGCCAAGAATCCGCAGATCGCCGATCAGGTCGCGATAAATTACCGCAAGGCCGACATCACGCCGAAACAGAAGGCGATGCTCGATTTCGCGATGGCCGTTTCGCAGAAAGCGCATGAGGTCGGCGATGCCGATATAAAGGCTCTGGAAGCGCACGGCTTCTCGCAGGACGACGTCTGGGATATCGCGGCGATTTCTTCGTTCTTCGCAATGTCGAACCGGCTGGCCAACGTCACCTCTATGCGCCCGAACGACGAGTTCTATATGCTCGGCCGCGACATTGCCGGTTGAGTACAAACAAAACCAAGCCTGGAGAAAAGCATGACCGATTCGTTTGAAGCATTGATGATCGAGGATTTGGACGGCAAGCCGAAAGCTGCAATCAAATCGCTGACGCTGGCCGATCTGCCCGACCATGACGTGCTGGTCGAAGTCGCTTTCTCCACGCTGAACTACAAGGACGGGCTGGCGGTTTCGGGCAAGGCGCGCATCGCGCGCAAGCCGCCGCTGGTGGCCGGTATCGATCTTTCCGGCACTGTGGTCGAATCCCGCTCGCCAAAATGGAAGGCCGGAGACAAGGTCGTCGTCAATGGCTGGGGCCTGTCGGAAACCGAATGGGGCGGCTATTCGCGGTTCCAGCGCGTGAAGGCGGAGTGGTTGACTGCCCTGCCCTCGAAATTCTCGCTGGAACAGGCGATGGCTATCGGCACAGCCGGCTATACGGCGGCACTGTGCGTGAACGCGCTTGAAGCGTGGGGTTCCATCGCCAAGGACGGCAAGGAAGTGCTGGTGACGGGCGCTGCGGGCGGCGTCGGCTCAGTCGCGATTTCGCTGCTCTCCAGACGCGGATACGCTGTGACGGCCTCGACCGGTCGCGCCGAGACACATGAATACCTGAAATCGCTCGGCGCAACGAGTTTCATTGAACGCGCGGCATTGGCCGAAAAAGGCGCACCGTTGCAGAAGGAACGCTGGGCGGGTGCTGTCGATACGGTCGGCTCCACGACGCTCGTCAATGTGCTTTCGCAGACCGTCTATGGCGGTGGTGTCGCGGCCTGCGGACTTGCAGGCGGCGCCGACCTTCCGGCGACCGTCATGCCGCATATTTTGCGATCGGTCGCTCTGCTGGGCGTCGATTCCGTGATGGCGCCGCATTCCAAACGCGACGCCGCATGGGCCTTGCTTGCAGAAAGCCTCGATCTCGATGCGCTGGCCAGCATGACAACGGTCGAGCCGATGTCACGCCTGCCTGAACTCGCGGATGAAATCCTTGCCGGAAAAATCCGTGGCCGCGTGGTCGTGAAGGTCGGGTAGAGCCCTTCATTTTTTGATGGATCGCGAGGCACCCCCCTCTGTCCTGCCGGACATCTCCCCCTCAAGGGTGGAGATTACCTTGTAATTAAAGCGCAGTACCAATTGCTGACGTTGTAGAATGAAGGCGGACAGTCGCGCCAGCCAATCTCCACCCTTGAGGGGGAGATGCCCGGCAGGGCAGAGGGGGGTGTTGTCCCGCCAGCATTTCTATCTAAAGATGAAGCGCTCTAGCTCTCGATCCATTTATCGTAATCGGCAACGAGGAGGCGCTGCGGCGCCTCGTCTTCCTCGATGTCAGAGAAACGGCCGATCGGTTCGGCGAAGTAATTGTCCGTCAGGTCATCATTGACGGTCGAGACTTCGCCGATCAGCACATCCTTGCCCTCGCCCCAGAATGCATGCCAGACGCCCGGCAGAAGCGTGACGCTCTCGCCCGGATCGAGACTGAGCAGGCCGCCCGGCTTGAGCTTGCGAATGACACCGTCCGTCGGCACGACCACTTCGGCCTCCCGGTCCACATTGCCCTCGGCATCCGACATGAACAATTCGAGCACCAGCTTGCCGCCGCCGCGATTGATGATGTCTTCCGCCTTCACCGCATGGCGGTGCATCGGCGTTAGCTGGTCCCGGCGCGAAATCATGATCTTTTCGGCATAGAGCATGCCCGTACCGCGCTTCAGATCCTCCGGGCGCCCGTTGCGGACGGTGAACAGGAACAGGCCGTTCTTGTCATATTTGCCCTGTCCAAAGTCGGTAATGTCCCAGCCGAGACGCGACTTGACGATGCCGTCCGGCTTTTTCGTCTTGAGTTCGTCCGGCGTCCAATAGGCGAAGGGTGGCATGACATAACCGAAGGAGCGAATGAACGCGTCCCCCTCGCGAATGATTTCGTTTACCCGCGAACGTTTCATGTTTTTCTCTCCTGCGATTTGCCGGGCAGAATACAGCGCCAATGCGGCATTCTTTCAAGGGCGGGGAATCAAGTTTTCCCGTCGTGGGATTCGCGTGATTCCTGAAAGTGAGTCTTTCATGTCACGCTCTGTATCATTTTGTGAATTAGGGGTTTGAACTGCGATTCGTGGTCGGTTAGATTGAAAACGAATCAGCTGACCCGTGGGGGGCGCAGTTGATCTGAGGGGCTCTAACACGCTGTTTTTATTGCAGCGTTTCGGGCACGGATGGCAGGCGTGCCCCACACGAACCAGCCGATGCGTGTTATCGCGTCTGAACAGGCGTTCTTCGTTTTTGTGTTGCGTTTTTCATGTTCGGTTTCTGGTCAACAGTTTCCGGCACACATTTGGATTCTAACTTTTTTCGGGCGATGATTGGTCTTGCCGCAAAACACGAAGAACGGAATTTCTCAGCGCAGCTCACCTCGCGCGGGGATTTGACCAGCTTCTTCATGCAGTTGGCCGAAAGGATCGGCGCAGACAGCTATATGCTCGTCGCGATGGTTCACGATCAGGACAAGACCGACGCCCGTATCATCGCATCCAACTGGGTCTATGACGCAATCGAGCTCGCAGGCCGCGACCTCATAACCATTCTCGCGCAGAGCCAGTTCGCATTCGCGCCGGGCACCATTGCGCAATCGCTGCACACCGCCCGCGCACCGGAATTTCTGGACGGGCAGAAAGCGAAGCTCCTCGACATTATGGGCCACAGCGAAATCTACTCGCTTCGGCTCAATGTCGGCCGCCAGCCCCTCTACGTCCTGTTCTCGGCGGATGAGGAAGGCGCGATAGAGACTGCCCTTCTGGCCATGGTGCAGCTTCAATGCTGCTACGCGCTTTCGCAGATATCGGGAATGCTGACGGCAGCAGCCCTCGAAGACCCGCTTTCGGATCGCGAGCGCGAATGCCTCTTCTGGGTTTCCGAAGGCAAGACCACTGACGATGTCTCGGTCATCCTCGGTGTCTCGGCAAACACGGTCAACGCCTACATCACCAGCGTTATCCGCAAGCTTTCCGCCACCAATCGCGCAATGGCGATCGCGACCGCAATAAGGAACGGCATAATTTGAACCTCGCCCTTGCAGAGGACCCGATTTCGCAGGCGCTGACGGAACCGTTCGGCGATTTTTCTGCGTCGGGCATCTCGACGATGGCGGAGGCCGTTACGCGGTGCCGCTGGATCGCTGCCGGTATCGGCGCCAGTGATTTCGGCCTGTTTTTCGCGGCGAGCAAAACCGAGCGCGCAAAGCTCATACCCTGCTTCGACAATGACCATCCGGGGATTTCCTCGATCAGCAAGGGCATCTCGGAAAAGCACGGCGAAATACTCGCCAAACACGCTGCAAACTCGACCATTCCATGCCGCTGGACCGAGGCGAATACCGGCTCGTCAGGAAGTCTCGAAGCGCTCGAATGGGTGCGCTGCATCGAACCGTTCACTGACATCGCTTCGGGCATCGCATTCCCGGTCTATGCGCAGAATGGTCAGTATGGCGTCGTGATTTTCTCCGGGCGCAATATCGAACTGCAGCAACAGGCGCTTTACGAGATTCATGGGCGGTGCTTTTCGCTATTTTCGGCGATCATCCAGATCCGTGCATCGAATGAGCAGAAACTTCCGGCCATCTCGAAGCGTGAGATCGAATGCCTGCGGCTGACTGCCAACGGGCATACCAGCGAGGCGATTGCAGCGCTGCTGAAGCTTTCGGTTCACACCGCCAATCAGTACATGACCAGCGCGGCGCAGAAGCTGAATGCGGTGAACCGCATGCAGGCCGTCGCCAAAGCGCTCCGGCTCGGCCTCATCCAATAAGATAAAAGATCAGCCGAACCGCAGCATTTCTTCGGGCCGGCGGATACGCGCATCCTCGACCGCAGAGGCCAGGAACGCCGTGTTGCTTTCCGGCTCCGAAAGCGGATTCTCGAACGAAATGTAATTCACCTCGACCGAGGCTTGCAGGTCTGTCAAGGCGAGCGAGAAATAGACGATAGCGCCGCGCGGCCGCAATTCGAGATCGAGCACGATGCGCGGTTCGCCGGTCCAGTCGACCTCGGCCTCGCCGCCATGACCAAGCCGCAGAGCGCCCGGCATGAAGTACAGTTCGGCAGCCGAATCCACGATGTCGGCAAGGCAGCCCAGACGCTCCATCCTGATGAAGGCGATGTAGTCTGCCACATCGACGAGGCGAAGCTCGCGCACAACCCCCTGGATGGCATCCGCAACGATCTTCTCTCGTGACTGCGCATAGGGCTGCTTGTTCATGTACGCTCTTTACTTTGCATTTTGTTTCCGTAGACGACACGAACAAGTTCTGCGACCGCCTGGTAGAATTGTGCAGGTATCACGCTATCGACCGAAACTTGCTTGTACATGGATCGGGCAAGCGCGACGTCTTCGAACACGGGGACGTTGTTTTCTTCGGCTATCGCCCTGATTTTCAGCGCGATCAGGTCCTGCCCCTTGGCAAGCACCACCGGTGCGGAATCCTCGTCGCGGACATATTTCAGGGCGATAGCGAAGTGCGTCGGATTGGCGATGACAAGTGTTGCGCGCGGCACAGCCGTCATCATGCGGTTGCGGGCGCGGTCGCGCGCCAGAGAGCGCAGGCGCGAGCGGACGATGGGATCGCCCTCCGACTGCTTCATCTCGTCCTTGACCTCCTGCTTCGTCATCCGCAAATCCTGCCGCCAATGGAATCTGGACCAGACCAGATCGGCGGCAGCAATCGCGATCATCACGAATACGATGGCGACGATGATGTCGATCGCGATGCCGCGAATGACATGGGTGAACGCGATCGGGCTGGTGAACATGCCGGCCAGAAGCTTGCGGTGATCCTCGCTAAGAATGAAAACCAGAACGCCGATGGCGAAGCCGAGCTTGCCGAGCGATTTGAGAAATTCGACAAAACCCTGAACGCCGAAAAGACGGCTCCAGCCCTTGGCGAGCGAAATCCGCGAGGCTTGCGGCTTTATACGCTCACCGACGAATTGCGGCATGTTCTGAACCACCGAAGCGCCGATACCTGCCGTGACCAGCAGCACAAACAGCGATGCGGTCATCTTGCCGATTTCCATGAATACGACCCGGAAAAGCAAAAGCGCATCATGCTCGGTCGCCAGCGGCCATGATTCCGGCTTTTCAAGAAAGACCGCCAGAAAGGTGCCAAGATTGGAAATGCTGTCGACTGCGAAGAAAACGACGAAGACCAGAATTGCCGCAAAGGATGCGAGGATCGTGGTTTCTTTCGATTGAGGCAGCTTGCCTTTCTCGACCGTATCCCGAATTTTCTTTTCGGTAGGCTCTTCTGTTTTGCTTTCTTTATCCGGAGCGTCCGACATCCAGGGTCAGAGCCTAGGCAGCGTTCTGTGTCGACGGCAAGTCAAAAACACCTTCCGATGACATGCGGATCGCGGTCGAAGCAATGGTCCTGCGTGCCTGAACGATGTCGGCATTGGCGACGTTTTCGGAACCGGCGCCAAGCTCTGCCTCGATCATGCGGCGCGAACGCGCGCCGATGGACGAGAGAATGGCTTCGGCCAAGTTCATTTCGCAATTGCGCAGCGCCAGCGTGACCAGTTCCGTCGAAAGCCCGTCGAACAGAGCGACACGCGCCTTCTGCGACAGGTCGATAATGTCTTCGAAGGCGAAGAGGCGCGCGCGGATCGCATCGAGATTGGTGCCGCTCTCTTCGAGATCCTGCATCACTTCATCGAGCACTGACTTGTCCATCTCGTTGAGCAGGCTCGCGACGCGGCTTTGCCCGGCGCTCGTGTCCTTCTGGGAATTGTCCGACAGAACGCGTCCGCGAAGCTGGTTTTCGACAATGCGAACCGCCGGTTCGGGAATCGCCGACATGTTCATCATGCGCTTGATGATTTCACCACGCGCAGGCTTTTCGAGCGTCAGAAGCACATTCGCGCCAACCTGCGGCGCAAGCTTTGAGAGAATGACGGCGGCGATCTGCGGGTGCTCGGCAGCGATGAACGCGCCAATGCGTGCCGGATCGAGCTTATCGACATCGGGCCAGATAGAGGGCGGGCCGGACGGCTCCGTCGCCTGCTCCCTGCCCATGAGGCGATTGACCTCTTCGGGCGTCAGGTTTTCGTTGAGGATCGTGTCCATCTTGTCCGCGGAATCGAGCAGACCGGCACCTTCTGTGAATTCGGCTTCGAATTCGGCAACGATTTTTTCGAGATCGCTCTGCGGAATGGTCCGCAACAGGCGTGCAGCCTCGATCAACGCCTTCAGTTCTTCCTGCTTGAAGAACTTCAAGAGCCGGCTCGCGGACGGCTTGCCCATGGCGACCAGTATGGCAGCCGCCTTTTGAGCGCGCGTAAGATGGGCAAGCTGCGAACTCATGCAGACTTCGCCGCCGTGATGATTTCGGTGAGACGGATGCCGAAGCGCGACGGATCGTTTTCGAGAACCGTGATTTCGCCACGCGCAATGCGGCGGCCATTCACCATCACGTCGACCGGCTCTCCAATGCGGCGGTCAAGCGCGACGGTCGAGCCTTTCTGTAGCGCCATGAGGTCGGAAACCTGCATTTCAGCGGTTCCAAGAACGATCTGCACATCGACGGGTATGCCCATGATGAGGGCCGAGTTCTTTGCGGAACCTTCCGGTTTCGCGACTGTGTCGGAACGCTTCTGCTCTTCATGCAAAACGCCGCGCAGCTCTTCGATCGCCCGGTCGAGCTGTTCTTCGGGCAGATCGACGTCCTTTGTAGGTTCTGAGTCGCTCATTTCTCTCTCCGTTCAGGACGCCACTACGGGATGCGTCGCATCCTCAGGAAGCAGCGCATCCATAAAATCCTGGCTCTCATCGAAATGATGTCTGAGCCGTACAGTGTAGTTTTGGCCGAGCTTGCCGAATTCGCAAACGAAAAGCGGCTTGCCTCTTGCAGAAAGCTTGGTTTCAGACTGCGCGCCTTCATGCAATTCGATGATCTGACCTTCCGCGAATTCGGACAGTTCGCCAAGCGTCATGCGGCCGAGCAGCATCGTCGCTTCCAGCCGGACATTCGAGCGCATGACTTCATCGTTGAACCGTGCGCCCCAATCGGTCGCCGGTTCCGCAGCCTTGCTGACGATCGGGTCCGTGCTGCGCCTTTGCTTGAGAAGAACGCGTTGCGGGAGCGTCAGGCTGATCGTGCCGGCACCGGCGGGAATCGCAATCGACAGGACAACGCGCACGGCCGGGCCGTCGCGCAGGACCTGCTTGCGGAATTCTGCGCCGCCCTTGGCAGTCGGCACCGGAAGATTGAGCGCGAAGGCGGCGGCTTCCGAGCCGCTGATCACGCTGGCGATCTGCTGGAATGCGAGCGTTGCAACCTCGACCTCGGTTGGCGAAAGAGCGCGTTCGATCGGCGCGATCGGCAGATCGGGATCTGCGCCGAAAAGCGTGCTGACCAGAACGGCAACTGCTTCGGCATCGGCCGAAATTATCAGTGCATCGGGCGAAACCGGCGACGAGACGATCGAGACGGCGTCGCTGTCCTTGGTGGAGCGCGCTTCCGTCAGCCGCGCGATCTCGACCGATTTGATCTCGATGGTGACAGGTGCGGCAAGATTGTCCTCGATGGATTTCAGAACCTCGGGCAAGACCCGCTCGATCATCGAGCGGGCGGCACCGATCACATGGTTCGGCTCGCCCGTATCACCAACGAGGCGCTCCAGTATGGACGCGCGCATTTCCGTGGAGTTGGTCATTTCAGCCATCGACGGAAACTGCCTGATAAGAATTCACGCTCATGCCGCCTTCTTTTCGAGCGCGCCAGCATTCAGCGTGCTTTGCTCGACAGCATCGATGGAAGGACGGTCATAGGCCGAAATCGTCTTGCGACCGAACTCGATGGCAACCTGCGGCAGCGAACCGTTCATGTAGGCAAGAAGCGTCTGTTTGACGATGACGTAAAGGCGATTGTTCTTCTCGCGCACGACCTTGATCTTCGTGGCGATCGGGCCGACCACGCAATAGGACATGAAGATACCAAGGAACGTGCCAACGAGAGCCGCGCCAATGAGGCCGCCGAGAATTTCGGGCGACTGGTCAAGCGCGCCCATAGCCTTCACCACGCCCAGAACGGCGGCAACGATACCGATTGCCGGGAAGCCGTCGCCCATTGCACTCATTGCGTGATAGGGCTTGAGTTTATCGGAGCGGATCGTCTGGATTTCCTCGTCCATCAACGCTTCGATCTCATGCGGACGGGCGTTTCCGATGATGATGATGCGGCAATAGTCGCAGATGAAATGTGTCAGATCGTGGTTTTTGCGAACAGTCGGAAATGCCAGGAAGATCGTCGATTCATCAGGATTGTCGATATGCTGCTCGACCTCGTTGCGCGGCTTGGTGCGCAATTCGCGCATAAGACTATGGAGGACACCGAGCGTTTCGAGATATTCACGCTCTTTCGGAACCTTCTGCTGCACCGCCTCGACAAAGGCCTTGGCGGTGTCCTTCACCACCTTCATCGGGTTTGCGACAAGGAAGGAACCCAAGGCAGCACCGCAGATGATGACGACTTCCCAAGGCTGCCACAGGACGCCGATGTGACCGCCCATAGCCATGAAGCCGCCCAAAACGCAGCCCAGCGTCACCACAAGTCCAATTAAAATGCCCACGACAAACCCTTCTTGAACGGTCTTGCCGCAAGCTTTAACGGGCGTGCCTTGTGTGAGGCTTGAATCGCGGCTGAACGAAACGAACAGCCTCGCGCAAGTAAGCCGCACTAGCTTCCCGTCGATAACGTGGGTCGGGGGGCTTATCCGTGATCAATACATATACGAGCTACCAGCTTATCGCGAGAGACCTTTCGCGCTCACTCAATCGTGTCGAGAAGCAGCCGCTGGTCGACCGCGAGACCAAATATTATCAGGAAAACATCACCAAGGTTACGTCGATAGAAGAGTTCGTCAAAAACGACCGGCTCTTCAAATATGCGATGAAAGCCCATGGCCTCGAAGACATGGCCTACGCCAAGGCGTTCATGGTCAAGGCTATGAAGGAAGGTATTTCCGACCCGGAGAGCTTTGCCAACAAGCTGACCGACAAGCGCTACGCCGATTTTGTGAAAAGCTTCAATTTCGAAGCCCACGGTGCAAACGCAACCGTCTACAACAAGGCACAGCATCTGACCGTGACCAATTTCGCCGTACAGACGGCGATTGACGGCGTCGATCCTGCGATCGTGAAAGCCGAGACGGATTATTACAAAGCCAATATCAGCGATGTGAAATCGATAGACGATCTTCTGGCTGACGAGCGGCTTTATAAATACGTTCTGACCGCCTTTGCGATCGGCACCGCCGAAGTATCGAAAGAATTTATCGGCAAGGTGCTGGAAGAAGGCATCCGCGACCCGGACAGTCTCGCCAACAAAAATGAAGATAAGCGCTTCGCAGCATTGGCCTCTGCCTTCAATTTCGAAGAGCATGGCGAAGCGACGACCACCTTCAGCCTCGCCCAGCGGCCTGCCATCGACAAATTCATGCGTCAGACGCTTGAAGAAGACGCCGGCGCGCAGAATGAAGGTGTGCGGCTGGCGCTCTATTTCCAGCGCAAGGCGCCGAACATCAAATCATTCTATGAAGTGCTGGCGGACCCGGCCTTGGCGAAGGTCGTGCGCACCGCACTTGGTCTTCCGGCCTCCTTTGCCAGTGCCGATATCGACAAGCAGGTACAACTTTTTGAGAGCCGGCTGAAAATCGAGGATTTTTCGGACCCGCAGGCGCTGGGCAAGTTCCTGACCCGCTTCACGAGCCTTTGGGAAATCGACAATCCCAGCTCGACCGCACAGACATCCTTGAGCGTGCTGTTCAGCCAGCCGGTGGAATTGGGCATTTCCACGAATCTCATGATGGCCCTCCAGAAAATGAGACGCTGAGGAATACGATGCAGGATGGATTATACGTCGCGCTTTCGTCGCAGATCGCGCTTGAGCGAAGGCTCAACACGATCGCGGACAATGTCGCCAACTCCAACACGGTCGGCTTCCGCGCAACCGGCGTGAAGTTCGAGGATGTGGTGTCCGGCCTCGGCCAGAAATCCATCTCCTTCACGTCCACCGGCGACACCTATATGTCCACGCAGAGCGGCGCGCTCAAGCAGACCGGAAATCCGTTCGATTTCGCGGTGCGCGGCGACGCCTGGTTCGGCATCGAAACGCCCGCAGGCCCTGTGATGACGCGCGATGGCCGCTTCACCATGCGCGATACCGGCGAAATCGTCACGCTCGAAGGCTATCCGGTTATGGATGCCGGCGGCGCACCGATGCAGCTCGACCCGAACAATGGCCCGCCAGAAGCAGGTGCGGACGGCTCGCTCAGGCAAAACGGGCAATTGGTCGGCGCACTCGGCCTGTTCGAATTCAACCCAGGCCCGAATTTTACACGCTTCGGCAATTCCGGCATCGTGCCGACGGGTGCCCCCGAACCCGTCGTCGACCGGATAGATGCAGGTATCGTGCAGGGTTACGTCGAGGAATCGAACGTCAACCCGGTTCTCGAAATGACCCGGCTGATCATGGTGCAGCGCGCATTCGAAAACACCGCTGCCATGATCCGCAGTTCGGAGCAGACTTTCGGCGAAGCCATAAAGACGCTTGGTCCGAAATAAATGGGGCTCCCTGCGCGCGTCCCCTCGAATACCGCCGTCAACCATGTGTCGATGCTGGAACGGCTGTATCAGCCGTTCACCGATGATCGGATGCTGGTCAAGCATGGCGGCCGCATAACGGAAGTCTCCGCCACGCATTACTGCGTGAACGGGCTGACGGACGTGGCACGGCTGGGCGACGTCGTCGAACATCGCGGCCAGAAGGGAACGCATCGCGGCGAAATAATCCAGATCGGCGAGAAGGAAGTGATCGTCGCACCTTTCGAACGCACCGCAGATACGGGCGTCGGTGATTTGGTGTTTGATCGCGGGCCGCTGGCGATTTCGCCTCACCATTCGTGGAAGGGCCGCGCCATCGATGCGCTTGCGCGACCCATCGACGGCGGAACGCCAATCGGTTCGAGCGATCCGCTCGCCGCGCAATCGGTGACGCCGTCCGCTCTTTCACGGCAACGCGTCGAGACATCCTTCTCCACCGGCGTACGCGTCATCGACATTTTCACACCGATCTGTTTCGGCCAGCGTCTCGGCATTTTCGCAGGCTCCGGCGTCGGCAAATCGACGCTTCTGGCCATGCTGGCGGCGGCTTCATCCTTCGACACGGTGGTCGTCGCACTGATCGGCGAACGCGGCCGCGAAGTGCGCGAATTCCTTGAAGACACGATCGGCAAGGAAAGCATGGCGAAGACGGTCGCAGTCGTCGCGACCAGCGACGAGAGCGCCATGATGCGCCGCCGCGCGCCCGACACGGCGATGCGCGTCGCTGAATATTTCCGCGACCGCGGCGACCGGGTTCTGCTGGTTCTGGATTCGATCACGCGCTTTGCCCATGCATTGCGCGAAGTGGCGATCGGCACCGGCGAGCCACCCATCGCGCGCGGTTATCCGGCCTCCGTTTTCACCGATCTGCCAAAACTTCTGGAACGCGCTGGACCGGGTGTCGAGGGGAGCAGCGGCTCGATAACCGGGATCATTTCCGTGCTGGTGGATGGCGACGATCACAATGATCCGGTCGCCGATTCCGTTCGCGGCATTCTCGACGGGCATATCGTTCTGGAACGCGGCATCGCCGAACAGGGCCGTTATCCGGCGGTGAACCCCCTCGCCTCGATCTCGCGTCTTGCCGGCAAGGCCTGGACCCCGGAAGAGCGCGTTCTTGTTTCGAAATTGCGGACGATGATCTCGCGCTACGAAGACACGCGCGACATTCGACTGCTCGGTGCTTATCAAAGCGGCGCGGACCCCGATCTCGATCTGGCCGTCCGGCAGGTTCCGGTCATCTACGAGGCGCTGACGCAAGGCCCCGGAGACCGCTCCTCCCCCGACCCGTTTGCAGATCTGGCACGACATCTCAGAGCCAAGGAGCCGGTGAATGCAACTTCGGCAAATTGAAGAGATGCTTCGTCGACAGCTCGACGAAGAACAGAAGAAAGAGGCGGATGCGCAATCGCAACTCGTCGCCTTTTTCGAGAAAGCGGAAAAGCGCTACGCGGAGCCAGCGGTCAGCCGCATCCAGCGTGACGACATCATCATCGCCGCGCTCGGCATCGCGCTTGGCCTGACCTGTGCGCTGTTTCCCTGGTACATCTTTTTCAACCAGGAAAAATTCGGCGTTCGCGCCATGAAATTCGACGGAGCGGGCATCGAGAGCACACCATCGGTTTCATCGTCATCCGCATCCAGGATTACGCCGCCGATGGCCGACACGGATAAGGAATATCCGATCGAAAATCTGGATTTGTTTGCGACGGGAACCTTGCCACTCAATCGTCATGAGAAAGCGGACATAGAGGCGACGAAACAGCCGTTTCCATCGGAAATCTTGAGCGATTTCCGTCTGGTTCATGTCGCGAACGGCCGCGCGATGATCGAGGATTCCTCCGGGCTCTGGATGGTGCGGCGCGGCTCGACCCTTCCCGACAACAGCAGGGTTTCCCGCATCGAGCTGCGCAGCGGCCATTGGGTCATCGTCACCAACTCCGACAAGATCATCGAGATGAGCGAATAAGCCTCCAGGCTGGAGGCCTGCGCAAGGCCCACGCAAGACTGGCTGTTTACACTTTAGAAATCTGCCGGAGATTTCTATGCAGCCTGTCAATCTTTTCGATCTCGCGTCCCAGCAAGCACGGTGGCTTTCCGTCCGCCAGACCGCTGTTGCGGGCAATATTGCCAATGTGAACACACCCGGCTACGGCACCGCCGAAGTCGAACCTTTTCAGCAAGTGCTCGACAATACGCGCGTCGCGCTGAAAGCGACGCAAGTCGGGCATTTCGGTTCCGGTGTGACCGATGCGGGCTTTGCCGTTCGCAATGAAAATCCGAAAAAGTCGATACTGCCTTCCGAAAACACGGTCGTTCTCGAAAACGAACTGATGAAGGGCGGCGAAATCCGCCGCTCGTTCGAATTGAACACCGCAATCGTCAAGGCGTTTCACCGCATGATGATGCTGAGCGTGAAGGGCTGACTATGGTCGACGCACTGACATCCGCACTCAAAGTCGCCTCGTACGGCCTCGGCGCACAGTCCGAAAGACTGCGCATCGTTTCGGAAAACCTCGCAAACGCGCAGTCCACAGGCAATACGCCGGGCGCCGAGCCTTATCAGCGCAAGACGATTACTTTTGCTGCCGAACTCGACCGCGCCAGCGGCAGTTCGCTGGTCGAAGTCACCTCGATCAGCCGCGACCAGAAGGCGTTTCCGCTGGAATTCCTGCCGGGACATGAGGCCGCCGACGAAGCAGGCTTCGTCAAGATGCCGAACGTCAACGTCATCATCGAGATGGCGGATATGACGGAGGCGAACCGGTCTTACGAAGCCAATCTTCAGGTCGTGAAACAAGCACGCGACCTCATTTCAATGACGATAGACCTTATGAGAGGCCAGGGATGATCAGTGGCATTGGCGCGCTCGACGCGCTTCAGAAATCCTCGACCAGCGAAACCACATCGCTCTTTGCAGGCAATGCAATCAACCCTGCACCTTCGGATGCGGGCGCGTCTTTCGCGGCAGCACTCACCGAAGCGGCAGGCCGCACGGTCGATACGCTAAAGCAGGCCGAAAGCGTTTCGCTGAAAGCGCTTTCGGGCGAAACCGATACGCGCGCCGTGGTCGATGCCGTCATGAGTGCGGAGCAGGCCATGAACACGGCAGTCGCCATTCGCGACAAGATCGTGACCGCATATCTCGAAGTCAGCCGCATGGCGATCTGAGGAAAATCCGATGAAAGCACTCGCCATTGCCGCCACGGGCATGAACGCCCAGCAGACAAATCTCGAAGTGATCGCGAACAACATCGCGAACATCAACACCACGGGTTACAAGCGCGCCCGCGCCGAATTCTCCGATCTGCTCTATCAGGTCGACCGGATGCAGGGCGTACCCAACCGGGCCAATGCGAACATCGTGCCCGAAGGCGTCAGCATCGGCCTCGGCGTCAAGACCTCTGCCGTGCGCAACGTCCATGTTCAGGGCGGATTGACCAGCACCGGCAACAATTACGATCTGGCGCTTACCGGCAAGGGCTGGTTCCAGATCGAAGGGGCTGACGGGCAGACGCTCTACACCCGCGCCGGTGCCTTCAACACCAATGCGACCGGGCAGTTGGTCACTGTCGACGGCTTCACGGTCGATCCGGCAATCAACGTGCCGCCGGATGCGCTCGAAGTGGTCGTCAACAAATCCGGCCAGATTTTTGCCCGTCTCGACGGCCAGGCAGACTTGCAGGAACTGGGTCAGCTTACGCTGGCGACCTTCGCCAATGAAGCAGGCCTCGCACCGCTGGGCGACAATCTCTTTCAGGAAACCGAAGCCTCCGGCCCCGCCAATGTCGGCGTGCCGGGCGATGTCGGCTACGCGACCATCCAGCAAGGTTATCTCGAAAACTCCAACGTCGATCCGGTGAAGGAAATCACCGAACTGATCTCGGCGCAGCGCGCTTACGAGATGAACTCCAAAGTCATTCAGGCAGCCGACGAAATGGCCGCTGTCGTCTCAAAAAACATCAGGTAATTGACGATGATCCGACACCCTCTTCGCCAACTTGGCCGTATTGTGACCGCAGGCGCACTGCTGCTTGCGTCGGCAGTGCACGGTTTCGGCGAAGAGACCGTGATCATTACCAACAGGGTGATCTATCCCGGCGAAACAATCTCGGCGGATGCACTCGAAGCGGTCACGCTTCGAAACGGCGCCCAGAACAACACAGTCGTTGCGAGCGCGGAAACGGACGTCGAAGGCAAGGTTGCAAAACGCACCCTGCTTCCCGGCCGCATGATCCCGCTAAGCTCGGTGCGGGATGCCTATATCGTCGAATCCGGCGCATCGGTTCAGGTGGTTTTCTTGTCCGGCCCGCTCATTATTTCAGCGAGCGGCGTGACCTTGCAGCCTGGTTCGGCAGGCGATCTCATCAAGGTTCGCAACATGGACAGCGGCAAGGTCGTTTCCGGCACGGTGATGGCTGACGGCTCGATCAGGATCAGCGCAACATGAGGCGCGTTTTTGCAATAACTCTGGCAATGATGGTCGGCTTTCAGCCCGCCATTGCCGCCGATCTTGATGGAAAACTCCCCGGCAACGGCCAGTACGCGGCTGTCGGCGGCGCAGGCGGATATGGCGCGAATGGCGCAGGCTTTCACGCGGGCGGGCCGATCTCACGCATCAAGGACATTGCGCAGCTTCAAAGCGCGCGTGACAACCAGCTCGTCGGTTACGGTCTGGTAATCGGTCTGCAAGGTTCGGGCGACAGCCTGCGCAACTCGCCTTTCACCGAACAGTCCATCCGCGCAATGCTGGAAAATCTGGGCATCGCCACCGAAGGCGGCCGCGCTCGCGCAAAGAATGTCGCGGCAGTTATCGTGACGGCCAATCTCCCGGCATTCGTCCAGTCCGGCTCGCGCATCGACGTGAACGTTTCCTCGCTTGGCGACGCTATTTCGCTACAGGGCGGCACGCTCGTCATGACCCCGATGAAGGCCGCCGACGGCGAAATCTATGCTGTCGCACAGGGCTCCGTTCTCGTCTCCGGTTTCGAAGCGCAAGGTCAGGCTGAACGCGTCACGCAAGGCGTGCCGACCGCCGGTCGCGTGCCGAACGGCGCCATCATCGAACGCGAAGTGAAGGCTGAATTCGGCCATCAGGACACGCTGACGCTGCAGCTTCGCAATCCCGATTTCTCGACCACGGTGCGCGTGACCGACGCGATCAACGATTATTCCATGCAGCGTTTCGGCAGGCGTGTCGCCACCGAACAGGACGCACGCACGGTCCATATCAAGAAGCCCGCGAATATTTCTGCGGCACGGTTTTACGCCGAGCTTGAAAATCTCGTCGTCCGCTCGGATTCGCCTGCGCGCGTCGTCGTTGACGAGCGTACCGGAACGATCGTCATCGGCAATGATGTGCGCATATCGCGCGTTGCGATCAGCCACGGCACACTGACCGTGCGGATCACCGAGCAGCCGCGTGTCGTGCAGCCTGAACCGTTCTCTCGTGGCGAAACGGCGGTCGAGCCTTTCACGACGGTCGAAACGGACCAGCCAGATGCACAGGTCGCATTGCTCGACGGTCCCGATTTGCAGACGCTGGTTGCCGGACTGAACCGTCTTGGCGTGAAGCCGGACGGCATTATCGCGATCCTTCAAGGCATCAAATCCGCCGGTGCGCTTCAAGCTGATCTGGTGGTGCAATGATGGTTTTCGATCCCGCAAAAGCAGCCACCAACCTCATCCGCGCAGCAGCGCTCGGCACCTTGCTCTGCACCTCCCACGCGGTCGCGCAATCGGAACTGATTTCCGAGGCACCGGTCGAAATGTCCGACGACGTTCGCCGCTTCTGCACCAACATTGCCGACGCCGCGCGCGACCGGCGCTATTCGCTCCAGGCGATGGAACTGAAGAAGCTTCAGGAAGACATCGACCAGCGCATGCAGGTGCTCGAAGAAAAGCGCGCCGAATATGAGGATTGGCTGAAACGCCGCGAGGATTTCCTCGCAAAAGCGCAGGACGGCGTCGTCGCGATCTACGCAAGAATGAAGCCGGACGCTGCCGCCGAACGGCTTGCCGAACTCAACGCGGAAGTCGCCGCAGGCATATTGATGAAGCTCGAAACGAGACAGGCGAGCGTCATTCTCAACGAAATGGAACGAAAGGCCGCCGCCACGGTCACGACCATCATGGTCGCCGCGGCGCGGACGCAGGACCCGACATGATGCGCAAAGCTTCAATCGCAATCGCAATCGCAATGCTGTCGGGCTGCGCTGGCGTCAATCCGGCTGAAATTGGCCGCGAGCCAGCACTTTCGGCGGTAGGTTCGGGGCTGGAGCCGACAGCGCAGTCGCTTTACCAGTATCCGCAGACGCCACCTCAGGCACCACGCAAATTCTCGCTGTGGGACGACCGCCAGAGCAAATTGTTCACCGATCCGCGCGCGCTTTCGCCCGGCGACATCCTGACCGTGAAAATCCGCATCAACGACCGCGCACGCTTCAAGAACGATTCCGAACGCGACCGCAAGGTTTCGCGTACGCTGGGCCTCGGTCTGGATTTCGGCTGGAACGGCGTCTCGCAGGACGGTTCGCTGGATGGCGATGTCGCATCGAACACATCGACCAAGGGCACCGGCAAGACCGAGCGTTCGGAAAACATCGATCTGTCCGTCGCAGCAGTCGTCACCGATCTGCTTCCGAACGGAAATCTGATGATCCGGGGATCGCAGGAAGTCCGGGTCAATGCGGAAATGCGCATTCTGACCATCGCCGGCATCGTTCGCCCGCAGGACATCGAAGCATCGAACACGATTTCATATGAGCGCATCGCCGAGGCGCGCATCGCTTATGGCGGGCGTGGCCGTCTGACGGAAGTGCAGCAGCCGCCTTACGGGCAGCAGCTTCTCGACCAGGTTCTTCCGTTCTAGGGCAAGGGATCAAGTTCGTGGCCGTCACAGAAGAAGCACCTCCCGCCTCCCCGAAAGGCCCCTCGCTGGTGATCCAGATCGCGGCACTTCTGGGCGTGACCGTTGCTGCAATCGGCATGGGTTGGGCTTCCGGCACCTACCTCATCGACAGCCCCGCGGGAACGCCTGCGCCCGACGTCGCTCATGCATCCCCGGAAGAAAAAATCGACGACAAGCGCATCGTGCTGCCGCTTGAACCGATCACGACAAACATCGCCTCACCGAAAGACATCTGGGTGAGGATGGAACTGGCTATCGCGCTCGATGCGCCGCAGCCTCAAGAAATGGTCGATGAAATCCATCAGGATTTGCTCGCCTTCATCCGCACCGTTCGTCTCGACCAGATCGAAACGGCCAGCGGCTTCCTGCATCTGAAAGCCGATCTCGAAGAGCGCGCCGCAATCCGCAGCGATGGCCATGTGAAGAACGTCTTTATCCGGACCCTGCTTTTCGAATGAAAAAACTTGGCATCACCGCTGTCCTGATCGCGCTTGGCGTATCGACCGCGCGGGCGCAGCAGCTCGATCTCAGCGCGATCGGCCAGGCCGACGGCGCGACCATCGGCTATATCATCCAGATGTTCGGCCTGATCACGGTGCTTTCGGTAGCGCCCGGCCTGCTCATCATGGTGACGAGCTTCACGCGTTTCGTCATTGCTTTCTCGATCCTGCGCTCCGGCATCGGCCTGCAATCCACGCCCGCCAATCTTATCCTGATCAGCCTGTCCCTGTTCATGACCTTCTACGTCATGGCGCCGACCTTCGATCAGGCGTGGAACAATGGCGTGCGCCCGCTGATGAATAATGAAATCACCCAGGAACAGGCGCTGACGCAAATCTCCGATCCGTTTCGCGCCTTCATGACGACGCATGTTCGCGACCGGGATCTAGCATTGTTCGCCGATCTGGCGCGCGAACGCGGCCAGACCGTCTCGGAAGATTCGATCGATCTGCGCATTCTGGTTCCGGCCTTCATGATTTCGGAAATCCGACGCGGCTTCGAAATCGGCTTTCTGATTATTCTTCCGTTCCTGGTTATCGATTTGATCGTCGCCACCATCACCATGGCCATGGGCATGATGATGCTGCCGCCAACGGTCGTTTCCCTGCCCTTCAAGATCCTATTTTTCGTGCTCATCGACGGCTGGAATCTGCTCGTCGGCAGTCTCGTTCGATCTTTCACTTAGTTTGAAGCATGATCTTTTCCGAAAACCGGCCCCCACTTTTCGGGATCATGCTCTGATTTGAATGATTCAATTCATATTCTGGTAAGAATTGCCCGTCATAAGTTCTGGCACGAAGGACGGGTTGATCGACTGAGATCATAGGCATGATGCCGCGCCGCCTTCGCCGATGAAATTCGGCATGTCCCTCAAGTATTTTGTCATTAGGGGCACAGACACAATGTCTAGCATTCTTACCAACTCTTCCGCTCTCACGGCTCTCCAGAGCCTGAACTCCACCAACAAGAACCTCTCCGTCACGCAGGGCCGTATCGCTACGGGCATGCGCGTTGCAGAAGCTTCGGACAACGCCGCTTACTGGTCGATCGCAACCACGATGCGTTCGGACAACAAGGCACACTCCGTCGTTCAGGATTCTCTCGGCCTCGGCGCCGGCAAGATCGACACGGCCTACACTGCAATGAACAAGGCCATCGAAGTCGTCGATCAGATCAAAGAGAAGGTTCTCTCGGCAATCGGCGCTTCCGAGGCGGACAAGCTGAAAATCCAGGGTGAAATCAAGACCGCCCAGGACCAGCTCAAGGGTATCGCTGTCGGTGCCAACTACGCTGGCTCGAATCTTCTGGCAACTGATACGCCTGGCGCTCCTGCCGGCTTCAGCGTTGTCTCGGCCTACAACCGCGATTCCGCTGGCATCGTGACCGTCAGCAAGATCGAAGTTGATACGTCGAACATCGTCCTCACCGCAGCAGACGGCGGCGATGGCGGACTTCTGGACGACGTCATGGCTATCACGGTTGCGGCAGCGACCACCGATACCGAGCTGGCAGACTTCCTTACGGATCTCGAAGCCGTAGCTGGAAATCTTGCTAATGGCGCTGCAGAACTTGGCTCGGCCAAGAACCGCATCGACATGCAGAAGGATTTCACTGCAAGCCTGATGGATTCCATCGAAAAGGGCGTTGGCCAGCTCGTCGATGCCGACATGAACAAGGAATCGACCCGTCTGCAGGCTCTGCAGGTTCAGCAGCAGCTTGGTATTCAGGCTCTGTCGATCGCAAACCAGAACTCGCAGTCGATCCTGTCGCTCTTCCGTTAATCGGAAAGCCGACAAGGCATTAGCCAAACTTTTCGGGCCGCGCTTTTATCGAGCGCGGCCCGATTTCATTTTCGCACAAGCTTCGCGTTCTACTGTCCGATTGGGCAAATCATGCGGGGAGCATTCTATCCGTGCCGGAACAAGTACAACGCATCGTCGATAATCTGCAGGGCTTCGGCGCGCGCAGGCTCGCTATCATGGGCGGCGTTATGGCGCTGGTTCTCGCCATTATCGGCGTCGCATCGGTTTATCTCAATCGTCCAGCCTATGAGACGCTCTATGTCGGGCTCGAACGCTCCGACGTGAACCAGATCGGCCTTGTGCTGAATGAAGCAGGCATCGGCTTCGACGTCGCTTCCGACGGCACGACCGTCCTTGTTCCCGCAGGCCAGACCGCACAGGCCCGCATGCTTCTTGCCGAAAAAGGCCTGCCGACCAGCGCGAATGCCGGTTACGAGCTATTCGACAATGTCGGTTCGCTTGGCCTCACCTCCTTCATGCAGCAGATCACCCGTGTCCGCGCGCTCGAAGGCGAAATTGCCCGCACCATCCAGTCCATCAACGGCATCAAAGCCGCGCGCGTCCACATCGTCATGTCGGAACGCGCAAACTTCCGCCGCGATGAGCAGAAGCCTTCCGCTTCGGTCGTTATTCGCTCGGCTGGTGTCGATGCCGTGAAAAGCGCGATGTCCATTCGCTACATGGTGGCCGCGGCCGTGCCTGGCCTCGACGCAGAAGACGTGACCGTTCTCGATTCCAGCGGCACGCTGCTTGCAGCAGGCGATGATCCTTCCAACAGCAGCGCAAGCCGTTCGTTCGGCATCGAGCGCACAGTCGAATCGCAGGTCGAGGACAATATCCGCCGCGCGCTGTCACCCTATCTCGGACCCGACAATTTCCGCGCCAGTGTCAAGGCAGACGTGAACACCGACAGCCGCCAGATGGAAGAGACGATCTTCGACCCGGAATCGCGCGTCGAGCGCTCGGTTCAGGTGGTTCGCGCCAATGAGAACAACAATCAGCGTTCGTCGGCAACGCCCGCAACCGTCGAGCAGAACCTTCCCAATGCCGACCTTGCAGCAGGCACAGGACCGGAAAGCTCCGAGCAGAGCGAACGCAAGGAAGAAACGACCAACTACGAAATCAATTCCAAGCGCATCGCCACCGTCAGCAGCGGCTATAGCGTCAACAAGATGTCGATTTCCGTAGTGGTGAACCAGCAGCGTCTTTCCGCAATCCTTGGCGAAGGCGCGACGCCCGAACAACTCAGCCAGCGCATTGCGGAAATCCAGAGGGTCGTTGCCTCGGCCACCGGCTTCAACGAGGCGCGCGGCGATTTCATAAACATTTCGGCAGTCGAGTTCATCGACGGTCTGGACGGCGTGGAAGTCGCAAGCCCCGGTATTCTCGACGCCATGGGCCGTCATACCGGCACCATGATCAACGCATTGGCCTTCGTCGTGGTCGTCTTCCTTCTCGGCTTCTTCGGTCTTCGCCCGATGGTCGCGCAATTGGCAAAGCCCGCGCAGATTGCCGGACAGAGCTTCGAAGACGTCCAGCGGTCGCTTCCAAATCCCGAAGCCGGTGCGGAAGGGCAGGCAGCATCCATACCGATGCCTGCGTCAAACCCGCTTGACGATCTCAGGCAGAAACTGCGCCCCGCGCCGCAGGAAAGGCTCGCCCGCATGGTCGACCTGAACGAAGAGCGCACCGCCACCATTCTGCGCAAATGGGCAAACAATGAGGCTGTCGCCTGATGGCACGCCTTGCCCTTTTCGACGCATTGCCCGATTTTGGAAGACCGCCTTCGCATCGCATCGAGGCCGCGGAAGTACCTGTTCGACCAAGACTGAAGGTCAACACTCCGGCACAGCCTGATATTCCAGGCATCGTCGCAGCGGAAGTCACGCGCGCAACGGCAGAACTCGAAGAACGCCTGAGGGGCGAGCATGAAGCAGCGCTGCTTGCAGAGCGCGAAGCCCATGCCGAGACGCTTCGTCAGGCGGAAAAGACATTTGCCGACGATGCCGCAGCTTTGCTGACCCAGCGCATGGTCGAGATGGAAACCCACATCACCGACATAGTAACATCTTCCGCAGCGACCCTGCTTACGAAGTTTCTGAGTGACGATCTGCAAAAGCGTTCCATCGAAATGCTTGCCGCGTCCATACGCACCGCATTTGCCGACGGCAAAGCGATCGGCATGCGCGTTCAGGGTCCGCAATCGCTTTACGATGCCCTGGCGCGGGCCATGCCCGAGCGCGCCGGTTCCATCGATTTCACGGAAGCTGACACGCTTGACCTTACCGTGACCATTGAAGGCAAATTGTTCGAAACCCGCCTTGGCGAGTGGTCGGACGCCATGTCGGAGTTCTTGCGGTGATTCACGCCGAAAACGGAGAGATCAAGCAGGAAATCGTCATCGTACGGCGCTCTTACGGCGACGGCGATGATGGCCATCACGGCGGCTCCTGGAAGATCGCTTTCGCGGACTTCATGACTGCGCTGATGTGCTTCTTTCTGGTCATGTGGCTCGTCAGTGCCTCGGACGAAAAGACCAAGGCCGCTGTTGCCAGCTACTTCAATCCAGTACAGCTCATCGACCGCAATGCGAGCCGCAAAGGGCTGGAAGATATAGGCGACGGCCCGAACGCCGTCGGCATGAATGACGACGCGGCCGAACCGGTCGCAGGCGAGGAAGCGACCGACTGGCGCGCAACCTCCGGCCCGCAGGAAAACCAGAATTCCACCGAAGCTTCCGATGCCGAGAACCACTCCGACGACCGGCTTTTCACCGACCCCTATGCCGTGCTCGCCGAAATCGCAGGCGACACGGGCGTAAAGCAGAATATAAGCGAAAAGGGCGATGGCGGCGCGCAGACATCCGGCCCCGCATCCGGTGCTTCGGGCGGCGAATCCTATCGCGATCCATTCGCGCCCGATTTCTGGGTGCAGCAGGTTTCACCCGATCTCGAACCGGGCAACGCGCAGGCAACTGCACCGGCAGACGAAACGCCGAACACGCCGGTTCGAACCGCTGCTGTCACCGGCATGCCGACACCGCCGCCGCCCGCACCCGAAAGAACCAAAGCCGCCGACGAAAAGCCCGCTGCCGAAACGCTGAAGGCGGCTGAGGAAATCAGCAAGCAGATTTCCACCGCGCTGGCAGCCGACCGGGAGGTTGCGGAAAACCTTTCCGTCGTCGCGACGCCCGAAGGCGTCACCATCACGATCACCGATCAGTTCAATTTCGGCATGTACGAAATCGGCTCTGCAGTACCGCGCCGCGAACTCGTGGTCGCGATGGAAAAGATCGGCAAGATTCTTGAAACGCAGAAGGGCAATATCAAGATCAGCGGTCACACCGATGCGCGGCCATTCCGCAGCGAAACCTATGACAATTGGCGCCTTTCCACGGCACGCGCGCATTCGGCCTATTACATGCTGACGCGCTCGGGCATGAATGAACAGCGCATCGTCGAAGTGGCCGGCTTCGCTGACCGTAAACTCAAGGAGCCTTCGAACCCGCTGGCCGACGTCAATCGTCGCATCGAAATCCTTCTGGAAACGGGTGAGTGATGCATAGCGGCCTGCGCCTTTTCGGGATTGCCGGGGCCGTCATGGCATTCGTGGCGCCTGCCGGGGCGGAAGAGGCCTCGCACCTCCAGCCCTATCAGATGGTCCGCTCGCTCCAGCTCGTTCAGGATCGCATTGCCACGGGCGATCATGCCGCCCTGCCCATGCAGCAGAAGCTGCTGGAAATGACGGACAAAACCATCCGCGACGCAGACACGGCCGTCTTCGACGAGCCGCGCAATTTTCGCGCCCTTCTGATCTATGGAATGAGCGGCGGCAATCCGCTGACGCTGGAACGCACCGTTTCGCATCTTACCCTTGGTGACGCCGACAAGACGATATCCGAAGGGATCGTCGGCTATTTACGGGGCAATCCGAGGTCGGCACAGGCAGCGCTCGAACCGGTCGATCCGATGATCCTGCCGCGCGAACTCGGGGCATTTCTGGCTCTCGTAAAAGGTGCGGTCCTGACCAACGAAGATCCTGCCAAGGCCCTGATCATGTTCGATCAGGCGCGGCTGCTCGGTACCGGAACATTGGTCGAGGAAGCATCGCTTCGCCGCACGATCATGCTCGCGACCTCTCAAAAAGACGCCGCGCGGTTCATAGATTCCTCGCGGCAATATGCCAGTCGTTACCTTCGGTCGCCCTATGCCAGCCAGTTTGCAAACGCTTTCGTGCGCGGTGTCGCCGAGCTTCACGATGCAATTCCGCTCGACGGCATCGCACAGGTCGCGGACCTGATGAACCCCGAACAGAAAAAGACCACCTATCTGCGAATAGCGCGTCGCGCCGCAATCGAGGGAATAACGGAATTATCCGCATTCGCATCCCGCAAAGCGCGGGAAAATCCCGATGAAGACAAACGGAGCGTGGACTCCCGCGCCATTCTTTATTCGGGACTGTCATCCATTACCTCCGGCACCTCGGATGAAATTCTCGAAAAACTGTCGAAGGTCGACCGCGACAGCCTTTCGCAAAACGACAAGAAGCTGCTTGATGCGGCAAAGTCCGTCGCCTCGGAACTGACCGGCGCACCGCCGCCCCTGGCATCGCTCGCCAGGGTCCCTGCGCCGCCCGCTGCACCAGAAAGCACACAGCCTTCCATTGCCGAGCAGGTGGAAGCGCAAGCCGCCGCTGCCTCGGAGCTGTCTGCACCCGCGGCACAAAAATCAGCGCAGGCGGATGAGACGGATGCAATGCTCATAACCGCGCGTGAAAAACTGGACGCAATCGACAAGCTACTCGGAGAGACGATCCAATGACGAGCGCTGTCAATCAGAACATGCCTTTTCTAGCGCCACTAAAAGCGCCCGCCGGGCAGAACAAGCAGCCGCAGAACGAAAAGAACCTGTCCTTCGGTGACGCTCTGGATTTAGAGACGAAGCCGCAGGCCGAGCAAGACGATTCAAAGCGGCCTGACGTCGATCTGAGACGCCGTCTCGACGAAAAGCTGGACGCCGTCATTCTCAAGACGTCAACCTTTGCGCGCGCTGAAACGGAAGACGAAGCGCTTCTGGCCAAGTTCGCCTCGGAAGATGCGGAAGCGGACGAGAAAGACGCAAGGCCTGCCCCCGACGGGGACGAAAATACCGTTTCCGAGAAAAAGGAACCGCAGATACTCACGTCGGTCGCCGTCATCGAAACAGTGGAAGCGCTGCCTTTGCCTCAGCCCAAAGCTGATCCGGACACAGACGAACCAAAGCCACAGATGCGCGTCGATGGCGAAAAGCCCGCGAATGTAGGCAATCAGCCAGCTTCCAATTCGTTCGAGGCAAAAGCAGCCGCGCGCGCGCAGGCGGCCGAATTCGTTCCGTCCAGCGCGTTTACCGAAGCATCGGCCGAGAGCACGAAAACACTGTCAGCCTCCTCGACTTCGGACGCGAGCCCGGCCAAGAAACCTGCCCCGGCAGCGCCCGACAGGCGCATTGAAATGAAAGCACCGGAAAGCATTTCAGCGCGTGTAACCGTCATATCGGAACAGACGATCGCAGCACCTGCAACAAACCAGGTCATCGATGCTCTGAGTGATGCGTTCGCGCTTCGTGCAGCACCGAAATCTGCACCCGCCGCAGCGGTCTTTTCAGGCGTCCAAACACAGTCTTCGACCAATTCGGTGCACACGCTGAAGATACAATTGCACCCGGCCGAACTCGGTATGGTGACCGCGAATCTGCGACTAGCAGGCGATCAGCTTAGAGTTGAGATCCAGGTCGATACGAAAGAAGCCCATCAGCGGCTGTCTTCCGACAAGGAAATCATCACAAAAGCGCTCAAGGGTCTCGGCTTCGAAATCGATCAGATCAGCATTATACAATCACAGGCTGCAATAAATCCAGCGACACGCAACGAGGCGAGCGGGCAATCCTTCGACAATTCCGGCCGTCCGCAGCAGAATTTTCAGTCGAACGGATCGGGCGAAAGCAACAGCGGATCGAACGGCAGAAATTCCAGCAATGAGGGTGACGGCAATGGCGGCGCACGTCCGAATTCGGCTCCCGCTGTGGAGCCTCGCTCTGGCGGTGGCCTTTACATTTAATGCCCTGCCCGCGGCCTACTCCGCTGCACAAAATCCGTGTGAACCGGAAATTCTACGCGCCGCGGATCGGTACAAAATCCCCGTCGGCATCCTCTACGCGGTAGGTCTCACCGAAACAGGTCGAAAAGGCAGCTTGCAGCCTTATGCATTGAATATAGAGGGAAAAGCGGTCTTCGCATCAACACGCGGCGCCGCGATTTCAGCGTTTCAGGCGGCAAGACGCGACGGCGTGAAATTGATCGATCTCGGCTGTATGCAGATAAACCATCACTATCACGCGGAACATTTTCGTTCCGTCGAAGACATGCTCGACCCGCGCAGCAATGTGGACTACGCAGCGCGTTTTCTATTGAAGCTTCACGCACGCCATGAAACCTGGTCGATGGCTGTAGCACGCTATCATGCAGGGCCAAACAATGATCCTGCCCAGAAGCGTTATGTATGCCGCGTCATCTCCAATATGGTTGCGACCGGGTTTGGAAAATGGACGGCCAACGCCAAATCATTCTGCAACCAATAATTGTAAAAGTTTTTGTTAATATATGGCGATTAGGGATACGAACCCGTCCCGCTTCAACTACAATCTGAACGAGAATCCGCACCCTTAAAAATTAGTTACAAGAAATCGCGGTTGTTAAGGATTCGCCCCAGCAGTTACCCCTTGGTCCACAGCCCATGACGGGCTGATTCGGAGGCGGGCCGATGATTGTGATTGTGGACGAGCGAAAGCTCGTGAAGGATGGTTATCATTCACTTTTTGACCGGGAAGGCGTTGCAAGCGCCGGCTTCGGGTCGAGCGAATTTGGCGAATGGGTTAGCAGTGCTGCAGATGACGACCTCAAGGCCGTCCGCGCATTCCTGATCGGCGACTGCGGAGAGGTACAGTTCTCCCCTCGCGCCATCCGCGACCGGACCCGTGCTCCGGTCATCGCACTCAGCGAACAGCATTCTCTGGAAAACACGCTCAAGCTTTTCGAAGCAGGTGTAGACGATGTCATCCGCAAGCCGGTACACATCCGCGAAATCCTGGCGCGCATTTCGGCAATCAGCCGCCGTGCCCATGAAGAGCGCAATCATGTCGATGTCGATCGGCTGCGCATCTATCTCGACGGCCGCGATCCTGAAATCGACGGACAGCCCCTGCCGCTGCCGCGCCGCGAACGCCGCATCCTCGAATATCTTGCGAGCAATGGCGGTCGCCGCGTGACCAAGACGCAGGTCTTCAACGCGATTTACGGCATTTTCGACGAGGAAGTCGAAGAGAACGTCGTTGAAAGCCACATCAGCAAATTGCGCAAGAAGCTGCGCGAAAAGCTGGGTGAGGATCCAATCGATTCCAAGCGTTTCCTCGGCTACCGGCTCGTCGTGTGATGCGCAGGCAGCAGACCATGGCATCGGTCTTCCAGCCGCTTCGCATTCACTTCGAAAATCGCTGCGGATTGTGCCGCACCGACAGCTTCGCGCAAGTCAGCTTCGCTACTCTTCGCCACAAGGGTTCTGAAAATCAGGAGATGAAGCGATGAGTTTGTTTGGAATGATGCGCACCGGCGTATCGGGAATGAATGCGCAGGCCAACCGCCTTTCCACCGTCGCCGATAACATCGCGAATTCAAGCACCACCGGCTACAAGCGTTCGAGCACGGAATTTTCGTCGCTCATCATCCCAAGCACCAGCGGCAATTACACTTCGGGCGGCGTGACAACCACGGTCCGCACATCGATCAGCCAGCAGGGCGACCTGCGCTACACGACTTCGGGCAGCGACCTTGCCGTCAACGGCAATGGTTTCTTCGTCGTACAGGGTGCAAACGGTGCGCCCGTCCTGACCCGCGCAGGCTCTTTCGTACCGAACGCAAATGGCCAATTGGTCAATGCGGCCGGCTTCCAGCTCATGGGCTACAGCTTCGCAAATGGTGTTCCAAGCGCCACCGCCAATGGCTTCGGCGGTCTTGAGCCGGTAACGCTGGCGCAGAACGAACTGATTGCATCTCCTTCCAAGAACGGCCTGTTTACGGTGAACCTTCCGGTCGGAGCCGACATTGTCGATCCAGCCAATCTGCCTTCCGAGAATGAAGCGACAGCGGAATATTCGGCAAAATCCTCGTTGCGGGCCTATGACAATCTCGGCCGGGAAATCCTGCTGGACGTCTACTTCACCAAGACGGCCGACCACACCTGGGAAGTCGCGATCTACAATCAGGCCGACGCTTCCCCGAACACATCGTTCCCCTATAGCTCCGGCCCGCTTGTGACCGAAACACTGGCATTTGACGGCACGACCGGAAAGCTGACGGGCACGAGTGCGACCGGCATCGAGATTCCGATACCCGACGGTGCGACGCTGAGCCTCGATCTCGCAAAGACGACGCAGCTTGGAACGACCTACACGATCGTCACGCCGCCGGAAGTCGATGGCAACGCGCCAAGCGGCATCGAAGGCGTCGAGATCAGCAAGGACGGCACACTTTACGCGAAATACGAAAACGGCACCTACAAGGCGCTCTATCGCATTCCACTGGCAAACGTGCAGAGCCCCGACCAGCTTACGGTGCTGCCGGGCAACGTGTTCTCGCAGAGCGCGGATTCCGGCACGGTCCAGATCGGCTTCGCGAATGAAGGCAGCCTTGGACAGGTCGTAGCCGGGGCGCTCGAAAGTTCGAACGTCGATATCGCGGAAGAACTCACCAACATGATCGAGTCGCAGCGCAGCTACACTGCGAACTCGAAAGTATTTCAAACCGGCGCCGACCTCATGGACGTTCTCGTCAATCTCAAGAGGTAGGCGGCCCGCGCAATATCTGGGATAAAGCATGTCGCTCTCGACCGCATTAAGCATCGCACAATCTTCGCTCCTCAATACGGGAAAGCAGACCAGCGTCGTCTCCCGCAATATGATGGAGAGTAAGAATCCGGATTATGCGCGCCGCACGGCAGTTCTCGCGAGCTCGGCTCCGGGCTCGCGGGTTGTCGAAATCCAAAGAGCGGCAAACGACCAGATTTTCCGCCAGAACCTTTCCGCCCTCTCCTCCTGGAGCGGGCAGAACGCCTTGAATATCGGCATCGAAAGGCTTGGCCTTTCGATCAACGGCGTCGAAAACGTCTCGTCCCCGGCGAGCGCCATCGCAGAACTGCAGAAATCCCTGCAGACCTATTCCGCATCACCTTCCAACCGCACACTCGCCGAAAGTGCCGTCAACGCAGCACGACAGGTCGTGCGCACGTTGAATGAAGGCAGCGAGAATATCCAGAATCTCAGGATCGAGACGGACCAGCAAATCGCCGGTGCAGTCGGTGAGCTGAACTCGCTGCTTGCGCAGTTTCAGGAAGCGAACAAGGCTGTCGTTTCCGGCACGAAATCCGGCAGGGACGTGTCGGATGCGCTCGACCAGCGCGATGCGATCCTCAAGAAAATTGCCGAATATGTCCCCATCTCGCCGTCGGTTCGCGGCGACAACGACATGGTTCTCGTCACCAAGGACGGCAGCATGCTGTTCGAGACGACGGCGCGCAGCGTAACCTTCGAGCCATCCGCAGGTTATGCGGCTGGCATGAGCGGCAACACCGTCTACATCGATGGCGTGCCTCTAGCTATGGCGAGCGGCGGCAACACGGATGCTTCCGGCAGCCTGGCAGGCATGATCCAGCTTCGCGACAGTGTCTCGTCTACGATGCAGAGCCAGCTCGACGAGATGGCACGCGGCCTTATCACGGCATTCGCCGAATCCGATCTGACCGGTGTTGGCCCGGATGCCGTTGGCCTCTTCACATGGCCGGGAGCGCCTGACATTCCGGCGGCTGGAACGCTGGAACACGGCTTGGCAGGCAGAATTTCGCTTAATGCCGCATACGACCCAGCCAAGGGCGGAAATCCCGAATTGCTTCGCGATGGCGGCGCCAATGGCGCGGACTATGTCGCAAACACGGGAAATCATGCTTCCTTTGCTGACAGGCTAATCGAGCTTGGCAACAAAATGACCGAACCGATGACTTTCGATCCAGCGGCAGGCATCAGCGCAACGTCGAGCCTCACGACTTATTCCTCGAATTCCATCGGCTGGTTCCAGGGTGTCCGTAAGGAAGCTGCCACGGCAGTCGAAGCCAAGAGCGCGCTGGCCATGCGCACAGCAGAAGCGCTTTCGAACGAAATCGGCGTCAACGACGACATGGAAATGTCGCTTCTGCTCGAACTGGAGCACACATATCAGGCATCAGCGCGGCTCATTAAGGCCGTCGATGACATGCTTTCTTCCCTACTGGACGCGGTGAGGTAATCCAATGAAAGCCTCATTCGTCTCTTCCGCCGCCGTTTCGCAAGCTCTGCGCTATTCGCTAGTGCGGGCGCAAAGCGATCTGGTCAAAGCCCAGAAGGAAGCCGACAGCGGCCTGGTGGCCGACACGGGTCTGGCTTTGGGAGTGCGCACATCCCAGTCCGTGACGTTCCGGCGCGATTTCGACCGGTTGAACGGCATTACGGATTCCAACGCGCTTGTTACGGCGCGGCTGACCAGCACGCAAAAGGCCCTCACCCAGATGCAGGACGTTGCGCAGGGCCTTTTCTCGACTTTGACCAGCGGTGTGTCCGGTGAAGCATCGTTCGAGATCACGGAGGCCGGTGCGAAAAACGCGCTCGCTTCGATAAATTCCCTGCTGAACTCGAACTTCAACGGCGAATATCTGTTTGCGGGTATCAACACCGACGCAAAGCCGGTCGACGATGCCGCGACCAAAGCAGCGTTCGAGGCAGCCTTTACTGCGCATTTCAGCTTTCCATCGGACGATCCTCAAGCAGCGAACATCACCGCTGCCGAAATCGGCGCGTTCATGGACGATCTGGTCGAGTCATCGCTGCTCGATGGCGGATGGGAAGATTGGTCAGATGCGACCGACCAGAATATCGTCAGCCGCGTCGCGCTAAATGAAACGCTGGAAACCTCTGTCAATGCCAACGCAGAAGCGTTTCGGAAACTGACATTGGCGGCAGCCGCGATCTCTGGCCTCCTCTCGAGCAATATCAACGATTCAGCGAAAACCGCACTCGTCGAGCATACAGTAACACTCGTCGGCGAAGCGATTGGGGATTTGAGCAAACTTCAGGCGACGACCGGTCTGACAGAGCAGCGTGTGACCGACGCCACCAATCGCACCAAGATGCAGGCAGACATCTACGAGCGCAGCATTCTCGACCTCGAAGGCGTCGATCCTTATGAGGCGGTGACCCGTGTGAATGACATTGTTGCACAGATCGAAGCATCCTACGCGATGACCGCACGCATTCAGCAACTAAGCCTTCTTCGCTTCCTCAGCTAACCATCGAGACGGGGCTAATGTATCAATTCTCCTATGCCGATATTCAGACGGACTCAGTCGTGGACGCGAAAGAGCGCGAAAAGCAGCTTTTGAGCCGCTCGATCGATCTTTTGTCGGCAGCCAGTACTGCCGGCACGAATTCGATGGAAGCTGTCGAGGCCCTCCATTTCACGAACCGCGTGTGGACGACCTTCATCGACGATCTCGGAAATCCCGAAAATGCGCTGCCCAAAGAACTGCGCGCCAATCTGATTTCGGTTGGCCTGTGGCTGCTGCGCGAGGCGGAAGACGTCCGGCAAGGCCGCACCGACAATTTCGACGGTCTGATCGAAGTCTCGCAGATCATCCGCGACGGCATTCAATGAAAAATACCCTGAAAATTTCGCTCAAGCCGCATGAGAAGATCTACGTCAACGGCGCAGTCCTGCGCGTTGATCGCAAGGTTACGCTTGAGCTTTTGAACGACGTGCAGTTTCTGCTCGAAGGACATGTACTTCAACCCGAACAGGCATCGACGCCGCTTCGCCAGCTCTACTTCATCGTCCAGATCATGCTGATCAATCCGGAAGGTGCTGAAAAAGCGCGCGAAATGTTCCGCAAATCGTTGCCGCTCATGCTTGCAAGCTACGTGCATCCGCAAATCTGCGCAGCGCTCAAACAGGTCGATCAGCTTGTGTCCGAAGATCGCGTTTACGATGCGTTGAAAACGATCCGCGCACTTTACCCGATCGAAGCCGCGGTGATCGCATCCGAACCGGTCAGCTGCGAAGACCCGCATCCGTTTGCCGCCCAACCGGTTGCCGTAGAAGAAAGATAGACATGAACGTCAATTTGAACACCGCCGCAACACTACAGACGAAAAACACCACAACCTCCGAGTCCAAGACCTCGGTCGATTATGATTCCTTTCTTCGACTTCTCGTTGCCGAGATGAAGAATCAGGATCCGACGAACCCGATGGATTCGACGCAATATGTGGCACAGCTTGCCGCCTTCTCGCAGGTCGAGCAGTCGGTTCAGATCAACTCCAAGCTCGATCAGCTTCTGCAATCCTCGACGCTTGCGCAGGCCGATTCGATCATCGGACGCCAGATCACCTCTGCGGATAAGTCGATCACCGGCGTCGTGACCGAAGTCCGCGTCTTCTCGGATGGGATCATTGCCGTTCTCGATAATGGCAAGGAGCTCATCGTCGGGCCGGGCGTCACCATCGGCGCACCGAAAGGCTCGGAAGAAGCGTGAACGAAGCCGATGCCCTCGACATCGTCCAGTTTGCCATCTGGACGGTCCTGACCGCTTCCGGCCCCGCCGTGGCGGCTGCGATGCTGGTCGGGGTGGGCATCGCATTGGTGCAGGCACTGACACAGATTCAGGAAATCACGCTCACCTTCGTACCGAAGATCGTCGCGATCATGCTCGTCATCGCGTTCACCGGACCGTTTATCGGCGGTCAGATTTCAGCCTTTACGAACGTCATTTTCGAGCGGATCGAATCAGGCTTTTGATGAAATCAGCGCGTTGTTCGAGAGTTGGAACTCGCGAACCCGGAATTGTGCGACCAGCAACCAGCAATAAGCTGCCAGTTCAGCCGTCTCTTCGAGCACCAATGAATTGGGTATCAGCGCGGACAAAGGCCCGCCATGTCCCTCGGCGCTGATAGAGACCAGCAATGCGGCAACGACTAAACCGCATTCCAGCCATGGCATCGCCCCGCCGCGCATTATTTCCGGCATTTTCTGCCACGTACGATACCGCAGGATCATGTAGCACATGGCCGCGATTATCAGGCCCACCATCGGGTAGACGACCGGACGATACCAGAGCGCACGTGACGCGAAAAAGGGGCCAACCTCGGTCATCTTCGTCGGCGGATAAAAGGCAGCGCCCCAGCTCAGCTCACGGGCGCACAATATGAGCCAGACAGGCGTGACCACGCGCCAGAACCATTTCCACTGCTCGTCGCCGCGAATCTGAAAAGCGCCTGCGATGATCATCCCGGAAAACAGAACCAGCACTTGGAGGTTCTCGATCGGCTGGTTTTCCCAAGCCATCCATTCGGGCAACATGGCCATGGCGGGAAGCGCGGACAGTGAAACCAACGCGGCCACGACTCGCGACGAATTGAGAAATTGCATGGTCGCTGACTAATCAGACGAACCAGGATTGTTCAAGCTTTCAAACACTGGAAGCCGTCCGGTGAAGCTCACCCTCGCACAAGCTTGAACCCTTAACCTGCCCCAAACGGAGAAGCGCCGACGCTGCCTCCGAAACTGAGCGGGCAGGCATAGTAGATGGCTTTAACGGAAACGATCTCGACGAACAGTTCGGCAAAAAGCGGCCGCGACGTCTTTTTCGCGCTTGGCATCGTCGTCATCCTGGCAGTTCTCTTCCTGCCTATCCCCGCTTTTCTGATCGATGTCGGCCTCGCCTTCTCCATCGCCATCTCGGTCCTTATCCTCATGGTCGCGCTATGGATTCAGCGCCCGCTCGATTTCTCGTCGTTCCCGACGATCCTGCTCATCGCAACGATGCTGCGCCTGTCTCTGAACATCGCGACGACGCGCATGATCCTTTCCCATGGCAATGAAGGCACGCACGCGGCGGGCTATGTAATCAGCGGATTTTCGAGCCTGGTGATGAGCGGCGATTTCGTCATCGGCCTTATCGTGTTCCTGATTCTGGTGGTCGTGAACTTCATCGTCATCACCAAGGGCGCAACGCGTATCGCGGAAGTCGGTGCCCGCTTCACGCTCGATGCCATCCCCGGCAAGCAGATGTCGATCGACGCCGACCTTTCCGCCGGTATGATCGACGACAAGACCGCACAGTTGCGCCGCCGTGAACTGGAAGAAGAAAGCTCCTTCTTCGGTTCGATGGACGGTGCCTCGAAATTCGTGCGCGGCGATGCGATCGCCGGCCTGCTCATCACCGCGATCAACATTATCGGCGGCATCGCCATCGGCTATCTGCGCCACGGCATGAGCATGGGCGAAGCGGCCGATGTATTCATCAAGCTCTCGGTGGGCGACGGTCTGGTCACACAGATCCCCGCACTGATCGTTTCGCTGGCAGCCGGTCTTCTTGTCTCGAAAGGCGGCACGCGCGGCTCGGCGGATCAGGCTGTTTTCGGCCAGCTCGGCGCCTATCCCCGCGCGCTCTACGTCGCGGGCGGCCTGTTGCTTCTCATGTCGATCGTTCCCGGCCTGCCGATGTTTCCATTCCTCAGCCTGGCTGTCGCGATGGCAGCGCTCGGCTATTTCATTCCGATGCAGCACAACAAGCGCGTCGCAGCCGCCCAGGAAGCGGAAAAAATGGAGCTGGCCCAAAAGGACGTCGAGGAAAAGAATTCCGTCAAAGCCTCTCTGAAGACCGCTGAGATCGAACTTCTGATCGGCAAGCAATTGTCCGGCAAGCTTCTTACCTCGCATCAGGAACTTGCGTTCCGCATGGGCAAGATGCGCAAGAAATTCGCGAGCCAATATGGCTTCGTCGTCCCTGAAGTGCGCCTGACCGACGATTTCTCGATCCCCTCGAAAAGCTACCAGATCAAGGTTCACGGCACCGTTGTCGCCGAATATCAGGTGCGCGTCGGTGAGCTTATGGTCTTGCTCGGCAACCGCCCGACACCGGAAATTCCGGGCGAGGAAGTGCGTGAGCCTGCCTTCGCGATGCGCGCCTATTCGGTGCCGGAAATGTTTGCCGAAGACTTGAGGCGTGAGCAACTCACCTTCGCCGACAACATGTCGGTTCTGCTGACGCATTTGAGCGAAGTCATTCGAAACAATCTGCCGCAGCTCCTGTCCTACAAGGACATGAAGTCACTGCTGGAGCGTCAGGATTCCGAGTACCGCAAGCTGGCCGACGAGATTTGCACCTCGCACATTTCCTATCCGGGCCTGCAGGCCGTGCTGAAGCTGCTGCTGGCAGAACGCGTATCGATCCGCAATCTGCATCTCATCATCGAGGCCATCGCCGAGATCGCGCCGCATGTACGCCGCACCGAGCAGATCGTCGAGCATGTCCGCATCCGCATGGCGCAGCAGATTTGCGGCGATCTCTCGGAAGGCAGCGTGCTGAAGGTTCTTCGCCTCGGAAACCGCTGGGACATGGCCTTCCACCAGAGCCTCAAGCGCGATGCCAAGGGCGAAATCCGCGAATTCGACATCGATCCGCGCCAGCTCGAGGAATTCGGCCAGGAAGCTTCCACCGCCATTCGCGTGCATCTGGAAGCGGGCGAACGCTTCTGCATCGTCACCGCGCCTGACGCGCGCCCTTACGTTCGCATGATCATCGAGCGTCTTTTCCCGACCCTGCCCGTGCTTTCGCATGTCGAAATCGCAAAAGGTGTCGAAATCCGCGTGCTCGGAACCGTTTCGTGACCCCAACAGCCGAAAGCATGGTGCTTGCGGCGTTTCTTGCATTCTGCCGCATCGGCGCTTGTTTCATGCTCATGCCGGGCCTTTCGAGCGCGCGCGTGCCACCCCAAATCCGGCTGTTCGTTGCAATCGCGGCGACGATGGGATTGCTGGCGCATCTTTGGGATCAGATCCTGCCGCATGTCGACCGGCGCGTGGACATACTGCTTCCGATGATCGGCTCGGAACTGCTCATCGGCGCGCTGATCGGCCTGATGGCGCGCCTCTATATGCTCGCGCTGCAATTCATGGGGTCGGCGATTGCCATGCTGATCGGCTATAGCGGCATGGGTGGGAACGCCATCGAAGAGGTAGAGCCACAGGCAGCTCTCGCCTCGATCATCACATTCTCGGCCTTGATGCTCTTGTTCGTCTTCGATTTCCATCACGAGATCATAAAGGCGCTGGTCGCCTCCTACCGGGTGGCGCCGATCGAAGTGATGTTCAACCCGCAGGCGGCCTTGGTCGATATGACCGACACATTGTCGGAAGGCTTCATGGTGGTGCTGCGGCTGGGCAGCCCTTTCATCGCCTATGCGATCCTCGTCAACCTGACCATCGGCTTCGTGAACAAGCTGACGCCGCAAATTCCGGTCTACTTCATCTCGCTGCCTTTCGTCATCGCGGGCGGTCTCATCATCTTCTATTTCGGCGTAACCACCATGCTTAGCCTGTTCGCGGACGGCTTCGTGGACATCACCATCGGGAGGTAGGCATGACGACGCGCAAGGACCGCCTGCGAAAACTGGTAGACGTGCAGGAGAAGCTGAAAGCCCTGCACGAAACGCGGCACGCAGGCTTCGTATCGGCCGCAATAAGCGCGCAAGGCGAGGCAGAAGACCTCATGAACCGCTTCGACGCCGAGGATTCGCTGTCGCCCTTGTTTCCTGCGCTCTACTCGAACCGCATCGAAAAGGCGTTGAATCGCAGCCAGGAAAACAAGGCGCGCGCCAAGGTGGAATCGGCGAATGTGGCGACCGCGACGGCGCGCACCAACATGGTCGAGCGCGCCTATCGCGAGGTCCGCCAGCGCGACGAACGCGAGACATCCGACCGCGAAAGGCTCGAAATGATCGAGCGCAAACACGTCGGAAACGACAAGTAAGGCTGCCGCAAGCTTGTTGCTTCATGATCCGGCGAAATAACAGAGGATCCATATATTGGCGATTTCACCTCCCAGCGACATTGTTCTCGATGTTGCCCGCGCGGCCGAGCCTTCGGGCGTGCAAGCCGCACGCGCCGAACTCGCCAAGCGCGGAGGGCGTGTTGCCACGGGCGCGAATTTTTCGGTGGGAGAAACGCAGCAATCGGGCCGCGCAGCCGAACCGCCCGCTTCGCCAAACAGCTTCAAGCGTTTTGAGGCGATGGTGTTGCAGACTTTTATTCAAAACATGATGCCGCAGGATGCCGAAGCCGTTTACGGCAAGGGTATTGCCGGTGACATGTGGAAATCGATGATGGCCGAAAAGATCGCAGGGGTGATGGCGGATCGCGGCGGCATCGGTATAGCGGACAGAATGTTACCCGACCACTACGCCAGCGGCGACAAACGCGTGGCGGTCGGTCCTGTCAAACACGCCAGCGCTCATACGGAAACGGACGAGCAGACTTCGCTGTCTCAGGCCCTCGTGCAGGACATACAGCGCAAGATTGCCCGCTCGATCACCGAAGAGCGATCCGGCATCGCCGCCACAACAAAGAAGTAATCGTTCAGGGAGCAGACAAACATGTCGAATGATAAGCAATTCGCGCAGATCTCATCTGCTCAGACAACACCGCCGGAAGTGGCGGTCGCGATCAAGCCAGCAAGCTTGACGGCCCTGCTCGGACGGATCGAAAAAGCCGTCGAGCATGAAACAAACGCAATACGCACCGATGTACGCTTCGACATAAAGGCGTCGAATGCGCGCAAGAGCCGTTATCTTTATGAACTGACCCGCGTGGTCAAAAACGTTGGCGACACGGACCTTCTTGCGCAGCATGGCGATGGATTGCGCAGCCTTCGCGAGAAGCTGGCGATCAACGAATCCGTCATTCGTGACCATCTGAGTGCCGTCACCGAAGTCGCTACCATGATGCAGGACGCGATCCAGAAGGGCGAGAACGATGGCACTTACTCCGCTGGCGAGTTCGGCTGGGTAAGATGATCAAGTTCATCGGGGCCGCAATCTGGATTTGTGCCGTCACGATCGGCGCGGTCGTCTATGCTTTCCAGTCTTCCGGCACCAAAGCCGACGCTGCAGCAGCCGCGACCCCTCCACCACTGCTTGGCGGCCTCGATTATGTGAAAACCGCCGTCATATCGGTGCCGGTCATGAAGGATCGCGGCATCGAGGGCTATTTCCTCGCGCGTTTCGTCTACACGGCCGAGCAGGCCAATCTGCGCAAGCTTTCGGTTCCGGCAGACACACTGATTACCGATCAGGTCTACTCGTTCCTCTTTGCCAATCCTGCGATCGATTTCTCGCAGCCAAAGGAAATGGATCTCGATGCATTCAGGCACGGCATACGAGACAGCGTGAATGCGCGCATCGGCGAACCGATAATCAGCGAAGTCATGATCGAGCAGATGGACTTCCTCTCCAAGTCCGAAATCCGTGCCAATTCCGGGCGTGGCCTTCCGGCAGCAGCACCGGCAACGCCAGCCCCTGCCCCCGCGCCTGCCGCGCACTGACATCTTCCCAGAAATCACGTTGACGTAAACGTTAATCAACCCATATATGTTCGACTTGCCGCGCAGTAAAAACGGCGGTTCTGAACACCGCCGGCACAACAAGGAGCTATTTCATGAGCGTCGAAGCCATTGCCGAGAAAATCAAATCCCAGGTCGAAAGCGCGGATTTCGACAAATCCGTAAAGTTCGATACCGGCTCGGATGGAGTGATCGTTGTCGATGGCCGCACGGTTTCGACCGTCGATGCGCCGACCGATTGCACGATCAAGCTTTCGCTCAGCAGCCTGGAAGACCTGATCTCCGGCGACCTTAGCCCGACGACCGCTTTCATGACCGGCAAGATCAAGGTCGAAGGCGACATGTCCGTCGCCATGGCTCTCAGCCAGATTATCTAATTTTCTTTACGAAGGTTCGATCCGGACCGCCCCCGCGGTCCGGATCGCCGTCCGCTCGTCGCACGCTGATAGCTGCGGCCAAGCGAATTTCTTTCAGGCTACGAACTTCAGCGCCGCTGCTTTCAGTTTGCGGCCGCTCGCCTTGAGAACGCCACGCGCGCCATCCAGGGCACCCTCTTTCAGCTCAAGCGCCAGAAAACGCTCCTGCTCGTAAGGGCCGGGCATGGCAAGCTGCGCCGTCTTCTGCGCCGAAAAGCCGAAACGCGCATAATAGGGCGCATCCCCCACAAGCAGGATCGCGCCATGGCCAAGCCGGGCTGCTTCCAAAATCGCATGACGCATCAGCGCCGAACCGATGCCGCCGCTCTTGACCGAAGGATCGACAGCCAGAGGCCCAAGCAGAAGCGCTGCATGACCGCCCTCGCCCGCCTTCACATCCCAGAGCCTGACCGTGCCGACGATCGTGCCTGCCGCATCGCGTGCCACGAAAGCCAGCCCCTCGGACGCGCGACGCCCGCGACGCAGCTTCTCCGACGACTTCTTGCGGCGCTTCGGCCCCATAGCACGATCAAGCAGCGCGTCGCGCGTGGCTATATCGGCAAGCTGCTCGGACACGATGGCGAAAGCAACGCCACTGCTGATCTCCCCCCTTGTGGGGGAGATGGCTGGCAAGCCAGAGGGGGGCAACGTAGAGCGCTCCACAAGGGGGGAGATTACCCAATCGTCTACGTGGTGCTGTTCAGCGAAGTACGAGAAGTCCATTTCCTAGATCCTTTACGAGCGGAATCCATCCGCAAGCAAAACCCCTCGGGCGACGCGTGTCGCCCGAAACGATAGTGATCTGACGGGGCTTGAGCCCTGTCAGATCACGTAGGATCGGAGAGGCTCGAAGCCGTTGAAGGCGACCGACGAGTATGTCGTGGTGTATGCGCCGGTCCCCTCGATCAGCACTTCGTCACCGATGGTGAGCGAAAGCGGCAGCGGATACGGCGTCTTTTCATACATCACGTCCGCCGAGTCGCAGGTCGGTCCGGCAAGCACGCAAGGTGCAACCGCATCGCCGTCGCGCGGCGTCACGATCGGATAGCGGATCGCCTCGTCCATCGTCTCGGCCAGACCGCCGAACTTGCCGATGTCGAGATAGACCCAGCGCACATTGTCATTGTCGGCCTTCTTGGAGATCAAGACGACCTCTGACTTGATGACGCCTGCATTGCCGACCATGCCGCGGCCCGGCTCGATGATGGTCTCCGGAATGGTGTTTCCAAAGTGCTTGCGCAGCGAGCCGAAGATCGCCTGGCCATAGGCCTGCGCAACCGGCACGTCCTTGAGGTAACGCGTCGGGAAACCGCCGCCCATATTGACCATTTTCAGCGTGATGCCTTCTTCGGCAAGCGTTGCGAAAACGCGCTTCGCGTCGCCGAGCGCACGGTCCCATGCGTCCAGATCGGTCTGCTGCGAGCCAACATGGAACGACACACCATAGGCGTCGAGGCCGAGCGACTTCGCATGGCGAAGCACATCGACGGCCATGTCCGGTACGCAGCCGAACTTGCGCGACAGCGGCCATTCAGCGCCTTCACCATCGGTCAGCACGCGGCAGAATACGCGGGCTTCAGGCGCAACACGGGCGATCTTGTCGACTTCCTCGACGCAATCGACTGCGAAGAGGCGAATGCCGAGTTCGTAGGCGCGCGCAATGTCGCGCTCCTTCTTGATCGTGTTGCCGAAGGAGATGCGATCGGCGCTCGCGCCTGCATCCATGGCCATTTCGACTTCAGCCACCGAAGCGGTGTCGAAGGACGAGCCCATGGAAGCCAGCAGGCGCAGGACTTCCGGCGCAGGGTTTGCCTTCACGGCGTAATAGATTTTCGAATCCGGCATCGCCTTTTCGAAGGCGTGGAAATTCTCCGCGACGACTTCGAGGTCGAGCACGAGGCAAGGACCGTTCGGACGACGGGTTGCGAGGAAATCGAGGATGCGCTGTGTAGCCATCGGGTATCTCCATGCGCGGCCGGAACCGCGTCTATCAAGCTGCGGTCCCTCGGCACTCGGCCATTGAGGTTCCGCGGTGGACAAAGGACGCGACGGCGAATCGCATGGATCCAGCCGGTGGAAGACACCGGAACCATGAGACGCGTGTCACGCGGCGATGAGCAACGCCTTGCGGCGAATACTCGCTTTGTCTGCCTCAGCTTTGGAGAATGCCTCCGCACTGCCGGCAATGAAGGTGTGCCTCTTCAGTAACCCCGGTCTTTGGACGACCGGCAGAACACCAGAAAGGCCCGCACCGTCGTTGCTTCAAGATGTCCTCGATTTCGCGGTTGGCCGCTAAACCGACTGGAGGGGTTAATTCCAGGTACCTTACCGATTCCTCACCATTCGAGGGTCGGCGGACACCCACAGGCACGTGCGACTTTGGGCAAGCGCGGATATAGGAAAGTCGAGTGTCACAATCAACGAAAAATTTGCCTGACCTTGAAAAAATTGCATTGCAGAACGATGTTGGCGATATCGTATCCGTAAGGTGAACAATGCAGCCCATGCGCGACGAGTTGAATGCCTTCCTCGATTTGCCGGATCGCCCAGTAAAAAGCGCGGAATTCGGGCCTTTGGCGGATATGCTGCTGGCCGTAAAAGACATTTACGACGTCAAAGGCTATCCGACTGGCTGCGGCAACCCGATGAAGGCCGGCGGCGAATCACTTCGCAGCGCACCCTCGGTCGAAAGCCTCCTCAATGCCGGTGCACTGTTTGCCGGAAAAACCCAAACCGACGAACTCGCCTTTTCGCTGATGGGCCTGAACGCGCATTTCCCGCCGCCCATCAATTCCGCCGCTCCCGACCGCGTCACCGGCGGTTCGTCTTCCGGCTCTGCAGCGGCAATCGCCGGAGCGCTGGCAGATATAGCGCTGGGCTCCGACACCGGCGGCTCGATCCGCGCGCCTGCAAGTTTTTGCGGCCTCGTCGGGCTGCGCACGACGCAGGGCCGCATTCCACTCGATGGCATCATGCCGCTTTCGCCAAGTCTCGACACGGTCGGCTGGTTTTCCCGCGACATCGGCACTTACGAAAAAGTTGGCGAAGTTCTGCTCGGACCGGATAAGGGCCAAAAAATTCCGCAACGCCTGCTCTTTGCAGAAGTGCTGGACGCGCTGGTTCTCGGCCCGGAGGAAGAGGCCGAATATCACGCGATGCGAAATCTCGTCTGCGAGGCGCTAGGCATGAAACCCGATGCCGCCAAAATCAATGCTTCGGTGGACGAGCTTTATTGGTCTTTCCGCAGAATTCAGGGTTTTGAGGCGTGGCAATCGCATGGCGAGTGGATTTCCGGCGCGGACCGCAATCTCGGCCCCGGCGTCAAAGAGCGCTTCGAATACGGCAGCACGATAAAAAGTGCTGATGCGGCAGAAGAAACCAAGAAGCGCGATCTCTTCCGCGAAAAGCTCGCCGATCTGCTGGCCGATGACGGCATTCTGATCCTGCCCACAGTTCCCGGTGCCGCGCCATTGAAGGACGGATCCAGCGACGAGATGCAAGCTTACCGCGAACGCGCATTGCGGCTTTTATGCTGGTCCGGTCTGTCCGGATTTCCGCAAATCACGATACCGCTCGGCATGGTGCAGGGCGCACCGTTCGGCATCTCGCTGCTCGGCCCGAAAGACAGCGACATGGCTTTGATCCGTCTCGCCGCAACCATTCTCGACCGCGCAGAAAAGGCCTGATCATGGACACACTCACCCGCATGCGCGCCTTTATCGACGTGGTCGAGGCGGAAGGCTTTTCGGCAGCGGCGCGCAAAATCGGCCGTTCGAAGGCGCTGCTTTCCAAATATGTCCGCGAACTCGAGGACGAACTCGGCGCATTGCTTCTCAACCGCACGACGCGCCAGTTTTCGCTGACCGAAGCCGGTCACACCTATTACCGCCGCGCATCCGAAATCGTCCGCGAAGTAGATAGCCTTGCCGATGCCGTCCGTGATTCATCCGGTGACGTGCGCGGCCGCATAAAGCTCAGCGCGCCGCGTACCTTTGCAGATGCGCCCATCGGCCAGTCGCTGGTAGAGTTCGTAAAGCAATACCCAGACATTGTGCTCGATATCCATCTGGACGACCGTTTTGTCGATCTGGTCGAGGAAGGCTTCGATCTGGCGATTCGCATTTCGAGGCTGGAAAATTCCTCCCTCATCGCACGCAGGCTTTCGCCCTTTTCGGTTCGCCTCTGCGCCTCCCCCGACCTGATCGAAAAACACGGTAGCCCGAAGACGCCTCAGGAACTCAGCAAGCTTCCCTGCATCATCGACACCAATGGCCGCTGGCTTACCAACTGGCCGTTTCTTGGCGAAAACGGCGAAGTCATTACGGTCGGCGTATCGGGGCCGATGGAGGTCAACAGCCCGCTGGCAGCCCGTGCCGCAACGGTTTCGGGGCTTGGCTTCGCGATCCTGCCGGATTTCATCGCGGCCCCAGAAATCGAAGCGGGACGGCTGGTCAGCCTGCTGGACGAGCGCATAATTCCGGGCGGCGGCATTTTCGCCGTCTATCCTCACCGCCGCTACCTGCCCGCAAAAATCCGCGTTTTCGTTGACTTCCTGGTGCATTGGTTCAAGGTCGAAACAACGCATTAAATCGCCCTGCGTCCTGTTGGACGCACAAAGAACGATTTAAAACTTTATATAAATATCCGGCAGAATTGGTGGTTCCCGTCCCAAATTCGCCCGCTTTATGATGAGTTTCGAGACCATGAATCGGCCGACCGGCAAATCAACGTCGATAAGATCCTATTGCACCATGGCAGCCATGACGCTGGCCGCCATGCTTTGCTCGACATCTGCCGCGCGCGTTCACCCGCATGTCTTTGCCGAAGCCCGCCTCGACGTGGTGCTTGCGGAGGATGGCAAGAGCGTGAAATCCCTGCGACATCTCTGGCGCTTCGACGATCTTTTCTCCAGCACGGTGTTGATGGAATTCGACAAGAATTCCGACCTCAAGCTGGATGACGACGAGCTTCACGACGTTGCCGACACCGTCTTCCAATCGCTTGCCGAGTTCGACTATTTCCAGCTCGTCACGATCGACGGCAAGGATTTCAAGATGAAGCCGCCAGCGCAGTTCATCGCGAATTACGAGCACGACCAGCTCATCATCCTGTTCGAATCCGAACCTGCCGAACCCCTGCCGCTATCCGGCAAGATCGATTTCGGCGTTTATGACCCGACCTTCTACACTGCCATCGATTTCGTAGACGACGAGAACATGGCCGTGAGCAATCTGCCCGCATGGTGCACGCGCAGCGTTGTCCGTCCTGACCCGGACGAGGCACTCGCGCAGAACCAGAGCAAATTGACGGATGCGTTCTTCAACGATCCATCCGGAACCGACATGAGCAAGATTTTTGCGACGCGTCTCGAACTGAACTGCAAAGCCGAGGGATAGACCGTGAAGAAGAATACCGTCCGCGTGGTTTTCGGACTTTTGTTGATAACATATATCTTAACACACTTCCTTGCCCGCGCTCACGCGCAGAGCTCGCTGGGCATTGGTACGAATGAGGCGATGATCCCCTCGACCGGGTTTTTCTCCGGCTGGCTGAACTGGATCAATGTCCAGCAGCAGGGCTTCTACCGCTCGCTCACCGGCGCGCTGAAAGCCATGCGCGACGATGGCGGACAGCCATGGCTGCTCGTTGGCCTGTCCTTCGCCTATGGCGTTTTCCATGCCGCCGGCCCCGGCCATGGCAAGGCGGTCATCTCATCCTACATGCTGGCAAATGAAGTCGCATTGCGCCGCGGCATCATGCTTTCCTTCGTATCGGCAGTCCTGCAGGGCCTGACCGCAATCATCGTCATTGCGCTGGCCTTCTTCGTCCTGCGCGGAACATCCGTCTCGATGACGAACGCAACCTGGTTTCTGGAAGTCGTCAGCTACGCGCTGATTACGGCTTTCGGCGCGTGGCTCCTGTGGAGCAAGGCGGCGCCGCGCTTGCGCGGCATGTTCGGCGCAAATCCGGCGCACAGCCTGTCTGCGGCGCACGCGGCGCATGACGATCACCACCACCACGACAATTGCGGACATGACCATCATCATCATGGTCATCACGCGCATTCGCACAGCCACAGCCATAGTGCTGTTCCAGTCTGCGAAACCTGCGGCCATTCTCATGCACCGGACCCGAAACAGCTTTCAGGCGATAATTTCAGTTGGAAAACCGCATGGTCGGCCGTCACCGCAGTCGGCCTGCGCCCATGCTCTGGTGCGCTGATCGTGCTGACCTTCGCCTTCCTGAACCAGCTTTGGCTCGGCGGCGTCCTGTCCGTGCTTGCAATGTCGATCGGCACCGCAATCACCGTCTCGATCCTCGCGATCCTGGCGGTTACGGCAAAGAACTGGGCGGTTGCGATGGCGGGCGATGGACGCGCCGGAAACCGGGTTCATGCGGCCATTGAAATTGGCGGTGCGGGTTTCGTGTTCCTGCTCGGCCTGCTACTTTTGACGGCAAGCCTCAGCGTGTAATCGTCTTAGAGCCCTTTTGATAATTCGCTCTGCCGAGTCATATAGCGTGGTTTTCGGGGTCGCCCTTGCGACGAGCGGAGCGTACATTTGGTACGTGAGCACCGAAAGCGCAGAAAACTGCGCTAGATGTCCGGCAGGGCAGAATTTGCAAAAGGGCTCTTACCTGCCATGCCTGCGCTGGTATCGCCCGCGCAGCCAGAACACCATGAAGAAGGCGAGCACGAAAAGTGCTGCGACACCGCCTGCTGCGATCGGCGAGAAATCGCCGACGGCGAGTATCACCTTCGGCAGGAAATATCCGCCAATGCCGAAGGTCAACAATATCCACGCCGACGCAATCAGCGCGTTTCGGCTATCCCTTTTCATGCCAATTCCCTTTGGTTGGAGCAATTCCGGGAAAATGGGGGCGGTTTTCCATCCGGAATTGCGTAAACAATACACTTAAAGCCGATCAGTGACGATGACCTGCATGTTCGTGGTCATGCCCGTCCGGCACAATTTCTTCGCCATGTTCGTGATCGCCATGCGAATCCGCGCAGCAATCGAATTCCGGCTCGACGGTCGCATGGCTTATTCCATGCGTTGACGCCAGTCTTTTCTTGATCGCGCTGACCGCGACATGCGGGTCCGCACCCTCATTCAGGCAGGCATGAAGCGTCGCGATGTTCTTCGAACCGTCGAGCGACCAGACATGCATGTGATGCACCTCGCGGACATCCGCGATCGAAGCTGCGAGGTCGCGTGCGATGTCGTCCCGGTCGAGACTTTGCGGAACGCCTTCAAGCAGAAGATGGCCGGATTCCTTCACCAACGCCCACGCGCTGCGGAAAAGCAGCAGCGCGACGAGAACCGAAAGGATCGGATCGATCAAATACCAGCCGGTCGCCAAAATCACGACCGCTGCAACGATAGCCGCAACCGACCCAAGCAAATCGCCAAGCACATGCAGGATCGCGCCGCGCATGTTCAGGCTCTCGCGGTCGCCGCCATGCAGGATGAAAAATGCCGCGATATTCACGGCAAGTCCCATCCCCGCAATCAGCAGCATCGGGCCGCCAAGTATGGGTGTAGGTTCGCTGAAACGGTGATAGGCCTCGTAGACGATGAACAGGCCGATGGCGAAAACAGTAAGCCCGTTTGTGTAGGCAACCAGCGTCTTCACCCGGTCGAAGCCATAGGTCAGGCGCGACGTGGCAGCGCGCCCGGCAAGGTGAAACGCATACCAGGCCAGCACCAGCGAAACCGAATCCGTCAGCATGTGCCCGGCATCTGCAAGCAGCGCCAGCGAGCCTGTCAGAACACCGCCGATAGCCTCGGCAATCATGAACCCGCCCGTCAGGCAGGCTGCAATCAGAACGCGTTTCTTGTCGCCGGAGCCGTGAACATGGCCCATGCCATGGCTGTGTCCATGCTCATGTCCTGCTTCATGGCTATGCCCATGCGCCATCGACGTGTATTCCTTTGGCGGCCCTTCAGGACCGGAAGTCTTCGAGCTTGCGTATCTGCTGCCCTGTCGCGTCGAAATTAGCCGGATCGAGCCAAGCTTCATAGGCGCGTTTCAGCGCAGGCCATTCGCTATCGATGATCGAATACCACGCCGTATCGCGATTTTCACCCTTAACGATGAGATGCTGGCGAAACAGGCCTTCGAAGGTAAAACCGAAACGCTCTGCCGCACGCTTCGAAGGCTCGTTGTTGTTGTTGCATTTCCATTCGTAACGCCGATAGCCGAGATCGTCGAAGATATAGCGCATGAACAGGAATTGCGCTTCGGTCGCGGCGGGCTTTCGCGAAAGGAGCGGCCCCCAATAGATATTGCCGATTTCGGCAACGCCATTTGCCGGATCGATACGCATCAGCGTCTGCCGCCCGCCCACCTTGCCGCTGGCCTTATCGATCACCGTGAAGAACAGCGGGTCTTCGCTACCCTGCGCCTTTTCCAGCCAGGGTTGGAAATCTTCGCGCTCGGACGGCGAGAATTCCGGCAGCCAGCGAAAGCGCTGGTCGGCATCGGCAACGGAAGAAGCGTCAAAAAGCGCATCGCCATGGGCCGCAGCATCAAGCGGTTCGAGCCTAACGAAATGCCCGTCCAGAACCTTGCGTTCCGGCCTCGGGCGCGGCTGCCAATTCTTCAATTCCGTGACCATCGATTTTCCATTCCGTTTGACATTCAGGCCCGAACCCTTTCAAAAACAATGAATTTTTTGAAGAACCAGGGGGGATACTGGCAATGCTCCAGACAATCGCAGCTTTTGATCGCATGGGCGAGGAAAACGCTTTCGCCGTTCTCGCGCGCGCCACAGCCCTTGCCGAAAAAGGCCGCGACATCGTCAATCTGGGGATTGGCCAGCCTGATTTCAAAACGCCCGAACACATCGTCGAAGCCGCCATCAAAGCGCTGCGCGACGGCCACCACGGCTACACACCAGCGACCGGCCTTCTGGCAACGCGCGAGGCCGTCGCCCGGCGCACCCTATCGCTCACCGGCGTCGAGATTTCGCCGGACACGGTAATGATCATGCCCGGCGGAAAGCCGACAATGTATGCAGCGATTGTCATGTTCGGCGAGCCGGGCGCTGAAATTCTCTATCCCGATCCCGGTTTTCCGATCTATCGCTCGATGATCGAGTTCACCGGCGCAAAGCCTATTCCGGTGCCAATCCGTGAAGAAAACGGCTTCGCCTTCTCAGCGGAAGAAACGCTTTCCCTGATCACGCCCAAAACGCGCCTGCTGATCCTCAATTCGCCCGCCAATCCGACCGGCGGCGTTACGCCGAAATCCGAGATCGAAAAGCTGGTAAAAGGCCTCGCCGCCCATCCGCATGTCGCGATCATGTCCGACGAAATTTACGACGTCATGACCTATGACGGCGAAAAACACTGCTCGCTTTTGACCTTTCCCGAAATCCGCGACCGGCTGATCGTCCTCAATGGCTGGTCGAAGACATGGGCCATGACCGGCTGGCGCATGGGCTGGTCGATCTGGCCAAACGGACCGGAAAGCGGAAATCTCTACGACAAGGTGCGCAAGCTGGCAGTCAATTGCTGGTCCTGCGTAAACGCGCCGAGCCAATATGCTGGCATCGCAGCGATCGACGGTCCACAGGATGCAGTCGCGACAATGATGGCAGCCTTCGACCGTCGTCGCAAACTAGTCGTCAAAGGGCTGAACGCCCTGCCCGGCATCTCCTGCGCCACGCCCAAAGGCGCGTTTTATGCTTTTCCAAATATTTCGGAGACCGGCTGGAAAGCCAAGAAACTGGCATCCGCTTTGCTCGAAGACGCAGGCGTTGCGCTTATCGGCGGGCCTGATTTCGGCATTCTCGGCGAAGGCTATATTCGCGTTTCCTATGCGAATTCCGAAGAAAACATCCAGCGCGCGCTGGGGAGGATCGGGGATTTTTTGGCAGAGCGGAAAGCTTAGTTAGTTCGGCGCTCGACGTTGCCCCCCTCTGGCCTACCGGCCATCCCCCCCACAGGTGGGGAGATTGGCTGTGTTTGTCGATGGCGCTAAATCTTCAACGATTGGCGAAATCACATGTGAAAGCCAATCTCCCCACCCGTGGGGGAGATGGCCGGCAGGCCAGAGGGGGGCAACGTAGAGCGCAAACTTCGAAGATTTACCTCGGCAAAACCGCCGTCGCCTCGATCTCCACCTTCGCCTCATCCTCCATCAGCGCCACCACCTGCACCATCGCCATGGCCGGATAATGCTTGCCCATAATATCCCGATAGGCCGCACCGATGCCCTTCAAATCCGCGAGATATTCAGCCTTGCTGGTCACATACCAAGTCATCTTGACGATATGCTCAGGCCCGCCGCCGCCCTCGCGCAGAATTTCGACGATATTCGCAAGCGTCTGGCGCGTCTGCCCGGCGAGATCCTTGGCTTCGAACACCTGATCGCCTGTCCAGCCGATCTGCCCGCCAAGGAAGATCATGCGGCCTTCCGCAAGCACGCCATTGGCATAGCCTTTCGCGGCCTTCCACTCCGAGGGATGAAGAATCTGGTGAACAGGTTGCGTGGTCATGGTCGTAAAACTCCCTGGAAATCGGTGCATTCCCGGTTCAGACGCCGAGATATTTTTCCTGCAACTCGCTGGTGAGTTCAGAAGGCGCACCGTTGAAAATCGTCTTGCCGCGCTCGAGAACGAAGCAGCGGTCGGCCACCGGCAGAAGCTCGGCAAGCGTCTTGTCCACGACGAGGATCGACTGCCCTTGCGCCTTCAACTGCCGGATCGCCGCCCAGATGTCGTTGCGAATGACAGGCGCCAGCCCTTCCGTCGCCTCGTCGAGAATGAGCAGCGTCGGATTGGTCATCAGCGCGCGGCCGATGGCCAGCATCTGCTGCTCGCCGCCCGAAAGCGTATTCGCATACTGGTCCTGACGCTCCTTCAGGCGCGGGAAAAGCGCGTTGACGCGGTCCAGCGTCCACTCGCCCTTGCGCGCGGCAGCGACCAGATTTTCGCGGATTGTCAAATTGGGAAAACAACGCCTTCCCTCCGGCACAAGCCCCAAACCAAGTCGCGCAATTCGATATGCCCGCTTTCCGGCAATGTCCGCGCCATTGAAGCGGATCCCACCAGCGCGCGGACGATTCAACCCCATCACGGAGCGGATGGTGGTCGTCTTGCCCATGCCATTGCGGCCCATCAAAGCGACGACTTCGCCCTTTTCGACCGCCAGATCGACGCCGAAAAGCGCCTGCGATGCGCCGTAAAATGTTTCGAGACCGGCTACTTCGAGCAAACTCATGGCTGCTCTCCCAGATAAGCGCGGCGCACCTCGGCATCTCCGCGTATCTCATCGACCGTGCCGGAAGCGATAACGCGGCCATAGACCAGAACCGAAATCCGGTCAGCCAGGGCAAACACCGCGTCCATATCGTGCTCGACCAGCAGGATCGGCGCCTCGTGCCGCAGCGCGTCGAGGAACCCGGTCAGGCTGCGCGCGCCCTCCGCGCCCATGCCGGCCATCGGCTCGTCGAGCAGAAAGACTTTCGGCCTGAGCGCCAAAGCGATTGCGATTTCCAGCTTACGCCGCTCGCCATGCGAAAGCTCGGCTGCGGGCACTTTGGCGCGCTCGGCCAGCCCGGTGCGTTCCAGCATCGCCATGGCCGGATCGATCAGGGAGCGGTCGCTTTTAGCCGGTTTGAAGAAACGGAAACTCGACCCCTGCCGCGACTGTACGGCCAGCATCACATTGCGCAGGGTCGAGAATTCCGGCGCAAGCGACGAAATCTGAAAGCTTCGCCCAAGGCCACGCCGCGCACGCTCGGCAACACCCAGCGCTCCAATATCCTCTCCGCCAAGATGGATCGTGCCGCTGTCATGCAGCACCGTGCCGGAGATTTGGTGGATCAGCGTCGTTTTTCCGGCCCCGTTCGGGCCGATCAGCGCATGGATTTCACCCGGCCGCACATCGATGCTCACGCCATCGGTCGCCTTCAACGCGCCGAAGCTTTTCTTCAGATCGCGGATGGAAAGGATCGGCTCAGCCATGGTCCGCCTTTCCGGCAATCAGGCCAATGAGACCGCCACGCGCAAACAGCACGACACCAAGCAGAATGAGCCCAAGGAAGAACTGCCAATGCTCGGTCAACCCGCCGAGCGCGAACTCGAAAACGACGAACAGCATTGCCCCTGCCAGCGGCCCGAAAAGCCGCGCCGTGCCGCCAAGAATGATAAGCACAATCAACTCGCCCGACATGTGCCAGGAAAGCATGGAGGGGCCGACAAAGCGGTTTAAATCCGCAAAAAGTGCGCCAGCCAGACCCGTTATCATCGCCGAAATCGTGAATGCCACGAGCCTGACACGGAACGGCGCGATGCCGACTGCGGCAAGCCGCACTGCGTTCTGCCGCCCGGCCTGAAGCGCCGTGCCGAAGCGCGAGCCAGCTACAGCCCAGAACAGCAACAGACTGAGCATCAAAAGCCCGTAACAGATCAGGAAGAACGTCAGCGCATTGGCCGTGTTAACCCCCGGAAACGCATTGCGCACATAGATCGACAATCCGTCCTCGCCGCCATAGGCGGGCCAGGAAATCGCGAAATAATAGATCATCTGCGCGAAGGCCAGTGTGATCATGATGAAGTAGACGCCAGCCGTTCGCAGGCTGATCGCGCCGATCGGCAGCGCCACCAAAGCGCAGACCACGATTGCGGTCAGCCAGATGACAGGCATCTGGTTGCTGCCCATGAACTCGAACGGCCAGGAAAACATGGGCTGACTGCTGAAGGCATGGGTGGCGAAAATGCCCGCCACATAGCCGCCTATCCCGAAGAATGCGGCATGTCCGAAAGAGACGAGCCCGCCAAGCCCCAGCGCCAGATTGAGGCCGACCGCGGCCAGCGCCAGAATTGCGGTGCGCGTTGCAAGCGTGACGTAGAATGGCTCGTCCATAGCGAGTGCCGCGAAAGGAACCGCCAGTAGCAGCAGAGCGAGAAAGAGGTTGGTGGCGAATTCTCTGGTCATCGATCCGCCTTCACGCATTTGCCGCGAACAGGCCCTTCGGCCTGAATGCGAGGATCAACGCCATCACGATATAGATGAGCATCGAGGCAACCGCCGCGCCGACGCTGGCGCCTTGCGAAGCGCCCAACATGGCAGCAAACAGCTTGGGCAACAAAAAGCGCCCCATCGTGTCGATCATTCCGACCAGAACAGCACCCACCAGCGCGCCCTTGATCGAGCCGATGCCACCGATCACGATCACCACGAAGGCAAGGATCAGCACCGGTTCGCCCATGCCCACCTGCACGGATTGCAAAGCGCCGACCAGCGCTCCCGCCAGCCCGGCAAGAGCCGCACCCAGCGCGAAAACCACGGTGTAGAGCGTGCGGATATCGACGCCCAAAGCGCCGATCATCTCGCGGTCGGATTCGCCGGCGCGGATGCGCATGCCAAGCCGCGTCTTGGAAATCAGCAGATAGAGCCCGACCGCAACTGCAACACCGACACCGATAATCGCCAGCCGGTAGAGTTGATAGCGCCCGCCACCCGGCAGCGTAACCGCGCCCGCAAGCTGCGAGGGAATATCGAGATAAAGCGGAAACGAGCCGAACAGCCAGCGCGTACCTTCGGAAAAGATCAGGATAAGCGCGAAAGTCGCCAGAACCTGATCCAGATGGTCACGATCATAGAGGCGGCGTATCACCAGAATTTCAACCAATGCGCCCGCCGCTGCCGCAGCCGCGAGACTTGCCGCAAGGCCGATCCAGAACGAACCTGTCGCCGCGGCCACCGCAGCACAGGCGAAAGCACCGACCATATAGAGCGAGCCATGGGCGAGATTGATCAAGCCCATCACGCCAAAAATCAGCGTCAGCCCCGCCGCCATCAGAAACAGCGTCACGCCAAACTGCAGACCGTTCAGAAGTTGCTCAATCAGGAGCGCCGTGGACAAGGATCAGATTCCATCAGTTCGGGTGTTCGATTGGAAAGGGCGAACATTGATAGCAGGGCAATCGCATACGGCACGACTTACCCCCACTCCGCCGAGCTTTGCTCGGCACCTCTCCCCTCAAAAGGGGAGAGGAAAGGAGCCAGCCTTGGCATTTCCTCTCCCCCGTCGATCGGGGGAGAGGTGGCGCGCGAAGCGCGACGGAGTGGGGGTCGAACTCGATGTGCGATACTCCCCGTAAATCGGGGGAACGCCATCTCACATTTTGCATTCAGCCGCGTAGGCGTCCTTATGGTCGGTGAAGGTCGTTTCCACGATCTTGTTGGTCAGCACACCGTCTTCCTTGATCACCTCGCGGACATAGATGTCCTGGATAGGGTGATTGTTGGTGTTGAAGGTGAACTTGCCGCGCACCGACTTGAAATCAGCCGCTTTGAGTGCCGCACGGAACGCGTCCTTGTCCTTCACGTCGGCCTTCGACATGGCAGCCAGGATCAGGTTTGCCGTGTCGTAGCCCTGCGTCGCGTAGAGCGAAGGCAGGCGGCCATATTCGGCCTTGAAGGCTTCGACATATTGCTTGTTCTCGGCATTATCGAGATCCTTCGACCAATGCGAAGAGTTCTTGACGCCGATTGCCGCATCACCGATCGCGCCCAGCACGTCCTGATCGAACGAGAAGCCCGGTCCCATGACGGGGATTTCGATGCCCGACTGCGCATATTGCTTCATGAAGGAGATGCCCATGCCGCCCGGCAGGAAGAAGAACACCGAATCCGCGCCGGAATCGCGGATTTGCGCGATTTCCGCCGCATAGTCGGTCTGGCCGAGCTTGGTGTAGACTTCGCCGACCAGTTCGCCCTTGTAGAAGCGCTTGAAACCATTCAGCGAATCCGTACCCGCCGGGTAGTTCGGCGCGAGGATGAACATCTTCTTGATGCCGCTGGTCGTAGCGTAATTGCCCATTCCTTCATGCAGATTGTCGTTCTGATACGAGACGTTGAAATAGTTCTCGTTGCAATTCGCGCCCGCCAGTGCGGAAGGCCCGGCATTGGTCGACAAATAGAAGGTGCCCTGGCTCACGACATTCGGCACGACGGCCATGGCCAGATTCGACCAGATGATGCCGGTCAAAATATCGACCTTGTCGCTCTGAAGCATCTTGTCGGCGATCTGCACGGCCAGTTCCGGCTTCTGTGCATCGTCTTCGATGACGACTTCAAGATCCTTATTGTCGGCCTGCTTGACCGCCAGCATGAAGCCGTCGCGCACGTCGATGCCGAGGCCCGCACCGCCGCCGGAAAGCGTGGTGATCATGCCGACCTTTACCGGCTCAGCGAAAGCCAGTCCCGACACGCTCATCGAAAGGCCGAAAGCAGCCGCTGCAATTAGTTTTTTCATTCGAAATTCTCCCATTTTCTTCGTTTGACCCTAATAGTTCCCAAGTTTCGTACCGAACGGTGCGGGAATTGTCCCTTTTTCTTAGAGTTCGGTGCGTAATTTCCACAGTTCCGGAAAGAGTTCCACTTCGAGCATCTTGCGCAGATAGGAAACACCGCCCGTCCCGCCTGTCCCGCGCTTCAGCCCGATGATGCGCTCGACCGTAGTGACATGGTTGAAGCGCCAGCGGCGGAAGTAATCCTCGAAATCGACCAGTTTTTCGGCCAGTTCGTAAAGCATCCAATGCGTTTCCGGCGCGCGGTAGATCACCTGCCACGCCTCCATGACCTTCTGGTTTTCCGCGCGCTTGGCGCGCCAGTCGGTCCGCTGCGCTTCGTCTCCGATATCGAAACCGGATCGCGCAAGCAGAAGAAGCGCCTCATCGTAAAGGCTGGGTTCGGAAAGGATTTTCTCCAGATCGGCCGTCACCCCGGCAAGATGCGCATGCGGCTGCATAAGCGCTTCGACGCGATTGCCCGCGAGAAATTCGATTTCACGATACTGCCAGGATTGAAAACCAGAAGATTTGCCAAGAGCATCGCGAAACTGCGTGTATTCGCTGGGCGTCATGGTGCGCAGCACGTCCCAGGCACTGTTGAGCTGCTCGAAAATGCGCGCGACACGCGTCAGCATCTTGAATGCTGGCTGCAGTCGATCCTCGCGGATCGCCTTCATGGCAGAGCGGATTTCGTGAATTGCGAGCTTCATCCAGAGTTCGGATGTCTGGTGCTGGATGACGAAAAGCATTTCGTCATGGGCGTCTGAAAGCGGAAACTGCGCATCCAGAATCCGGTCGAGATGCAGATAGTCGCCATAGGACATGCGGTCGCGGAATTGCAGTTCCGCACCATGATGGCCGTGAGCAGGCTCCGTCATCCACTTTCCCTCGCTACATTCGAAGGATTGCAGATGCCCGAAAACATTTCAAGTATGAAATTTTATGATTAAAACATATTGCGTTGGCGCACAAAAAGGGCGGCCACTGTGACCGCCCAATTCGGGATCTTGCTTGGGAGGAGGAGAAGCAGATCCGACTAGGATCAAGGATGCGCCCTATTGGTTAATGAAAAATTAAACCGTTAAAGCGCTCCAGATCTTATGCTTCAGGCCGGAACCTTCGCCGCAGAAACAGTCGCCTCGACATGGTCGATCAGCGCATCCGGCAATTTCAACCGTCCAGCCAGCATGTCGAGATAGCCGCGTTCGACGCGTGAATCGGGCTCTATAGCAAGGCGCGAAGCCGTATAAAGCTCGACCTTCTGCGCATCGGTCTGCGCCAGCGATACCAGCTCTTCGATATTCAGCGGCTTGTCGAGTTCGCCGAGCAGAAACTGTTCACCTTCCTGCCCGATGCCGGAAAGGCTGAGCTTGTCGGCGATCTTCTGGCGCTCTTCATTATCGACGTGACCATCCGCTTTTGCAGCCGCGATCATCGCGCGCACCAATGTCAGCGCGAATTCACCCTCGCCCTGCGGCGCCTGCGAAGGATGAAAACTATTGTCTTCCGGCGGCGGCAAAAGCTGCTGTTCTTCCGTTGCAGATGCCTGCTCCGGCTGCTTACCGGCCTGATAATTCTGATAGGCCTTGTAGGCGAGGCCACCGACCACTGCGAGGCCGCCGAGCTTCAATGCGGAGCCACCGATGGAACGTCCCGTGCCGGTGCCGAGCAGAAATGCCGCGATTGCACCTGATGCCAGCGGATTGTCCTTGGCAAGCTGCACGGCCTGTCCGGCCTTGTCGCGAACCGACGATTGCGTTCCGGGAACTTGAGAACCGAGAAGGTCGTTAAGCAGCTTCTTGGGATCGAGCATATAGTGCCTCCGGTCTATACCATCGCCAGAACTGGCGAGGTTTCGTGTTCCGGAGAGGTAGGCAGGGCCTCACGTCATTACAATGACAGGTAGGCAATTTCTGCCGAAAGCATGTCGTGCAAAAGTGTGTCAGTTGCCGATATGCGGACCTTTGCCACGCGCCTCGGCAAGCATCACCTGTTTGTGCCGCTCTGCGTAGCGCGCACGGTCTTCTTCGCTGCGCGTTTCATGGCAGTGCGGGCAGGACACGCCTTCCTCGAATTTCGGCGAAAGCCGCTCTTGCGGCGTCAGCGGATGGCGGCATGCCCGGCAAAGCTGCGCATCCCCCTGCTCCAGCCCATGACCGACCGAAACGCGCTCATCGAATACGAAGCACTCGCCTTTCCAGAGGCTTTCTTCTTCCGGCACAGTTTCGAGATATTTCAGGATTCCGCCCTTGAGGTGGAAAACATCGTCGATGCCCAGCGACTTCACATAGGCGGTCGCCTTTTCGCAGCGTATGCCGCCGGTGCAGAACATCGCGACTTTGCGGCCTTCCAGCGCGTCTCGGTTCTGCGCGATCCACTCAGGAAACTCACGAAACGTCTTGGTTTCAGGGTCGAGCGCCTTGTCGAATGTGCCGAGCGACACCTCGTAATCATTGCGCGTATCGATCACCACCGTATCCGGGTCGGCTATGAGCGCATTCCAGTCTGCAGCCTCGACATAAGTGCCGACGCTTTTCGTCGGATCGATACCCTCGACGCCCATGGTGACGATTTCGCTTTTCAGGCGCACCTTCATCCGGTGAAACGGCATGGTCTCGGCGGTGCTGAACTTGATCTCCATCCCGTCGAATTCGGGAATGTTGGTAAACCATGCGAGAAGCGCGTCGATCGCTTTGTCTGTCCCGGCAACGGTGCCGTTTATGCCCTCATGCGCGAGAAGCAGCGTACCCTTGATGCCCTTGCCGCAGCAGAACGCAGCCAGCGGCGCGCGCAATTCCTCGAACGCGTCGAGTTTGCAGAATCGATAAAGGGCGGCAACTTTGAACATGAGCTCTGATGTGAATAGATATTTTGCGGCCTGACGTATCTGCTCATTGCATTGGATTCAAGGCGCAGAAATTATCATTGACGATCAATAACTTGGGAATGCAAGCAAGCAGCCCTTCGAAAAAGCGCCCCTGATTTTATTCACCTCTCCGCAGAAGCGCCGAGACTTGTCCCACAGACAGGAGAGAAAAATCATGTTCACGCGCCAGACAATTCAGGAAATCGCAGAAGTCGCCAAAGACCTAGGCATTGAACCCGCCGCCTTGCTGGCGGTGGCCGAGGTCGAAAGCGGCGGCAAGGCCTTCGCGACCATAAATGGCAGGCCCGAACCTCTCATCCGCTTCGAAGGGCATTACTTCGACAGAAGGCTTTCACCGGAGAAACGCGACAAAGCGCGTGCGCTTGGCCTTTCATCGCCCAAGGCAGGCGAAATCGCCAACCCGAAAACACAAGCGGCACGCTGGCGACTGTTGTCTCGCGCATCTGAAATCGACAGGAAAGCCGCGCTCGAAAGCGTTTCATGGGGCATAGGGCAAGTGATGGGCAGCCATTGGTCCTGGCTGGGCTATTCGAATGTCGACGCGCTGGTGGCCGAGGCACGGACCAGCGTCGGCGGACAAATCCGCCTCATGACGCGCTATATCGACAAAGCTGGCTTGAAACCGGTGCTCGCTGCGAAAGATTGGGACGCCTTTGCCAGAGGCTATAATGGACCGGGATACCGTCGCTTTTCGTATCATCTCAAGCTGGCAACGGCGTATCGCCGCCACACCGAATTGCTCGCCTCAATGCCCGCCAGAACGCCGGAAAAGCTGGCTCTCATCCCTCAACCCCATGCAGCGAGCGGACTTCTTCCTCCGTTCCTGAATTGGCTGACGCGAAGACTGGCGCGGCACTGACACGCATGGACTTGGCGCGCCCGCTTTGTTAAATCGTTTGAAAACGAGTAACGAGCGACCCAAAATCATGTCCAGCAAGACCGAACGCCTCCTTTCCCTTCTCGATGGCCAGCCGGTCATTCCGGTTCTGAAAATCGCGAATGTCGAAGATGCCGTGCCTCTGGCGCGCGCGCTCGCGAAGGGAGGCCTTCGTGCAATCGAGATCACGCTGCGCACGCCGACCGCACTCGAATCCATTCGTCGCGTGGCAGCGGAAGTCGAAGATGCGATTGTCGGCTCCGGCACCATCCTCGATCCCAAGCAGTTCGAGGATGCGGCAAAAGCCGGATCGAAATTCATCGTCAGCCCCGGCCTGACCCGTGAACTGGTGGCGGCTGCCGCAGATAGCGATGTGCCGCTTCTGCCCGGCACGATCACGCCCGGCGAGATCATGGCCGCGCGTCAGGCCGGCATTGATTTCGTAAAGTTCTTTCCCGCCGAACAGGCCGGCGGCGCTTCGTTCCTCAAAGCACTCGCATCGCCGCTCGCCGGCATGAAATTCTGCCCGACCGGCGGCGTATCGGCAAAGAACGCCAATGATTATCTGAGCCTTCCCAATGTTGTATGCGTTGGCGGTTCCTGGGTGGCGCCCGATGATCTGGTTGCCGCGAAGGATTGGGATGCAATCGAAGCGCTCGCCCGTGAGGCTTCAAAACTGAAGCGCGTTTGAGCGAGAACTTCAAAACAGAAACGCTTGCGGGACATCACCCCCCTCTGCCCTGCCGGGCATCTCCCCCTCAAGGGTGGAGATTAGCCTGCCATTAAAGCGCGGTACCAATCGCTAAAGTTGCAGAATGAAAGCGGATGGTTAAGTCAGCCAATCTCCACCCTTGAGGGGGAGATGCCCGGCAGGGCAGAGGGGGGTGTCTCACGCTGACGTTGAAACCGGAACCGCTCTAAGCACCGAACAACAAAAAGCCCGCGCCGGTCATCCGGCGCGGGCTTTTTTTTATCATCAATCAGCTCAGTTGGTTGCGAAGCGCGCCACCGAGAGGAACTCTACAGCCTTGCCAGAGAAGCGGCCGGTCTGCTGGCCGTTGGTCTGCTGGAAGCCTGCCGTGTAAACTTCGCGCGGAGCCGTGCGAACGAGGTTGTAGGCGAAGGACGGAGCGGTCGTTCCATCGGAAACAGTCGCAACCTTCTCGCCGCTGCCAAGCGCCCAGCGGGCAGCCTTGGGCTCTGCGGCAACCACAACCGTCTTGCGGTCGGGCTGGCTGTCCTGCGCGCTCGGCTTAGCCGATTTGCGGGTCGTCTTGACGCCCGTGCTGGCGGCAGCCGGATCGATGTCGTTACCGATCGACGCGACTTGCTCGGGCGCTGCACGGCTGGTGAGAGCCGCAACCCGTGCATTACCAGCCTTGATCTCGGCTTCGATTGCAGCGGCATCAGCCTTGTCTGCAACCGGCGCAGAGACGCCCATCGGTTCCTGCTGCGACGGCAAGGCCGCGACCGCAAACTGATCCTGCTTGGGCTCGACCGGGGCAGCCGACGGCGTCGGCGCCTTTGGCGCCAATGCTGCCTGAGCGGTTTCCGGACGCGCAATCGGCATCGGAATGGCAGGTCTCGTATCCGGCTTTTCCGGGCTGGCGAGAGCCAGAAGCAGTGCTTCTTCTTCAGCCGTTGTCTTCAACTCGGCAGGCGGCGTGTAGTCCGGGCGACGGGTCGGTAGCGGTACGTTGAGTGCTACCTGCGCGTCTTCCTGACCGACAGGCTGTTCCGGCAATGGTGCCGAAGCCTGGCCGAAAGGAACGACATCCGGCGTCTGTGCCACAGGTACTTCTGCGGCGACTGGAGCCTGCGGACGAGGCGCCATACCCGGCACCGGCACACTACGTGCTGGCAATGCCGCGATGATCGTCTCCGGCGTCTGGTCCTGTTCGTCCGAATAGCCAGGAATATTGGCGCGCTGCGCCTCTTCCGGCGAAACGACCTGAATCGATGGGCGCGGAGCTTCGGCTGCGGCAGGAGCAGGCTGCTGACGCGTTGCCGTACGTGGCCTTGGAGCAGGCGCTGCTGCTACACGTGTGCTTGCGCTATCGTTGTTATCCTCTTCCTCGTCGGCGCCGCCGCCGAAGAAGGCTGCAAGAAGACCACCCGAACGCTTGGACCCGCCGCTCGATGCGCTGGCCAGCGCAATGCCTGCGCCGCCATTGTTGCGACGGGATTTGTAGGAAGCCATCGCCTGCTCATAGCCGGGCAAAGGCTTGCCGTCGCTCGGCACGTGAAGCGTCTGGCCGTTCGGGAACAGTGCCACGAGTTCGCGGCGGCTCATCTTTGGCCAATGGCGAACATTGCCGACGTCGAAGTGAACGAAGGGCGAACCGGAGGTCGGGTAGTAGCCGACGCCACCGCCCTGCATCTTGAGGCCCGCCGCGCGCAGAGCGCTGAGTTTCACGCCCGGAATATAGAAATCCATCGCCTTGCCGAGCATGTGCTGGCTTTTGTTGGCAACGCCCTTGCTGCGGCTGCGCAGCATGGAATTGGTCGCGGGCGAACGGTAGGCCGAGACGACATTGATATAGTCGCGAGCGCCGACTTCCTGATAGGCCTCCCAGACGAGATCCAGCAGACGCGGGTCCATCTTGGTCGGCTCGTTGCGACGCCAGTCGCGCAGGAACTGGTTGACCTTCCTCAAGCCCGCCTGGTCGTAGCGACCATTGCGCTTGAAGGTGATCTCCGCGCGTTCCTTTGTGTGAATGAAATAAAGCTTCAGCGTTCGCGTTTCCGCGCTCGCCGCTGTTGGCATCATAGCCATGAAGCTAAACGCAACCATCAACCCTGCCAGCCATTTGGGCCAGGCAAATTTATCGAGGCTGCGCGCGTCCGTGTGTCGTTCGATTGTAATCAAATCAAAAGGCCTTACAGGCTGCCGTTTGTCCCCGGATTTGAAACCGGATGCGAAGGAGATTCGCGTCCGACTATCGATCCTAATGGTTAATCACAGCTTATTGAAGTCCAAATACGGTGACACCGTGGCGATATACAGGCGAAAATCTCGTCGCGCCAGTCATGGTAAACGAGAAGTTTACCGCGTCATAGGGACAATCAGCCGTCGTTGCGCGCCTCTGGATCGATCCCGTATTCCTTGAGTTTCCTGTAAAGCGTGGACCGGCCGATGCCCAGCCTTCGCGCGACTTCGCTCATATGGCCGTTGTATCTTTCGATGGCGAGACGGATCGCCTCAAGCTCGATATCGGCCAGTTTTCGCACTTCTCCGCGCTGGTCAGTCACCCGAACCAGACCGAAATTGGCCGATCCGGCCAATGGTTCGGAAGCTTCGACGGACTTTTTTACATCGATCTTCGGCAGAACTGCGTCGTCGTCGGCTTCCACGCTCAGGCTGACCGGCCCTTCGACCTGCGCCCGGATATGCGGAAATTCTTCTTGCGTCAGCAAATCGCCATCGGAAAGCACGCACGCACGGAAGATCGCGTTCTGTAACTGCCTGATATTGCCCGGCCAATCGTAACGCTGCAAAAGCGCAAGCGCCTCGCCGGAGATGGATTTCGTAGCTCCCTGCCCGCCCGTTTCGACCGCCTGCTTCATGAAATGGCGCACGAGCAGCGGAATATCCTCACGGCGCTCGCGAAGCGGCGGAACGACAATCGGGAAGACATTGAGACGATAAAGCAGGTCTTCGCGAAACTTTCCTTGCTCGACAGCATCAGCCAGATTTCTGTGCGTCGCCGAAATCAGCCTGATGTCGACCTTCACCGTGGAACGCCCGCCGACCGGATCGACCTCGCCTTCCTGAACGGCTCTCAGCAGCTTGACCTGCGCTTCGAGTGGTAGGTCGCCAACCTCGTCCAGAAACAGCGTGCCCTTGTCGGCCTCGACGAACTTGCCGGCATGCTTTTCCGACGCGCCGGTAAACGAGCCTTTTTCGTGACCGAACAGGATGCTTTCGACCAGCGAGGCCGGGATCGCGCCACAATTGACGGTGACGAAAGGCTTGGCACTTCGCGTTCCCGCAGCCTGAATGGCGCGCGCAACGACTTCCTTGCCGACACCGGATTCGCCCTCGAGCAGGATGGGAATGTTCGAGCCAGCCGCCTTGCGTCCAAGCGCGATAACGCGCTCCATCGCCGGACTTGCGGTGATCAGATCGGTGAAGGAAAGCGACTTGTTGCCCGCTCGCTTTGCAGTCTGCCGCGCCTGCCCCTCGAAAGCCTCGACTTTCAGCGCGGCCGCGATCGCTGCTTGAATGCGATCCGGCGAGGCCGGTTTTACGAGGAAATCAAACGCGCCGTGGCGCATTGCGGTGACAACGGTTTCGATGCCGCCCTGCGCGGTCTGCACGATGACGGGAACTGAAATGCCCCGCTCACGCATCGCTTTCAAGACCCCGATGCCGTCGAGATCAGGCATTGCGAGATCGAGCAGGACCGCCTGAAGGGTTCCCCCGTCCGGGCCATCGAATGCGCGCAATGCCGCAGTGCCGCCATCGGCGGTGACGGCTGAATAGCCGAAACGCGTTACCGCAGCCTCCACAAGACGGCGTTGAACGGGGTCGTCATCGACTATGAGTATCGTTGCTGCCATGAAAGATTTGTCGAATTGCATCCAGAAGTTACGTTGTACTCTGGATCATACTGGCACAGGGTTCTAAATAAGCCTTCAAAAAAGCCGGTGAACGAAATCTTTAAGGGCGGCGTCTAGTTGGCCTTGTCTCAGTCTGGAAGGTATCCGAATGCGCATGAAATCTTGGGCCAGCGTTGCTGCAAAGCACTCGGGGCATGGAGCCGACGCGCTGGCTGGCCTTCCCGAATGGAATCTCGGCGATCTCTACTCCGGGATTGATTCGCCCGAACTTGAGCGCGACCTGAAACAAGCACAGGACGATTCCGTTGCTTTCGAGAAGCGCTGGAAGGGCACGCTCGCAGCCGAAGCGCAGCGCGGCACGGAAGGCAAGCTCGGCGAAGCGCTGGTCGAATATGAGAAGCTGGAAGAGCTGCTGGGCCGGATCGTTTCCTTTGCCGGGCTGGTCTACGCAGGCGACACATCCGATCCGAAACGTGCCAAGCTTTATGGCGACGTGCAGCAGAAAATGACCGATGCCAGTGCGCATCTCCTGTTTTTCGCGCTCGAACTCAATCTCGTTGAGGAAGCGCATATCCTTTCGGCGCTCGATGCCGACAAGACATTCGGCCACTACCGCCCGTGGGTTATCGACCTTCGCAAAGACCGGCCCTACCAGCTCGAAGACCGGGTGGAACAGCTTTTCCACGAAAAATCGATAACCGGTCGTGGCGCCTGGAACCGCCTGTTCGACGAGACGATGACGGATCTGCGCTTCGAAATCGACGGCAAAGAACTGACGCTGGAACCGGCCCTGAACGGATTGCAGGATGCCGATGGCGAAGTGCGCCGCAAATCGTCCGAGGCGCTGGCCAAGACCTTCCGCGAAAATCTGCGCAGCTTCACGCTCATCACCAATACACTCGCCAAGGACAAGGAAATTTCCGACCGCTGGCGCGGTTTCCAGGACATTGCGGATTCGCGCCATCTGGCCAATCGCGTCGAGCGCGAAGTCGTGGATGCGCTGGCATCCGCCGTTCGCGATGCCTATCCTCGCCTGTCGCACCGCTATTATGCGATGAAGGCGCGGTGGCTCGGTATGGAAACCATGAACCATTGGGATCGCAACGCGCCGCTGCCGCATACACCGCAGGCGATAATCGGATGGGACGAGGCGAAAAATACGGTTCTTTCGGCATATCACGGCTTCTCGCCGGAGATGGCCGATATTGCACGCACCTTTTTCGACAAGAAGTGGATCGACGCGCCGGTGCGTCCCGGCAAGGCTCCGGGTGCCTTTGCGCATCCAACCGTTCCGTCGGCGCATCCTTACGTTCTGCTCAATTATATGGGCAAGCCGCGCGATGTGATGACGCTGGCGCACGAGCTTGGCCATGGCGTGCATCAGGTTCTGGCAGGCGGCCAGGGTGCACTCATGGCGTCCACCCCGCTGACGCTTGCCGAAACAGCCTCCGTCTTCGGCGAAATGCTGACCTTCCGCTCACTTCTGGAAAAGACGAAGGACCGGCAGGAACGCAAGGCGATGCTTGCCCAGAAGGTCGAGGACATGATCAATACGGTCGTGCGCCAGATCGCCTTTTACGAATTCGAACGCAAGGTTCACACCGAGCGCAAGAATGGCGAACTGACGTCGGACAGGCTGGGCGAATTCTGGCTGGAAGTTCAGGCCGAAAGCCTTGGCCCCGCAATCAAGATGCGCGACGGCTACGAGACGTTCTGGACCTACATTCCGCACTTCATCCATTCGCCCTTTTACGTCTACGCCTACGCCTTCGGCGACTGCTTGGTGAACTCGCTCTACGCGGTCTACCAGAACGCAGAAAAGGGCTTTCAGGAGAAGTATTTCGACATGCTGCGCGCCGGTGGCACGAAGCACCATTCGGAACTGCTGAAGCCTTTCGGGCTGGATGCCTCCGATCCGGCCTTTTGGAACAAGGGCCTTTCGGTAGTGAGTGGTTTGATAGACGAGCTGGAAGCGCTGGACTGAGTTTCCGCGCTGTTCATATCGCGGGACTTTTCAGAGCCGTGCCCTTCGCAACACCCCCCTCTGGCTTGCCAGCCATCTCCCCCTCAAGGGGGGAGATCACGCTGTCAGTTATGCCTTCGTCAATCTCCAACGTGACAGGTCAATTTACTTGGGCAAAGCTGCTGATCTCCCCCCTTGAGGGGGAGATGGCTGGCAAGCCAGAGGGGGGTGCGTCCTCGCACCGACCGCTCCCTTGAAACACCCCTCAATCCTCTTCCGCGACGATCTCGCAGGGCAATCCGTCCTGTTCGAGAAACCGCGCGAGATCATATCCGCCGACACACCCGAAACCTTCTTCACCGCACTCGCAAAAGCCGAATCCGCCCGCAAAGCAGGCAAATGGCTCGCAGGCTATTTCTCCTACGAAGCAGGCTATCTGCTCGAACCGAAGCTCCGCCCCATCCTCCCCGAAAACCGCCGCGTTCCGCTGCTGTGTCTTGGCGTTTTCGACCAGCCATCCGATGAAATCGCACCGCAGATCGAACAGGCCCCGACCAACGGACCAATCTTCGATGCCAAAGCGACTTGGACGCAGGAGCAATATGCGACCCGCTTCGCACGGCTTCACCGGCATTTGCGCGAGGGCGATTGCTATCAGGGCAACCTCACCTTTCCGATCCATGCGCAATGGTCCGGCACCCCGCTTGGCGCCTTCGATGCGCTGACCGCGCGCCAGCCGGTGCGCTATGGCGCGCTGGTTGATCTTGGCGGGCCGGTCATCCTTTCACGCTCGCCGGAGCTGTTTTTCGACGTGAGTATCGACGGTTTCATCGAAACACACCCGATGAAAGGAACGGTTTCGCGCGGAAAAACGCCCGAAGAAGACAAGAAACTGAAAGATTTTCTGCAGAACGACCCGAAAAATCAGGCGGAAAATCGCATGATCGTCGACCTTCTGCGCAACGACATTTCACGCATCAGCGAGGTCGGCACGCTCGATGTACCCGAACTTTTCAGGATCGAGACCTACCCGACCCTGCATACGATGGTCAGCCGGGTTCGCGCCAAATTGCTGCCGGGTCTTTCCATCGCAGAGATTTTCGCGGCCCTTTTCCCTTGCGGCTCGATCACCGGCGCACCGAAAATCCGCGCCATGGAAATCCTGCGCGATCTCGAAGGAACGCCGCGCGACGCCTATTGCGGTTCCATCGGCTGGATCGCGCCGAACGGCACGATGCGTTTCAATGTGGCTATCCGAACCATTACGCTGCATGAAAATGGCGAGGCGATTTACAATGTCGGCGGCGGGGTCGTCTTCGATTCCACGGCAGAAGCGGAGTATGAGGAATGCCTTCTGAAAGCGCGCTTCGCGACCGGGACAGTGCCGGCTTCGCGCTGATCGAAACGCTTGGCTTTTATCCCGGCAAAGGCTTCGTGCGGCTGGAGCGGCACCTGGCAAGACTGCGCAATTCGGCGAAAGTTTTGGGATTTTCGCTCGATGAAAACGCAATTTCGAACGCGCTGAACGCGATTTCTTCTGAAAATAGCCCGTTGCGTGTTAGAATTCAGGCGGAACAGGACGGCAAATTTCAATTAACGTCACAAAGCTTCACGCCTACCCCACCCGATACCGTCTGGAACATAAAGATCGCGCAGACCCGGCTCGCCTCAAACGATCCGCTGCTGCGCCACAAGACGACGAAGCGCGAAGCCTACGACCAAGCGCGTGCAGAATTCAGCACGGAAGAGGCGCACGAAGTCCTTCTCTTGAATGAAGACGGCGAGCTTTGCGAAGGCACGATCACCAGCCTTTTCCTCGATATGGGCGACGGCATTTTGAAAACCCCTCCTCTCGAAGCCGGGCTTCTCGCAGGCGTGCTGCGTGGCGAGTTGATCGAAACCGGACATGCGTTCGAAACCGAATTGCGGCCAGACGATCTCGCCAGCGCAACGCAAATCTACATAGGCAATTCGCTGCGCGGATTGATCAGGGCAAGGCTGGCATAAGCGGGCTTCATTGCACAAGCCAGCGGCAAGGGCTATCAAACAGGCAATGAGAGTGCCTGAGAAAGAATGCCTGCCCATACGCCCTATGACGGTTCCAGCAAACCTTTTGCGATCGGACTAAGACCGCTCGACATTTCGAACTGGATCGAGATGGACGACCATTTCGACGCCTACCGCGCCGAAAAAGAGCGGCTCTACGCGGAAATTCCCGAAAAAGTCTTCGTTGCGGAAAACGATACGGTCGATGCACAGCAGGAAGTGCTCGACCTGCTGAACGAACACTTGCTTTCGCATCATGCCAACCATTTTCGCCGCATCGAACGAAACGGCTTGCCGTCTGCCCCGCTCGTCGAAGCGTCGCTGCTCGTGCAGGAAGATTTGATCCTCATGCGCAAAAGCGAAAATGGCTGGAGGCTTGCCGCCGGGTCGCTGTGTTTTCCCTCATCCTGGGTGCTTCAGGAAAAATTCGGAAAGCCGTTGCAGGACATTCACCAGCCCGTTCCGGCCTTCGGTCCCGGCACGCGAATGGCGCAGCTTATCGAGCGCATGTTCGACAATCTTCAGGTCGAACAGCCTGTCCAGCGCTTCAACTGGTCGATACAGGCAAATCCTGACCTTTATCACCCGCTTCATTCCACCCAGCGCATCGACCGCGCGACGCAACGCCCGACCCGTTTTCCGGATGGCGAACTCGCCGCCAATGCATTCATGAGGGTCGAGCGGCAGACATTGCGCAAGCTCGCCAGATCCGGCGACATCCTCTTCACGATCCGCATCTATATCGATCCGCTGGAGGTTCTGAGACGTGATCCTGCAAAGGAACGCCTCGCCTATTCCTTTGCCGAACAACTCGAAATGCTCGACACGGCGCAACTCGATTACAAGGGCCTGACGGCCGACCGCGATGCGCTTGTAAGCGCGCTCAAAAACATGGCGCGCTAACCTCAATCCCCGGTTCCGCTTTATTGTAACAAGGAACTGTGGTTTCTACGCCCTATCTTCAACAGCAACGGAGTTTGCAAAAAAATGGTGAAAACAAAATGGCCGGTTCACGGCGAGATTACCGGACCCATCGTCATCATCGGGTTCGGATCGATCGGTCGCGGTACACTGCCACTCATTGAGCGCCATTTCAAATTCGACAAGTCGCGCATGACAGTCATCGACCCGCGCGACACGGATCGCAAACTTCTCGACGAACGCGGCATTTCCTTCGTGCAGGAAGCCGTTACCAAGGAAAACTACAAGGAACTGCTGACGCCTCTGCTGACCAAGGGCGGCGGACAGGGTTTCTGCGTGAATCTTTCTGTCGATACGTCCTCCGTTGAGCTCATGCATCTGTGCCGCAAGCTCGGCGCGCTCTATATCGACACGGTGATCGAGCCTTGGCTCGGCTTCTATTTCGATGATTCCATGAGCAATGCCGACCGCACCAATTATGCGCTGCGCGAGACGCTTCTGGCTGAAAAACGCAAGCATCCGGGCGGGCCGACTGCCGTTTCCACCTGCGGCGCGAACCCCGGCATGGTTTCGTGGTTCGTCAAGCAGGCGCTGGTCAACCTCGCCGACGACATGAAGCTTGACTATGAGGAACCGGCGACTTCCGATCGCGAAGGCTGGGCCAAGCTGATGAAGAAGGTCGGCGTGAAGGGCATTCATATCGCAGAGCGCGATACGCAGCGCGCCAAGACGCCAAAGCCCTTCAACACCTTCTGGAACACATGGTCGGTCGAAGGCTTCATTTCCGAAGGCTTGCAGCCTGCCGAACTCGGCTGGGGAACCCACGAAAACTGGAAGCCGAAAAACGCCAAGAAGCAGAAAAAGGGCTCCAAGGCAGCGATTTATCTGGAGCAGCCGGGCGGAAATACGCGCGTCCGCTCATGGTGCCCGACGCCCGGCCCGCAATATGGCTTTCTCGTCACGCATAATGAATCCGTGTCGATTTCGGATTTCTTCACCGTGCTCGACAAGAAGGGCAAGCTGAGCTACCGCCCGACCTGCCATTACGCCTACCATCCGAGCAATGACGCGCTGCTTTCGCTGAGCGAAATGTTTGGCGCGGCAGGCAAGGCGCAGCCGGTGCAGCACGTTCTGGACGAGCATGAGCTGGTCGACGGTGTCGATGAGCTGGGCGTCCTGCTCTACGGCCACGAAAAGAATGCCTATTGGTATGGCTCGCAATTGTCGCTTGAAGAAGCGCGCAAGCTTGCTCCTTACCAGAACGCAACCGGCATGCAGGTTACATCTGCCGTGCTGGCCGGCATGGTCTGGGCGCTGGAAAATCCGGAAGCCGGCATCGTAGAGGCCGACGAGATGGACTACCGCCGTTGCCTGGAAGTGCAACTGCCCTATCTCGGACCGGTGAACGGCTACTACACGGATTGGACGCCGCTGGACGGAAGGCCGGGCCTGTTCGATGAAGACATCGACACCAAGGACCCCTGGCAATTTCGCAACATTCTCGTTCGGTAACGCCAAACGAGACGTCGCCTCTGCCCGCAAGGCCTTGCTTTCGCGAGTAAATCGCGCAAATTGGGTCTCGGCGGGCTGAGGAAAGGATTATAGACCATGAGTTTTGCACGCAAAATTTTTCCGGCTGGCGTTGTGATTGCCGCAGCCGCGCTTGCTGGATGCGTCGCATCGGGTCCGGCGGGCGGTCCTATGGGCGGACCGGCCGCATCGGCACAGCGAGGCGTGGAAGGCGAATGGCTGAGCACGGACGGCGTTGCCGTTTCGCGCTTTTCAGGCGGCGCGTTCGAAACGGTTGCTCTCGACACCGGCAACAAGCTGGCTGATGGCAGCTACCAGATGAGCGACGCACGTAATGTCAGCATCACGGTGAAGTCGTTGATCCGGCAGACCACGACCAATGTGAACTGCGCGCAGGTAGCACCAACGCAGCTCAACTGCACGAGCTCGAACGGCCAGCAATTCGTGCTGACCCGTCGCGCCTGATCTAGCGCTACTGTTAGAACTATAGCCAAGGGCGTGGAGAAATCCGCGCCCTTGTTTGCTTGCATCGCGCGGTTCCGGTTGCGATAACTCCTGAGACGTATCGAGGGAGGGACTATGACCGCGCATTTCGATCCGGCGGAAATCCGCGATCCGGCCGAACGCGAACAGGCATTGTTTGCAAAGCTCCCTGAATTTCTCAGCTCTGCCAAAATGCGCATCCCGGCTTTCGCGAACCGTTTGCAAGGACACGATCCACAGGGCTTCAACAGCCGGAAAGCACTCGCTGCCCTGCCTGTCCTGCGCAAAAGCGAATTGATGGAATTGCAGGCGCAAACCCCGCCATTCGGGGGGCTTGCCGACCCCACAATGATAAATGGCGGCAGGGCGTTTCTATCCCCCGGCCCGTTGTGGGAGCCGCAGGGCGTCGGTATCGACGCATGGTCTTCCGCCCGCGCTTTTCACGCTGCCGGGATACGGCCCGGCGACATCGTCCACAATGCATTTTCCTATCACATGACGCCGGGCGGCTTCATCATGGACGAAGGTGCACGGGCGCTTGGCTGCGTGGTCTTTCCGGCAGGCACCGGCAACACGGACATGCATGTGGAAGCCATAGAAGGCCTGAAACCCGGCGCTTATTGCGGCACGCCCGACTTTCTCAAGATCATCCTCGACCGCGCAGCGGAGCAGGGCAAAGACGTTTCCAGCATACGGCTTGGGCTGGTTTCCGGCGGGGCGTTGTTTCCCTCGCTGCGCACCGAATATCGCGAGCGCGGCATCAACGTCCTGCAATGTTATGCCACCGCGGAATTCGGCGTGATCGCCTATGAAAGTGCGACAGCAGACGGAACGCCGAACCCCGGCATGGTCCTCAACGAAGACCTCATTCTCGAAATTGTACGCCCCGGAACCAACGATCCGGTAGCAGATGGCGAAGTCGGCGAAGTTGTCGTGACGAACTTCAATCCTGTCTATCCAATGGTGCGGCTGGGCACCGGCGATCTGTCGAAAGTGCTCGACGGCCCCTCGCCTTGCGGCCGCACGAACACGCGCATAGCCGGATGGATGGGACGCGCCGACCAGCGCACCAAAATCAAGGGCATGTTCGTCGATCCCAAACAAATCGCGGAAATCGTTACGCGGCATCCCGAAATTACCCGCGCCCGGCTTGTCGTAACGCGGGACGGAGAGGCCGATGCCATGGCGCTGCATGTCGAGGCCCAAGATTCAGGCGGGTCGCTGTCTGCAATCGAGGCTTCGTTGCGCGAAATCACCAAGCTTGGCGGCAAGGTTCACGCCGTCACCCCCGGCGCACTGCCCAATGACGGCAAGGTCATTTCCGACGAACGCGACTATGAGCGCGGATAGAAGCGGTTTCTGCTTGCATCGCAAAAACCGGGATGAAAACATGCCTGTCGGGAACACGTCATAAACAGACGATAGATTTCACGAAAAGTGTCGAGGAGACCGTCGATGAAGAGAATTTCCGCCCTTGCCGCGCTTTCGGCATCCGTGCTCACGCTTTCGACCGGCGCATCCTTTGCCGACTATACGCTGAACATCCTGCATATAAACGATTGGCACAGCCGCATCGAATCCAACAACAAATATGAATCGACCTGTTCGGCCGAGGAAGAAGGCAAGGACGAATGCATCGGCGGCGCAGCGCGGCTGGTGACTGCGATTGCCGAGCGGCGCAGCGCTCTTGAGGGCGAAAACGTGCTGTTGCTCAATGGCGGCGACAATTTTCAAGGCTCGCTTTTCTACACGACCTACAAGGGCGCGGTAGAAGCCGAATTCCTGAATTTGATGAAGTTCGACGCGATGACTGTCGGCAATCATGAATTCGACGATGGCGAGGACGCCCTAGTACCGTTTCTCGACGTCATCAAATTTCCGGTTCTGAGCGCCAATGTGCAGGCAAGTGCCGCCTCCAAGGTGGGCGACCGCATAAAGCCATCCATCGTATTGGAAGTGGGCGGCGAGAAGATCGGCATCGTCGGCGCGGTAACGACCGACACACCCGAAATCGCCTCTCCCGGCCCCAACATTACCATCGAGGACGACGTAAAAACGATCACCGCCGAGGTCGAAAAGCTGAAGGCTGAAGGCGTGAACAAGATCATTGCGCTGACCCATGTCGGCTATCCGCGCGACAAGGAACTGATCGCCAAGATTCCTGGCGTCGATGTCGTTGTCGGCGGACACTCGCATTCGCTGCTGTCCAACACCGACGCCAAGGCCGAAGGCCCGTATCCCACGATGATCGACAACCCGGACGGCTACAAGGTGCCTGTGACGCAGGCCGCGTCCTATTCGAAATATCTCGGCGAGTTCAAGGTCGTCTTTGACGACAATGGCGTGGTCAAGGAAGCAAGCGGCGACCCGCTCTATCTCGACAGCAAGATCAAACCCGATGAGGCAGTTCTCGCGCGCGTCAAGGAACTCGGAGCACCAATCGAGGAATTGAAGACGAAGGAAGTCTCCGAAACGACCGCGCCGCTCGATGGCAGCCGCGAAACCTGCCGCGCACAGGAATGCACGATGGGCAACATGATTGCCGACGCAATCCTCGACCGCACCAAGGATCAGGGTGTGACGATCGCCTTCCAGAATGGCGGCGGCATTCGCGCTTCCATCGATGAGGGCGTGGTGACGATGGGCGAAGTGCTGACGGTGCTTCCGTTCCAAAACACGCTCGCTACCTTCCAGCTTCCCGGCAAGGACATCGTTTCGACGCTGGAAGCCGCAGTCAGCGAAATCGAGGAAGGCAAGGGCAAGTTCCCGCAGGTTGCGGGGCTGAAATTCAATCTCGACAAGTCGGTCAAGCCGAATGAAGGCCGCGTCAGCAATGTCGAGGTGAATGATGGCGGATGGAAGCCGATAGAGCCCGAAAAGATCTACACAATCGCAACGAACAACTTCACGCGTCAGGGCGGCGACGACTACACATTCTTCAAGGACAATGCGCAGAACGCCTATGATTACGGTCCGGGTCTCGAACAGGTCGTGGCGGATTATCTTGCCGCAAACCGTCCTTACACGCCGAAGATCGATGGCCGCATCATCGAGGCATCCGCCTCGACGCAAGCTCCCGCTTCTGGTGAAACTCCGACAGCGGCAGAGCCGTCAACGCCGGACTTGCCCGCAGGCTCCAGCGACATCGCCAATCAGGCACCCGCGATTGAAGGTACCGACACTGCTGCTGCACCGGCTGGTGAGGCCGCGCCTGCAAGTCAGAGCAATCCCGGCGCGCATACGATCGTGTCGGGCGATAATTATTGGGATCTGGCAGAAACGCTTTACGGCGACGCGACCAAATGGCGTCGTATAGCCGACGCAAATCCTGAATACCGCGCAAGACATTTGCCGGTGGGCGCAAGCCTGAACATTCCCGCCGCCAACTGATCAGCGGCAGAACTCAAAAAACGGCCTGCCCGAGCATATCGGGCAGGCCGTTTTGCCTGCGGCCAGAAGCTGCATTGAATTCCGGCATTTCTTGACTAGTTTCCCGCTTGCGCGCCGGAGTACAACGCACAATGAATTTTCCGACCATCAGCGAAGACGAAACAGCGAAAGCCAAAGCCATCGGCCCGTTGCCGAGCGGCCACCCGCCGGTCATGCCGCCGAAGGTCGGTGTTCTGCTGGTCAATCTCGGCACGCCGGATGGCACGGATTACCGCTCGATGTGGCGCTATTTGCGCGAATTCCTTTCCGACAAGCGCGTTATCGAACTTTCCAGAGCGATCTGGTATCCGATCCTCTATGGGCTTGTGCTGACCACACGGCCGCAGAAATCCGGCGCAAACTACCGCAAGATCTGGAATACGGAGCGCGATGAATCGCCATTGCGCACCTACACCCGCGCGCAGAGCGAAAAGCTCGCCGAAGCGCTGAAAGACATTCCGAATGTCGTGGTCGATTGGGGCATGCGCTATGGCACGCCATCGACCGAACAAGCTGTGAAGCAGCTCACCGATCAGGGCTGCAAACGCATCGTGATGTTTCCGCTCTATCCGCAATATTCGGCAACGACGACGGCGACTGCCAACGACCAGCTTTTTCGCGCGCTGATGAAGATGCGCGACATGCCGACAGTTCGAAGCGTTCCCGCCTATTACGACGAGCCGGTCTATATCGAGGCGCTGGCGCGCTCCATCGAAAATCATCTAGCGACGCTGGATTTCGAGCCGGAAGTTGTGATCGCTTCGTATCACGGCATACCGAAGCCCTATTTCATGAGGGGCGATCCCTATCATTGCCATTGCCAGAAGACGACGCGCCTACTGAGCGAACGGCTTGGCTGGAGCGACAAGAAGCTTATCACCTGTTTCCAGTCGCGATTTGGCGCGCAGGAGTGGCTGCAGCCCTACACGGACAAGACCGTCGAAAAACTCGCCAAGGAAGGTGTGAAGTCGATAGCCGTCATCAATCCCGGTTTTTCATCCGACTGTATCGAGACGCTTGAGGAAATCGCGCAGGAGGCACGCGAGATTTTCGAACATGCGGGCGGCCAGAATTTCGCGCACATTCCCTGCCTGAACGACAGCGCTGAGGGCATGGAAGTGATCGAGGCGATAACACGCCGCGAGCTTTCCGGCTGGGTTTAAGCCAAGCGCAGGAACTGCCATGCAAACCAAACGTTAGCCTGTCCCAAGGGGGCAGCATCGTTTGACCAGAAAACTCGATCTTCGCACCGGCAGGCCAGTCTGGTTTGCCTATAATGCTCCCAAGATCCCGACCGAACATCTCTCGCGGGACATCAAAACCGATGTTTTGATCGTCGGCATGGGCATTTCCGGTGCAATGGTCGCGGAAGCGCTGTCGGCACGCGGGCATTCCGTCGTCTGCATCGACAGGCGCGGCCCGATGAAGGGTTCGACACCGGCCACCACCGCCCTCGTGCAATTCGAGATCGACCAGCCGCTTTCGACGCTGACCGCCAAGATCGGCAGAGCAAAAGCCGAGCAGGCTTGGCGGCGTTCGCGCCTTGCCGTGTTCAATCTGCGCGACCGCATCGAGGAGCTCGGCATTTCCTGCAATCTCGAGCACCGCCAATCGCTTTATATCGCTGGCGACGAGCTTGGACCGGACGCATTGCGCGAAGAGGCCGACGCCAGAAGCCGTGCAGGTATCCATGCCGCCTATTTGACCCGTCAACAGCTCGAAGAGCGCTATGGCATCAAGCGCAAGGGCGCGATCGTCAGCAGCGATAATCTCTCGCTCGATCCGCGCAAGCTGACCGCCGGGCTCCTGCTCAAGGCCGCCGCGCGAAAGGTCCGATTTTATGCGCCAGTCGAAGCGCTGGAGTTCGCACCAGGCAAGGACAATGTGATCGTGTCCACGGCGGGAGGCCAGACGATCACTGCCGGTCATGTCGTGCTTGCAACCGGCTACGAACTGGCAGAATTCCTGCCATCCGCAAAGCATCAGGTCATCTCGACCTGGGCAATCGCGACCAAGCCGCAGAAATCCGCACTGTGGCCGCAGGAAGCCTTCATCTGGGAAGCCTCCGACCCGTATCTCTACATGCGCACGACGCATGACGGGCGGGTAATCTGCGGCGGTGAGGACGAGGAATTCACCGACGAAACCAGGCGCGACATGCTCATTCCCGAAAAATCCGACCGCATAGCGAAAAAACTCGGCAAGCTTTTCCCAAAACTCGATACGAAACCGGAATTTTCTTGGGCCGGATCATTCGGCACGACGACGACCGGCCTGCCCTATATCGGCAGGGTTCCGCGCAAGCCGCGCATCTTCGCCGTCATGGGATATGGCGGCAACGGAATAACCTATTCCCAGATCGCTTCCGAGATCATCGCGACAGCCCTGAGCGGGAAAGACGACAGCGATGCGGATCTTTTTGCACTATAGCGCCAAGCTTCATTGTCACCGCGCCGAAACAGCCGTAAGTAAAAATCCATTACGGCATTCGCGTGAATGTCCCACAGTGAAATTTCTTGAGGAGGCGCCGAATGCCGTTCACCGGTTTCGACATTATCATCCCGATCCTTGTGATCCTTGTTCTTCTGCTGCTCTTCACGGGTATCAAGACCGTTCCTCAAGGCTACAATTATACGGTCGAACGCTTTGGCCGATACACGAAGACGCTGTCGCCCGGCCTCAACATCATCGTCCCGTTCATCGACCGCATCGGCGCGCGAATGAACATGATGGAACAGGTGCTGGACGTGCCGACGCAGGAAGTCATTACCCGCGACAACGCTATCGTCGCCGTCGATGGCGTTGCCTTCTATCAGGTGCTGAACGCTCCGCAGGCCGCCTATCAGGTTGCCGGACTGCAAAACGCCATCCTCAACCTGACCATGACGAATATCCGTTCGGTCATGGGTTCGATGGACCTCGACGAGCTTCTCTCGAACCGCGACACGATCAACGACCGGTTGCTCCACATCGTCGACGATGCCGCCAATCCGTGGGGCATCAAGATGACCCGCGTCGAAATCAAGGACATCAACCCGCCGGCCAATCTGGTAGAATCGATGGGCCGCCAGATGATGGCGGAACGTAACAAGCGCGCGCAAATTCTCGAGGCCGAGGGTCTGAAGCAGGCACAGGTTCTGGAAGCCGAAGGCCGCAAGGAAGCAGCGTTCCGCGACGCCGAGGCGCGCGAGCGTTCGGCAGAGGCGGAAGCGCGTGCAACGCAGGTCGTTTCCGAGGCAATCGCCAAGGGCGACGTGCAGGCGATCAACTACTTCGTCGCGCAGAAGTACACCGAAGCCATGGCCAAGATAGGCTCCGCGCCAAACAGCAAGATCGTGCTTATGCCGATGGAAGCATCGTCGCTTATCGGTTCGCTGGGCGGCATTGGCGCAATCGCCAAGGAAGTCTTTGGCAACGGCAGCGCTCCTGCAGGCCAGCGCGCACCGGCTCGTCCGCCGCGCGTCGGCACTGACAAAGCCTGATTTTCATTAAAGAGACCGCCATGATTGAAAGCCTCTTTTTCGAACTCGGCCCCTGGAACTGGATCGTTCTGGGGTTCGTGCTACTTGCGCTCGAAATATTGGCGCCTGGCGTGTTTCTTCTATGGATCGGCATTGCCGCCCTGATCGTGGGCGGCATTTCGATCCTCGCCTGGGAGGCGTCTTTCTGGCCGTGGCAGGTGCAGGTGCTGGTGTTCCTGGCGCTTTCGCTGGTGACGGCAATTCTCGGCAAGAAAATCATGAGCAAAAGGGGCGATCAGAGCGATCAGCCCCTGCTCAACCAACGCTCCGAACAGCTTGTGGGGCGAACGGCCACGCTGGCCGAACCGATCACCGAGGGACGCGGACGCATCCGCATGGACGATACGACATGGCGCGTTTCCGGCCCCGACCTTCCGGTCGGTGCGCGCGTCAAAGTGGTTTCGACCGATAGTTATGGGCTGATTGTCGAAGCTGTTTAGAGCAGTTCCTTTTTTGACGGAATCGCGAGGCGCCCCCCTCTGTCCTGCCGGACATCTCCCCCACAGGTGGGGAGATTGGCTGACACCACTATCCGCCTTCGTTCTGCAACGTCAGCAATTGGTACTGCGCTTTAATGAAAGGGTAATCTCCCCATCCGTGGGGGAGATGTCCGGCAGGACAGAGGGGGGCGCTGTCCCGCCAGCCGCTTCTATTTAAAAATGAAGGACTCTAAGCTGCACCCAGACGCAACAGATCGTGGAAGTGAACCACGCCGATCGGATAGCCGTTTTCCACGACAACCAGCGCGCTGATGTGGTGATCGTCGAGGATCGCCATCGCCACACCGGCCAATGTGTCGGGTGAAACGGTCTTCGGCTTCACGCTCATCAGCTCGTCCACCGGCGTCTGCGACATATCGAGGTGCAGATTGCGCGCAAGGTCGCCGTCGGTGAAGATACCGGCAAGCTTGCCCTCTCCATCGACCACGCAGACGCAGCCAAAGCGCTTCTTTGCCAGAATGCCGACTGCCTGTGGCATCTTCGTGCCGAGCGGCACGACCGGAATATCTTCGCCCTGATGCATGATTTCGCGCACCTTGGTCAGATGTGCACCAAGCTGCCCGCCGGGGTGGAACGTCTTGAAATGATCGGGCGTAAAGCCGCGCGCCTCGAGAAGCGCGATAGCAAGCGCGTCCCCCAGCACAAGTTGCAGCAACGTCGAGGTGGTCGGCGCCAGCCCATGCGGACAGGCTTCCGGCGCGCGCGGCAAGGTCAGCACGACATCTGCCGCACGCCCCAGCGCCGAATTGTCTCCAGCGGTCAACGCGATCAGCGGAATGGCGAAACGCCGCGAATAGGCAACGATACCCTTGAGTTCCGCCGTCTCGCCAGACCATGAAAGCGCGAGGATCGCATCGTCTTTCGCGATCATGCCGAGATCGCCATGATTGGCCTCGGCCGGATGAACGAAGAAGGCGGGCGTTCCGGTTGAGGCAAACGTCGCTGCCAGCTTCGAGCCGATATGGCCGCTTTTGCCGACACCGGTAACGATGACCCGGCCTGAAATTTGCGAAAGCGCCTCGACGGCTTTGGCGAAAGGCTCGGCAAGCGTCGTTTCGAGCGCGGCTGCCAATGCGGCCACGCCGGCATGTTCCGTGGTGACGGTTCTGAGCGCGGACTTCACTGATTCGTCAGCGTTCGGCTTAATTTTCAAAGATCCTGCATGCATTTCGATGCGATTAGCGCTTTGGCACGCCGCTGTCCAATAATATCGCGCATTTGCAAGGTCTGGCGGCACTGTCTCAACCCTCCATTAACCATCCGGATTTACGGTTCGGTAAAGATTGGCGCGGTGCGCTTGAAGAGCAGTCAGGTAACAATGCCGAGGGTTCGCCCCCATACCACCGACCGCCGATGGAACGGCGCGATGCGAGCCTTGCTGATAACGGCAAGCCTTGCAGCGCTTGTCCATGCGCTGCCTGCCGCCGCACAACAGGTCGAAGAACTGCGCGGCGCAGTCGAGGAAGCCGACGTTACTGACGCGCTTTTGGCCGAACAAGTCACGACCGACCCGATCACGACCGGCGCAACGCCGGCACCGGCAGAAGCTTCGATCCCCTCGCCCAACTATCAGCCTTCAAGCCCCGGCGCCGTTCCGGCAGACAGCGCCGCGCCAACTGGCGGATTTTATGAGTTGCCTCCCGGAACTGAAACGGACGAGCAGGCCGCTGAACCGCCGCTCGAAAGACGGCCATCCACGGCGCGTGCGCGTTCGAACCCGGCGAGCGAGCCAGTAAGGCGCACGGCAACCGGCGAGGAATTGGACGATACGCCGACCGCGACCATCAGAACACAGCCTGTAGGCGCGGAGGACCGCCTGCCGCTCGATCCCGGCGCCGAACGGGCCAGCGCGATCGAGGGTCTTCCCAGACAGCCCGATCCGAACCCTTTCGAGGCGGTCGGCATTCGCGCAGGCAGTTTCATTCTGCGGCCCTCCATCGAGCAGGGCATGACTGCAACATCGAATGCGAGCCTCAGCAGCAGCGGGTCGTCCGCCATACTTTCGGAGACGACACTGCGCCTGAATGCCGTGTCAGACTGGAGCCGCCATTCGGCAAGGCTCGACGGCTACGGCATATTCCGCAAATCCGTATCGGGCGAGGAACTCAAGCAAACCGAAGGCGGCATCGACGCGCGGCTCGATCTGGAAATCGGCAACGAGCTGACTGGCTTTGGCGAACTGGGCTATTCGGTGCGCCCGGAATCGGCATCCTCGCCGGATGCGATCGCAGGCATCGAATCGCAACCGCTGACCCACACCTTCTCGGCGAGCACCGGAGTAGAAAAAGGCGTCGGCAAGGCGCGCTTCGGCATCACCGGCGATGTCGAACGCTATGTCTATGAAGACGCCAAGCTGACCAATGGCGACATCGTTTCTCAGGAAGACCGCAACGCGACGCTTGCAACGATCACCCTGCGCGGCGGTTACGAAATTTCGCCCTCGCTTACGCCCTTCGTGGAAACCGAATTCGGGCGTCGCTTCTACGATGAGACGGTCGATACGGCAGGCTATGAACGCTCGTCGAACCGCTATGGCGCGCGCGCCGGTCTGACATTCGACCGGGGTGAAAAGCTGTCCGGCGAATTCTCGGCGGGCTGGCTGCGCGAAAGCTTCGACGACGACCGGCTCGATCCGATTTCCGGCCCATCCGTCAATGCCAACGTCCAATGGTCGCCGGAGCGCGGCACGATCGTCCGGCTCGATGGCCGGACAACAGTTTCGGGGACGACGACGGCTGGCGAAAGCGGGTCGATCATCTACGATGGCAGGCTGTCGCTGGAGCGCGAATTGCGCGCCAATCTCACCGGCAATGCAGCTCTTGGCATCGTCTGGCGCGATTATTCAGGCACGGACATTCACGACCTGACCCTCAGCGCCGAAGCTGGCGTAACATGGTGGCTGAACCGCTACGCCGGTATCAGCGGCAGGGTGCGCCACGAACAATTGAGCAGCAATCAGGACGGCCGCGATTACGACGCCAACAGCGTTTTCCTCGGTGTCAAACTGCAGCGCTGATTGCGCAAAAACAAATTTTCGTCGTCAGGCTTTGAAGCCGTCTATCGGCTTCAGCTCCGCAAGCAGTTTCTCGATGACGCCCGATACGTTTCCATGCAGGTCGGCGCGCCAGAGCGAGAATGCGACATTTGCCTCGATAAAGCCTTCCGGCGAACCGCAATCGAAGGTACGGCCTTCATAATGATAGCCGTAGAAAGGCTGTTCTTTTTCAAGCTTCAGCATCGCATCGGTCAATTGAATCTCGTTGCCCGCGCCGCGTTCCTGACTTTCGAGAATCCTGAAAATCTCCGGCTGTAGGATATAACGGCCATTGATGTAGAGATTTGACGGCGCCGTGCCTTTCGCGGGCTTTTCCACCATTTCGGTGATTTCGAAGCCATTGTGCACGTCCTTGCCGCGTCCGACGATGCCGTATTTATGCGCTTCCGCCGGATCGCATTCCTGCACGGCGATGATATTCTGGCCGGTCTGGTCGTAGAGATCGATCATCGCCTTCAGGCATTTCTTGTCGGGCTGCATGATCATGTCGGGCAAAAGCAGCGCGAACGGCTCGTCGCCGACGATGTCGCGGGCGCACCAGACGGCGTGACCAAGGCCCAACGGCACCTGCTGGCGGGTAAAGCTCGTCTCGCCGGGTGCAGGTTGCATGCGCCTGAGACGCTCAAGCGGCTCGTCTTTTTTTCGCTCGGCAAGCGTGGCGTTCAGTTCGAACTGCACATCGAAGTGATCTTCGATGACCGCCTTGTTGCGACCCGTCACGAAGATGAAATGTTCTATTCCAGCCTCGCGAGCTTCATCGACCACGTATTGAATGACCGGCCTATCGACAACAGTCAGCATTTCCTTGGGAACTGCTTTTGTGGCGGGAAGAAATCGCGTGCCTAGACCTGCGACAGGAAATACTGCCTTGCGAACTTTTTTCATCATACCCAATTATTTTGCTTCTTTGACAAAAACGCCGGTTAAAATCCGGAAAGTTCCCTTGCGGAAGAGAATATCAGACAATTATCCAATTGCATCTGTAGCCAAGACGCATTTCGATGCGATTTGGTTCCTAAAATCTCTATGGTAAACTGATTGCTAACCGCTATCGGCAATGAATGAGTTTCTCTCAAGCAATGGACAGGAGGAAATATGCTCGTTCACAAGACCGCGAAAGGCCTCGCCGGAGCCGCAACGATTGCCGGTTTCTCGATCGCCCTTCTTTTTTCGACGGTGAGCGCCTCCGCTGATGCGGGCTTTCAACGTTGGGTTTCGAACTTCCGCGCAACGGCTGCGCAGAGCGGCGTTTCCGGCTCTACGTTCGATCGCGCCTTTCGCGGCGTGACGTCGATCGACCCGGAAGTGTTGGAAAAAGCGCGTTATCAGCCGGAATTCACGGCCCCCGTATGGGAATATTTCGACAATCGCGTCCACGAGCAGTCGGTTCAGACTGGCCGCGAAATGGCGCGCAAATGGAAGCCATGGCTCGACCGGATCGAAGCCCGATTCGGCGTGGATCGTCATATCCTTCTGGCGATCTGGTCGATGGAATCGAATTATGGTGCGATTCTCGAACGCCCGGACGTCATGCGCAACGTCGTGCGTTCGCTTTCGACGCTTGCCTATGCCGATCAGCGCCGGGCGAAATTCGCACGCACGCAGCTTATTGCCGCACTGAAAATCCTGCAGAGCGGCGACATCGATGAAAGCCACCTCACCGGCTCCTGGGCGGGTGCGATGGGCCACACCCAGTTCATTCCGACCAGCTATCAGGCTTATGCCGTGGATGCCGACGGCAATGGCAAGCGCGACATCTGGAATTCGGTTCCCGATGCACTGGCCACCGCCGCCAATCTTCTGAAGAAGAATGGCTGGCAGACAGGCAAGACCTGGGGCTACGAAGTCGCACTTCCCCAGGGACGCAAGTTCCCGAGCGGTTCGCTAAGCCTCGGCAAGTGGCAGGAAATCGGCCTGCGCCGCGCAAACGGCAAGGCTTTCCCGCGCGGCAATGACAATGCCGAATTGAAAGTGCTGGATGGCCGTTCGGGTCCGACCTTCCTGATGACCAAGAATTTCTTCGTCATCAAGCGCTACAACAATTCGGATCGTTATGCGCTGGCGGTCGGCCTTCTGGCTGATGAAATTGCCGGCTATGGCGGGACGGTGGCTGACTGGAATCGTCCATTCACCAAGCTTTCCTTCGCCGAAAAGCAGGAATTGCAGAAGCATCTCACTGCAAACGGCTATTATGACGGCAAGCTGGACGGCTTGATCGGTGCAGGATCACGCGATGCGATCAAGGCATTCCAGGCACGGTCCGGCTTGACGCAGGACGGACATCCCAGCATGGAAGTGCTGAAATCGCTCCGCGGCCGCTAACACCGGTCTAGAGCATCGGACCGAAAAGTGGAATCCGGTTTTCGGATCATTCCGATGCTCACTAAAAGTGTTAGATCGTCCTTTGTGCGTCCAATAGGACGCACGGCGATCTAGACGAATGGGTCGCCGAAACTTTCGGCGATCCAAAAACGTGAGGAAAGCATGCGAAAAGGGAGGCCATTTTCAATGTTCGCACGCCGCCTTCTTTTGTGTGCCCTGGCGCTGGTCGTTTTCTCGACCGGCTTTATCGTCGTAAGCGCCAATGCACAGGAACAGCGGCGTGGCTGGTCGCTGCGCGAATTGTTCGCGCCGCGACGTGATCGCCTTCTCGGACCAGAGCGCGAAGCGCCTGTCGCAAAACCGCGCGTTCGCACGAAACCCAGCAATACGCGGCGCAATACGGCGCAGCCTGCACCGGCTGCGGCCCCCAAGGTCGAAGTCGTGGAAAAAAATCCCGATGCTGCAATCGTGCTCGTCCTCGGTGATTTTCTGGGAAGCGGCATCGCGGAAGGCTTGGACGCCGTATTCGCCAAGAACCCGAAGGTTCGGGTGGTCGATCGTTCAAGCGGTTCTTCCGGCTTCGTGCGCGACGATTTCTACAATTGGCCCGCAGAGGCAGGCCCCATCATCGCTGCGGAAAAGCCCGCCGCTGTGGTGGTCATGCTCGGTTCCAACGATCGCCAGCAGATGCGTGTCGGCAATGCTCGCGAGGCAGTGCGTTCGGAAAACTGGACCAAGGAATACAGCCGCCGCACCGCCGCGCTGGCGAAAGCAGTGTCGGAAACCAAGGTGCCTTTCATCTGGGTCGGAATGCCTGCCTTCCGGCCCGGCACCATGTCATCCGACATGCTCGCTTTCAACGACATCTACCGTGAGGCGGCGGAAGGTGCGGGCGGCGAGTTCGTCGATATCTGGGACGGCTTCGTAGACGAAAACGGCGCATTCGTTGCCAGCGGACCCGACATTAACGGCCAGCCCGTGCAGCTTCGCTCAGGCGACGGCATCAACATGACCGCAGCGGGCAGGCGCAAGATCGCTTTCTATGCCGAAAAGCCGCTCAACAAATTGCTCGGCATAACCACGACACCCGATGGAATAGCCAGTGTGCCCCTGACTGGCGAACCCGTAACGCCGCTCGACACCGGTGTTCTGGCGCCCATCGACCGGACGGTACCGATTTCGCTCAGCGACCCCGCGCTCGATGGCGGCAGCGAATTGCTCGGCGCCAAATTCTCGCGGCATGCGGACAAGAAGTCCGACGATGAAGGTTTCAGCATCAAAGGCGTCGCTGCGGAGAGTGTACCCGGCCGCGCCGATGATTTCTCCTGGCCGCAAAAGCCTGAGCCCGCAACGACTGCGCAGACCAGCCCTGAAACGACGACGTCGATCAGGCGGTAATCATCAGCATTACGGAATGAACCCCGGAGCACCGCAAGCGTAGCGAGGTTATCCGGGATCTATTCCGTAACGGCTAGATATTATCAGCGCGGCAGGACGCTCGACCCCATCAGTGTCTCGTCGATGGAACGCGCCGCCTGACGGCCCTCGCGGATCGCCCAGACGACCAGCGACTGGCCGCGGCGCACGTCGCCCGCCACGAACAGCTTGTCGATATTGGTGCGATAATCGCGGTCGTTGGCGGCCACGTTGGTCGAACGGCGGCTGTCGACATTGATCTTCAGATCGCCTTCGAGTTCGCTCATGACACCCGTATTCATCGGTCCCGAAAAGCCGATCGCGATGAAGGCGAGGTCGGCACGGATAACGAATTCGGTGCCGGGGATAGGCTTGCGCTTCTCATCGACTTCGCAGCACTTCACGCCGGTAAGCTGGCCTTCCTCGCCGATGAATTCGAGCGTCGCGACCTGAAATTCGCGCTGTGCGCCTTCGGCCTGCGAAGACGATGTGCGCATCTTCGTCGCCCAATAAGGCCAGACATCCATCTTGTTTTCGCGTTCTGGCGGTTGCGGACGAATGTCGAGCTGCGTCACGCGCACCGCACCCTGACGGAACGCCGTTCCAACGCAATCGGACGCCGTATCGCCACCGCCGACAACGACCACATGCTGGCCGCCTGCAAAGATAGGCTCTCCCTTCCATGCCGAAGACTGGATGTCTTCCGAGCCGACGCGGCGGTTCTGCTGCACGAGATAGGGCATCGCATCATAGACGCCGTGAAGATCGTCGCCCGGCAGACCGGCAGGACGTGGTGTCTCGGAGCCGCCGCAATAAAGAACGGCTTCATATTCGGCGAGGAGTTCGGAGACCTTCTTGTCGACGCCGACATTGACGCCGCAATGGAAAGTCACGCCCTCGCCCTGCATCTGCTCGACGCGACGGTCGATGTAATGCTTTTCCATTTTGAAATCGGGAATGCCGTAGCGCATCAAACCGCCGGGACGGCTTTCGCGCTCATAAACATCGACATCGTGACCGGCGCGGCCAAGCTGCTGCGCAGCCGCCATGCCCGATGGGCCCGAACCGATGATCGCGACGCGCTTGCCAGTCTTCTGCAAGGGTGGGTATGGCCGGACATGGCCAAGCTCGTAGGCCTTGTCGGCAATCGCCTGTTCGACGGTCTTGATGGCGACCGGAATGTCTTCGAGGTTCAGCGTGCAGGCTTCCTCGCAAGGCGCCGGGCAGATGCGGCCGGTGAATTCCGGGAAATTGTTGGTCGAATGGAGGTTGCGGATCGCATTGTCCCAATCGCCATTATAGACGAGGTCGTTCCAGTCGGGGATCTGGTTGTGAACCGGGCAGCCAGTCGGCCCATGGCAGAACGGAATGCCGCAATCCATGCAGCGCGCCGCCTGTTTCTCGACCTCCTTGTCCGACATCGGCAGCGTGAATTCGCGGAAATGCCGAATGCGGTCGGATGCCGGCTGGTACTTGTGAACCTGCCGGTCGATCTCGAGAAATCCTGTTACCTTGCCCATATGCCAACTCTCATCCGTCTATCCTGCCTGAGGCAGGTTATGATGCAATGTGCTGCTTTCTAGAAGCGCGCTTTCGCCCTGCCCGCAATAACCCCAAGGTCGTGGCGGCAGGGCGTAGCCTAAGCGTCCCTATTCTGCCGCGACGCCCATTCTCATGCGTTCCATCTCGATCAGCGCGCGGCGGTACTCGACCGGCATGACCTTCCGGAATTTCGGCCGGTAGGATGTCCAATCGTCGAGTATCTGCTTGGCCCGCGTCGAGCCTGTATAATGCACATGGTTCGAAATGAGCTGATAAAGCCGCTCTTCGTCATGGGTGGTCATGTCGCCGGAAACATCGACTCGGCCCTTATGCGCGATGTCGCCGCCATGGTGATGCAGCTTTTCGAGCATGTCGTCCTCTTCGGGAACAGGCTCCAGTTCGACCATCGCCATATTGCAGCGTTCGGCAAAATCGCCTTCCTCGTCAAGCACATAGGCCACGCCGCCAGACATGCCGGCAGCGAAGTTGCGGCCCGTCTTGCCGATGACGACGACCACGCCGCCCGTCATATATTCGCAGCCATGATCGCCCACGCCCTCGACAACGGTGACGGCGCCCGAGTTGCGCACGGCAAAGCGTTCGCCAGCCACGCCGCGGAAATAGCATTCGCCTTCGGTCGCGCCGTAAAGCACCGTGTTGCCGACGATGATGGACTCTTCGGGCACGATGTTGGTGTTGTCCGGCGGACGGATGACGATGCGGCCGCCCGACAGGCCCTTGCCGACATAGTCATTGCCGTCGCCGACGAGTTCGAACGAAATGCCGCGCGCCAGGAACGCACCGAAGGACTGACCCGCCGTGCCGTTAAGCCTGACCGAGATCGTGTCTTCGCGCAGACCCTTGTGCTTGAAGCGCTTGGCCACTTCACCGGAAAGCATGGCACCTACGGAGCGATCGACATTCTTGATGTCGACTTCGATGCTGACGGGCTGGCGGGCCTCAAGAGCAGGCTTTGCCAGTTCGATCAGCTTGCGGTCGAGCACGTCGTCGATCGGATGCTTCTGACGCTGCGTCCAATATGTCGCCTCGCGCGGAGCGTCCGGCTTGTGGAACATCTTGCTGAAATCGAGGCCCTTCGCCTTCCAATGGTCGATAAGCTCGCGCTTTTCGAGAAGGTCGGTGTCGCCGATGATCTGGTCGATATGGGTAAAGCCCATTTCGGCCAGCAGCCCGCGCACTTCTTCCGCCACATAGAAGAAGAAGTTGATGACATGTTCCGGCGCGCCCTTGAAGCGCTTGCGCAGAACCGGATCCTGCGTCGCAACGCCAACCGGGCAGGTGTTCAGATGGCACTTGCGCATCATGATGCAACCGGCAGCAATAAGTGGCGCGGTCGAGAAGCCGAACTCGTCGGCCCCCAGAAGCGCACCGATGATCACGTCGCGACCAGTGCGCAACCCGCCATCGACCTGAAGTGCGACGCGCGAACGCAGGCCGTTCAGCACCAGCGTCTGATGCGTCTCGGCAAGGCCCATCTCCCAAGGAGAACCGGCATGCTTGAGCGAGGTAAGCGGCGAAGCACCCGTGCCGCCATCATAGCCCGAAACGGTGATGTGGTCGGCGCGCGCCTTGGCAACGCCTGCAGCAACCGTACCGACGCCCACTTCCGACACCAGCTTGACCGAGACATCGGCCGTCGGATTGACGTTTTTGAGGTCGTAGATGAGCTGCGCCAGATCCTCGATCGAGTAAATGTCATGGTGCGGCGGCGGCGAAATAAGGCCGACACCCGGCGTCGAGTGACGGGTCTTGGCAATCGTCGCATCGACCTTGTGGCCGGGCAACTGACCGCCTTCGCCGGGCTTTGCACCCTGCGCGACCTTGATCTGCATCATGTCCGAATTGACGAGATATTCAGCCGTTACGCCGAACCGGCCCGACGCGATCTGCTTGATTGCGGAGCGTTCCGGGTTTGCCGAACCGTCCGGTAGCGGCAGATAGCGATCCGGTTCCTCGCCGCCCTCGCCGGTATTCGACTTGCCGCCGATGCGGTTCATCGCAACGGCCAGCGTCGAATGCGCCTCGCGGCTGATCGAGCCGAAGGACATCGCACCCGTCGAGAAGCGCTTGACGATGTCGGCAGCAGGCATCACCTCGTCGATAGACACCTTCTTGCGGCCGGTCTGGTCCGAAAGTTTGATCTTGAACAGGCCGCGAATGGTCTGCGCGCGCGCCGTTTCGCTGTCGATCTGCGCGGAATAGTCCTTGAACGTATCCCACGAGCCCTTGCGAACGGCATGCTGCAAGGTGGCAACAGCATCCGGCGACCAGATATGAGCTTCGCCGCGCATGCGGTACATATACTCGCCGCCGACTTCCAGCGCGTTGCGCAGCACTGGATCGTCGCCGAACGCGTCGCCGTGACGCGTGACGGTTTCCGTCGCTACTTCTTCCAGCCCGACGCCTTCGATGGTCGTTGCCGTGCCGGTGAAATAGCGGTCCACGAAATCGGTCTTGAGGCCGATCGCGTCGAAGATTTGCGCGCCGCAATAGGACTGGTAGGTCGAGATGCCCATCTTGGACATGACCTTGAGGATGCCCTTGCCGATCGACTTGATGTAGCGCGAGACGACCTCGCTCGGATCGACTTCGGCTGGCATTTCGCCGCGCTTGTGCATGTCGAGCAGCGTGTCGAATGCCAGATACGGGTTGATCGCCTCGGCACCGAAACCTGCAAGGCAGCAGAAATGATGCACTTCGCGCGGCTCGCCCGATTCGACGACGAGGCCGACCGACGTGCGCAGACCCTTGCGGATCAGATGATGATGCACGGCAGCAGTCGCAAGCAGAGCGGGTATTGCGATGCGGTCCGCGCCGATCTGGCGGTCCGAAAGCACGATGATGTTGTAACCACCGGCAACGGCAGCTTCCGCACGGTCGCAAAGGCGCACGATCGCGCCCTGCATTCCGGCAGCGGCTTCCGCGTTCGAATAGGTGATGTCGATCGTCTTCGTGTCGAAGCGGTCTTCCGTGTGGCCGATGGAGCGGATCTTTTCGAGATCGCCATTGGTCAGGATCGGCTGGCGCACTTCGAGGCGCTTGCGGCGCGACGAACCAATAAGATCGAAGATGTTCGGACGTGGGCCGATGAAGGAAACAAGGCTCATGACCAGTTCCTCACGGATCGGGTCGATGGGCGGGTTCGTCACCTGCGCGAAATTCTGCTTGAAATAGGTGTAGAGCAGCTTCGACTTGTCCGACATCGCCGAAATCGGCGTATCGGTGCCCATCGAGCCGACAGCTTCCTGACCGGTCGTGGCCATAGGCGCCATCAGAAGCTTGGTGTCTTCCTGCGTGTAGCCGAAGGCCTGCTGGCGGTCGAGCAGCGTCACATCCTTGCGAAGCGCGCGCGGTTCCACCGGCTTCAGCTCTTCGAGAATGAGCTGGGTGTTGGAAAGCCAGGTCTTGTAAGGATGCTTGGTCGCGATTTCCGACTTGATCTCCTCGTCGGAAACGATACGGCCCTTTTCAAGATCGATCAGCAGCATCTTGCCGGGCTGGAGCCGCCACTTCTTGACGATTCGCTCTTCGGGAACCGGCAGAACGCCCGCTTCCGAAGCCATGATGACGCGGTCGTCATCCGTCACGATATAGCGCGCGGGACGCAGACCGTTGCGGTCGAGCGTCGCGCCGATCTGGCGGCCATCGGTGAAGGCAACCGCTGCCGGACCGTCCCATGGCTCCATGAGTGCAGCGTGATATTCGTAGAATGCCTTGCGGTCGCCATCCATGAGCTTGTTGCCGGCCCATGCTTCGGGGATCAGCATCATCATGGCATGTGCCAGCGGATAGCCGCCCTGCCACAGGAATTCGAGCGCATTGTCGAAGCAGGCGGTGTCCGACTGCCCTTCATAGGAAATGGGCCACAGCTTCGAAATGTCGTTGCCGAACAGTTCGGAATCGACCGATGCCTGACGTGCCGCCATCCAGTTGACGTTGCCGCGCAGCGTGTTGATCTCGCCATTATGCGCGACCATGCGGTACGGGTGCGCCAGCTTCCACGATGGGAAAGTGTTCGTCGAAAAACGCTGGTGAACGAGGATAAGCGCCGATTCGAAGCGCGGATCGGTCAGATCCTTGTAATAGGCGCCGACCTGATAGGCGAGGAACATGCCCTTGTAGACGATGGTGCGCGCCGACATCGAGACGATGTAGCAGCCATTGTCGCGGCCTTCCGTCTCCTGATAGATGCGGCCCGAAATAACCTTGCGCAGAATATAGAGGCGACGCTCGTAATCATCGTCGCTTTCGAGTTCCGGCGTACGCCCGAAAAACACCTGACGATGCACCGGCTCGGATGCCGCGATGTCGGGCGCCTTGGACAGCGAGGAATTGTCGACAGGCACGTCGCGGAAGCCGATAAGCGGCAAGCCTTCCGACTGCGCCACCTCTGCAATGATGTCCTCGATATGCGCGCGCAACGTTTCATCGCGCGGCATGAAGACATGACCGACGCCGTAATGGCCGATCTGCGGAAGCTCGATGCCTTGCGCTGCCATTTCCTCACGGAAAAACGCATCAGGAATCTGGACGAGCACGCCCGCGCCGTCGCCCATCAGCGGGTCGGCACCCACCGCGCCGCGGTGGGTCAGGTTTTCGAGGATGAACAGGCCGTCTTTGACGATCTGGTGCGATTTCGCGCCCTTCATATTCGCAATGAAGCCGACGCCGCAGGCGTCATGCTCGTTGCGCGGATCGTAAAGGCCCTGAGCAGCCGGAAGACCGTAATGAGGTTTGGTCGCGAACGCGTCTTTTCGCTCGGTCGCAACGGAATGCGGCAAGCCGGACGTTGTTCTCTCAGACATCTCATCCTCCATCTTCTGGCCGGGCACCGCTGATCGGCCAATCCCGTTTGGGATATTCCGCTCCGGTGCTCCAATATTCAAAGTTCGGCTGATTGTGCAGCCATGCTACGCCGAGCGTATCTAGCGTCGTGATGCCGCCGGTCTTTCCGGCCACACGCCCGACACAGCGAAAAACAGGACGGCGCGACTATACGCCAAATCCTGTCGCTCATGCGCGAACAAATTAAGACAGCAATACTGTCCTAATTTTTCTATGCCAGAATTTTTCCTACGGCACAAGACCGATTCGAAAAAGCTTTGTGCATATTGCGAAAGATAATTTCGCCACAGCCTCCGCACAAGAAATCAAATTACGAAAAGCGATTTTCTATTCGTAACAGACATGCGAATTGATAGAAGTCGGCACTTGAGCGGCACGCGGTCGCACTGCTCAATTCTTGTCATTCTCATCCGAACGGAATCACCCATGTTTTTTGCCTCTGACAATTGGGCGGGCGCCCATCCGGCAATTGCCGCCAGCCTCTCGGCACATGCGGGCGGATTTGTCCCCGCATATGGCGGAAGCGATCTCGACAAGGCAGTTTCGGACAAGATCAGCGCCATTTTCGAGCGCGAGGCGGCGGTGTTTTTCGTCGGCACGGGAACGGCCGCGAATTCCTTGGCGCTGGCCTCCGTCGTTCGTCCCGGTGGCGTTAGCTTCTGCCACCGCGAAGCCCATATGCTTGAGGATGAATGCGGCGCGCCCGAATATCTGACAGGCGGCGCACGCCTCAAAGCCGTCGATGGCCCACTCGGCAAGATGACTGCGGCCAATCTCGACAAAGCAATCGGCCATTTCGATCCCGATTTCGTGCATGGCGGCCAGCCCATGGCCGTTTCGGTAACGCAGGCGAGTGAAGTCGGTACTGTCTACAGCCTGGACGAAATCGCAGCCATTGCCGCGATCGCGAAAAAGTACGATTTGCCCTTCCATATGGATGGCTCGCGCTTTGCCAATGCACTCGTCGCGCTCGATACCACGCCTGCGGAAATGACATGGAAGCGCAGCGTGGACATGATTTCCTTCGGCGGCACCAAAAATGGCTGCTGGTGCGCCGAAGCAGTGATTCTGTTCGATCTCGACCGCGCGCGCGAATTCGGCTTCATTCGCAAGCGCGCGGCGCAGCTTTTCTCGAAATCCCGCTTCATTGCCGCGCAATTCGAAGCTTACTTCGCTGATGATCTTTGGCTCGATAATGCCAGGCATTCGAATGCCATGGCGCAGCGACTGGCTTTGGCCATGCGGGCGTCGAAAACGGTGCGCCTGGCGTGGGAGCCGCAGGCCAACGAAGTCTTTGCGGTGATGGCAAAGGACAAGGTGGCTTCGCTCAACGAGAGCGGCGCGGCGTTTTATCCGTGGGGCGCACCGCATGGGTTTGCTGGCGAGATCGGTGAAAACGAAACGCTCTGCCGGTTCGTTACGAGTTTTGCGACGACGGCTGAAGAAGTGGATCGTTTTGGTGGTTTGATCGGCTGATTTGAGGCTGAGTTCTGTCGCGCCCCCCTCTGTCCTGCCGGACATCTCCCCCACAGGTGGGGAGATCAGACTTCATTCAAACTTTTGCCAACCTTCAGCGACGAATAGTTTAGCAATGCGTCGAAGCTGCCAATCTCCCCACCCGTGGGGGAGATGTCCGGCAGGACAGAGGGGGGCGCGACAGAACTCAGCCTTTCAGCAAAGCATAAAAAAACGGCGCCTCACGGCGCCGCTTTTGCTCGGGAGGGAGCGGGTTAGTTCGTGGCTTTCGCCTCGATCTGCTTGGCGGTCTTGTCCGCAACAGCCTTGATCTCGATCTTGCGAGGCTTCAACTGCTCGGGAATATTGCGCTTGAGATCAATGTGAAGCAGGCCGTTTTTAAGGGCAGCGCCTACAACTTCGACATGGTCGGCAAGCTGGAAGCGGCGCTCGAAGGCGCGCGAGGCAATTCCGCGATAAAGGACTTCCGAGCCCTCGCCGGAATTGTCATCCTTCTTCTCGCCTTTCACGGAAAGCACATTGCGGTGCGCTTCGATTGCGATGTCCTCATCCGAAAAGCCGGCAACTGCCATGCTGATGCGGTAAGAGTCCTCACCGGTCCGCTCGATATTGTAAGGCGGATAGGTCTGCGCGGTTTCTGGCTGCGCAAGCGAATCGAGCATCGTGAAAAGACGGTCGAAACCGACGGTCGAACGATAGAGCGGGGAAAAATCAACGTGACGCATGGAAGTGTTCTCCTGTTGAGCAACATGGTTTTGCGTTTGACCCTGAAGAACCCTTGATTGGCGTTCCGGGAGGATCAGCGGCCCCGTTCTGGCGACCGCATGAGACATTTGGGTAGCCGAAAATCGCTTTTCAAGACGGCCACTGCCCGCGAATTCGATGAACGCCAGATGAACCTGCCCTTCGGATAGCGTTCAGGCGCCAGCATCTATCTTCAAATCAACAAAGAGAAGCCGATCCGGGTGTAACGTCCCTTCCACACGGATCGTCAGAGGCCGGAAGCCCACCGCGTTAAGTAAGGTGGCTTCCGGCCTCGCAGTTTTCAGGCCTGCCCGCAGCCATTTGTTTTTGAGCAATCCCGGACGGAAAACCGCTACACACTTTTCCTGGAATTGCTTTATATCCCGCAAAACCCTTTGCTTTTGGACGCTGCCCTTCCTATCACCGACATATTCGAACGACCGGGAGTGCGCCCGCCCATCATGATGGATCTTTTCTTCGACATTCCGGGAAATCCGGTGCCGGAAAATGCCCATGCCGGCTATTTCACCACCCGTGATGGCCGCAGGATCCGTTATGCACAATTTGCCGCGACAGGCCGCCCGCGCATCGGAACGGTCGTGATCCTGACCGGCCGCAACGAGTGCATCGAAAAATACTTCGAGACGACAAGGGATTTGTCTGGTCGCGGACTGGGCGTTGCGACCTTCGATTTGCGTGGTCAGGGCGCATCCGATCGCCTGCTGCGTGATCCGAAACGCGGCTATGTGCGAAGCTTTCAGGATTATGTGCGCGATTTAGAGCAGTTCTTTGCGGAAATCGTCCTGCCGGATTGCCCCGGCCCCTACTATCTTCTGGCGCATTCTGCTGGCGCGCTGATTGCGCTTTTGGCGGCCGAATCGCTGGTGAACCGCATTCAGCGCATGGTTCTGTTGACGCCGTTTCTGGATCTTCCGGGTCAAATTCCGTCGATGAAAGGCGTTGAAAGGCTCGCAACCGCGCTGACTTTCATGGGCCTTGGGCGGCTCTATGCGCCGGGCGGAAAACCATCTGCCGCAGAGCGCAAATTCGCCGACAACAAGGTGACGAGCGATCCGGAGCGCTTTGCGCGAAACAGGCTTCTCTACGACAGCTACCCGCAATTGGAACTCGCCGCACCTACCGTCGCCTGGCTACGCGCGGCGGCAAAAGCGGTGGCAATTGTCAGAGACCCGGAATTCATGGAGCGCGTGCGGATACCGACGCTGTTTCTCTCGGCGGGTGCCGATACGGTCGTTTCCAGCCGCGCGGTCGAGGATTATGCGCGGCGTCTGCGCTCAGGTTCGTTGCTGACAATCGACGGTGCAAAGCACGAGCTCTTGCAGGAGACGGATTTTTTCCGCGATCAATGCCTGGCGGCATTTGACGCCTTCATTCCAGGCTCCGAACCGCCGCTTGCCTGATTTTGATGTAGAGCCCTTTTGATAATTCGCCCTGGCGAGTCAGATGGGCGGTAGGGAGAATTTGCAAAGGGCTCTTACCCGGCAAGTATGTGCCGGGCTGCCCTGTGAAGCTCCGGCGTGGCCGCAGCGATGACCGAGCCTCCGGCCTCTGCGCGTTCACCATCAAAATTGGTGATGACGCCGCCCGCTTTCTCGATGATCGGGATGAGCGCAACGATATCGTAAGGCTGCAGGCCGCATTCGACGACGATATCCACCTGCCCTGCAGCCAGCATGGCGAATGCGTAGCAGTCCACGCCATAGCGCGACAGGCGCACCTGGGCCTCAAGCGCGTCGAAACGGGCGCGCAATTCGCCCTTGAACATTACGGGCGTCGTGGTGAAAAGCGTCGCATCCGAAAGAGCCGTCGTCCTGCGAACCTGCAAATTGCGCGCGCCGCCCGGACCTTCGTAAAAGGCGCCTGTTTCATCGGCATAGAACAATTCGCCGGTGAAGGGCTGCGACATCATTCCGGCAACCGCGCGCTTGTCCACCGTCAGGCCGACCAGCGTGCCCCACACGGGAAGCCCCGATATGAACGCACGCGTTCCATCGATCGGATCGATGACCCAGATATGGCTGCTGGAACCGTTGAAGGTGCCATGTTCTTCGCCGAGAATTCCATGATCGGGAAAGTGCTTTGTGATCAGCGCGCGTATCGCGTTCTCGGCTTCGCGGTCTGCTTCTGTGACCGGATCGAAGCCCGATGACAATTTGTTGATTACACCGTCGAGATTGCGAAAGCGGGGAAGCGTTTCAGCGGCCGCAGCCGCCGCAATCTGCCGGAAAAGCTCACTATCGATGTTCAATTTCGGACCCCTCAATTCAGCACCTCCACGATTTCCGTGGCTTGGCGATCCATTCGCACAGACCCACCCGATTAAAAAGGGTGAAAACAGCTTGACATTTGTGCAGCGCACAATAATTTTGCAGTCGGACAGTTTGTTCTGTTCATGCCCTTCTTGGGCGTTTCCTCCCTAGACTTCGACCGCGTTGTGCAAACAACGCGGTCTTTTTATGCGCGAAGCAAAAGCCTATTCGGCAGCCAGCGGAAGATCGATGAAATCGCTGTCCGGCATGGACATGAGATCGGCCGAGAAACGCGTGAGATCATCACAAAGCGCGGCGAATCCCACTGATTTCTGGAGAGTTCGTTCATTGAGATAAAGGCCGCGATTTATCTCGATCTGCAACGCATGAAGGCCTCGCGCCGGCCGGCCATAATGCTCGGTTATGAAACCGCCGGCATATGGTTTGTTGTGAGCGACCGTATAGCCCATCGACAAAAGAAGGCCGATTGCCCTTTCGGTCAGGTCCCGCGACGCGGACGCCCCGAACCTGTCACCGATGATGAAATCGGGCCGCACGCTTCCGTCGCCGATCCTGATGCTTGCCGGCATCGAATGGCAATCAATGAGAACCGCATAGCCGAACCGCGCATGCGTCTGCATCAAAAGGCGCTTCAGCCGCTCATGATAAGGCTTGTAGACCGTCTCTATGCGATCCAGTGCCTCGGCCAGCGGCAAACGGCTCGGATAGATGTCCAGCCCCTCACCGACGAGTTTGGGTATCGTGCCGAGACCGCCTGCAACGCGCACGGAGCGTATATTGGCGAATGAAGGAACCGGTTCGACGAACATGCGCGGATCGAGCTCGAAAGGCTCGCGGTTCACATCGAGATAGGCCCGGGGGAAATGCGCCGCCAGCAAGGGCGCGCCTAGCGCCACCGCCCCGCCGAAAAGCTCGTCCACATAACAATCTTCGGAACGGCGCACGGCATGCGCATCCAGCTTCGTCATGCGAAGAAAGCGATCCGGATAAAAGCGCCCGCTATGCGGAGAGTTGAAAACGAAAGGAACCCTCTGTTCTGCGCCCATCCGGATTTCGAACGGCACGGCAGAAGTGAAATCCTCGGCGGCTGACATTCGTTTTCCTTGAACTCACGAAACCCAGGAAAGAACGTGCCATCGGGCACCGGCCATGTCTAGGGTCTCACAAAGGATATGACGTCGGAGATAAGCATTCACTTGATGTTTACCCTCCGATCCTCATATACCGAAATGCGACTGGAGCGATATTCTGGGCACGTCGCAGTGATTCGGACGGGACACGATGGCACGCATTCTCCTTGCGGAAGATGATGACGATATGCGCCGGTTTCTGGTCAAGGCGCTTGAACGCGCCGGCTATGATGTCAGCGATTTTGATAATGGTGCAAGCGCCTATGAGCGCCTGCGCGAAGAACCTTTCTCACTCCTGCTGACCGATATTGTCATGCCGGAAATGGACGGCATCGAGCTTGCGCGCCGCGCAACCGAGATCGACCCGGACCTGAAAGTCATGTTCATCACCGGCTTTGCGGCCGTTGCGCTGAACCCTGACTCGAAGGCACCTAAGGACGCCAAGGTTCTGTCCAAGCCCTTCCATCTGCGCGACCTCGTCAACGAGGTCGAGAAGATGCTGCACGCTGCCTGACAGCCTCTTGCCGGGCGCCCCGCAAACAAGTCCGGCAAACTGTTCTTTCTCTATTGACGTGTCGAAATAGGTGTGGTGTATGCGCCGCATCGGATGGGCGTATAGCTCAGCGGGAGAGCACTGCATTGACATTGCAGGGGTCACAAGTTCAATCCTTGTTACGCCCACCATCCTTTTCAATAACTTAGCTATTTTGGCCTCGCTTGCCGTACAGAAACTGCACAGAAACGCAGATGGCGCGACATTGCCGCTTCGCACGCGAACTGTTACGCCGCTCAATTCATTCTTCCATCATTGGAGCATAGGCATGGGAGCCACCAAGTCGTCGGATAAGTAAGCCGCAACAGCTCTTTTTGTTGTTGCGGCGTCCTGTCGAACTCTCCAGCCAATGCTGACAGGCAGACGCCGCCCAGATGTTCTCATTTGAGCGGATGCTTCATCATGCCTATGAAAAGCCCTGTATGGGCCTACACCTTGCCGGCAGCACTTTTGCTGATGGCGCCTTTCGACATCCTCGCCTCTCTGGCGATGGATATTTATCTTCCTGTTGTTCCGGCCATGCCGGGCGTCCTCGATACCAGCCCAGGCGTCGTGCAGCTCAGTTTGAGCCTTTACATGCTCATGCTGGGTGTGGGGCAAATCGTCTTCGGCCCGATTTCCGATCGCGTCGGGCGGCGCCCCGTATTGCTTGGCGGTGCAATCCTGTTCGCACTCTCCTCCGCATGCCTTTCGGCGACTTCGACGGCCTCCATTTTTGTGGCCTTCCGGTTGCTTCAGGCTATCGGCGCGGCGGCGGCGTTGGTCGCCACTTTTGCGACCGTCCGCGATGTCTATGCGGACAGGCCGGAAAGCGTGGTTATTTACAGCCTGTTCGGTTCGATGCTGGCGTTTGTTCCGGCACTCGGTCCGATTCTCGGAGCGATGATTGCAGACAATTTCGGATGGCGGGCAATCTTTGCTGTCCTTGCGGCTGTAACCGTACCGGCGATCATCAACGCCTTTCTAAGATGGCACGAGACACGGCCGCAGAGCGCAGCGATTGTTCGACGCTCGATGCTGCCAATTCTTAGAAGCGGTGCGTTCTGGGCCTATACGCTGGCATTCAGCGCAGCCATGGGAACGTTCTTCGTGTTCTTTTCGACGGCTCCGCGTGTGCTGATCGAACGCGCAGGCTATTCCGAACTGGAATTCAGCTTTGCCTTCGCCACTGCAGCTATCGTGATGATCATAACAACCCGCTTTGCCAAACAGTTCGCGACCCGATGGGGCATCGCTGGCAGCGTCGCACGCGGCATGGCGCTGCTCCTGTTGGGCGCTGCGTGCCTCACCTTGGGGCAAATCTTCGGCTCGCCGTCCTTCGCCACATTCATCGTTCCAATGTGGATCATGGCTGTCGGCATCGTCTTCACCGTATCGGTAACAGCAAACGGTGCGCTGGCAGATTTTGGCGACATAGCAGGGTCAGCCGTCGCGCTCTATTTCTGCATCCAGAGCGTGATCGTCAGCGTGTTCGGCACAATGATGGTGGTCATGCTGAGAGGCGACACCGCCTGGCCGCTGGTGGCCTATGCAGCGTCCATGGCAACGCTCGTGTTGCTCGCACTGCTTCGTCTGCGCAGGCGTTCTATTCAATAGAAAAAATTGGCGGGCGGCGCTAACTGCCGCCCGTTTTCCTTCAGGATCGGAACGTTGGCCGGGTCAGCTCGGAACACTCGGACGTCGCTCAGATCAGCGAAATAGTGTCCGCATCGCGATTTTGAGGGTCAAATTACTACCCACATTGGTTGACTACCCCGCAGAGCGTATATCGGCATGCTCATTCTCCGAGAGGAGGATGCAAGCCAATGGCCAATGCTGTGACGAAGTACAATCCGGGTCTTCAGTCGATCCGGGGTATAGCGGCGCTGGTAGTTCTGCTTCATCACGCAAGCTATTTTTACGAGATGTCGCCAAATACGCGGTTGGCTGTCGATACTGTCTTGAATGCTCACGCAGCGATTATCCTGTTCTTCGTGCTGAGCGGCTTTGTCTTGACGAAGTCCTTTATTCGCATCGGTTCTACGACTGGTTTCTACATCAAGCGAGCGTTCCGCATTCTCCCTGGCCTGTGGTTGGCCACTGCCATTTGCGCGGCATATATTCTGCTGTTCAAGACCGGCAGCATCGACAATATCCCCGAATGGCGAAGCCAAATGATCGGGGCGCCCGAATGGACCCCAAAGACCGTGCTCCTGTCGCTCTTCGGGTTTCCTTACATTTTGAAACCAGCCTATACGATCGTGACCGAACTTTTCGGGTCGCTGGCTATCCCGTTGTTTTTCTACATTCTTACGACCCAAAAGGCTTATGGGCTGGCGTTGATCCTTTTCCTGGCTGTCATCAGCTACTGGACATATGACGCGCCAAACGCCCTGCGGTACTTGTTCCTCGTCCACTTCGCCCTCGGCATCTACGCCGCCCTGCTGCTGCAAGCGAACCCGATCATCAAGTTTCCGCGATGGGTTACGCCGATATGCCTGCTCGGACTGATTTTTTCCCGTCCCGTCGTCATGACGATCTACACAGGCGCGCCGCAGCCATTGGACTATGAGTACAATTTTCCGACGAGTTCGTTGCTGGAGGGCCTGTTCTCGGCAGGTTTCATATTATCGATCGTGTCCGGAAATCGGGGAAGCTCGATACTCCGCCATTCCGTCTCCATCTGGACAGGCAATATATCCTACGGGATCTATCTACTTCACATACCCGCGCTGTTCTTTTCCGATCGACTGGTTAGATCGATCGGGTTCGAAGCACTGCAGTTTGAATTTTTGGCGGTACTCGTTCTAACGCTCGCTATCACGCTCAGCGCAGCGCACATCATGTACCATCTGGTCGAAAAGCCCTTTATCGCCATTGGTGAGCGATTGGCGCTACGCATCAGGTTTCTTGCACCGAAGATCGTTGCAAAGCCCACCTGAGAACGACCGAACTGCGCGGCAAGCGCAGACGTTCTATTCAGTAAAAGAATTGCCGGACGGCGCTAACCGCCCGGCAATTCGCAGAGTGTTTCGATTACCAGCCGGGAACGACCGAACCCTTGAAGGTCTCGTCCACGAAGGCTTTGACTTCGTCATTATGGTAGGACTCGACCAGTGTCTTGACCCATTCCGCATCCTTGTCGGCGGTGCGAACCGCAATCAGGTTCACATAAGGAGCCTTCTCGCCTTCCTTCAGGATTGGATCGTTGGCGGGGTCCAGACCGGCTTCCAGCGCGTAGTTGGTGTTGACGGCTGCCGCGTCCACATCATCGAGCGAACGCGGAAGCTGTGCTGCATCGAGTTCGACGATTTTGAAGTTTTTTGGGTTTTCGACGATATCGGCCGGTCCGATCTTGAGGCCCGAGCCTTCCTTCAACTTGATGAAGCCCTTGTCCGCGAGGATGAGCAGAGCACGGCCGCCATTGGTCGGATCGTTCGGGATGGCGATCGTCGCTCCGTCGGCCAGTTCGTCGAAGCTCTTAACCTTCTTGGAATAAACGCCCATCGGGAAGTTCACCGTGTAGCCGACATCGACGATGTCGTACTTACGATCGGCAATCTGGTTGTCGAGATACGGCTTGTGCTGGAACGAATTGGCCTGCAATTCGCCGTCATTCAGCGCCTGATTTGGCACGACATAGTCGGAAAATTCCAGAATCTCGATGTCGAGACCCTTGGTTTTGGCGATTTCCTTGACCTTTTCGAAGATTTGCGCGTGCGGGCCGGGTGTGACGCCGACCTTGATGCTTTCAGCAGAAGCCGCACCGGCAAGGAGGCTCAAGGCCACGCCTGCGGCCAAAGCGAGTTTCAGTTTCATTTTATGCTCCGTTTGTTTGGTAAGAAATTCAACGATTGCGAATGCGTTTGTCGAAACGGCGCGCAAGGGCATCCCCCAGCGATTGCACCGCCTGAACAAGCACGATGAGAACGACGACCACGGCCAGCATCACGTCCGGCATGAAGCGCTGATAACCGTAGCGGATGCCGAGATCACCCAGACCGCCGCCGCCCACTGCCCCGACCATCGCGGAATAGCCGATGAGGCTGACGATGGTCAGCGTAAGCGCCATAGTGATCGCCGGACGCGCTTCGGCAAGAAGCACTTTTAGAACGATCTGAAGCGGTGTTGCGCCCATAGAACGCGCGGTTTCGATCAATCCCGGATCGACTTCGCGAATGGCCGATTCCACCAGTCGCGCGATGAACGGCACGGTAGCCACTGTCAGCGGCACGATGGCAGCGCTTGTGCCGATGGAGGTACCGGCAATGAACCGCGTGAACGGGATGATCGCAACGACCAGAATGATGAAAGGCGTCGAGCGCGCCGCGTTGACGATAGCGCCAAGCACCTTGTTGGTCAGCGGGGCCGCAAACAGTTCGGCTTTGCGGCTGGTGGCCAGAAACACACCGAGCGGGATGCCGATGATCGAGCCAACGAGCCCCGCTATCGCAACCATGTGCAGTGTCTGGCCGGTCGCCTTTACGATGAGCCACAGAATGTCAGTCGACATAGCCGAGCACCTCCGTCTTTATGCCCTGCGATGCGAGGCGTGCACGCGCATCGTCCAGAAGATCGCCGCCACCGGGGAATGAAACGACCAGCGAGCCGAATGGCTTGCCTGCGATCTCGTCGATGGCGCCTGCCAGAATATTCACGTCCGCCTTCAGCGATTGGCCAAGCTGCGAGACGATTGGCTGAGCTGCACTTTCTCCGGCGAAGGTGACGCGCAGGACGGCGCGCGAATTCGCGCCCGGCTCGTTGCGCAAGGCATTTGCAATGAAAGCCGGAAGATTGAGACCCGGCAGGCCTGCGAGCAGCGCGCGGGTGGTTTCGTGTTGCGGCGCGCTGAAAATATCGAAAGCCGAACCGCGCTCGACGATTGCACCGCCATCGATCACCGCGACAGTATCGGCAACGGTTTTGACGACTTCCATCTCGTGGGTAATCAGCAGAACGGTGAGACCGAGTTCACTGTTGATGCGCTTCAAAAGCGCCAGAATGGAGCGTGTCGTCTCCGGGTCGAGCGCCGAGGTCGCCTCATCAGAAAGCAGAAGCTTTGGCTCGGTCGCCAGCGCGCGCGCAATGCCGACGCGCTGTTTCTGGCCGCCGGAAAGCTCCGCGGGATAGCGGTCGCGCTTGTCGGAAAGGCCGACGAGTTCCAGCAAAGGCGTCACGCGCTTTTCAATTTCCTTGCGGTCGACGCCCGCGATTTCGAGCGGCAAGGCGATGTTCTGGAAAGCTGTGCGCGACGACAGAAGATTGAAATGCTGGAAGACCATGCCGATCGAGCGACGAATATCGCGCAATGCGCGCTCGCCGAGCTTTGCGACATCCGTGCCATCCACGATCACGCTGCCAGTGCTCGGGCGCTCCAGACCATTCACCAGCCGGATAAGTGTGGATTTACCCGCGCCCGAACGGCCTATGATCGCGGTGATCGAGCCGCGCGGCACATCGAAATCGATGGTATCGACCGCGACCACTTCCGCGCCGGAACCACTGGCGGAGAACCGCTTGGAAACGCCTTCGAAGCGAACCATGGATTGTTTCGCGTCCGGCACCTTGCTTGCCAGAGCCGCGCTTTCGAACGAATGGGATGACGGACCGATATTCATCGGCGCCTCCCCGCGCGGCGCGCGGCGCCGCTTCCGTTCTGTCTAATTGCGAAATTCATAGGTTTCTTTCCGGTCAGTCTTCATGTGTCACGCCCACATAAGGACTATTTTTCCGCAGTCTAGTCATGGAGCCAAACCTTTGGAGGCTCAGGCTTCCAATCTTGCTGCACTATTGGAATATTTTTCCAATTTAAGGCAAGAAATAGTGAGTCTAATCCCCCGCTTCCAAATTTTCCGCGTTTGGACGGAATTCGGTTCCTCCAAACAGCATGATACGCGCTTGATGCAGCGGCCATTCGCAGCACCTCATCATCTTTACCCTTGAAAGAAACTCCCATATGTGAAAATCTTATTCACATAAGAAATACGGGAGGAATGATGGGCGATTTTGCGCCAACTGTCGGCGTTTCCAGCACGCATCCAAAGGATATGCCCAGCGACCATGCCGAATTACCGGTGTGGAACGCCGAAAACTGGTTTTACGAGGACTGGCAGATCGGCCATCGCATTCGCTCGCTGCGCCGGACGATGGCGGAAGGCGAAAGCCATTTTTTCAATACGCTCGTGACTGACATTCATCCTTACGTGCAGGACCAGCTTTTCGCGGTGCGCGAAGGCGTTTTCGGAAAACGCCTGATTGCCGGGGCATTCGTGTTCTCAGCCGGTCTCGGCCTTGTGGCAACGAACTGCCCGAATGCCTTCTCCTACGGCTACGACAAGCTTCGCTTCATCAAGCCGGTTTTCATCGGCGACACGATCTACACGATCCGCACAAATCTGGAAAAAACGCCTCGCTATAAGGAGTTGGGCCTCACCCGCGCCAGCTACGAAGTCTTCAAAGGCGAAGGCGAACTGGTTCTCTATTGCGAGCATCTCCAGACCGTAAAATACCAAAACCCGTCGGATTTCGTCGGCAAAACGCAGAAGTAGAATTCATGAGCACCGATACCGAACTTCCGCTTTCCGGCCTTGTCGTCGTCGACATGAGCCAGTTTCTGTCTGGTCCTTATTGTTCATTGCGGCTGATGGATCTCGGCGCGCGCGTCATCAAGATCGAGCGCCCGGATGGCGGTGATCTCTCGCGGCGGCTTTATCTCAGTGACACGGAGATTGGCGGCGATTCGACGATTTTCCACGCGATCAACCGGGCCAAGGAAAGCCTTTCCATCGACTTGAAGAACGAGGCCGATCTGGCAGCACTTCGCACGCTGCTGGCCAAGGCGGACGTGATGATCCAGAATTTCCGCCCCGGCGTTATTCAGCGGCTGGGGCTCGATTACGAAGCGGTCAAGCAGATCAACCCGCGTCTCGTCTACGCATCGATCAGCGGCTATGGCGAGGAAGGCCCTTGGGTGAAGCGTCCCGGACAGGACCTTCTCGCGCAATCGCGCTCCGGCGTGATGTGGCTGAATGGCGATGAGTCGCAAGGTCCGGTGCCGTTCGGTCTGGCTGTTGGCGACATGCTGGCGGGTGCTGCGGCCGCGCAAGGCATTCTGGCGGCTCTAGTTCGGCGCGGCATCACCGGCAAAGGAAGCCTGGTCGAAACCAGCCTTCTCGAGGCGCTGGTCGATTTCCAGTTCGAAGTGCTGACCACGCATCTGAATGATGGCCGCCGTCTGCCGAAGCGTTCCGGCTTCCGCAGCGCACATGCCTATCTCTCCGCGCCCTACGGTGTTTATCCGGCAGCAGACGGATTTTTGGCGATTGCCATGACGCCGATTTCAAAACTCGCGCCGCTGCTTGGCCTGGAAGAGGAAATGGCGCCGTTCAGCGACAATCCATCCTCGTGGTTCACCGCCCGCGACGAGATCAAGGCGATTATCGCGGAGCGTATTGCGACGCGCAGCATCGACGAATGGCTGGCCATTCTCGACCCGGCCGACATCTGGTGCGCCAAGGTCTTGAACTGGCAGGAGCTGATCGACAGCGAAGGTTTTCAGGTTCTCGACATGCTGCAGACGGTAAAGCGTGAGGATGACGTATCGATCATGACGACGCGCTCGCCCATCCGCGTCAACGGTCTGCGCCCATCGTCCCACCGGGCAGCACCGCGCATCGGCGAACATAGTGCGGCTATCCGCGAGGAGTTCGGACTGTGAGCGCGCCGACCCTGAAAGGCATGACGTGGAGCCATCCGCGCGGCTACGATCCGATGGTCGCCTGCTCCGCAATCTGGCAGAAGCAAACCGGCGTGACCATCGAATGGGACAAGCGCTCGCTTCAGGATTTTGAATCCTTCCCCGTGGAAGAACTCGCCCGCGCCTACGATCTGATCGTCATCGACCACCCCCATGTCGGGCAGATAACCAGCGAAAACTGCGTCGCACCGCTCGATATTCCTGGTCGCGAAAACGACCTGCAGGCGCTTGCAGACGGCACTGTTGGCCAGTCCTTTCCGAGCTACAATTGGCAGGGGCATCAATGGGCCTTCCCGATCGATGCCGCCGCACAGGCGCAGGCATGGCGGCCCGATCTTTTGGAAGCTGCGCCAACGCGCTGGGAAGATATTTTGACGCTCGCGAAAGCCGGCAAAGTCTTGCTGCCGCTGCGCCCTCCCCATTCGCTTATGAGCTTCTACACTCTCTGCGCCAATCTGGGTGCTGCATGCGACGAACGGTTGGAAAACGGCACGTTCATCGATGCGGAGATCGGCGCGCAGGCTTGGGACATGATCCGCGAGATCACGGCTCTGGTCGATCCGGCCTGCCTAGAAATGGACCCCATCGCCGTCTCCGAGAAGATGGCCGAAAACGGTTCCAAAATCGCCTGCTCGCCGCTGATTTATGGCTATGTCAGCTATGCGCTTGAGGGTTTCCGCGCCAACCGCCTTGCCTTTGCGGACATACCGGCGGCGGGCGAAAGCGGTCCGATCGGCAGCGCGCTCGGCGGCACAGGCATTGCGGTATCGGCATTCTCGAAGGCAACTCAGGAAGCCATCGATTTCGCTTACTGGGTGGCCTCAGGCGACGTGCAGCGCGGGCCGTATGCGTCCGCCGGTGGACAGCCGGGCCATGCTACAGGCTGGGAAGATGCGGAAGTGAATGCAGCAACGGGCGATTTCTATCGGAACACACGCAAGACGCTGGAAACCGCATGGGTACGCCCACGCCACGATGGCTACATGGTTTTCCAGCAGGAAGCTTCGGATAGGATTAATGCGGGGCTTTTGGGAAAACATGCCGCGAAGGACGTGATTGGGGGCTTGGAAGCACTTTATCGGAAGAGCCTTTCGAGGTAGCGGCGCCGTCGTGGTGCGTCCTTCGAGGCTCGCTTCGCTCGCGCCTCAGGATGAGGGAAGGTAGCAATTTCGAGCCCACTCGCCCCGAAATAAAAGCTCGACCTCCCTCATCCTTGTATATTTATGATGTTGTATATTATCGGCGTCGGGCGGCGTGATTGTTGCCTGATCGCTGGATGGCTCGTGTCATCCCTGGGCTTTAGGCCCGTGCCTCAGCATGCGCGTCCAGCGTCCTGATTTTAATCCCGAACGGTTGCATGGGCTTTGTGCCCGGATTGCAAGGAAGGGTGGATCATGACGACCAAGATAATCACCTGCATGGGCATCGACGTGTCGAAGGCCTTTCTCGATGTTGCGTTTCTTGATGCTACACTGCCCGGCTCCCGGCAGGTGACGCGCTACAGCAATGATGTGGCAGGCGTCAGTGCGCTTGCCGCTGCTTTTGATGGCTCCGAGCTGGTGGTGCCCGATCTGGTGATAATCGAGGCGACGGGCGGCTATGAGCTGATCTGCGTGCGGGTGCTGCAGGCGCAGGGCTGGCCGGTGGCCGTGGTCAATCCGCGCCAGGTGCGCGACTTTGCCCGCGCGCAAGGCCAGCTTGCCAAGACCGATGCGCTGGATGCCCGCCTGCTGGCATCCTTCGGCCTGGCCATGCAGCCCGCGGTGCTGGCACCTTTCGATCCCTCGCGCGATATGCTGGCCGCACTGGTGGCCCGGCGCCGGCAGTTGATCGACATGGCGATCGCCGAGAAAAACCGCAAAGAGCAGGCCGCCGCCTATCCGAGCGCCGACAAAACCATCACCGGCAGTATCGACGCCATATTGAGCTTCCTGAAAAGCCAGCTCATCTCGCTCGACACGTCCATCGCGCTGGCGGTGGCAGCCGATCCGCACATGGCAGCCGCCTATCAACGCCTGACGCAAGTGCCCGGCATCGGGGCGGTGACCGCAGCAATCATCCTGGCCGAACTGCCCGAACTCGGCCACATCGATCACAAAAAGATCGCTGCCCTGGTCGGCGTTGCTCCCATCAACCGCGACAGCGGACGGCATCGTGGCGAACGCCATATCGGCGGCGGACGCCATAGCGTACGCTGCGCCCTTTACATGGCCACCATCTCGGGCGTGCGCTGCAATCCGCAACTCACCGAATTCTACAAACGCCTTAAAGCCAACGGCAAACCCTCAAAGCTCGCCCTCATTGCAACACTGCGCAAACTCACCGGCATCCTCAACGCCATCATGCGAAAACACATCCAGGAAACTCAACAACAATACGGTTGCTGAGGCGCGAGCGAAGCGAGCCTCGAAGGACGCACTAAGCATCAAGCTTCCAAATCCGCTTGGCATTCCCCGAATACAACTTACCACGCTCATTCTCACTCGTACCATCGAGCAGCGCATGCGTTGCCGCGACCCAAGTCGCAAGCCCGCCGCCCAGCGTGCAGACCGGCCAGTCGCTTCCCCAAACGACACGATCCCAGCCGAATTCGCCGATCGTGTGCTGGACAAAAGGGCGAAGCGTCTCAACCGTCCAGCTTGACGGGTCGGCGTAGGCGACGACGCCGGAAATCTTGGCCGTTACATTCGGGCGCTTGGCGATTTCCGTGATTTGTTCGCGCCAAGGGTGGTGATGACTGCCCTTGATGTCCGGTACGCCGCAATGATCCAGAATGAACTGAACGTCGGGTGCGAGGTCGGCCAGCGCAATTGCCTTGGGAATCTGGTGGGGTAGAACGCAGAGATCGAATGTCAGCCCGCTGCTGCCTATCCGCTTGATGTTTTCGCGAAACAGCGCGCCTTCCGAAAGATCGTCCGGCATGACGTGAAGCACACGGCGAAAGCCCTTCACCAGCCGATCCGATTTTTGCTTTTCGAGATATTCGGCAAAACCTCTTTCTTCGGGACGGCAAGCGACGATTGCGCCGCTGATGAGATTGCCCGGACGGCTGGAAACGGCGCGGACATAGGACGTTTCCGCATCTATATCCTGGGGATCGACATCGACCTCCATATGGAGCGTCGCTTCGATGCCTGCTCTTTTCGCCTCGACCTCATATTCAGCGTAGAGAAAATCCCGGTTCAGCGATGGCGCGCCGACGAGCCACGGATAACGCAGCATCGACAGGTCGATGAGATGAAGATGCGTGTCGATCAGCATGAAAGCTCCTCCCGAAAGCCACCAATACTCCCACAAGAGAATTACTTATTCAAATAAGAATTTACGCCTGCGCGGCGATGTCTGCTCCGGCAAGGCTGGAAAGCGTGCGAGTCGTTTTCAACAACAGCTCGATCGTCTGCGTAATGTCAGGCGCATTCGGCACATTGACCAGCGTAATGTAGGGAACTGTGAGGGCTGCAATCGAGCGCCCGTCGGGGCCGAGCACCGGGGCCGAAAGGTTGTAGACGCCAGCGGTCTGGGCGCTTGCCATCATCTCGTAGCCCCGCTCTTTGATCTGATCGAGACGCGTGAAGAAATCGGGCGTCGGTTTGATCTCGTTGGCGCGCGGATTTTCCTCGATCATCATCGCGCGTTCCTCGGCTGAGCGGAACGCCAGAAGAATATGGCCCGAGCCGGTGTCTATCAGGCTGATATGAGAGCCGACGCGGATCGAAATTCCCCAGTAGCCCGGTGCTTCCTGCTGCGCGATCACCACGGCAGAGCCGCGATCGAACACGACGAGCTGGTTGGCCTGCTTGGACTTGTCGGCAAGCTCACGCATCAGCGGCGTGGCGTAGGAAACCAGCCTGCGCACCGGAGCATGAAGCTGGGCAAGACCGAACAGTTTCAGCGTCAGTGCAAACCGGTCGCCATCGATTCGCGTGACGTAACCACGGCGCACGAGGCGGTCGAGCATGCGGTAGAATTCATTGGGACTGCGGCCAAGCTGCTTGGCGATTTCGGCCTGCGTCAGCCCGCCATCAACGCCTGCGAGCAGCTCCAATATGTCGAGGCCCTTGTCCAGCGCTGGTGCCCGGTAGCGATCTGCTTCGTCCTGATCCACCGAAATCTCCCCTGTGAATAGATGGCTCCATATACGCATAGCGGCACTTTTTGGGAAGCGCCGCACACTTGACGCACGAATAAAAATCCTGTTTGAATATGAATGATGCATCCACATGTGGGGTGCAGTCAATTGGCGAAAGCCAAGACGACATTCTGATCGGGAGGAATTCAATGTACAGATTGCTAGCCAGCGTCTCCGCTGGCGTATTGGGCATTGCGCTCGGCGTCGGCTTTGCAGCCGCAGCCGAACTGCCCGGAAAATTTGACGGCGTGACCATCGACGCCAAGCTGATCGGCGGGCAGCAATATGAGCCGCTTTATGCGCGCATCGGCGAATGGGAGAAGGCGACCGGCGCGAAGGTCAATGTCATTTCGAAGAAGAACCACTTTGATCTCGACAAGGAAATCAAATCGGACATCGCGGCTGGCAGCCTGAACTGGTGCGTCGGCTCCAATCACTCATCCTTCGCCCCGCAATATCCGGATATCTACACCGATATCGCAGCGCTTCTGCCGAAGGAAGAAATCGACGCATTCGTTCCAAGCGTCATCAAGGCATCCACGCTCGACGACAAGCTGGTCATGCTGCCGCGCGCTCAGTTCGACGTTTCGGCGCTCTATTATCAAAAGAGCCTTTACGAAGACGAAGCCAAGAAAACCGCATTCAAGGAAAAATACGGCAAGGACCTCACCCCTCCTGACACCTGGGCGGACGTGACGGAACAGGCCGAATTCTTCGCCAACCCGCCGGATTTTTACGGCACGCAGTTCGCAGGCAAGGAAGAAGCGATCAACGGCCGTTTCTATGAAATGCTGGTTGCCGAGGGCGGCGAATATCTCGATGCCGAAGGCCGTCCGGTGTTCAACTCCGAAGCTGGCGTTCGCGCGCTCGATTGGTTCGTGAACCTCTACAAGGCAAAGGCCGTTCCGGCAGGCACGACCAACTATCTCTGGGACGATCTCGGTCAGGGCTTCGCGTCCGGCGCAATCGCGCTCAATCTGGATTGGCCGGGCTGGGCAGGCTTCTTCAACGATCCGAAATCCTCGAAAGTCGCGGGCAATGTCGGCGTGAAGGTTCAGCCAAAAGGCTCTTCGGGAAAACGCACCGGCTGGTCGGGCCATCACGGCTTCTCCATCACTGAAGGCTGCGCCAACAAGGAAGCTGCCGCATCGCTGATCTGGTGGTTGACGAATGAGGACAGCCAGAAGCTGGAATCGTCCGCTGGCCCGCTCCCGACCCGCTCTGCGGTTTGGGAAGCCAACATCAAAGAAGCGGTATCCGATCCTTACCGGACCGAAGTGCTGAAGGCTTTCCAGGAAGCTGCCGAAAACGCCTTCCCGGTTCCGCAGACTGCCGAATGGATCGAAATATCCAATGCGGTCTATCCTGAACTGCAGGCGGCGATCCTCGGCGACAAGACGTCCAAGCAGGCGCTCGATACGGCGGCGGAAAAAGCCACTGCCATTCTCGAAGACGCAGGCAAGCTCTAAGCTAACCGGAGGCGCGTTTCACCGCGCGCCTCCCTTGTCTTTTCAGCGGCCATCATTGGCCGGCACAAGCAGCGCGACTTCGTCTGGCCTGCCAACCAAGACAATGAAAAATTCCGATGAGAATTCCCAAACCGTCAGCACCGACCCTTCTTCTGCTTCCAGCAATCATCGTGCTGGCAGCCGTGGTTGTCGTTCCGCTACTCCTGTCGCTTTATTCCAGCTTTACGCCGTTTCGCCTGACGCGGCCGGAAACGCTGTGGGTGTTCATCGGCTTTCGCAACTATGCCAATCTTTTGTCCGATTGGCAGTTCTGGGTGGCTTTCGGCAGAACCGTTCTGCTGCTGACGGTCGCGCTCAATCTGGAAATGTTTCTCGGGCTGGGCCTCGCGCTTCTCGTTGAAAAAGCATCGCGTGGGCAGCGCATTTTGCGCACGATGATGATGTTTCCGATGATGTTTTCGCCAATTCTCGTCGGTTTTCAGTTCAAATTCATGTTCAACGACAATATCGGCCTCGTGAACAACGCGCTTCAGGCACTTGGCCTGACCGACCGCGCCATTCCGTGGCTGATCGAAGGCCACCTCGCCTTCTTCGCGATCCTCGTTGCCGAAGTCTGGTCCTCGACCGCCGTCTTTGCGATCCTTATCCTCGCTGGCCTGCTTGCCATGCCTAAGGAGCCGATGGAGGCCGCCCGCGTCGATGGCTGCACGCCGTGGCAGACCTTCCGCTATGTCACATGGCCCTTCATCATGCCGTTCGCCTTCATCGCCATGACGATCCGCTCGCTGGATGTCGCCCGCGCCTATGACATCGTAAAGATCATGACCGATGGCGGCCCGGCCAAGCGCACAGAACTGCTTTGGACGCTCGTTGCCCGCACCGGCTACAGCGACGCCCGCATGGGCCTTGCCAATGCCATGGCCTATTTTGCGATCTTCCTGTCGATCATCTTCACCGTCTACTTCTTCCGCAAGCTTGCTGCTGCGCGTGCCCAGATCGGAGCGGAGTGGTAGGATGGACCAGAACAGCACCCACCGCGTCAAGCGCCGGCTTCTCAAAGTCGCTCACTTGATCACCCTGTTCGTAGCAATGACGATCATCTGCCTGCCGGGCCTCTGGATCGTGCTGAATTCGCTGCGACCCACCGTCGAGATCATGGCGAAACCGCCGGTATGGATACCGCGCGAGCTTTCCTTCGATGCCTATGTCGCGATGTTCAGCGGCGTCGGCAAAGGCGGCATTCCGGTCATCGACTATTTCCGCAATTCGCTGATCATTTCCGTCACCTCGACGGCGATCGCAATCGCCATCGGCATGTCGGGCGGCTATGCGTTCGCGCGCTACCGCTTCCGCGGCAAGTCTATGATGTTCCTCGGCTTCATGCTGACGCGCACGGTGCCGGGCATCGCTTTGTCGCTGCCGCTGTTCATTCTTTACGCGCGCATCGGCATCATCGACACGCATTTCGGCCTGATCATCACCTATGTCGCGCTTAATGTGCCTTTTACGATCTGGCTGATCGACGGGTTTTTCCGGCAGGTTCCGAAAGACCTGGCAGAGGCTGCCCAGATCGACGGCTGCACGCGCTGGCAGGCCTTCTGGCAGGTTGAATTTCCGCTTGCCGGTCCGGGCATCGCTTCGGCGGCGATCTTCGCATTCCTTACATCGTGGAACGAATTCGCGCTGGCGTCGCAGCTTACCCGCTCGGTGAACTCGAAGACGCTGCCTGTCGGCCTGCTCGACTACACATCGGAATTCACCATCGACTGGCGAGGCATGTGCGCGCTGGCCGTCGTGATGATCGTTCCGGCACTCACACTTACTTTCCTCGTACAGAAACATCTCGTCGGCGGCCTCACCTCCGGCGCGGTGAAAGGCTAGATAATGGCAACCGTCACGCTCAAAAACCTCGTCAAGCGCTACGGCAATCTCGAGATTGTGCATGGCATCGACCTCGACGTGAAAGACCGCGAGTTCATCGCGCTGGTCGGCCCGTCCGGCTGCGGAAAGTCGACCACCTTGCGCATGATCGCAGGCCTTGAGGACATCAGCGACGGCGAGATCGACATTGGCGGGCGCGTCGTCAACGATCTGCCGCCCCGCGCCCGCAATATCTCGATGGTCTTCCAGTCCTACGCGCTCTATCCGCATATGACGGTGAAGGAGAATATGGGCTTCTCGCTGAAAATCGCGAATGTGGCGAAAGATGACATCGAAAAGCGCGTCGCGGAAGCGGCAAGCATTCTCGATCTCGGCCATCTGCTTGAGCGCCGCCCCTCGCAGCTTTCCGGCGGCCAGCGCCAGCGCGTCGCAATGGGCCGTGCAATCGTGCGCGATCCCGATGTGTTCCTGTTCGACGAACCGCTTTCCAATCTCGACGCCAAGCTGCGCACGCAGATGCGCACCGAGATCAAGAAGCTGCACGCCAAAGTGCAATCGACCGTCATTTACGTGACCCACGATCAGGTCGAGGCGATGACGCTCGCCGATCGCATCGTCATCATGCGCGACGGCTATATCGAGCAGGTCGGCACGCCCGACGAGGTTTTCCGCCGCCCCGCGACACGCTTCGTTGCAGGCTTCATCGGCTCGCCGCCTATGAATCTGCACGAGGCGACCGTCGAAGACGGCAAAGTCGTATTCGCGACGGGCGAAAGCCTGCCCCTGCCGGTTCAGTTCCGCTCATCGGTCATGGCTGGTCAGAAGGTCGTGTTCGGTCTTCGCCCGGACGATGTCTATCCAAGCGGCCACGGCATTTCGTCCGGCGGCGAGGCCGATGTTCACACTGCCGAGTTCCCCGTTTCGATCACCGAACCGCTGGGCAATGAAACGCTGGTCTTCTTCGAACTCAATGGCCGTGATTGGGTATCGCGCATGCTCAACCCGAAGCCGCTGAAGATGGGCGAGAAAATCGCGCTCAGCTTCGACCTTTCGCAGGCGCATCTGTTCGATGCGGAAAGCGGCAAGAGCCTTCGGAACTGACATGGCCAAAATCGAAAAAATCGAACTGCGGATGGTCGACCTTGTGCCCAAGGTCAAACGCACCGACGCGATCCAGAGCTTTGTCAGCCAGGAAACGCCGATCGTAATCATCACCGATTCCGATGGCGCGACCGGCACTGGCTACAGCTATACGATCGGCACCGGCGGCTCGTCCGTCATGCGCCTGCTTTCCGATCATCTGGCGCCGCGCCTGCTCGGACAGGATGCGGATTGCATCGAGGCTATCTGGCACGATCTCGAATTCGCGACCCATGCAACGACCATCGGCGCAATCACATCCATCGCGCTTGCAGCCGTCGATACGGCACTTTGGGATTTGCGCGCGCGCAAGCAGAATTTGCCTTTGTGGAAACTCGCAGGCGGAGCGAAGGAGCGTTGCCCGCTCTACACCACCGAAGGCGGCTGGCTGCATATAGAAACGCAGGCGCTTGTCGATGACGCGCTGGAAGCCAAAGCGAAAGGTTTTCGCGGCTCCAAGGTCAAGATCGGCAGGCCGCATGGTTCGGAAGATCTGGCCCGCCTTTCAGCCGTGCGCAAGGCGGTTGGCGACGGCTATGAAATCATGACCGATGCCAATCAGGGCTTTACCGTCGATGAAGCGATCCGGCGTGCCGGACGGCTGCGCGAACTCGACCTCGCATGGATCGAGGAGCCGCTGGCAGCCGACGACATTGACGGTCATATCCGCCTGTCCAACTCGACGCCGACGCCGATTGCGATTGGCGAGTCTCTCTATTCGATCCGCCATTTCCGCGAATACATGCAGAAGGGCGCATGCTCCGTCGTTCAGGTGGATGTCGGCCGCATCGGCGGTATCACGCCATGGCTGAAAGTCGCGCATGCGGCCGAGGCTTTCGACATTCCCGTCTGTCCGCATTTCCTGATGGAACTGCATGTAAGCCTGACCTGCGCCGTGCCGAACGGCAAATTCGTCGAATATATTCCGCAGCTCGACGAATTGACCTCAAGCCGCATGCGCATCGAAGATGGCTTCGCCTATGCACCGAGCGAACCGGGCATCGGCATCGACTGGGATTGGGATGCGCTGAAGGCCAAAAGCATTCCCGAATTCACGACCGAAATCAGGAGCTGACGATGCAGCGCATGGGAATGGTTATCGGCGTAAAGCCAGAAACGATTGCAGAATACAAAAAGCTGCACGCCGCCGTCTGGCCCGAAATTCTGGCGCTTATTTCTGACTGCAATATCCGAAACTACACGATTTTCCTGCGCGAGCCGGAAAATCTGCTGTTCGGCACATGGGAATATCACGGAACCGACTTCGCTGCCGACATGGCGAAGATGGCCGAGAACCCGAAGAACAAGGAATGGTGGGCCGTCTGCATGCCCTGCCAGCAACCACTGGAAAGCCGCGCCGATGGCGAGTGGTGGGCAATGATGGAAGAGGTGTTTCATCATGAATAAATCCCGCTCGGAACGGCAGTGGTTCGACCCCCACTCCGGCCTTTCAGGCCACCTCTCCCCCGATCGACGGGGGAGAGGAAGGCGCGGCAGCATGGCTTTCGCGCATCCATCCAATTACAGCGCAGAAAAAAGCTCCTTTCCTCTCCCCCCTCGATCGGGGGGTCCGAAGGACGGGCGAGACCCGCGGCTCGCCCCGGAATGGTGCCGAGCAAAGCGAGGCGGAGTGGGGGTCGACCGGCGATGACCTTCAACCCTGCCTCCCTCGCCCAGTCTTGGCCCCTACCCGCAGATCCGCGTCCGATCGTGACTTTCGGCGCAGGCTCCATCGTCGGCGATGCGCATTTCCCTGCCTACAAAAAGGCAGGCTTTCCTATTGCCGGTCTCTACGACCCGGACATAGAAAAAGCGCGCGTACTTGCAGAGAAATGGAACGTCCGCTCTTTCGAATCTATCGAAGAAGCAGTCTCGGTAGAGCGCGCGATTTTCGATCTGGCGACGCCGCCTGCGCGTCATGCCGATGTGCTGCGAAAATTGCCTGACGGCGCGCCCGTGCTGATCCAGAAGCCGATGGGTTCCGACCTCGATCAGGCGACCGAAATTCTCAAAATCTGCCGTGGAAAAAACCTCAAGGCGGCGATGAATTTCCAGCTTCGTTTCGCGCCGATGATGCTGGCGTTGAAAGATGCGATTGCCAAGGGTTGGCTGGGCGAGATCGTCGATTTCGACGCATGGCTGGCGCTCGATACGCCGTGGCAGCTCTGGCCTTTTCTGAAAGGGCAGCCGCGCATCGAAATCGCCATGCATTCGATCCATTATCTCGATCTGATCCGGCAGGTTCTGGGTGATCCGCAGGGTGTTCACGCCAAGACGATGGGCCATCCGAACCATGATGTCGCGCAGACCCGCACCAGCGCTATTCTCGATTATGGCGACCGCGTTCGTTGCGCGCTTTCAATCAATCACGATCATAAATTCGGACGTAAATTTCAGACCTGCGAATTCCGCGTCGCTGGCACGGAAGGTGCAGCGTACCTCCAACTCGGTGTCAATCTCGACTATCCGCGCGGTGAGCCGGACCGTCTGCTGATCCACCCTAAGGGCGGCAGCGAATGGATCGACGTTCCGCTCGAAGGCGCATGGTTTCCAGACGCGTTTGTCGGCCGCATGGCCAACCTCCAGCGTTTTGCATCCGGCGAAGACAGCGAACTTGTAAGCTCCGTCGAAGACGCCTGGAACACCATGGCTCTCGTCGAAGCCGCCTATCAATCCAGCGTGTCGCCCGCGACGCCGCTCCAGCGGAGGCCCTGAATTGGCTGAGCAATCCATCTATTTCGAAGATTACGAACTCGGCCATGTGCGCACCACCACCGGGCGCACGATCACCGAGACTGACTTCGTCGTCCATGCCGGTCACACAGGCGATTTCTTCCCGCACCACATGGATGCGGAATTCGCCAAGACGACGCCGTTCGGCCAGCGCGTAGCACATGGAACGATGATCTTTTCGATCGGCGTCGGCCTCACCGCCAGCCTCATCAACCCGGTTGCTTTTTCATATGGCTATGACAGGCTCCGCTTCGTCCGGCCGGTCTTCATCGGCGACACAATCCGCACGCGCGTCACGATTTCGTCAAAGGAAGACGATCCGAAACGCAAGGATGCGGGGCGCGTTGTCGAGCGTTGCGAAGTCATAAACCAGCGGGACGAGGTCGTGCTTGCGGCCGACCACATTCTTATCGCCGAGCGCAAAAGCGCGGCGTAATTCCGAAAGGCAATACATTGAGCGATCTGAACGGAAAGACGGTTCTTATAACGGCAGCCGCGCAGGGCATCGGCAAGGCGACAGCGCTCGCTTTTGCGCGCCAAGGCGCAATCGTGCATGCGACAGACATCAACGAAAAGCTGCTGCAGGCGCTGGCCGGCGAGGCCGACATCAAGACCCGCAAGCTCGACGTGCTGAACAATGACGCCGTCAGCCAGGCCATCTCCGAAATCGGCGAGGTGGATGTGTTGTTCAATTGCGCAGGCTTCGTGCATGCAGGCTCGATCCTCGAAATGAAGGACGAAGAGCTCGAATTCGCGCTCGATCTGAACGTCAAGTCGATGGTGCGCACCATCCGCGCGGTGCTTCCGGGAATGATCGAGCGTGGCGACGGCGCAATCATCAACATGTCGTCGGTTGCCAGCAGCATCAAAGGCGTGCCGAACCGGTTCGCCTATGGGCTGAGCAAGGCTGCCGTCATCGGCCTGACCAAGGCGGTCGCCGCCGATTACATCACGCAGGGTATTCGCTGCAACGCGATCTGCCCCGGCACGGTCGAAAGCCCCTCGCTGGAAGATCGCATGAAGGCGCAGGGCGACTATGAAAAGGCGCGCGCCGCCTTCATCGCCCGCCAGCCGATGGGCCGCCTCGGCACACCCGAAGAAATCGCCGATCTCGCCGTCTATCTGGCAGGCGCGACTTATACGACTGGTCAGGCCTACGCTATCGACGGCGGTTGGGCTATCTAGACTCCGGAAAATGAAAATTTTCTCGGTAAAAATTGAATTCAGGAAGGAACACGCATGAAACTTCTACGCTATGGCGAAGCAGGCAAGGAGCGCCCCGGCATTCTCGATGCGGATGGCAACATTCGCGACCTCAGCGGCAAGGTGGCCGACATCGGCGGCAAGGACATCGACCCGGCGGCACTGGAAGCGCTCGGCAAGATCGATCCCGCTTCGCTGCCGCTCGTGGAAGGCAACCCGCGCCTCGGCCCTTGCGTCATGGGCACCGGCAAATTCATCTGCATCGGCCTGAACTATTCCGACCATGCCGCCGAAACGGGTGCAACCGTTCCGCCGGAGCCGATCATCTTCATGAAGGCAACCTCGGCAATCGTCGGCCCGAATGATGACGTCTTCATTCCGCGCGGTTCCGAAAAGACCGATTGGGAAGTCGAGCTTGGCATCGTCATCGGCAAGACCGCGAAATATGTCAGCGAAGACGAAGCGCTGGATTATGTCGCGGGCTACGCGACCATTCACGATGTTTCCGAACGCGCATTCCAGACCGAGCGCTCCGGCCAGTGGACGAAGGGAAAATCCTGCGACACGTTCGGCCCGACCGGCCCGTGGCTGGTGACGAAGGACGAAATTCCCGACCCGCAGAACCTGGCGATGTGGCTTAAGGTCAATGGTGAGACGATGCAGGACGGCTCGACCAAGACGATGGTCTACGGCGTTCGCCACCTCGTTTCCTATCTCAGCCAGTTCATGTCTCTGCAGCCCGGCGACATCATTTCCACCGGCACGCCGCCCGGCGTCGGCATGGGCATGAAGCCCCCGCGCTATCTCAAGGCAGGCGATGTCGTCGAGATGGGCATCGAAGGGCTTGGCACACAGTGCCAGACGATGAAGGCCGACAAGTAGTCAATACCCGGCGGCGCAGAAGCGCCGCCGTACACAATCATCATTTTTGAACGGAAGGCCATCCGGCCCTCCGTACAGGAGAGGTATTTCCGTGACGCGCATTACCGATCTTCGCGTATTCGATCTTCGCTTCCCCACGTCGCAGAGCCTCGACGGCTCGGACGCGATGAATCCGGACCCGGATTATTCCGCGGCCTATGTCATTCTCGACACGGATTCGGATGGGCTTGCGGGTCATGGGCTGACCTTCACCATCGGGCGCGGCAACGAAATCTGCTGCCTTGCCATAGAAGCACTTCGACACCTCGTCGTCGGCCTGGAACTCGATTGGGTCAAACAGGACCCGGCGCGCTTCTGGCGTCACATCACCGGAGACAGCCAGTTGCGCTGGATCGGCCCGGACAAGGGCGCGATGCATCTGGCAGTCGGCGCTGTCGTCAATGCGGTATGGGACCTTTGGGCGAAGGAAGCGGGCAAGCCCGTCTGGCGTCTGGTCGCCGAAATGACGCCTGAAGAAGTCCTGTCCATCGTCGATTTCCGTTATCTGACCGACGTGCTGACGCGCGACGAAGCGCTGGCCATTCTGCGCAAGGCGGACGCCGGAAAGGCGGAACGCATCGCCATCCTCGAGCGCGACGGTTACGCCTGCTACACGACTTCCGCAGGCTGGCTCGGCTACTCGGATGAGAAGCTGCGCCGCCTCTGCCAGGAAGCAGTCGATGAAGGCTTCAATCATGTGAAGATGAAGGTAGGCCGCGATCTCGAAGACGACATTCGCCGCCTCACCATTGCGCGCGAAGTGCTCGGCCCCGACCGGACGCTGATGATCGATGCCAATCAGGTCTGGGAAGTCGGCGAAGCGATCGACTGGGTGAAAAAGCTGTCCTTCGCAAATCCATTCTTCATCGAAGAACCGACCAGCCCGGACGATATTGCAGGTCATCGCAAAATCCGCGAAGCGATTGCGCCTGTCAAAGTCGCGACCGGCGAAATGTGCCAGAACCGCATCATCTTCAAGCAGTTGATTGCCGAAGGCGCGATCGACGTCGTGCAGATCGATTCATGCCGCATGGGCGGTTTGAACGAAGTTCTGGCTGTCCTGCTCATCGCGGCGAAATACGATCTGCCGGTCTGGCCGCATGCAGGCGGCGTCGGGCTTTGCGAATATGTGCAGCATCTGTCGATGATCGACTACATCTCGATTTCAGGCACAAAGGACGGCCGCGTTATCGAATATGTCGATCATCTGCACGAGCATTTCGTAGACCCGTGCGATATCAGAAATGCGGCCTACATGCCGCCTTCCCTGCCTGGCTTTTCAATCGAAATGAAAGAAGCCTCGATCCGGGAATATCGTCACAAGCCGGGCTAGTGCCTTTCATTTTCAAATAGAACCGCCGGCGGGACAGCACCCCCCTCTGCCCTGCCGGGCATCTCCCCCTCAAGGGTGGAGATTACTCTGTCATGAACGAGTGGTACCAATTACTGACGTCGCAGAATTCATGCGGAGAGTTGTGTCAGCCAATCTCCACCCTTGAGGGGGAGATGCCCGGCAGGGCAGAGGGGTGTGTTTCACTATGCCATCAAAGCGGGAAACACTCTAACCAAGCCGCAACGCGATTACCCCACCGACAATGAACAGCGCGGCGCAGCAGCGCCACGCTGTCAGGCGTTCG
>NZ_JBDUUH010000014.1:0-163186 GCF_039939195.1 Foliimonas ilicis | reverse complement strand
TTCGGGCGGGATTGGGCAATTGCTGGGCACGGCAACGCGTCGTGCGGGGTTGGTGCGGGTGAAGAAGGAAAAGCTTTAGAGCGCTTTCTGTCTAAAGGCACCACGAGGCGCCCCCCTCTGTCCTGCCGGACATCTCCCCCACAGGTGGGGAGATCAGCTTTCATCTATGATTTCGCTAACTAAAATCGTTGCAAATTGAAATCTCTTCGAGAGCGGTCAGCTAATCTCCCCACCTGTGGGGGAGATGTCCGGCAGGACAGAGGGGGGCGCTGTCCCGCCAGCGTTTCTATTTAAAAGGCTCTAACCCCGCGCTGCCGCCAACGCCCCTGGCAGTTCTTCCTCGAAAATGTCCAGCTCGTGATCGAGCCCCACACTGACACGAATGCAGCGGTCGAGTACGGGCGCCATCGGCTTGCGGATAAAGACGTCGCGCGCCAGCAGGTTTTGCAGGACTTTCAACGCGAACGCGCCGTCCGATCCGCAATCGAGCGTGACGAAATTGGTCGCCGAGGCGATTGGTTTCAGCCCGTTTTCTTCGCCGATTTTGGCGATGCGCGCCCGCCCCGAAGCTACGCGCGCGAGAACGCTTTCGAGATAGGGCTGGTCGGCAAGTGCAGCCTCTCCGGCAATCTGCGCCATGCGGCTGACGCCGTAATGATTGCGGACTTTTTCGAAATCGCGAATCGTCGCCGTTTCTCCAAAAGCATAGCCGCAGCGTATTCCCGCCAACCCATAGGCTTTTGAGAATGTGCGCATGCGCACGAGATTGGGCCTGTCGATGGTGATGGGCGGAATTGCCGAGGCATGGGCGAGTTCGCCATAGGCTTCATCGAGCACGAACATGGTCGTTGCCGGAAGCGCGTCGATAAAGCGCTCGATCTCGGCTGCTTCCCACCATGTTCCCATCGGATTGTCGGGGTTGGACAGGTAGACAAGACGCGCATCGTGCTCTTTTGCGGCGGCCAGCAGACCGTCGAGATCTTCCTTGTCATCGCGATAGGGCACCGCGACCAGCTTGCCGCCTGCGGCAGCGACGTGGAAATTGAAGGTTGGGTACGCGCCGAGTGAGGTGACGACGACGTCCCCCGGAGAAATATAAATGCGAACGAGAAGGCCGAGCAGCCCGTCTATGCCTTCGCCGACCACGACATTTTCGAGCGGTATACCCAGATGCAAAGCGAGTGCGGCTTTGAGATCGTGATTGTCCGGGTCGCAATATTTCCACATGTCCGGCGCGACGTCCGCCATGCGCTGTATGACCTTGGGCGAGGGACCGAAGCTGCTTTCATTGGCGCCGATCCTCGCGCGAAAGCTGCTGCCGCGCGTACGCTCCTGCGCTTCCGGGCCGACGAAAGGCACGGTGGCGGGCAGGGCCTGTATGATCGGGGTCTGAAGCGGGCGGGTGGTCATCGTGAAACTCCGGCACTGCGGAAACTGGATTGGTTCGCTTTTTTCCACGGCGCCCTTGCCAAGGCAACGAAGAAACAGCCTGAAAACAGCCCGAAACGAAAAAAGAGCGCGATCCGGGGGACCGCGCTCTTCTGTTTCAACCAAGCCGTCAGTCTATGACGTTGCTGGCGCTCCTGACGGAGGTATTGCCACCACAGGTTCGGATTGCGGCTGATCCTTGTGGGCGATGTAGGTGTAGAACATCGGCACGACGAACAGCGTGAACATCGTTCCGATGATGACGCCCGAGAAGATCACCAGACCCATCGAGTAACGGGCTGCCGCACCGGCACCCGCCGCGATGATCAGCGGCACGACGCCAAGCGCCATTGCAGCCGTCGTCATCAGGATCGGGCGAAGGCGAACCTTTGCCGAAGCGATGATGGCTTCCGTGCGTCCAAGCCCATGCTCCTCACGCTGCTGGTTGGCGAACTCTACCAGCAGAATGCCGTGCTTGGTTATCAGTCCTATCAGCGTGATGAGACCCACCTGCGTATAGATGTTGAGCGTGCCAAGGCCGAGATTGAGCGGAACGATAGCGCCGAAAATCGACAGCGGCACCGACATCAGAATGATCAGCGGATCGCGGAAGCTTTCGAACTGAGCCGCCAGCACCAGATAGATGACGACGACAGCCAGTGCGAAGGCGACGATGATCGCGTTGCCCTGTTCCTTTTCGAGGCGTGACTGGCCCGAATAATCCATGAAGAAGCCCTCGGGCATCGCCGGTCTCGCGATTTCTTCGATGGTTGCAAGTCCGTCGCCGGTTGTAACGCCGGGCAGCGGCAGTGCCGAGATCGTCGCGGAGTTCAACTGGTTGAACTGCTCGATCGATGCAGGTGATGCGTTCGTCGAAATCGTGACGACAGCAGACAGCGGAACCATGTCGCCAGAAACGCTGCGAATGAAGAATTCGCCGAGCTTTTCAGGATTGTCACGGTATTTGTCCGGCACCTGCATGATGATGTCGTAGCTGTTCGAATCCCGGTCGAACTGCGCGACCTTGCCGCCGCCGACCAACAGGCCGAGCGTCTGCGCAACGTCGCTGATCGGCACGGCAAGAGCCGCCGCACGGTCACGGTCGATGGAGATCGTCACCTGCGGAGCGTCGAAGGAGAGCGAGTTCTGAACGACGATGAACCGTCCCGATGCCTGCGCCTTGTTCTTGATCTCCTCGGCCACTTCATAGACCTGGCTTGCTTCACCGGTGGACTGAATGACCACGGAAATCGGCAGGCCGCCGCCAGCACCCGGAAGGGATGGCGGTGAGAAGACCAGAGCCTGAACGCCTGCCACATGGGCAAGCTGACCCTGGATCTGTTCCTGAAGCTGCTTTTGCGAGCGGTCGCGCTGCGCCCAATCCTTGAACGCCCAGATTGCGAATGCCGTATTCGTCGCGCCGCCCAATCCGGTGATCGAGAAGTTTGCCCGCAATTCCGGCATGTCCTTGATCGTCAGATCGCGGATCTGGTCGATATACAGGCTGGTGTAATCGGTGGTCGCATAGCGTGGAGCGGTAACCAGCGAGAACAGTGCGCCGACATCTTCTTCAGGCGCGAGTTCGCTCGACGTCTTCATGAACATGAAGCCTGTTACGCTGACCAGACAAATGACGACCAGAAGCGTGACGGGACGGTACTTCAGCGAACCGGTGACAAGCTTTTCGTAGCCATTTGCGAAACGGTCGAATGTGCGATCGACGAATTTCTGGAAACGGCTGTGATTGCCGGCCTTGAGAAGACGGGCCGTCATCATCGGCGTGATCGTCAACGCGACGACACCCGAAATAATAACCGCGCCTGCAAGCGTTACCGCGAATTCGCGAAAGAGCGAGCCGGTGAGACCACCGGTGAACGCCAGAGGCGCGAACACGGCAGCCAGTGTGATCGTCATGGCAACAACCGGGCCGGTGATTTCCTTCATGCCGGTGTGAGCCGCCTGCATGGGAGTGAGGCCTTCTTCGATATGCCGGTGGATGTTTTCGACCACGACGATAGCGTCATCCACCACGAGACCGATCGCCAGAACCATCGCAAGGAGCGAAAGCAGGTTGATCGAGTATCCCATGAGAAACAGGATGAAGCAGACGCCGATGAGCGAAAGCGGGATCGTCACGACAGGCATCAGGACCGAGCGGAACGAACCAAGGAACAGAAGAATGACCACCATGACGATGGCGACCGCTTCCGCGATCGTGGTGAACACTTCGCGGATCGATGCACTGATCGTCTCGGTCGCGTCATAGACCATCGTGACCGACATGCCGTCCGGCAGGGAGCCCTGCAGGGCAGGCAGTTCGGCGATCACGCCAGCGGCCGTATCCAGCGGATTTGCCGCGGGGGTCGGGAAGATGCCGATGAAGGTGCCGGGCTGACCGTCGAACTTCACGACCGTATCGGTGCTTTCGGCCGCCAGTTCCACATCGGCGACTTCGCGAAGCCGCACGACGTTTCCATCTTCAGATTTCAGCGGCAACGCGCCGAAGGCTTCCGGCGTTTGCAGCGTGGACTGGAGCGTAATGGACGATGCGACATACTCGTTCTTCGTCTTGCCGGGGGCGGCAAGGAAGTTCGACGAGTTGATGGCGGAAAGGACCTCTGCCGCGGTTAGTCCCCGTGCTGCGAGTTTGATCGGGTCGATCCAGACGCGCATCGAATAGTTCGCCGCACCCAGAACCTGCACTTCGGCAACGCCCTCGATGGTCGACATGCGCGGACGAATGACGCGCTCGATATATTCGGTGAGCTGTTCGGACGTCATGTTCGGGTTCTGCATCGCCAGATACATGATGGCGAATTGCTGGCCCGTGCCCTTCACGATGGTCGGGTCTTCCGAACCTGTAGGCAAGTCGCCGCGAACCTGCTGCACTTTCGAAATGACTTCGGTGAGCGCGGTGTCGGGGTTGGAGCCGAGCTTCATTTGAACCGTCACGACGCTTGCCGACGGGCTGCTCTGCGAGGTCACGTAATCGATGTTTTCCGTGGTCGCCACGGCGCGCGCGATCGGCGCTGTGATGAAGCCCTGAATGAGGTCGGGGCTGGCACCGGCATAGGTCGTGGTGATGGTGATCACCGTTTCTTCGACTTCCGGATATTCACGCACCGAAAGGTTGAAGATGCCCTGAAAGCCCAGAAGCAGGATCATGAGGGCGACAACCGTCGAAAGGACGGGGCGCCGGATGAAAAGGTCGGAGAAACTCATTGTGCTGGAGCCTCGGGCTTGGCGGTCTTGGTAGGATCGATCGTATTGTCGATCGTGACGGGCGTGCCGTTCGAAAGGCGATTCTGGCCAGCGGTAACGACGCGGTCATTGGCCGAAACGCCTTCAGTGATTTCCACGATACCGTCCAGGCGGCGGCCGATTTTCACGAAAACCTGGGCGACAGCCAGTTTTTCCTCAGCGTTTGCATCTGCAGGCTTTGCTTCTTCTGCAGCCGGTTTGGCAGCATCGGCCTGCTCTTTCGCAGCCGCTGCGTCTTCGGCAGGCGATTCCTCGGCCTTCTTTACCTCGTCGGCCGGGCGGATGACGTAGACGAAATCGCCATAAAGGCTGGAGACGAGCGAGGTCTGCGGGATGGCAATAACATTGTCTTCTTCGGGCAGAAGCACGCGAACCTGAAGAAACTGACCGGGGCTGAGACGGCCTTCTGGATTGTCAATCGACGCACGCACGGATACCAGCCGCGAAACCGGATCGACTTTAGGCTCGATGCCGGTGATCTCGCCCTTAAAGGGCATATCCGTAGCGGTGATGCCGAACGTAACGGCCTGGCCCATCTTCAGTTTTTCAAGCTGCTGTTCCGGCACCGAGAAATCGACGCGCATGGTTTCGAGATCCTGCAGTGTGGCAACGGTCGTTCCGGGTTGGACATATTGCCCGACTTCGACACGCGGAATGCCCGCGGTTCCGGCGAAGGGCGCCTTCAGCAATTTCTGATCGAGCACCGCCTGCAACTTGGCGACCTGCGATTCCGAGTTGGACGCTGCTGCGCGGGCTGCGTCGAGCGTTACGTCCGAACCGACACCGCGCTTGCGCAGTTCCTCTGCGCGCTGGAACGATTGACGGTCGAGCGCTGCCTGTGTTTTGGCGGCTTCAAGATCAGCCTGCTGCACGGCATTATCGAGCACGACGAGCGTCGCATTGGCTTCGACGCGCTGGTTGGCTTCGAAATTGATTTCCTTGACGATGCCCGTGGTTTCGACCGTCAGGTCGACGCCTCGCGACGCGCCCACCGTTCCGATGGCTTCGATGCCGGGTGTCCATTTGCGCGGTTCGACGGTGATCGTCGATACGGTCATCGACTGGACCGGCATGTTTGCAAAGAATTGCTGGATTGCATTGTCGCGGAAAAGATTGAAGCCGACGATGCCGCCGCAAACAATAACAAGAAGGACGATGGCGATTATAAAGCGCTTGATCATAGCGTGGCGGACCTGAAATGAATTTGTTGGGACGCGGCGATTAAGCCTTATCGCTATCCCAAAAAGCCGGGGTTGAAAACACGGAGCTGTTTACTGTACCGTCTGGACGGTATTGTCAATTCGGTGTAAGCCGCTTTTTTTGGAGGATGGCATTGTAATGAAGTGTTCCACGCGGGAGAAAATTCTCGCTGCTGCATCGTGTCTGGCCCGTGAAATGGGGCCCTCGAAGCTATCTCTCGATGCGGTTGCAGCCCGCGCAGGCGTTTCAAAGGGCGGTTTGCTCTACAACTTTCCGTCGAAAGCGGCCCTGCTTCAATCTCTGGTCGAAGACCATCTGAAATGTTTCGACCGGTCGCTGACAAGTAAAGTTGCGGAGCGCCCCGACGAACCGGGTAATATTGCTTCAGCCTATATTGAGCTCTTCGTGCAGGAACATGAAGATTGCTCGCCGCCGCCATCCGGCGTTCTGGCCGCCATGGCCGAAAATCCCGATTTTATTTTGCCCGTACGCGGTTTCAAGCGTTCTCTTCTGGACCGTATGAAGGCAAGTTCATCCGACGATGTCGCCATGCTGACGATTTTCCTCGTGCTGGAAGGCATTCGCAGTATGAGGTTGTTCGACATGGATGTTCTGTCCGAACCTGAGCGAACAGCCGTCATCGAATCGCTCATTCGAATGGCCAGCAGCGCCGAAGAGTCGCAGGTGCCGCTGAAGGCCGCGTGAGCCCCGAATAGAGGGCGCGTTTTTCCCTGAAAATACCGCTTTACCGAGAGGTCGGGCAGCATATTCGCTCTTCATATCGCCAATCTGCCGAGCAAATGCTAAAGGGCAGAAAACGTGGTGCCTATATTGGCAGCTGTAGGCGTGGAAGGAAGCGGTTTTGGACGGCGAGAAAGACAACGAAGTAGAACTGAAAGTGCTCGTGGAGCATCTATGGCGCGGCCGTTATATTGTAGCTGCTGTGACCGCCATTTCGCTGATCGCAGGCGCAGTCGCTTATTCCGTTGTGCCGAATAATTACGAAGCCGTCGCTTCTATCCTCCCCCTCGGACAGTCAAGGTACTCCGAATATATAGATCTCGCTGCGGCTGAAGCTCTTCCATCTGCCCAAGACGGCGAGGATACGAGAGGCGCGTTGGTAAAGACCGCGTTTCCTTACACTCGGACCGATCTTTTTAACGAGTATGCGGCCTACCTTCAGAATCCATCCAATCTCATAGAAGGCGCTCAGGTGACGGGTGTCGCTCTGGCTAAGGGTGAGAATGAAACCACTGAAAGCGGCGCACTTTCCTTTGTAAGGCGCATCACATTCACGGCTCCAACAGAACGGGATGCCGCTTTAAAAATGCGCGTTCGTTCGGAGAACGAGGAAGCTCTGAACAAATTCGTCGCATGGAGTTTGGAAAATGCACGCACTGGCCTTGCCGGTGACATCAAAGCTTCGGTGATCCGGCGGATCGAGGCTGGCAAGAAACAACGCAATGGCGCCATTACCCAATTGCGCGTCGAGATTGACTCTCGAAAAGCAAAAGAAGGAATGAAACGTCAGGATCAGATCGCTTTTTTGGAAGAACAGGCGAAAATAGCCCAGTCATTGGGAATTCGTGAACCTGTCGCTCTCCAGCGAAATGCGGAAGGTCAACCTTCGGCAAATACATCGGTTCAAATGTTTTCCGGCGATCTCCCAACCTATTTTCAGGGTAGCACAGCGCTTGAGGAGCGGATCAATCTCTTGAAAAACAGGCAGGATGGAGACGCATTCGTTTCCGACCTGCGCGATCTCGAAGGAAGTGTGTATATTCTGGAGAACGATACGCGCGCCGAGCGCCTGACTCGTTTGGTGGAACAATCACCTCTGAATGATCCTGCAACTGCTCCGATTGTCGAATACAGTACTGTCGCGGCCACAGCAGATAAAATCTTTCCAATGATTGGGCCGTTCGCAATAGGATCGCTTCTGATAGGGCTCGTGCTTGGCTCCGGCCTTGTTCTGAGTCGTGTGGCTTTTTCAAAACCGAAGTGACATACGTCCGGCTTGCCAGCCGCAAAAAGATGGCGTTGATGCAGAACGTATGTAGGCGGATATGAAGGGTTTCGGCTTTCTGGGGGCCTCAGGCGGCTTTGGTCGCAGCGTTGCAATGCTTGCGACTGGGACCGCAGTCAGCCAGTTAGTCGGATTGATTGCGCTTCCGCTTCTGACACGGCTTTACAATCCGTTGGAGTTTGGCGGCGCAGCGGTATTTGCCGGTATTGTGGGCCTCATCGTGGTCATCGCGTCGCTTCGCTACGAGTTGGCAATTCCCTTGCCAATGCGCGACGGCGCAGCATTCCATCTTGTCTCGATCGCTTTTCTGTCCGTGATCTCCGTTTCAATAGCGGCTGGGGTGGCGTATTTTTTCGCCAGCTATTTCTGGGAGCAGAATACCGGTCTTTCCAATGAGATGTTCCTGTTTTTGCTGGTGATAGGTACCCTTACCGCCGGTCTCTACAACGTCGCGAATTACTGGGCCGTTCGAAAAAAGCGGTTCGGCGTGATCTCATGGACGCGAATCCAGCAAGGCATTGCCGGAACAGGCGCGCAAATCGCCTTTGGGTTTGCGGGTGCCGGTGTGATGGGAATCGTTGTCGGACAGATCATCGGACAATGCGCCGGTTTTTCGAGGCTGATCGTTGGCCTGATCAGGGATCGCAAGAACAGCAAGGTTGGCGTTTTCCAGCCAAGGCGAGCGGCTTGGGCGGCCAAGCGTTACCGTCGCTTTCCGCTGTATGATAGTGCCGCAAGCCTGCTGAACGTGGCAAGCAGCCAAGCGCCGATCCTTCTTTTCGCGGCCCTTTTTTCCCCGATGCTTGCCGGGTTCTATGCCTTGGCGGTTCGGCTCGTTTCCGCTCCGAACGGTCTTGTCGGCAAGGCGATTTCGCAAGTGCTTTTGCCGCGCATCGTTGAAGCGCGACGCAGTGCGGAAACCGCAAAGCTTGTAGAACGGCTCATTAACATTCTCGGCTGGCTGAGCTTCATGCCGTTTACGATCGTGGCTCTGACGGCGCCGGAGATTGTACCGACCGCATTCGGCAGCCAGTGGGCCCCGGCAGCAAGCGTCATTGCCTGGACATCGATCTGGGCGGCCTGGCAATTTGTTACTTCGCCCTTGTCCACGGCCATGACCGGATTGGAGGCGCTGAGGCTTCACACGGTCGTCCAGCTCGTCTTGTTTGTCTTGCGTGTTGGAGCCATTCTGATCGGTGCTGCGGTGCAATCGGAGCAGGTGGCGATCATTGCATTTACAATAGCGAGCATCGTTGGTTATGCAGTATATCTCATAGCCATTGGATGGGTGACCGAGGTAAGCGTCAAGCGTATCGCGATGGCACTGGTAGGCCCTTTGGCACTGTCGGTTATCGGCGCATCGGTTGCGCTCGGTGTGGCTGAGATATCAGTGATCGCTAAATACAGCGCTATTGCTGCTTTGTTGCTGATTTGGCTTTGGCGTCTCAATCACATCCGAAAGGAAGTTTAGCGTGAGACTGGTTGCTGTCACAAATGGCGAAAAGGTTTCTACTTGAGTGAAGCTTTTTGGTGAACCTTAGATTCCCGTCGTTTCATAGTTTCAAAAAGTAGACAGATCAAAGATTTGCCGTTCGATCTCGCGTGGTTGGCGCCTTTGTGCGTTTCGAATGCAAACAGATTGACGTCGTTGTGAAAGCCTTTTCCGCGGTCCGGGAAATTCGCGGCGATGAGAATTCGTGCCATCGACATCTATAATTTCCCGCTGCTTACCTTTGCATATCAAGAGTCTTGTTCAGCCACTGCCATCGCTTGCAGCCCTTGCGAAGGGTCGTGACGGGGAAGCCAGCCGGCTCTGTTCAAAAGGGAACCATCGACGATCAAATCACCAAGCAGTTGTTCCGCAATTTTCCGTTTTCCGAGGATGCCCAATAAGGCTTCCAGCACCTTCGGCGGCACGGGAAAAAGTCTTTCCGGTTGGCCGCGGGCAGCGCGGATCGTGGCGATCATCTCCTTCAGTGATATATCGCGTCCATCGGTTACGTGGAAAACTCGCCCGGCCAGCCCCTCCGTTATCGTCGCAAACTCGATCGCCTCGACCAGGTTAGAGATTGAAATCATGGTGCGACGATTATCGACCGACGCGAAGGGAAGCGGCAATGGGGATGAAGCCATTCGCAGCAATGTCGCCATATTGCCTTTGGGATGCGGTCCATAGACCAGAGGCGGCCTCAGAATAACGGGTTCGATCTGCTCGTATTCGCGCAGCGCCAGTTCGGCTCGAGCCTTCGATTGCCCGTATTCGCTGAGCGGGTTGAAGGGCATTTCCGGTGAAAGTATGCCTTCATTTCCGGCAACGACATTCACGCTTGAGAGAAATACGAAGCGTTTTACGCCTGCCTCGGCAGCGCGCGCGGCGAGCTTTCTGGTGAACTGGTGATTGGCCGCATCGAATTCTTCGGTAGTCGGTTGGAGCCTGCCTGATTGGTGTGCTAGCCCGGCAATGTGAATGACCGCTTCTGTGCCCTCGAACGAAAATTCCGAGCCTCGGTCTATTGCACGAACGTCGAACGAGCTATTGCGCAGATGTGCGACAAACGCTGATCCAACGAAACCGGTAGTGCCTGTAACCGCGATTTTCATGTGTCGGATGATACCCGATCGCCGCGTCCGGCGCCGAATACCGTGGCGAATATGATCCGCAAATCAGTGGCCAACGACTTCACATAAGTCGCGTCGAGTGTTGCAAGCCGCTCTGGATCGGACATATCGACCCCCGCAATTTGAGAGATCCCGGTGATACCTGGTCGCATTTTCAGGACTCCGCGCCTCCTTCTGGCCTCGATCAGCTCGGTCTGCGACGGAAGGCAGGGGCGAGGACCAACAAGGCTCATATCGCCTCTGACTACATTCCAAAGTTGCGGTAACTCATCGATCTTGGTTTTGCGGAGGATGTTGCCTGCCTTCGTGACCGACGAGCGACCTACATCGTGAGAAGGACGGTCTCCGGTATCGAGATACATCGTTCGCATCTTCAAGCATGTGAACGGGAGGCCGTCCCGACCGACTCTCACCTGACGAAACAGCGCGGGACCGGGTGAATCCCGGCGTACCAAAACACCGGCTACAATAATGACAGGTGCTGCGACGATGAGGCCGACGGTTGCTAGGGCGATTTCTAGAAGGCGATGCATGTCTTTAAAGGTCGTATCCTATGTGCGCGCGGCTTCGTAAAAATGCCTCGGGCATTCTATTTGTCTCGCCAGGCGGGGCAGTGATCGACGCCGCCAGCACTATGGCGTTGAAAATGAAAAAACTGTCCATGATACCGTGCTGAACGTGATCTGTATCAGTCCGCATAGCGCATAGACGGTGCTCGTAGAAGGGCCAGGAAGCCGCAGCGGCGATAATTTTCGTCGCCAAGCACGCCGTGCAATACAATTGAGCTGCTTTCCGTACTGTCTTGCTGGGAAGTGATACTTTCGTCAGTTTTCACCAATCATCCGCAGAACTGCAGCGCGCCGATATGGTGATATTTAAATTTTGAGGCAATGTGCTCAAAGGGCCGGAAACTGAATCCTTGATTGCTTGAACCACAATGCTTTTTTGCTGTTCGCAGATATCCATAGAGGAATAATACATCACCACCGGCGACTGCAGCGTACTTTCGCCAGAACTCGTGGATTGCAATATTATTACAACCAGAAGTGCCTTCATTTGCTTCCAATCAGAAACAGATTTGAATAGTCACTCTGTTTAAGAGGTTAGCAGGCAATATTTCAGATCGCAAATAAGGGAATAATGGCTACGCCTATCGGTTGATGAAGAGCCGATGGAAATTTTTGAATATTTCAGGATTGATCAGGTTGCAGGCGGAAAATCGCTCTCGCAATGCCCATTATATCTTGATTGATAGGCGGCGGCTCGTCGCTGGGCAGCAGAGTAATCACCTTGTCTATTCCGAGGTGTTGTAGCTGAAACGGCGTGCCGTGGCCGTATTCGAGATGTCCGCGGCCGATAATTCCAATCACCAGCGGCGGGTTTTCGACTTCGAGCGCATTGGCGATGTTGCAGGCGAAGGCGCGGTCCCAAGTCTGCTGCGCTCTCACGAAACGGTCGAATTCGGGCGCATCTGCTGATTGCACTTTTCGGGATGGCGATCCGCCGCCGGTTATGTCGAAAAGATATTGCCGATAGGCTGGCGTGGCGGCGGCAGACGGCGTCAACCCATCGCGCTCATCGGCCGGTATTGCGTCCCAGCCTTCCTTGCCGACGCGCGTCACCAATTCGCGGTAGCAGTTGAGCGCCAGCATGGGCACACCGAACTCGCGACAGAAGTGGAAGAGCGGTAGGTAGAGTTCGGGCGCAAAGCCCCAGACCTTGCTCCATTCGACGGTTTCGAGAAAAGTATTCTGGTTCAGCTTTCCCGCAACCCAATCGTCGAGCACGGGCTGGACCCGGCGCGGAAACATCTCGAAGCCCACGGCAATCTCGTTGCGATAGGCGCGCATCGCTGCGCAGATATGAAGCTGCCAGCGATGAATGTCGTAGCGGTCATGCGTTTCGCCGAGCAGCAGGACATTGCTTTGCGAAACCTCCTGCATGAGTTGCGGATGATCGAGCAGATTTCCGGTGTCGGGATCGAGCCATGTCGCGACAGGGTGGGTCCAATGATCGGTCATGATGTCAGCCGAAATTTGACGTTGCGCCGGAGACGATGAGGCCTTTTTCGCCCTCTGCGCCAACGGCAATGAAGCGTGTTTGTTCGTCATCATCTTCACGCTGCCAGCCTGTAACTGATCCGCCCTGCAGATGCAGATGGAAATCCGGCAGGATGACGTTGATATAGCCCATGGCAGGATTGATTTTCGGCACGTCACCTTGCCACGTCTGCCGGAAGGAGGGTTGATGGAACTCGATGCTGATCCGCCCGCCATTTCGTTCGGCTGCCGAGAATGGCGTCAGGCCCATATCGTTTTCGTCCAGTTCCTTGCGCTCGGCAGAAGTGCCGCTCTTTCGTTCTTCGATTGGAAGTTCGCTGCCTTGCGGAAATTCACCAAGCACGGCATCGAACGGCTCCAGCCCCTCGAAACCGGTAATATTGCAGATGTTTTTGACGTCTTTGTCGCGCAATTCGATACGCGGATAGGATTTTTCACGCATTACACTCGTTCGATCGACGATGATCGTGTCGATGGCGGCAAGTTCGATACGTGAATTGTGCTCAGTGCCTTCGCAGATGATCCATCCATCTACGAGCCGCACCTTTTCGACCTTGCCGATCCGCTCATGCGTCGCGCCGAGATTTTCGGAATTGATCATCAACCGGCCGATGGATGGCAAACGTTCGAGGATTTCGATGGGAGAAATGTCGAGGCGTTCGCGCCTGTGATGGATGCGTGCGGTCATGGCAATTCCTATGCGTACTGAAATTTCAAGGTTTTTGCGGACGGTTCTGCTTGCGGGTCGAGGTCGATGATGCGCCTGCCGGCCAATGCTGCTGTACTTCGATGTGAAATGATGACGAAGGTCGCGTTCGGTAATTCGCTGCGCAGCAGCGAGATTAGTTGTGCCTCGGCCTCTTCATCAAGCGCGCTTGTCGCTTCATCGAGGAACAGCCATTCGGGCTTGAGAAGCAGGGCGCGCGCCAGCGCCAGACGTTGCTGCTCGCCGCCTGAAAGGCTGGAGTGGTCGAACTCCAGGTCGGCCTGGTGGAGCACATCGTTGCTTCCTAGCCCAACGGCTTCGATGGCGCGGTGCAGATCATCCTGTTTGAAGTTCTCGGATGACGCCGGATAGGCGACAGCCGCGAATATATCGCCTTGCGGAAAATAAGGCTTCTGCGAGAGGAAGAGTGTGCTTGCGGTCGGCATATGGATGCGCCCTTCGCCGTCGCTCCAACCTCCAGCCAGCGCCTTCATCAGCGTCGTCTTGCCAAGCCCGGAGCGACCGCGCAGCAAGACGGTTTCGCCGGGGCTGATGTCGAGACGCGGCACCGAAAGCATGTCGGTTCCCTGCGGCGTGCGCAGCACGAGTTGGCGCAGATGAAGGCCGGAAATCGATTGTGCACGCTCGATTCCGGACAGGCGTTCGTTCGCCGATTTCGTCGCCGTCAGAAATCCGGCGAGGCGCGAAGATGCGGCGACGAGATTGGACAGCGGCTTATAGGAAAAGATGAACCAGGACAGCGTCGTCACGACATTGGAGAAGGCCATCGCGATCTGCATGAGGCCGCCGAGCGCGATGTTCCCGGCAAAGAAAGCGGGCAGGGCGACAAACAGCGGAATGCGCAGAACAGTGTGCTGATAGGGAAATGTAAAACAGCCGAGCAGGAATTCACGCGACGCCAGCTTGCGCCAATTTCCCGAAATTCCGTCGAAACGGCGGTTCAGACCCTTCCGCTCGACATTTTCGCCGCCCATAAGTGCGATTTCGTCCGCCGACTGGCGAATGCGCGCCATCGAAAAGCGAAAATCGGCTTCGCGTTTCTGCTGGGTGTAGATCAGCGATTTCAGCGGTTTGCCAAGCAGATGCGTCAGGCCGCTCGAAAGGGCGACATAGATGAAGGCGGCCCAAACCATGTAGCGCGGGATCGAAACATCTAAGCCGAACAGCGAGAAGTTGAGCGCGAATGTCGAGAGGCCCCAAAGCAAAATCAGATAGGAGAAAATGCCGACGATCTTGGTAATGAGTTCGATGCCTTCATCGAGAATGCCTTTGACGAACAGCCCGCAATCATCGGCAATTCTCTGGTCAGGATTGTCGACATCGTGGCCCCGTTCGCCTTGCGCCAAGCGCCAATAGGCGCGGTTCGACAGCCAGGAATTCAGTGCGGCATCGGTCAGCGATTGGCGCCATTTGATGTGAAGTATCTTCTGCAGATAATCGGCGGAAAGCCCGCGAATGGAGTTCAGCCCGACGATCGTAGCAAAGACGCCGATCTGCCAAAGAGCTGCTCCAGCATCGACCTTTTCCAGCGCCCCGTAAAACGCTGAGGTCCAGTTTACGAGCCGGATGGTGAAGTAAATTCCGCCCAGTTGCAGCGCGATGATCACCGCAAGGTAGATCAGGCTGATCTTGCCGCCCTTGCCCGATATGCAGAGCTTTAAAAGGCGAGCGAACTGGCGAAGGACATCAGCCACGGCAGTTTTCCTTGTTTGGCGCAGGGCGATGTCGCGCGCCCCGCGCCGTATGGAGTTGTGTGAGTTTCAGATCAGAAGCGAACCGTCGCGCCGAGCTTGAAGGTGCGGCCGGGTGCGATCTGCATTTCCGGCGGGTTCGCATTGGCGACCGAAGGCAGGATCGTGTTGGTGATCGTGCCGGCGATGGTGTTGGGGAAATAGCGACGGTCGAAAATGTTCTGGATGCCGAAATCGAGATCGACATTCTTGGTCGGCGACCATTTGGCATAGGCATCGAACACCGCGTAGCCGCCGGGCTTGAACGCATTCGGATCCGAACGTTCGCTAACCCCTTTGGCGAATGTGCCCACGAATTCGGTTTCGAGGTTCCATTCCGGGATAAGGTAACGCAGGCCGAGTACGGCGGTCAGCGGCACCGCGCCGTCGAAAGCCGTTTCTTCCGCGCCGGAGGAAATGCGCTGCTTGCCCTTCTGATAGGACAATGCGGCATTCACGAAGATGTCGTCATAGACTTCGTACTCGCCGCCGAACTCGACGCCCCAGATGCGTACATTCTCGACATTGTCGGATGTGTATTTGTCGGCTGCGCCCGGCACCGGTTGAAGCGAGCGGATGAAATCCTTGTAGTCGGCATAAAAGCCGGTCAGGCTGAAATATCCGCGGTCGAGTTTTCCGCGAATGCCTGCTTCATAGCTGCGCACATATTCAGGCTTCAAATTCGGGTTCGGGATAACCTCGACGAAACCGGTCGAGCCGATGGACAGCGATGAAACGAAAAGCTGCTGCGAGGTCGGCATTTTGAAGCCCTCGCCGTATCCGGCGTAGAGCGAATAGGTGTCGTTCAGATCATACATCGCGCTGATGCGCTTGATGAGCTTGGTTTCCTCGATCTTGCGCGGTTCGAAGCCGGGCAGGGGCGAATAGTCGTCATCGCCGGTTGGATTGATGGAGTAGTTGGCAAGACGCAATCCGGGCGAGATCGTCAGACGGTCGTCGAGCAGCTTTATTTCGTCCTGAACATAGATGTCGGCGCGAACCGTATCGACCTTCGGGAAATTGAAGCCCTGATTGGTTACTGTGGTCGAGGTGCCGGTCGTCAGATTGTTGGTGATGTTTTCGCCGGCATAATCGGTCTTCGTCAAATCGCCGTCGAAACCATAGGTGAGATTGTGGGAGACGCCGCCAAGCTCGAATGACGAGTTCGCCTGAATATCCGCTTCGAGGAAGTTTTCACTGTAATTGCGAATCTGAATGTTCTGCTGCTCGCGCGTCGGATAGGTGCGGAACTGATTGCTGAACGTGTTGCGCTTCTGCGGAGAATAGGAGACGCGCCAGTTCAGCTCATCGAGCCAGCCGGCGTTGACGGTCCATTTGTGATCGAGCGCGAAACGATAGCGTTCCATGTCGAGGTCGCGCTGCCAGCTATCATTGGTATAGCCGCCGAACGCAGCGGAACTGTCGTATTTCTGCTCGATGGAGGTCTTGCGGTTGAACCACTCGCCGGTCAGCTTGAATTCGTGATCTTCAGTCGGGTTCCACTGCAGCTTCATCAGGCCGTTGTAGGAATCGGTGTCTGCCGGGAACGCCTTGTTGCAAGGCCAGATCGTCTCTCTCGGGCAACCCCACTGGCCGCCATCGGCGCGGCCATTGCTGAAATCGCCTTCGGAAGCGCCGAGATGGCCAAAGCTGGCGAGAAACTTGAAGTCACCCGCTTCGGCGGCAGCCGTTGCCTGCTTGCGGAATGAATCGTCATAGCTGTCATAGGCCGTTTTGATCTCGACCGCCCAAGGTTTGGTACCATCGAGAATGTCGGTCGGGTCGAGCGTGCGGAAGGAAACGACGCCGCCCAGCGCGTCGGCACCCTGAAGCACGGAGTTCGGGCCGCGCACAATTTCAACGCTTCTGACGGTGAACGGGTCGACCAGATCGCGGCTGCCATCTGTGATCTGCTCCTGAACGCGCGAACCATCGACGAGCATCTGTACCCGGTTGCCGCCCATGCCTCGAATGTTGAAGCCGGTAAGCTGCCCGAATGGATTGGTCAGCGAGGTCTGGCGCGTGACGCTGATGCCCGGCTCATAGCGAACCATGTCCTGAATGTCGCGAACGACATGGCGCTGAAGCGTCGCGCGGTCGATGACCGACACCGTCATCGGCACATCCAGCACATTGCCCTTGGTGCGGGCCGCGACAATGGTAATCTGGTCGAGCTGGATCTGCTCGTCGGCATTGATCAGCGGTTCATACTGCCCGGATGCATTGGCGTCGGTTGCGGCACTCTGCGCCAATGCGACTTCTGGCGATTGCAGGCAGAGCGCGGAAACTCCGGCCAGCAGAAAACACGACCGCGAGACGCGGCCGAAGCGACGTGTAGACATGATAACCCCCTTCGAAATTCGGCATTCGCTGGCTGTCCGAAAAGGAAGGGCTGGCTTTAATATGACTCAATTGGTCATGATTTAAGCGCTGTATCTTATGGCGATTGAAGCCGTCAAGCAGCATCCAGGATTGTGTACTGAAATCGTGATTCAATCGATTGGACCAAGGTGGATTTGCTCGCCCGCTGATTTCAGCCGCAGCAACCCGTCACGCATCGATCGCAGTTCGGTAAGTGGGGAAGTTACAGGACGTTAGCGGGATATGGCCGAGGACTTGAGATTTCGAGCGCGTTAAGCCCCTTGGACGTTATGTTGACTATGCAGTCGCCCGAATCGTCGGGATCGGTGAGCCGAACATAACCTCTCGCAGCCAAGTCTCTGATCTGCTTTTGGTAAAGCGGAAGCCGGCACTTCGACTGGCTGATCTTCTTTAGATAGAACAAGTGCGTCTTTCGTAACGACGCCATGAGATTCCCCCGTCAACGCAATGTAGCGCGCGAGGTAGGATAATACGCCAATCCGGGTAAAAAATCATTCAAATAGATGAATAGGCAAAGAAAATTGGCTCTTATGTTGCTGCCGGGCGTCATTTCTTGAAAATCTGACCCCTCTTTAGATCAAGCACCCCGTCGCCAATCTGCTTGTAAAAGTCCGTTTGAAGCTCGCCCCATGTTCCCAGCGGCGATCCGCAGTCACTGCATAATATGATTGTTTCATCGTCAGGATGGTCTGGAATATCCATGTGGATTTTTCCGCATTGCTTGCAGTCGAGCTTGTTGTCCAATCGTGTCTCAGGCATTTCAACGACCTCCAGACGCGCAGCATACCCAAATCATCAGACACAAAAAAGGCCGAGCGCGCGGCCTTTTTGGATGGCGCCGTCAAAGGCGCCCTTCAACCCATCGTTGAGCGATCAAGGGCAAATGCCCTGCGCCTGCAACTTCTTGCGATAAGCCATTCCCTGCTTGCGGGCATAAGCCACCGCTGCTGCTTTGCCTTGTCGTTGCATGATCTGGGCAGCGCGTGTGTTTAACTGACGGCGCTGGGCTGCCGGCATTGAATCCGGAGAACATGCAACGCTGGCGCGTGTCGCTTTGCTGCGCCGCTGATTCTTCTTGTTATGCCTGTTCATCATCTCGCGGGTAACTTGATTGTTCATGGTGCTCATGCCCGTTTGTCCGGACCACATCGGGTCCAGCCCCTGAGCGGACACTACATTTGGGGTGAACGAAAAACCAAGCACAAGGCCAGCCAGTACAATCATTTTCATATGGCGTTCCTCCTTCGAATGCTTGCCATTATGCACACGCATAGCGCGAGGCCAACCTTTGCCTTTCTGAGATGTCAGACTTTTGATCGCCCCATTAAGGGAGAACAGCGTGTCAGCTTCCAATGCCAGTCCGAACTTTGGAAAGCTCCTGTTAACCTCGATTGCCTAGGCTTCCGGCATGATTGCTTACCGTCGGATGTCCAATATGTACCGTATCGTCGCAGTTTCGCTCGTCGCCTTTTCACTCGCTGGTTGCGGCTCATCGCAAGCCATGAGGACGGCTACCGGTGCAGCGATCGGCGCGGGTACAGGCGCGCTTGCCGGTTCCGCCGTTGCTGGATCGGCCGGTGCAGTCGTCGGCGGTCTGGGCGGTGCAGCAGCAGGCGCCGTAGTCGGCTCGCGCATGTAGGCGGAAATACGCGGCTCCGAGAGCGGCCGTAATGATCGACATTTGCCGCCGTCCGATCCGATTGGCATTCGCGGCCGGGGCGAACGAGTCTCTCAGGTTCGCTCGATTTCTAGCAGGAAACTTCCCAATATTTTTCGGCTTTGAGCCAGTTTTTCCGAATTCTGGTCAATCAGGTGGATTTGTTCGCGCAAAACGTTACGAAGTTCATCGCATGGTTCGAAGATGGGGCCATTCCCTCGTACGCAGGGCAAAAACTGCTGGATCGTCGCAAGGGTCATACCCGCAGAGCCGAGCAGCTTGATCCGCTCTACGGTCCGCACCTCCGCCAAATCATAGTCCCGATAGCCGCTTTCTGTACGCTGCGGCTTCAGGAGTCCTTCAATTTCATAGTAGCGCAGCATTCGGATGCTTACGCCCGTACGCCGCGATAGTTCGCCTATCTTCATTTCATGCCCCTGCAGCGCTCTTGACTCTGACGGCGCTGTCAGACCCTAAGACCTTTGCTCTTTCGTGTGAACACACCCAGGAGCAAAATCATGTCTATCGAAACCAGCCTTTATCCAGCCCAGATCAATGGTCGTCCAGCGACTGCAGTAGAACTGACGCCCTTGGCCTTTGCGGGGTTTGCGCATTTCACGGCAATGCAGGTCAGAAACCGTAAAATTAAAGGATTGGACCTGCATCTGGCGCGTTTGCGCAATGCCTCTCTTGAATTTTTTGGCCAAGCGCTGCCTGACGACCAATTGCGGTCTTTCATCAAGGCGGCAATCGACGATGGTCCGGGGAATCTGTCGTTGACGGTCACGGTCTTTTCGCGCAACGGCGAATTCACTGCCGACAGTATGAACGTGAAGCCGGACTTTCTCGTCAGAACAGGCGCGCCTTCCAACGGGCCAAAGGGTCCGCTGCGGCTGAGCGTGGTTGAGCACGAGAGACCGCACGCAGCCATCAAGCATGTCGGCGAGGCTGGCAAAACCTACTATCTGCACCAGGCCATACGGGAGGGCTTTGACGACGCTGCATTCATGGATAGGCACGGTCGACTGAGTGAGGCGACCATATGGAACCTTGTCTTCTGGGATGGTGAAGCTGTTATCTGGCCCAAGGCCGAGATGCTGCAGGGCACCATGATGAGTATGATTCAACGGCAACTGGACCGGCTCGCAATTCCTCAGCGCTATGAGGAAATAACCTTGGATAAACTCAGGGATTTATCAGGTTCGGCGGTGATGAATTCATGGACGCCCGGCATTGCAGTAACCGCAGTTGCTTCAAACGTGATCCCCCATGCAAAGCCGTTCTTGACACTCTTGCATGAAGCTCATGAGGCTGAACCGGCTGAATTCTTATAGGGCGAGAGCTTTGGTGCCGGAAAACGGGCAGGTTTGTTAGCGTATCAAGCCTTGCAGGAGCGTGCGGTAAAATTGCGAGCCGAAGCTGATGAAACAGAGAACTACTTACGCTATAGCCCTCCAAAATTGAGGCGCGAGGGAATGGCTACCATGGGATGGGAGCGGACTGGCGACTTTCGGATTTGGCCTCAACACCTCACGGATGCTGGGGCACTATATGATCATCATAGGCGACGCCCGCGCTTCGCCGACGGTTGTCAAATCATCCGTTAGTTCACGACCGAGATAGCTAACGTAGGCAGCAGTCTGCCCCAAGACATAAGGTTTTACCAATGCGAACGGCCGCAAGCCGAATCTGTCGGCGATGGCGAGTTGAAGATCACCGCCGATTGTAGGACTTTTATCGCTCGCTATGCGGTCTTGAATCACAAAACGCGGTGTGCGTGAAATAGGGCGGCCCGATACAGCCTCACCGTTGAAGGCGTTCGTGATTTCTTTCCGAAGCGCTGCTCTGTCGTTCCCTATGTATAGGAATTCGTGGGCGTGCAAATTCTGGCGAGCTTCCATCCCAACCTCGTAGACATTCTGAACGAGTTCGGGGCGGAAATGGACAATCTCCAATTGATGCGCCCTGTGGCAATAGCCGAATATGGCCACTTCAAAGAGCGATTGTTGCGCCCCTATCGGTCTGTAGTCCTCGAACGTCACTTTCAGGTACGCCAAAATCTGGCGGGCGATGTCCTCGATTGAGGGAATATAGGACGTCGCCGATATGAGGTTCGAGAGTAGCGGCGTAATGCCAAGGTAGGTGTTTTGTCCCATAAGCGTACTGCCCGCAAAGCAGTAACCGAGTGTGTGAACGAAATAGGCGTCACTGAAAAATCCGTCCGGTCCCGGCCGTCGGCAGATGATCGGAAGCGACAAGATTTTCACGGCATCGGCAATAAGCAGAGTGCCGTCCACCCCGGACACTCTGCTATCTGCAGCGGCCCATAGCGATGGGTTTCCTTCAACCTCATCGTTGCGCCAAATGGCTATCGCGGTCATGGCCTCACCTTTCGCCTCGGATAAGCAACAGCAAAGGTGACGAAGCGCAACTGGGAAAGCAAAATCTGCAGTAGAACGGTCGAAATCGAGCCGCTTGCTACCGTCGCTGATCTTCAGGATTATTGGACTGCAGCAAATTCGGCGGCATCTGGCGGGCCGAAGCCGATGAAAAAGAGAACTACGTCTACGCTATAGTCCTACAAATTTGAGGCAAGGCCGAATGGCTCCCATGCGGTGGAAAGAAGACCGTCAACTTCTCGCTCCAGTGCGCGAGAAGTTATCGCATGGCTCACAATCCACGAGTCGGTCGCTGATCCTTTACCAGTCATCCTTCGCAATGGCCCGCGAGAGGCCGCGTTGGAAAGACCATTCGTCGGCCATGCACTCGAAGGTTTCATCCCTGAAATAAAACAGGAAATGGACGACCTTCCTGTCCCCCGGCGATCGTCCTTAGCCAGTCAAACGGCGTTGACCTCAGTGGGTCATCCCCGAGTATCTCATAGAACTCTCCCCACTTTGGAGCGATGCCGCTGTAACGACATTGCCCGTGGAACCAGCCTTCATCGTTTGTGGGCCCAAGCCGCCACATACGAGTGCCAGTGAAGGTTAATCGCGCCACCTCCTCCGCGCCGGCCTCGAACAGAAACGGGTTGAGGAAAAAGCTAATGCGAGCAGTGGCGTCTTCGACTTCCACAACGGGGCCAGGGGAGTTCGGTTCTGCGTTCCAGCCATGGTTAAGTTGGTTAAAGGTGGGGGCGCTCATCGTCTATGGATAGGTCCTGTATCAAGTTTTCGCAACATGCCTGCGATAAGCCCGCAGTTCAGTTTCAGAATTCCAGCGGGAGTTTTTGATCCGGATTCCCATGCCGAATTCAAATGTCTGCTTCCAAGCGACAGCAAGCATCGTTTTTACGACTGAGGGGCTCGGTTGCCGCCATCACTGTTCTTCAAGAGATACCCGGCTGTGCGTAGAACCGGCGGTTCTCAGCATCGCTTGGCGAGTGTGCGGTGATCGGCGGCAATATCGCGCCGTGGAGGGCAATCGGCGGGAATGGCGGGCCGAAGCCGACGAAACAGAGAACTACGTTTACGCTATAGCCCTCCAGAATTGAGGTAAGTGAGGGGCTGCAATGTGGGTGGTAAGCGGTCAGGCGCTTTAGGGCCAACTTTTGCGCCTGATTTTCCGATGGAGGTTCCGCTGAAAATTAGCCCGGCCGATCTACTCGCGATAGCTAGAATTTGCGCGGCAGACTCTACTCGCCGGACCACGCTTTCAACACACGCACGCCTTCCGGTTCAACTCCGGGCCAGAGCTGAACCACGTATTGGTCATCTCCTTCAAGACCATCTTCACTGAGCGTGTCGAGACCAGAAAAGTTCGCACGCACTCGAAGAGGCCCCGTTTTCACCGAAAGTCGCGGAGCGGTGGGATCGTAATCCGTCAGGCCAGCCAGCACGAGTTGACCGGAGGGACAATCGAAATGCGTCTCGACAACGTGTTGGTAGGCATGGAGATCGAGAGTGGGGCGTTTATCGTGCCATTCAACACGGATCGGCACGGTCATATTGCGCGCTGTGTGGAGAATGACCGCATACGGCCCGGCCATAAGGCGGCGGGAGATCGCTTCATCGGTGTAGTCGTTGGGTAAATCAGGATGGACTTCGTCGCGCAGGTATATTTGGAAATAATCGGCAAAGAGATTGCCCTCATACAGAACTTTAAACATAGCTGCCTGAGCAGCCAGAGGACCTGTCATTCCAAGCACTCCCATTGCGAGCAAGGTGCGTCGGTTCAAAAGCATGCTTCGTCTCGCGGCAATCTGATTGCTGGCATAGTTTGCCAACTGAATGCGGCCCTTATACATCCACCCGTAAATCCCGTCACGCGCAAGCAAGAGCGAAGCGTGCTGTGGCGTGCTACGTGCTATCGGCGATTATGCCGGCAGGTTACTCTGCTTGGCTGGGGGTGAGAACCTCGCAACGCGGTCTAACCGACTCAAAACGGCTATCTGACTGATTGCTAAGGAAATAGACGGTCAATAGTGCGGTAATCGGCGGCTCTGGCGGAGAGGATGGGATTCGAACCCACGAGAAGCTTTTGACCTCTACTCCCTTAGCAGGGGAGCGCCTTCGACCACTCGGCCACCTCTCCGTCACGCCCTGCTAACGTGCTGCGCCTTAGAAAACAAGACATTTCTACCACTTGCCCCATAATTCTCACTTGCGGTTGCGTGCAGGAAAAACCGCGTCGAAGCGGGGCAGCGTTGCTTAGCTGTGTATCTGTCGCCCGCTCATGCTGCGATCCAGAAATCCGGCGATTTTCTGCGGAAGAGAGGCGGTTTCCAGAAGCGGTGTATGGCCTTGGCCTTCAACGAGGATCGTCTCCATACCATCGTGACGGTTGCGCATTTCTTCGAGCGTGGTTTTGGAAAGCAGCGTCGAATTCTCACCGCGTATGGCAAGCAGCGGGATGCCGCTCAGGCTTTCGAATTGCGGCCACAGATCGGGTAGGGGAGCCGAAGGATTGAGGTTGTCCAGCGTGTTCACAAGGGCCGGATCGAAATCAAGAACCGGCACGCCATTCTCGTCGCGATACAAGGCGCGGGCCAGGGTCTGCCAATCCTCGCCGTTCAATGCCGGAAACGCTTTTGAATGCGCAGACCTTTGCGCGGCTTCGGCTTCCGTGAAACTTTTCAATGGCTTCGCGGCGCGCAGATAATTGCGGATATGCAGCAGGCCCTCCATCTCCACGACCGGACCGATGTCGTTGAATATGGCGGCCTTCATCATGCCGGGGGCGAGCGCGGGCAGGAAATGCAGGATCAGCCCGCCGCGTGACGCACCGATAAATGCACCATGCTGGATGCCCAATGTTGCCAATCCGGCCAGCACATCCTGCGCTTCGGTCAGGACCGTGTAATTTCGCCAGTTCGGGTCGTAATCCGAGAGGCCACGGCCGCGATAATCGAAGCAGATCACCTGTCGCGGACGCGGAGCCTCGCTGGAAAGATAAAGCGCAAGACCGTGAAAATCGCGGGCGTTTCTGGTGAGGCCCGACAGGCAGATTACCGGCAATTCATCGGCGACCGGCTGCCCATAGATTCGAGCGTGAAGGCGCAAGCCATCGGATGCCGTGTAGAAACGGTCCGAATAGCCTGCGCTGATGCTCATGAACGCCCGTTGATCAGGTCGCCCGCAACGTCGATCTTGCCGGAAAGACGCATTCTGTAGACCTGATAATTCTCCATGACACGCTGCACATAGCCGCGCGTTTCGGTGAACGGAATGCGCTCGATCCAGTCGACCACGGTGTCGATGTCCTTGCCGCGCGGGTCGCCATAGCGCTCGACCCATTGCTGGGCGCGGCGCGGCCCGGCATTGTAGCCTGCGAAGGTCAACACATAAGATCCGCCGAAACGGTCGAGTTGCTCGCCCAGAAAATTCGCGCCGAGCGTTGCGTTATAACCGGGGTCGGTGGTCAGGCGGGCTTGCGAATAGGTCATGCCAGCCTTTCTAGCGACTTCCTTTGCCGTTCCCGGCATCAATTGCAGCAAGCCGCGCGCGCCTGCGGGCGATACGGCAGAGACATTGAACTCGCTTTCCTGCCGCGCAATCGCATAGGCGAGAGCCTTGCCGGAGCCGGAAATATTAGCGGCCGCCGGGATGACGCCGATCGGGTGCGAAAGCGCGCCGACATCGATGCCGCGCGAAGCGGCAATCTTGCCGACGCGCAATGCGAGGAAATGATCGCCGCGCCGTTCGGCCATGACCGCCAGCAATGCGAGTTCGCCGGGGCTGGTAAGCTGGGCGGCGAGATCGCGATAAAGCGTGTCGGCTAGGCTGTTATAGTCGGCCTGTTCAAGACGGCGAATGGCCAGAACCGCCTCGCGGTGCTCGAAAGTCTGGCGGTCGAGATCAGTTGGTCTCGGATAAGCAACGTTCAGCGCCTGTTGTCCGGTGCGCTGGGCTGCGAGCTGGCCATAGAAGGTGGTGCCATAGGCTGCGGCCTTGTTGAAATAGTCCTTCGAATTGCCGGGACCGCCAGCTTCCGCCGAGCGGCCAAGCCAGTAATAGGCGCGCGAAAGCGAGATCGGGCCTTCTGCGATCTTGGCGATGCGGGCGAAGTGAACGGATGCGGTTTTTGCATCTTTCAGGCTGCGAAGCGCGTACCATCCGGCGTGAAACTCTGCGTCTGCCGCATTTGCAGGGCTTTCGGCGGAATGGGCGGCGGAGATGCGATAAGCGCCCCTGACGTCGCCAATGTCCTGCAGTTCGCGCGAAAGCACACGGCGCTCGATCCACCACGCATCGGGATCGATCAACGATGCGCGGTCTTTCGGCGCGGTCAGCATCAGCTTTGCAGCTTCGTCGAATTTGTCAGTGCGGCGCAGGTAACGCGCCTTGGCGAAAATGAAACCTGCGGAACGCTGTGCGGCAGGAACCGCATCGAGCAAACGCCCGGCATTCTTGTCGTTTTTGGTCGCAGCACTCCACGCATCGGCCAGTTGTTTGGCGCCTGCGAGCGCGGCGACGCGCTGAGCCGAGGCCAGGCGGTCGGTGTAGAGCATACGTTCCATGCGGAAACGGTGGTCAGCCTGCGAAATGACGCTGCCGAATTCCTTTATGATCTGCGCTTCTTCCTTGGCTTCAAGCCTTTGGCTGCGCCAGAAGGGCGAAAGCGTCGCGCGGGCGGCATCGCGATTGCCAAGCGCGATCTGCGAGTGCGCCAGCAGGACCACGCCTTCGAATGTCTGCGGACGCGAATCGCCAAAGGCTTTCACGATCGTCTGCGGGTTCGGGTTTTCGCGATAGAGCGCGCGTTCGCTGTTGTTGCGCAGCGCCTGCATTCCGGGCCAGCCCGGCAAGGCATGTGCAGCGGCAGCAATATCGCCGCTCGGCACCAGATCGCCGCCCCGCAGCGCGATTGCCCATGTCAGAATGTGATTGTCGAGCGACGTCTTGGAAAGACTGTCGCGCACGGCGCGCGCGCGGCCGATCTCACGCGACGAAAGCGCGTCGAGCCCGCTTTTCAGCGCTGCGATGTCGCCTGCCGTCGGCTTGCCGGTCACGGCATTGGGCCGCGGCATTGGAATTGCCGCAGTCGTCTGCAAATCGATGTTGGAACCGGTCGCTGTTGCCGGAAGCAAGAGCAACGCTGCGCCGAGGAGCGCGAAACGGGTTGTTGGCTGCCTGATTGCCATGTTGCCTGTTTCCCTTTCCGTACACGTTACAATTTAAAGGGTGAATTTGAAACGCTAACGGGCGGCGGTGAAAACTACGTAAACAAAGTGTTATTTTTTCCGTTCGAATTGTCGTCTTGTACCAGCAGGTGGCTATTTGCTGGATGACGGTGTCAAGACTATGGTGCGCCGCGCCGCTTTCGGTTAGAAAGCCGTTCTTCAATTTTAAGCTTGGACCACAAGCCCTGCCGGGAGATTTATGGAAATGCTGAGAGGCTCGCTCACTGCGCTCGTTACACCCTTCGACCGGAATGGCGGGTTCGACGAGAAAGCCTTTCGCGATTTTGTCGATTGGCAGATCGTAGAAGGCACGCAAGGGTTGGTTCCTGTCGGCACGACCGGCGAATCGCCCACGCTTTCGCACGAAGAACACCGTCAGGTCGTAAAGGCCTGCATCGAAGTGGCAAAGGGCCGCGTGCCTGTTGTCGCAGGCGCAGGATCAAACAACACGACAGAAGCTGTCAGCCTTGCGCAATATGCCGAAAAGGCTGGTGCGGATGCGGTTCTGGTGGTTACGCCCTATTACAACAAGCCGACCCAGCGCGGTCTCTACGAGCATTTCGCAACGATCGCCAAGTCAACCAGCCTGCCGATCATCATCTACAACATCCCGCCGCGCTCGGTGATCGACATGACGCCGGAGACGATGGGACGGCTGGCGCACGACTTCAAGAACATCGCTGGCGTCAAGGATGCGACCGGCAAGGTCGAGCGCGTGTCGGAACAGCGCATCACCTGCGGCAAGGATTTCATCCAGCTTTCGGGCGAAGATGCTTCGGCGCTGGGCTTCAATGCACATGGCGGAATTGGCGCTATCTCCGTTACGGCCAATGTCGCGCCGCGGCTTTGCTCCGAATTCCAGGAAGCGACGCTCAATGGCGACAAGGAGCGAGCGCTCGAGCTGCAGGACAGGCTGATGCCGCTGCACAAGGCGATCTTCATCGAACCCGGCGTCTCCGGTGCGAAATACGCGCTGTCGCGGCTCGGCAAGATGCAGAATGTGCTGCGTTCGCCGCTGATGACGGTCGAGGATGCGACGGCTGAAAAGATCGAGGCTGCGATGAAGCACGCCGGATTGATTAACTGACGCGCCAGACGCGCGCTTGAACCTGATGGCCCAGAAAAAAGACGATCCAAACAACAAGACCGTTGCTGAAAACCGCAAAGCGCGCTTCTCCTATGAAGTGCTCGACACGGTCGAGGCAGGCCTCGTGCTGACTGGCACCGAGGTCAAGTCGCTGCGGCAAGGACAGGCGAATATCGCCGAATCCTACGCTTCCGTCGAAGGCGGCGAGGTCTGGCTGATAAATTCGTATTTGCCCGAATATCTGCAGGCCAATCGCTTCAATCACGAGCCGCGCCGCAGGCGTAAGCTGCTTTTGAACAAGCGTGAAATGGCGCGCATGGCGCAAAGCGTCGACCGCGAAGGCATGACGCTCGTTCCGTTGAAGATCTACTTCAACGATCGCGGCCGCGCAAAAATTCTGCTCGCGGTCGGCCGCGGCAAGAAACTGCACGACAAGCGCGAGACCGAAAAGAAGCGCGACTGGAACCGCGAAAAGGGCCGGTTGCTGAAGGAAAGAGGGTAAGAGAGCGAATAGCGAATAGTAATTAGCGAATAGGGATTTCTTTATATAAAACCTGTTGCGCAAAACTCGATCAGATTATCCATCGCTATTCGCTATTCGCTATTCGCTATTCGCTATTCGCTATTCGCTATTCGCTATTCGCTATTCGCTATTCGCTATTCGCTATTCGCTCCTACCGCTTCCCTTATCTTCCGAAACACATCCACGAACATCTCCGTCGTCAACACACCGGTATTGGTGTTGTAGCGGGAGCAATGATAGCTCGAAAACAGCTTGATGTTGTCCACCTGCTGTTGCGCGCCGTGTTTGAACGGGTAGGCGGCAACCCGCTGTCCCAGCGCGCGAACTGTTGATTGATGCGCGATGGTGCCGAGTGTCAATATGGCTTCGAGATTTGGGAACCGCGCGATGGTCGGCACGAGGAACGTCCGGCAGGTGTTGATTTCCTGGCCGACAGGTTTGTTTTCCGGCGGAACGCACCGCACCGCATTGGTTATCGCGGCGTCGATCAATTCCAGGCCGTCATCCGGCCTTGCGGCGAAAGTGCCGCGCGCGAAGCCGAAATCGATCAGCGTGTTGTAGAGAAGTTCACCCGCATAATCACCGGTGAAGGGGCGTCCCGTTCGATTCGCGCCGCGAACGCCGGGTGCCAGCCCGACAATCAGCAGACGCACCTTTTCCTCACCGCCGGTCGGGATGAAGCTCGGCACCGGCGAATTAAACCATTCCGGCTCGCGCTGACGCCAGAAGGCTAGAAAATCGTGCAGTCGTGGACAAAGAGGGCAGTCGCGAGACGGCTCTGCGGCATTCGTGGAAAGCATATATCCTCAGTAGTCGTCTTCTTCGTTTTCCGGGTCAGGACGTCGAAGCGGACGTTCTGAAGGATCGCGGCCAATATCCGACTTCAGCGTCACCAGATCGATGAAGTGATCTGCCTGACGGCGAAGATCATCTGAAATCATAGGCGGCTGCGATGCCATGGTCGAAACGATACTGACCTTCCTGCCGCGTCTCTGCAAGGCCTCGACGAGCGTCCTAAAGTCGCCATCCCCGGAGAAAATGACATAGTGATCGACGGAATCGGCAAGTTCCAGTGCATCGACGGCCAGTTCGATGTCCATATTGCCCTTGATCTTCCGGCGTCCGGCCGAATCCGTGAATTCCTTGGCGGGCTTGGTCACGACCTTGAAACCATTGTAGTCGAGCCAGTCGATCAAAGGTCTGATCGAAGAATATTCCTGATCTTCGATAAGGGCGGTGTAGTAATAGGCGCGCAACAAATATCCGCGTTTCTGAAAGCTCGAAAGCAGCTTGCGATAATCAATGTCGAAGCCGAGCGATCTTGACGTTGCGTAGAGATTGGCCCCGTCTATAAACAGCGCAATCTTCTCCCGTGGGTCAAACATCGAAAACATTCCCTTAAAAATAGAGTTGGTAAAATTCAAACGACGTATTCGGGTTCTTCTTGAAAATTTCCCGTTCAACTATTCTGCTTTGTAAACTATCGGCGCACCGATAGTGTTCCAAGGGATTTCGCTGCTGGCCGCCTAATTTGTGGTTGTCCACATGCGTTTCGGTTACTGCAGGCGGCGGGAGGCCTCACAGGTCAGTGCGCTTCGATGCTTGTATTTCAAGCGCATTCAGGTTATTGAGCGCGCCTGTTTCTCACAAAAATCACGTATGAAAGGGGCAATCAATGGCCCGCGTCACCGTTGAAGATTGCATCGACAAGGTCGATAACCGTTTCGAACTCGTGCTTCTGGCCGGCCATCGCGCCCGTCTGATTTCGCAGGGTGCCCCGATCACGATCGATCGCGACAACGACAAGAACCCGGTCGTCGCGCTCCGCGAGATCGCCGATGAGACCCTTTCGCCGGGCGATCTGAAGGAAGATCTGATCCACTCGCTGCAGAAGCATGTCGAAGTTGACGAGCCTGAAGTCGATGCGTCGGAAATCGCCGATGGTTCGACCGACGCGACTGCTTCGGCTACCGCTGAAGACGGTGAAGAGAATGTCACTTTCGACCGCATGACCGAAGAAGACCTTCTGGCAGGCATCGAAGGCCTCGTTGCACCCGAAAAAAGCGACGATTACTGATATTTAGAGGCCCCGCCGCCTTCCGCGACGGGGGTTTCGTGGCTATTTATGACATGCGCCGTATCCAACGATGCGGCGCATGATTCTTTTTGGTCTACGGGAAACTGCCCATGATGCGTCAATACGAGCTTGTCGAGCGCGTTCAGCGCTACAAGCCTGACGTGAATGAGGCGCTGCTGAACAAAGCTTATGTCTATGCCATGCAAAAGCATGGGCATCAGAAGCGGGCGTCCGGCGATCCCTATTTTTCCCATCCGCTGGAAGTCGCCGCCATCCTTACCGACATGAAGATGGACGAGGCGACGATTGCCGTTGCGCTGCTCCACGACACGATCGAGGACACGACCGCCACAAGGCAGGAAATCGACGAGCTTTTCGGCGAGGACATGGGCAAGCTGGTCGAAGGACTGACCAAGCTCAAGAAGCTCGATCTGGTGTCCAAAAAGGCCGAGCAGGCCGAGAACCTCCGCAAACTGCTTCTGGCAATTTCCGACGATGTGCGTGTCTTGCTGGTCAAGCTTGCCGACCGCCTGCACAATATGCGCACGCTCGATCATATGCCCGATCACAAGCGGTTGCGCATTGCCGAAGAGACGATGGATATCTACGCGCCGCTTGCAGGGCGCATGGGTATGCAGGGCATGCGCGAAGAGCTTGAGGAGCTTTCCTTCCGCTACATAAACCCGGAAGCCTATGAGACCGTCATCGCGCGTCTGGCAAATATGCTTGCGCGCAGCGAGGGCGTTTTGGGTGACATCGAGAAGTCGCTGTCCGAGCTGTTCGCGAAATACGAGTTGAAGGCGAGCGTCAAAAGCCGCCAGAAAAAGCCCTGGTCGGTGTTCCGAAAGATGGAAACCAAGGCGCTTTCCTTCGAGCAATTATCCGACATCTTCGGCTTTCGTGTCGTCGTCGATACGGTCGAGGATTGCTACCGCGCGCTTTGCGCCATCCACACAACATGGTCGATGGTTCCGGGGCGTTTCAAGGATTATATCTCGACGCCCAAGCAGAACGATTATCGCTCGATCCACACGACCATCGTCGGTCCGTCGCGCCAGCGTGTCGAACTGCAGATCCGAACCCGCGAGATGAACGACATTGCCGAATATGGCGTGGCGGCGCATTCGATCTACAAGGACACGAACGGCAAGTCGAATGGCGCGGAGCATGCAATCTCCAAGGAGACGAACGCCTACGCCTGGCTTCGCCGCACCATCGAGCAGCTTTCGGAAGGCGACAACCCGGAAGATTTCCTCGAAAACACCAAGCTCGAACTCTTTCAGGACCAGGTTTTCTGCTTCACGCCCAAGGGCATGCTCATCGCCCTGCCGCGCGGTGCGACGCCGATCGATTTCGCCTATGCGGTGCACACCGATGTCGGCGACACCTGTGTTGGTGCCAAGGTCAATGGTCGCATCATGCCGCTGGTCACGGAATTGAAGAATGGCGACGAGGTGGAGATCATCCGCTCGAAGGCGCAGGTGCCGCCTGCCGCCTGGGAATCGATCGTCGTGACCGGCAAGGCGAGGGCGGCGATCCGCCGTGCCACCAAGAACGCCATCCGCAAGCAATATTCGGGTCTCGGCATCCGTATTCTCGAGCGTGCCTTTGCCCGAACCGGCAAGACCTTCTCGAAGGAGGGCCTGAAACCGGTTCTGCCCAGGCTGGCGCGCAAGGACATCGAGGACGTTCTGACCTCGGTCGGTCGCGGCGAACTGTCATCGACCGATGTGCTGAAGGCCGTTTATCCCGACTTCAAGGACGAGCGCGTCACGCCCCAGCCGCGTCCGCGCGAAGAAGGCTGGTCGAAAATCCGCAACGCGGCGGGCATGCTGTTCCAGTTGCCGGGGCGCTCCAAGAAGGACACTCCAGCCGAACCCGGCGCCTTGCCGATCCGCGGCATTCGCGGCGATCTGCCGGTGCGCTTCGCGCCGGAAGGAGCTGTTCCGGGCGACCGCATCGTCGGCATCATCCAGCCGGGCGAGGGCATCACCATCTATCCGATCCAGTCGCCATCGCTGAAGGATTTCGACGACCAGCCCGAACGCTGGATCGATATTCGCTGGGATATCGATACGGACACAAAAGAGCGTTTCCCGGCCCGCGTGTCGGTGACCGCGATAAACGCACCCGGATCGCTGGCAGAAATCACGCAGGTCGTTGCATCCAACGATGCGAACATCCACACTTTGTCGATGCTGCGCACTGCGCCCGACTTCACGGAAATGCTGATCGATCTCGAAGTCTGGGATCTCAAGCATCTGAACCGGCTGATTTCTCAGCTCAAGGAAAATTCGAGCGTCAGCGAAGCGCGGCGCGTAAATGGTTGATGGGGCAAGCATGAAGACAGAAGACGTAATCGACATTTTCCGCGAGACGGGTGCCGTTCTCGAGGGCCATTTCGTGCTGACCTCTGGCTTGCACACGAACCTTTTCCTGCAAAAGGCGCGCGTCTTCATGCATGCCGACAAGACCGAAATCCTCTGCCGCGCGCTGGCGCAGAAGATACGGGCCGAGGTTCCAGGCAAAATCGATTACGTTGTCGGTCCGGCAATCGGCGGCATCATTCCATCCTACGAGACATCGCGTCATCTGGGCGTGCCGTCCGTCTGGGTCGAGCGCGAAAACGGCATTTTCCGCCTGCGCCGCTTCGATCTGGAAAAGACCGCCAAAGTCGTCATCGTGGAAGATATCGTCACGACCGGCCTGTCGATCCGCGAAACCATCACGTGTATGCGCGAGATAGGCATCGAGGTCGTTGCAGCCGCCTGTATCGTCGATCGCTCTGCGGGCAAGACCGATGTCGGCGTGCCTTTGATCTCGCTGGCCGAATATGAAGTGCCGGCTTATCCTGCCGACGCAATTCCGCCCGAACTTGCAGCCATTCCGGCGGTGAAGCCGGGCAGCCGGAATATTTAACGTATGAATTGTCATCTCACCCCCCTCTGGGCTGCCGCCCATCTCCCCCTCAAGGGGGGAGATCAGACTTCATGTCCGGCAGGTATATTTGTGGGAACGGTGAAGATTGAAAAAAGCCATCGTGACATCCAATCTCCCCCCTTGAGGGGGAGATGCCCGGCAGGGCAGAGGGGGGTGTTGACGGGCAAAAACGAGGTGAGGTTCGCGAAATGATCCTCGGCATCGGCAGTGATCTGATCGACATCAGGCGGATTGAAAAGACGCTGGAGCGCCATGGCGAGCGCTTCAAGGCGCGTGTTTTCACCGATATCGAACAGGCACGGTCGGAGCGGCGCAAGGAGCGCGCTGCCTCTTACGCCAAGCGTTTCGCGGCCAAGGAAGCCTGTTCGAAAGCGCTCGGCACCGGCATGTCGCAGGGCGTTTTCTGGCGCGATATGGGTGTCGTCAATCTTCCCGGCGGCAAGCCGACCATGCATTTGACCGGTGGCGCGGCCAAGAAGCTGCATTCGATGCTGCCGAAGGGCCACCGCGCCTCGGTCCATCTCACCATAACCGACGATTATCCGCTGGCGCAGGCTTTCGTCATCATCGAGGCTATTCCGGTCTGATAAAGGCCATTTTCTTCGGGTTTTTCGGCCTTCCGCTCCGTTGCTCCCTGCGCTGCGAGCCCTTATAACCCGGACGCACAATTGAGGACGTAATGAGCGTGGCTGAAAAACGAGAGAAGAAATCGGGCGGACTTGGCGAGACCGTCAATGTCATCGTCCAGGCGCTTATTCTGGCGCTGGTCATTCGCACGCTGCTGTTCCAGCCATTCTCCATTCCGTCCGGCTCGATGCGCCCGACGCTTCTGGAAGGCGATTATCTCTTCGTGACGAAATGGGCTTACGGCTATTCGCGCCATTCGCTGCCTTTCTCGCCAAATCTGTTTTCGGGCCGCATCTGGGGCAGCCCGCCTGAGCGCGGTGACGTTGTCGTCTTCAAATTCCCGCCGAACACTGCGATCGATTACATCAAGCGTGTCATCGGCATGCCGGGCGACACGGTGCAGATGCGCGAAGGTCAGGTGTTCATCAATGGCGAGGCGGTGCCGCGCGAAAAGGTGGACCAGATCACCAATCCCGACATCACCGAAGTCGATCGCCCGGTCGATGTGTATCGCGAGACGCTGCCGAACGGCGTCTCCTACAACACGCTCGACCTGACCCCGAACGGCATTGGCGATAACACGCGCGAATTCGTCGTGCCTGAAGGTCATTATTTCATGATGGGCGACAACCGCGACAATTCCAGCGACAGCCGCTTCTCGGTCGGCTTCGTGCCGGAGGAAAATCTCGTCGGGCGCGCCAACATCATCTTCTTCTCGATTGCCGGCGGCTCCAGCCCGCTGGAAATCTGGAACTGGCCGGCCGATCTGCGTCCGTCGCGCCTGCTGACCTTCGTGCGGTAGACGATGGTTTTCAAACGGCTGTCCGGTGCAGCGCTCGCGGAAGTTCTCGGCGAGCGTACGGGCCATATTTTCCGCAACCACGAAAAGCTCCAGAGCGCGCTGACCCATGCCAGTGCGCGCGGTGCGCGTGGCGGGCTGGATTACGAACGCTTTGAGTTTCTGGGCGACCGCGTGCTTGGGCTGATCGTTGCGGACATGCTGTTCAAGGCGTTTCCTGAGGCGCCGGAGGGTGAGCTTTCGGTGCGCCTCAATGCGCTGGTCAATGCCGAAGTGCTGGCCGATATTGCCGACGAAATCGGCCTGCCGGACATGATCCGCGCCGGCAACGAGGTGAAATCGCTCGGCGGGCGAAAGCGCATCAACATTCGTGCCGACGCGCTGGAATCGCTGATTGCCGCCATCTATCTCGAAGGCGGGCTGGATGCGGCGCGCACCTTCATCGAACGTTATTGGACAAAGCGCTCGCAGGCATCGGGTGCCGCGCGCCGCGACGCCAAGACCGCATTGCAGGAATGGGCGCATCAGATTGCCGCTGCCGTTCCAATATATGTTATTGAAAGCCGGGAAGGCCCCGACCACGATCCGCTGTTCAGCGTGAGCGTGACGGTCGGTGCATTCCAGCCCGAAAAGGGCACGGGGCGCTCGAAGCGCGAAGCAGAACAGGTGGCTGCGACCGCCTTGCTCACGCGCGAAGGCGTCTGGGGCAGTGAAAAGGATAGACCGTGACCGCGACAGAAGAAAATACTGCACCGGCGACCCACTCAGGTTTCGTGGCGCTGATCGGCGCGCCCAATGCGGGCAAGTCCACGCTCGTCAACCGTCTGGTCGGCGCGAAGGTTTCGATCGTCACGCATAAGGTGCAGACGACGCGCGCTCTTGTGCGCGGCATCGCCACGCACGACAATGCGCAGATCGTGCTTGTCGATACGCCCGGCATTTTCAAGCCGCGCCGCAGGCTCGACAAGGCAATGGTCACCACCGCATGGGTTGGCGCGAAAGACGCCGACATCATTCTGGTGCTGATCGATGCCGAGCGCGGCATCAAGGGCGATGCGAACGCCATTCTGGAAAGCCTGATCGATGTTCGCCAGCCGAAGGTTCTCGTGCTGAACAAGGTCGACCGTGTGCGTCCCGAAGCGCTGCTGGAGCTGACGTCCGCCGCAAACGCCCGCGTCGCCTTCGACCAGACCTTCATGGTGTCGGCGCTCACCGGCTCCGGCTGCCAGGATTTGCTTGGCTATCTCGCAAAAACCTTGCCGGTCGGCCCTTGGTATTACCCGGAAGATCAGCTTTCCGATCTGCCGATGCGCCAGCTTGCAGCCGAAATCACCCGCGAAAAGCTTTATCTGAGGCTGCATCAGGAGCTTCCCTATTCGTCCCATGTCGAAACCGAAAAATGGGAAGAAAAGACCGACGGTTCGGTCCGGGTCGAACAGGTCATCTATGTCGAACGCGACAGCCAGAAGAAGATCGTGCTTGGCCATAAGGGCGAGACGATCCGTGCCATCGGCCAGTCGTCCCGCCAGGATCTGGCCCAAATTCTCGAACAGAAGGTCCATCTCTTCCTGTTCGTGAAGGTGCGTGAAAACTGGGGCGATGACCCGGAACGTTACCGCGAGATGGGACTTGAATTCCCGCACTGAGGGTTCACACTAGTCCTCATGGAATGGCGCGACGAAGGCATAATCCTGGGCACGCGCAAGCATGGCGAAACCAGCGTCATCCTTGAAGTGATGACGCGCGCGCATGGCCGCCATCTTGGCCTTGTACGCGGCGGCCGCTCACGAAAGCAGCAGCCGGTTCTGCAGGCCGGAAACCGTGTCAATTTGGTCTGGCGCGCCCGGCTTGATGAACATATGGGTACGTTCCAGGTCGAAGGGCTGGAACTAAACGCGGCACGGCTGTTCGACAGCGCATGCGCCGTCTACGGCCTCCAAACCCTTGCCGCCCTCCTGCGCCTTCTGCCCGAACGTGATCCGCATATCGGGCTTTACGAAACACTGTTGATCCTCATCGAGAATCTGGACGATCCAGCGAGCGCTGGCGAACTTGTCGTGCGCTTCGAAATTCTGGTTCTGGAAGAACTGGGCTTCGGACTTGATCTCACGCAATGCGCTGCGACCGGCATCCGCGAGAATTTAAGCTACGTCTCGCCCAAATCGGGTAGGGCGGTGTCGCGCGACGCCGGGGCGCCTTGGCACGACAAGATGCTGGCACTGCCTTCGTTCCTGTTGCGAGGCTCGCCGCTGCAGGCGGACATGGCCTCGATCGAAGATGCATTTCGGCTGACGGGTTTCTTCCTGTTCCGCCACGTTTATGAACCGCGCGGCATGATGGAGCCGGAAGCACGTGGTGGATTTTTGAGCGCTTTGCGTCGGTATTATGCGGCGCAGAGTGCGGCTTAGAAGGTTGGCGTTCCGTCACGCCCCCCTCTGTCCTGCCGGACATCTCCCCCACAGGTGGGGAGATTGGCAGTTGGTTTCGACGCTTCTAAACCTTCGACGACTGGCGAAATCATGGATGAGGGCCAATCTCCCCACCCGTGGGGGAGATGTCCGGCAGGACAGAGGGGGGCAACGTAGAGCTGACCCTCTCCAAGTTGCCTAAGCCCCAGCCAACTCCAACCTCTCCACCGGCTTCTCCTTGATCGGCCAATGGACGATCGCGGCAAATACGCCGAGCGCCACGCCCAGCCACCAGACCGGATCATACGTGCCGAAATGGTCGTAGAGATAGCCGCCGAGCCAGACGCCGAGGAAAGAGCCGATCTGGTGCGACAGGAAGATCACGCCGCCGAGCATGCCGAGATAACGCGTGCCGAACATGATCGCGACGAGCGAATTCGTTGGCGGCACGGTCGAGAGCCACAGCAGGCCCATGGCGATGGAGAATATGATAACGCTGGTTGGCGTCTTCGGAAGAAGCAGGAACGCTGTCACCACGACCGAGCGGGCGAGATAGATCCAGACGAGAAAGATCGGCTTGGAATATTTCTGGCTGATGAAGCCTGCGGCGAGCGAGCCGATGATGTTGAAAAAGCCGATAAGCGCCAGCGCGATCACCGCATAACGCGGCTCCATGCCGAGATCGCCGAGATAGGCGGGGAAATGGGCGGTAATGAAGGCGACCTGAAAGCCGCATACGAAAAAGCCCGATAGAAGCAGCATGTAGCTGCGGTGGCCGAGTGCTTCGCGCAAAGCCTGTCCAAGCGTCTGCTGGATTGCCGCCTGCGAGGTTTGTCCTCTGCCTGCAAGCGGGATGGCCAAAAGCGGAATCACCAGCATCGCGATGCCCAGATAGACGAGGCTGTCGGACCAGCCATATGCGTCGATCAACCCCTGGCTGATCGGCGCAAACAGGAACATGCCGGCTGAACCGGCGGCAGTGCCGATGCCGAACACGATGGAACGGCTCTCCGGCGGGGTGTGCCGTGCAAACGCAGCAAGCACGATGCTGAACGAACCGGCTGCAACGCCCATGCCGACAAGCATGCCGCCGCCGATATGCAGCATGGTCGGCGTTGTCGCGTTTGCCATGAGATAAAGGCCGAGCGCGTAAAGGATGCCACCGAGCGACAGCACGCGCCAGCTTCCGTAACGATCGGCGATTGCGCCGAAGAACGGCAAGCTCAACCCCCAGGCCAGGTTCTGAAAAGCCATTGCGAGGCCGAACGTCGTGCGGTCCCAGCCTTTTTCGGCGAGCATCGGCACCTGGAAGAAGCCCATCGCCGAACGAGGACCAAAGGTCAGCGCGGCGATGATGCAGCCGCAAATGATGATGAGCCACGGAACGTGTCTGGTGGCACTCTGGGCAGGCTGCGAAGCTGACATGATATTTTCCTTGAGGAAGCAGCACAATAAACGATGATTTGCGCCATGAAAATTGAATAGAGTGGCAGGACCAACCAATTTTATTGATCTGTTCATTCAGTTTCGCGTGATGTTCAGCTTGGGTGAAACAGGGTCACAATTAAGTCCAATTCCGGGAGCGATAGCGCTAATTGTGCTCGGGTTTAACAATCCGACTCGGAAGATGTTTAGGCCACCAACGCAGGTCCCCCGCATCGCATGCAAGCCGAATTTCGCACGGCGCACCCCGACGATCTCGACGCACTCGTGTCGATCGAAAACGCGTCCTTCCGCACCGATCTCATTTCCCGCAAAGCCCTGCGCCGCATGATTGCCAGCGCCCGCGCAGACGTGCTGGTTGCCCATAGCGGCGGGCAGATCATCGCCTACAGCGTCGTGCTCTACCGCAAGGGCAGCGCGCGGGCGCGTTTGTATTCAATCGCCTCCGTCGGTCCGCGCGGTATCGGCCGCGCTTTGCTGGATGAGGCGGAGAAACGCGCTGCCGCCCGCGGTGCGAAATCGCTCTACCTCGAAGTGCGCGAAGACAATGCGCGCGCCATTCTTTCTTATGAGCGGAACGGCTATGCGCGCTTCGGCGTTCGGGCGAACTACTACGCCGACGGCGCGACGGCGCTGCGGTATCAAAAGCAACTGATTGCCACGGAGCGGATGCGGAAATGAGCTGGGTCATTCTTACCGGCAGGCAAAGCGATCTCGATCAGGTGGCAACGCCCCACAAGATCATCACGAATCGCGATTATCTCGCTCATCCCGCGCTGTTTCGCGGGCAGCGGCCGAAGGTCATCAACCTTTCCAACAATTACGCCTATCAAAGCCGGGGCTATTATTCGTCGCTGCTGGCAAGCTCGCGCGGCCACAAGGTCATCCCGACCGTCGAGACGATGATCGACCTGTCCGAGCCGAAGCTTTACGAAAACGCTTTGCCCGAACTTGAGCAGGCGCTGAGCAAGTGCCGCAAGGAACTCGGTGAATTTCCCGAAAAGCTGACCGTGTTTTTCGGGATTGGCCCATCAAAAGCGTGGGAGCGGTTTGCGCGGCTGCTGTTCGACTGGTTTCGCGCGCCAGCCCTCGAAGTCTCGATAAAGGATCAGGACGGCTGGGCGGCCATCAAGAAGATCGGACTACTGCCGCTTGCCCGTATGAGCGCCGAAGACAAGCCACGTTTTCTTGCGGCGCTCGATTCTTATACGAGCCGTGTATGGCGCGAGGGCAAGACCCGCACGCCAGCGAGGCATACATTCGCAGCTCTTATCGATGCGAACGAACAATTGCCGCCATCCGAAATCGCTTCATTGCGCCACTGGGCGCGCATTGCCGAGAAAATGGGTGTGGAAGTCGAGCCGATCGGCAAGAAGGATATCGCAAAACTCGCGAATTACGACGCGCTTTTCATTCGCGAAACGACGTCGATCTCGAACCATACCTATCGTTTCGCCCGCCGCGCGCAGCAGGAGGGCATGCCCGTCATCGACGATCCGCTGTCGATGATCCGCTGCACCAACAAAGTCTATCTGAATGAGATGCTGGCCGCGAACAAGGTGCCGGTTCCACCGACCGTGATGATTGCGGGCCTGCCGGATCTGGAAGTCGCGGCACAGACGCTCGGTTTTCCGCTGGTCCTCAAAATTCCGGACAGTTCGTTTTCACGCGGCGTGAAGAAGGCCTCGAATTTCGATGAACTCAAGGCACTGGCGACCTTGTGGCTTGAAGAATCCGATCTGCTGATCGCGCAGAAATTCATTCCGACGCAATATGACTGGCGCATCGGCGTGCTCGGCGGAGAACCGCTTTTTGCGGTCCAGTATCTCATGGCCAAGAAGCACTGGCAGATCGTCAATCACGACCGCGCAGGCAAGCCCGATCTCGGCGGCATCAAGACATTTACGCTGAAGGAAACGCCCGCTCATGTGGTGGATACCGCGGTGCGCGCCTCGCGCTGCATAGGCGATGGGCTTTACGGCGTCGATCTGAAAGAGACCAAAGACGGCGTCTTCGTCATCGAGGTCAACGACAACCCAAATCTCGACCACGGTCTGGAAGATTCAGGCGAGAAGGACGAAGTCTGGGTGCGCCTTACGCAGTGGTTTCTGGATCGCCTGGAGCGGCAGGGGCGCTGATCTTTTTCCAGTAAATGATCGTACCCGTCAGCCCGCCATGCGGCTTTAAAGCAAAATCCGGGATTTCTCCGGTGCGGATGAAGCCGAGCCGCTCATAAAGCGATGCCGCGCCGTCCTCGGTTGCCGTGTCCAGAACCAGAAGCGTGCGCTTTCGCTCGATTGCGATCTCCTCGGCTGCCTTCATCAAGGCCGACCCGACGCCGCGTCCGCGATGGCTCATCCGCATCATCAGCTTCGCGATTTCGGCGCGATGCGGCTGGTTTGGTGGTAAGTCGAGCAACAGGCTGACCGTTCCAACCAGAAAATCGCCGTCATACGCACCAAGCACGACGCGTTCGCCGCGATCCGCCGCGGCCAGCGCCCCGGCCCAGAACGCCTCTGCATCCGCCTTGGAGAGCGGATGCATGAAACTGACCGAACCGCCATTGGCGACCACTTCGATCAGAATTTCACCGAGTGCTGCGCGAATGTCAGGCGTGGCGGTCAGCGGGCGGATTGCGATTGCGGACAAGGAATTAGCTCCGGGTGAGGGCGACAAGATATGTGCAGGCGACGGTTTGTTCATTGGCGATCGTCACTTCGGACGGCGGGCCGAAGCCTAGACAATCTCCTGTGGCAAGCTCATGCCGCTCGCCGCCTTCGATGATGGTGAGTGCGCCGGAAACGACACGGATGATCTGACGGATTTGCGCATAAGAAGACGCGGGCAGCACGACGCGCTGTCCGGCGGGCAATTCCACCTCGACCACTTCCAATGGATGGTCCGGCCGCGCAAACACCTGTCGGCGCAGATAACCAGTCGCAGGGTCGCGCCAGATCGGCTGGTCGTCGGCTCTGGTCAGGCGTTCGCCTTCGCCCTCGGCGCGCAGCAAAAGCCCGGCAAGCGTCAGATCGAATGCGCCAGCCAGCCGCACGAGAACCGTTGCCGTCGGGCTGGTTTCCTCACGCTCGATCTTGCTGATCGCCGCCTTGGAAACCTCGGAGCGTTCTGCCAGTTCGGCAAGCGACCAGCCCCGCATTTCGCGCTCAAGGCGAATGCGCTTCGCAATCTGCGTGTTCGATCTATCTACTATAGTGCCCATTCGTCTTTATTAAGAGACGAATGGGTTTCGCGCAAGAACTATGCGCGCAATTTTTCTATCGCTGAAAACCGCTTGAGAAACGCGGTCTCGACTGCCTTCGTCGGCTTGCATGCGAGATCGTATCGCTCGGCGCTAATCCCGCGCGGCCGTCCGAAAAACTGTGAGGCTTCGCCTGCCGAAAAGCCCGCCAGCGTGACCGATTCGAAATAGGCGGCGATTTGATCGGCACGCTTGATGTCTTTCTTCAGCTTCTCGCCGATGGAAACCGGCAGCGAAAAACGAACATGCACGGCGCGTTGCAGTCGCTCTTCAACGATCTTGTAACCGCCGCCGACCACGGATTTGAAAGGCGAGATCATGTCGCCGATCACATATTCGGGTGCGTCGTGCAGAAGTGCGGCCAGTCTTGCATCGGGCGAAGCATCTTTCACGATGTCGGAGAAAATCGCTTCGACCAGCAGCGAATGCTGCGCGACGGAAAAGGCGTGGTCGCCTGACGTCTGCCCGTTCCAGCGTGCCACGCGGGCAAGCCCATGTGCAATGTCGGAGATTTCGATGTCGAGCGGCGAGGGGTCGAGCAGATCGAGCCGCCTGCCCGAAAGCATGCGCTGCCAGGCACGGACCGGCGCACCGGCCTTGTCGGCCATCAGGAATCCTCCGTGCCGCTCGCGGCCTGCGGAAAGGTGAAGCGCGCCCATGCCGGAATGGAGAGCGTAAGCGTCACGCCGCCTGCCTCGATCGGTGCGCCTGCATCCATCGCGTCTTTCACCCGGTCGATGCGCGCGATTGCGAGACCGTGCGTGCCATCGACCGAACCGAGCGTGCCGACGGTGCGGCCGTTCACCGAAATATCCGCTCCGGCATCGGGCAATGTCGCATCGCTTTCCACAAGCAGAACGCGCCGCCGCGCAGTACCCCGATGCTGCATGCGCGACACGACTTCCTGCCCGATGTAACAGCCCTTTCGGAAGCCGACGCCATCGGTCTGGTCGAGCAGCACATCATGCGGAAACGCATCGCCAAGCGCATAGTCGCTGCCGCTTTCGGCAACGCCGTGGGCGATTCTCAAACCGTTCCAAAGCGCGATATCGTCAGAACCTGTTGCGGCCTCACCGTAATTCCGGAAAACCTCGATTGCCGAAAAGCGCGTATCGCGAACGGTGGTTGAATCATCGCGCGAAGCGTTTGAATCATCTCCCCACGAAACTTGCACAAGCGGCTGTTCCTGTTTGGAAATTTCCGCCTTCGCGCGCAGCCGGTAAAGCATCAAGCGGCGAATGAAATCATCGGCCACATCGGCGCGGCAGTCGATCCGCAATGCATTTTCTCCGGCGCGCGAAATCAGGAAATCGAACATGATCTTGCCTTGCGGCGCCAAAAGCGCACCGGCTTTCGCCTCGCCATTTTTGAGCGCGTCGAGATCGGTGGTCAGAATATTCTGCAGAAAATGTTCCGCATCCGGTCCCGATATGGAGATGATGGCGCGGTCGTTCAGATTGACGGATGGCATGGCTTAACCTTGCAAATTCTTCGGTCATTACGTAAGCCGCGTGGACCACGCGAGCAAGGGCCGGAACGAGATGACACAAACCTTCGACATCATTCTCAAGGGCGGCATCGTCGTCAATCATGACGGCGTGGGCCTCCGCGACATCGGCGTCGTCGCCGGGCGCATTGCGCAGATGGGCGATCTGTCACGCGCCTCCGCAGGAGAAGTGGTGGACTGCACCGGCCTGCACATTCTGCCGGGCGTGGTCGACAGTCAGGTCCATTTCCGTGAGCCGGGTCTCGAGGATAAGGAAGACCTCGAGACAGGTTCGCGCGCAGCCGTCCTCGGCGGTGTTACTGCCGTCTTCGAGATGCCGAACACCAAGCCTTTGACCACCAGCGCCGAAGCGCTCGCCGACAAGATTGGCCGCGCCACGAACCGTATGCATTGCGATTTTGCCTTCTGGGTTGGCGGCACGCGCGAAAATGCCCCGGATGTCGCCGAACTGGAACGGCTGCCGGGTGCAGCAGGCATCAAGGTTTTCATGGGCTCGTCCACCGGCAATTTGCTGGTCGAGGATGATGAGGGTGTAGCCTCCATCCTGCGCAACACCCGCCGCCGCGCCGCCTTCCATTCGGAAGACGAGTACCGGCTGAACGAACGCCTTGGCGAGCGCATTGAAAACGACCCATCCTCGCATCCGGTCTGGCGCGACGAGATCGCCGCCCTGCAATGCACGGAGCGGCTGGTGCGCATTGCTCGCGAAACCCGCGCGCGCATTCACGTGCTGCATATTTCCACGGCTGAGGAAATCGCCTTCCTCGCGGCAAACAAGGATGTCGCGAGCTGCGAGGCGACACCGCATCACCTGACTCTTTCGTCCGACGATTATGCGAGCCTCGGCACGCTGATCCAGATGAACCCGCCGGTGCGCAGCCCGCGCCATCGCGACGGCATATGGGAAGGCATTTCGCAGGGCATCGTCGACGTGCTGGGCTCCGACCATGCGCCGCATACGCTTGAGGAAAAGGCAAAGCCCTATCCAGCCTCGCCATCGGGCATGACGGGCGTGCAGACGCTGGTCCCGATCATGCTGGACCATGTGAATGCCGGGCGCCTCAGCATTGAGCGCTTCGTGGATTTGTCGAGCCACGGCCCCAATCGCCTGTTCGGCATGGCCCGCAAGGGGCGTGTTGCCGTCGGTTACGACGCCGATTTCACGGTCGTCGACCTCAAACGCCGCGAGACGATCACCAACGAGCAGGCAGGCTCGAGGGCAGGCTGGACGCCATACCATGGCAAGCAGATCACCGGCTGGCCGGTCGGCACCTTCATCCGCGGCAATCGCGTGATGTGGCAGGGTGAGATCGTGACACCGGGGCAGGGCAAGCCGGTAGAGTTTTCCGAGGCACTGCCTGTTTAAGGGAGTGCGTCCTTCGAAGCTCGCTTAGCTCGCACCTCAGGATGAGGGAGCTTGTGGAGATTTAAGCGGTATTCGAGCGCGCCACAAAGCGACGAGAAGCATGGCTCATCATTGCGTGGCGTGAGGCAACGTGGGTAAATCGATGCTGCATGCCAACGGAGTTTGCCAACCCTGACCAACCTTCCTGAGCTTAGCGAAATCCAATCTCTCGAAGAAGCCCTTCACCGCCCGGAAATTAGGCGCTGCAAGGAAGCTGTTGAAGCATTGCTCGCAGAAGAATTTGTAGAATTCGGAGCATCAGGCAGGATATATGACCGGGCAGAAATCATTGATCTTCTAACGCAGGACGATGAGAGCAGTGACCTCAAAGCAGCCAATTACGCCATGGTGTCCATCTCACATGATGCGGTGCTTTTGACCTACGAGACAGAGCGCTCATATCATGATGGCACGAAGCGGCGCGTGTTACGAAGCTCGGTCTGGAAGCACAACGGCGTTAAATGGCAGATGCTTTTCCATCAGGGTACGATTAGGCCCTGATACTCTCAGAGCTATCAGAGATAGAATCACCCCTCATCGTGGCATTTGTTCCTCTCAAAATTGAGATGCGCTAACTTCCCTCACCCTGATGTGCGAGCGAAGCGAGCCTCGAAGCGCACACTCCAAATTTGAGCCTCACTCACCCGCTACAAAAAACGTCCACTCCCCGGCAGGCGTAATCCCAGCGCGATAAAACGTATAGGTGCCGAAGGCTTTCATATCTTCATAGTCCCCGGCGGTCACGAGCTTGAACAGCTCCACGCGCTGGCGCGGGTCGAGTTTTTCCAGGGGGACGGCGAAGAAATAGGGCCAGACGTAAAGCTCCTGCGGCGTTCCGGCGTCGAGATGCACATAACCGGCACCAAGCGTTTCTTCCAGAATGGCCAGGATTTCCTGGCCCTCCGAATCACCGGAAAGTCCTTTCAGGAACTCGATCGGGTCGCCATCGACTTCGCTCAAGGAGAGCTGCGTCGCGTCATCGCCGATACCCACCAGCGGACGCAGTTTTTCGATGTCGCCGGTCTTTGCAGCCTCGACGATCAGATCGTGCATGCGGCGCACTGCTTCCGGCAGCTTTGCAAGGTCGTATTGAATTTCTGGCAGGGGCTCGTTGGGATCGAGATGCGGGCGGGCGACGCTGTCGGCATCGTCGTCCATTTCGGGTGCGACCTGATCAGGCGCGGCAGGTGCGGGCGTCTCAGGGTCGCTTTCTGCGGGCGGCACGGTCTGCACAGGATCGGGGAAGGGAACAGAGTTGTCTTGACCCGATCCGGAAGCGGCCGGCAATTCCTCACGCTTGATTTCGCTGAGCGCCGAAGCGGGCGCGGTCGTATAAAGCATCGATGTGCAAAGCAATGCGCCGAACAGGGCCGATGCACCGATGCTTGTGAAAATCACGCGTGACCGCGAAAGGGGGGAATTTTGCATGGTCCGAATCTCCGCAGGCCGTCATTGCTCCGACGGCTTGATACGCTTTTTATGACAAAAAGGCGTCAGGAGAATGTGTTAGAACATCGAACCTGAAAGTGGAAACCGGTTTTCGGACTATTGCGGGGTTCATTCAAAGCAATAGATCGTGCTTGTGTCCGGCAGGACGCACATTCATGCAGAACCCGTCCAACTCAATGACCCATCAAGCTCACTGAATCTAGTGGCGCACCAGTGACGGCTCGAATTCGCCGGAAATGACTTTCTCGCGCATTCGGTCGAGCAGGGATAGCGCTTCGCTTTCGCCCTGCGAACGCAGGATTTCGCCGAAAGCGGTGGCAAGTGCTGCTTCCGCGATGATTTCCGGTTCGATGCCTGCCGAAAGACCCTCGGCCCAGGCTTCGTTGTGATTTTCGACCGCGGTCAGCCGCTTTTCTTCCCGTACAAGGGCGTCGATATCACTCGCTGTATGTTCCATACTCACATTCCACCCTTTCAAGTGGCGGTCCGGCATACTCTGGCCAGTCCGTGTCCCTTGCTTTCGTTCCCGGCGCTCTGCCCGAATCTTCCCCAGCAGCCGCTAATACCAAGCAACGAATTTCTAAGTTTGCAAAGTAGCGGATTACACCGCCCACAGATAGCAATACATAAAGTTTAAGTTAACTGGCGAAATTCGACTTAACGAATAGGTAATGAGTGTGTCCGGCATGACACAATCGGCTGTAGCACTCCTAATCGGGCTGGCCGGATTCCGCAAATTCCGGGTGATTCTTCAGTTGCCGTATTTCGCGGCGATGTCGCGCGTAAGCGTCTCTCCTTCGCGGATATAACGGTTGATTGCCTCGGTCGCGGACGATGTGCAGGAGGAGTAAGTGCCCTCGAAAGAACGATAGCCGCGATTGAAACTGGCGATCAGCCTTGCGCGGCGCTCGACGTCCGGTTTTTCTGCTTCAAGCAGCGTTTCCATCTGGTCGCGCCAGCGACTGCCTTCCTCTCCGCAAAGATTGCGCAGGAAATGCAGCGATCCGAGAACTTCCGAAAGCCGCATCAGCCCGCGCTCGAACGGTGCCTCCACAGCGTATGCCGGGGAGGCGATGAGAAATGCCGACAAAAGGAGCGCGACGCGGTTCATGAGGCACTTCTGGCCAAAGATTTTGACGCCCGCAAGGCCATTCATTAGCTGTTGCGAATTAGTTCTTCGGCGATTTCGTAGATCGAGTCCGTCAATTGCATGCCTTCCATCTCGCGAAGCGTTACGAAACGGGCTTCTTCCGCATCGTCTGCGGCAATCGGTTCGCCCGGCGCAGCAAGCCCGGCAAAAACCTGGAGCCGGTAGTCGATGGGCCGGTCGCCTGCGGCGGCGGAAATGTAGATCTCCCGGAAAGGCCGGATTTCGGTGACTTCCAGCCCTGTTTCCTCAAGCAATTCGCGCTTTGCCGCCTCTTCCAGCGTCTCGCCTTCTTCGACCCGTCCACCCGGAAACGCGTAAAGCCCCTTGGATGGTGCGCGCGCGCGTTTGACCAGCAAGACTCTATCTCCGCGAATGGCGGCGACCGACACTGCCGGCAGGATTTGTCTCTCGCTCATCGAATTATCCTGACGGGAAGAGGAAAGCGGTGGACTGCCCGCGTTTTAAGAGGATTAGACGTTGCAGCAGCCGATTTCCACCGGCAACGATGTGAAAATGAGCGATCTTGCAGCGAAAATCCTCGGAGAATATGGTCCGGCGCGCGAAAACTCTTCGTTGGAGCGTTGTTGAGCCATGTGCGGACGTTTTTCACTGACCGCCACTGCCGAGCAGACCGAGACATTTCTCGGAACGACCGAGCTTGAAGCGTTTCCGCCACGCTACAACATCGCGCCGACGCAGCCGATCCTGCTCGTCACATCCGGTCCGTCGAGGCCGCCGGGATCGAATATGCCGGATCGCCAGCCCTATCTCGTTCGCTGGGGATTGCTGCCTTCCTGGGTTAAAGACCCGAAGGATTTCCCGCTTCTGTTCAATGCGCGCTCGGAAACTGCGGCCACAAAGGCCTCGTTCCGAACGGCTATGCGCCACCGGCGGGCGCTGATCCCGGCTTCCGGTTTTTACGAATGGCAGCAGAACAGCGGCGGCAAGGGGCAAGCCTATTGGATCCGGCCAAAAAATGGCGGGCTGATCGCCTTTGCTGGCCTGATGGAAACCTATGCGGAAGCCGGCGGATCGGAGATGGACACGGGCGCGATCCTGACCACGCGCGCCAATGACGACATCGGCCATATCCACGGCCGCATGCCGATCGTCATCGCGCAACAGGATTTTTCGTGCTGGCTGGACTGCCGCACGCAGGAGCCGCGCGATGTGGCCGATCTTCTGAAACCAGCCGATCCGGGCTTTTTCGAAGCCATTCCGGTTTCCGACAAGGTCAACAAGGTTGCGAATGTCGGGGCGGATTTGCAGGAGCGTGTCGAGCCGAAAGATCCTGTCGCGCAGCCTGCGAAGCCCAAGCCATCCGACCAGCAGATGTCTCTGTTTTAGAGCCCGAACACATGAATTTTGAAATGTTTGCGCCTGCATTGTCAGGCTTTTTGCTTGGTGGGTCGCTGATAATCGCGATTGGCGCGCAGAACGCGTTCATTCTGCGTCAAGGGCTGCTGCGCCAGCACGTCTTCATTCTGTGCCTGATTTGCGCTCTGGCGGATGCGCTGCTGATTGTCGCCGGTGTTGCAGGCCTTGGCACGCTGATCTCGACTTCGCCGAGTTTGATCTGGTTCGTGACGCTTGGCGGTGCGGTGTTTCTGTTTGCCTATGCGGCAATCGCCTTCAGGCGGGCGATGAAGCCATCGGCCATGCAGGCCGCAAATAACACAGGCGGCAGCCTGAAGGCCGCAATCGGCACTTGCCTCGCCTTCACCTTCCTGAACCCGCATGTCTATCTCGACACGGTGGTCCTGCTGGGTTCGCTTTCGGCGCGTTACGAAGGCTCTGCCCGCACGGCCTATGGGGCAGGTGCGGTGGTCGCGTCCTTCGTCTGGTTCTTCGGTCTGGGTTACGGCGCCCGATTGCTGCAGCCGGTCTTTGCCCGGCCCGCGGCATGGCGGGTGCTCGATCTTCTCATCGGCCTGGTAATGGCCGCTATAGGACTGAGCCTGTTAAGCCGCCTTGCGAGCGGGTAGAGTGGCAGGCTTCAAAGTCGTTTTGCGCGTGGCACAAAGAACGGCGGCCAGAATTGCAGCCGGGCCGATTGCGCCATAGTGCTTTGTAAGAGCGGCATATTGAGCGCGTGTGCGTTCTGCTTCGCTCTTTGCGGGGGTCATTGTCTTATCCTTTCGTTCGTTTCGATAAGTTTAGGAAGTGATGCCCGATTCCGTCCAAAACGTGTCGAATGCTTGGAATTTCAGAGACTTCTCCCAATCCATGTTCCTACATGTTTAATAAAATCTTACCTGTGACCCCAAGGGTACACACTGGTCATATGTGCAGGGCATTTCGTATGAAGTTGCGTCTTGACGGCAACAGGCGGGAAGCGCGATAAAGCGCACATGAAAACGCCGTCCACCATTTGTGGTATCTGCATTATTGGCTAGCGCTTGCGCTGGACCGGACGTTTTCGCCTTTTCTTGACAGACAGGACAAACGCCCCGGCCAGCAGGCCAGGGGAAAGTTATGTCTGAAGGTTTCAAGGGACTGAAGCTCTACAACACGCTGACGCGCACGAAGGAAGACTTCGCGCCGATCGACGCCAATAATGTACGCATGTATGTCTGCGGCCCGACGGTCTACGACTTCGCCCATATCGGCAATGCGCGCCCCGTTATCGTGTTCGACGTGCTGTATCGCCTTCTGCGCCATCTCTACGGCGCGGAGAGCGTGACTTATGTGCGCAACATCACCGACGTCGACGACAAGATCAATGCGCGCGCACTGCGCGACTTTCCCGATCTGCCGCTGAACGAAGCGATTGGCAAGGTCACGCAGAAAACGGCTGACCAGTTCCACGCCGACGTAAAGGCGCTCGGCTGCCTTGAGCCGACATTCGAGCCGCGCGCGACCGAATTCGTGCAGCCGCGCGCTGATGGCAAGGCCGACATGATCACGTTGATTCAACGTCTCATCGAACGCGGCCATGCCTATGAAGCGGAAGGCGAAGTTCTGTTCGACACCGCCTCGATGAAGGATTACGGCCAGCTTTCCAAGCGCCCGCTGGACGAGCAGCAGGCTGGCGCGCGTGTGGCGGTCGATCGCCACAAGAAAAACCCCGGTGATTTCGTTCTCTGGAAGCTTTCGTCCGCCGAAGAGCCGGGCTGGGGAAGCCCATGGGGCAGAGGCCGCCCCGGCTGGCACATCGAATGCTCGGCCATGAGCGCGGCCTATCTCGGCGAGATATTCGACATTCACGGCGGCGGGTTGGACCTGATCTTCCCCCACCACGAAAACGAAATCGCCCAATCCCGCTGCGCCCACGGTACGGATGTCATGGCGAACTACTGGCTGCATAATGGTTTCGTGCAGGTCGAAGGCCGTAAGATGTCGAAAAGCGAGGGAAACTTCGTCACGATCAATGATCTGCTCGAAACGGATAAGTTCGGCGGCCGCAAATGGCCAGGCGAAGTGCTGCGCCTTGCGATGTTGATGACGCATTATCGCGAGCCGATTGATTTTAGTGTGCGGAAACTTGCAGAGGCCGAAAGTTGGCTAAATCGGTGGCGTCGCAGACTGGATCAGACTGACGGCGTCGAAGGGGAAGTTCCACAGGCCGCAATTGACGCACTTAAAAACGATCTCGACCTCTCGAAATTCTTTGAAGTTATCCATAGCATGATGAATGTTGGACAATGGGCCGAAGAGGACGACGCCTCGAAAATCAATGCTGTTGGATTTGGCGAAGAGTTTTCGGGATTTGAGACAAAGGGTAAAATCGCGCATTCCATAGCGTCTGCTGTGCGAACCCTTCATCTTGTCGGTATTGAAGTAACGTCAAATTCAAATTTGGACGAGGTTCACCGCGCAGCCGTAGATGAACGCCTATCCTTCATAGCCGCCAAAAACTGGGCCGAAGCAGACCGCATCCGCGACGAGCTTCTGGAGCAGGGCATTCAGTTGAAGGACGGCAAGGACCCGGAGACCGGCGAACGCATCACGACTTGGGAAGTGAAGCGGTGAGGGAGCGGGGCACCCCCCTCTGCCCTGCCGGGCATCTCCCCCTCAAGGGGGGAGATCAGCTTTCAGGCATGTCTTCGCCAAACGTCACGGGTGAAGGCTTCATTGCCGCCATTGAAAATCCTGATGACCGGTCGAAACTGCCAATCTCCCCACTTGAGGGGGAGATGCCCGGCAGGGCAGAGGGGGGTGAGGTACGGTGAACCACGCGCCTGTTCCCCAGAAAAATCGCGGCTTTGCGAAGACGATGCGCAAGGCGATGACCGATGCCGAGTTCAAACTGTGGAATGAGCTTCGCGCGCATCGGCTGATGGGGTTGGGCTTTCGTCGGCAATTGCCGATAGGCGGATACATCGTGGATTTCGCATGCCCCACGAAAAAACTGATCGTTGAAATCGACGGTTCTCAGCACGCCGATGATTTTATCTCGCAAGCAGATGCGTCACGAAGCGCGGCGTTGGAAGCGCTGGGCTGGACCATTCTCCGCTTCTGGAATGACGATGTGCTTCGCGATATCGACAATGTCTGTCAGCATATCGTGATTGTGGCGGGGGCGGTTCGGGAGGAAGTGGCATGATCGATCATCTCGGCATCACGGTTTCGGATTTCGAAACCTCCAAGAGTTTTTACGACAAGGCGATGGTGCCGCTTGGTGCATCGCTGATCATGATGGTGCCGCTGGAATATACAGGCGGCAAGAAGATCGGCGGCTATGGGCGTGACCGGCCGACATTCTGGTTGCAGGAAGGCGAGGCGGTTGCGCACAAGCAGCACATCGCCTTTACCGCACGCTCTCGCGCCGAGGTCGATGCGTTTCATGCGGCTGCCCTCGAAGCCGGTGCAAAGGACAATGGCGCGCCGGGGCTTCGTCCGCATTACCACCCTGACTATTACGCCGCTTTCGTCTTCGATCCGGACGGAAACAATGTCGAAGCCGTCTGTCACGAGCCAACGCCATGAGCCTCGACAACAAACCGCAATATTCCGGGGGCTGTCAGTGCGGCGCGGTGCGTTTCCGCGTCGAAGGGGCGCTTGGCGAACCGTCGATCTGCCATTGCCGCATGTGCCAGAAGGCGTTCGGCAATTTTTATGCGCCGCTGGTTTCCGTGCGCGGCACGAAGCTCGAATGGACACGCGGCGAACCGAAGCGTTATCAATCCTCCAATTTCGCGCAACGCGGCTTTTGCGCCGAGTGCGGCACGCCGTTGACCTATGAAGCGCCGGACGGCATTGCGCTCGCCATTGCTGCCTTCGACGATCCGTCGGGTTTGGCGCCTGTCATCCAGTGGGGCATTGAGGAGAAGCTGCCCTTCATGGATCACATTCCCGATTTGCCCGGCGAGGAAACGATGGCCGATATAGAATCGGCGCCGTTTCTGGCCGATCTCGTTTCCTACCAGCACCCCGATCACGACACCGACCAGTGGCCGCCGGAGAAGAAATCATGACCGACACAATTAGAACAGGCGGCTGCCAGTGCGGCGCCGTGCGTTTTCGCATCAAGGGCGAGCTCGGGCGACCGTCTATCTGCCATTGCCGCATGTGCCAAAAACAGTTCGGCTCATTCTTTTCCGCGCTGGTGACGGCCCCGAAGGACGGCGTCGAATGGATTCGCGAGGAGCCGAGCTATTTCCAGTCGTCGGTCAATATCGACCGTGGCTTTTGCCCGCATTGCGGCACGCCGCTGACCTATCGCCATCCGGGCGGTCTGGAAATCGCCATCGGCGCATTCGACGACCGCTCCGATCTTGCGCCGCAAATGCAGGTGAACTATGCCGCGCGGCTGCCCTGGGTCGAGACGATCTTCGACGCTCCGGTCTATCAGGACACCGATTATTACACGCAGCAGGAAGCGATCATCTCCTTCCAGCATCCCGACCATGAAACACCCGTATGGCCGTCACAGGGTTTGAAACTATGATGCAAGAATTCCGCGCGCTCTATCCAGAAATCGAACCGTTCGAGACGGGCATGCTGGATGTTGGCGACGGCCACCAGATTTACTGGGAACGCGTTGGCACCAAGGGTGCGAAACCGGCAGTCTTCCTGCATGGCGGGCCGGGCGGCACGATTTCGCCCAGCCATCGCAGGCTGTTCGATCCTAGGCTTTACGACCTAATCCTGTTCGATCAGCGCGGCTGCGGAAAATCCGTGCCCAACGCATCGCTGGAAGCGAACACGACCTGGCATCTGGTCGAGGATATCGAGCGTCTGCGCAAGCTTGCGGGCTTCGAAAAATGGCTGGTCTTCGGCGGCTCCTGGGGTTCGACGCTGGCGTTGGCCTATGCGGAAACGCACCCTGAGAGGGTGAGCGAACTCGTCGTGCGCGGCATCTACACGCTGACCAAGGCGGAGCTCGATTGGTATTATCAGTTCGGCGTCTCGGAAATGTTTCCCGACAAATGGGAGCGCTTTCTGGCGCCCATTCCTGAGGCCGAGCGCGGCAATATGATGGCGGCCTACCGCAAGCGCCTGACCGGCGACGACCGCAAGGCGCAGATCGAGGCAGCGCGCGCATGGAGCCTCTGGGAAGGCGAGACGATCACGCTTTTGCCGGAACCTTCGACGAGCGACAAATTCGGCAAGGACGATTTCGCGATCGCCTTTGCGCGCATCGAAAACCATTTTTTTGTGCATGCAGGCTGGTTGGAAGAAGGCCAGCTTCTGCGTGACGCGGGCAAGCTCGCAGGCATTCCGGGCGTCATCGTCCATGGCCGCTACGACATGCCATGCCCGGCGCGATTTGCATGGGCGCTTCACAAGGCTTGGCCGGATGCGGAATTCCATCTGATCGAAGGCGCGGGGCATGCTTATTCGGAGCCCGGTATTCTCGATCAGCTTATCCGCGCGACGGATCGGTTTGCGGGGAAAGAGGCGTGAGCAAAGTCACCCCCCTCTGGGCTGCCGCCCATCTTCCCCTCAAGGGGGGAGATCAGCCATGTCCTTCGTCGCGCCTGTTCTGCGACGATAATGATTGGCGAAAACAGTTTTCACATCTGATCTCCCCCCTTGAGGGGGAGATGCCCGGCAGGGCAGAGGGGGGTGCCTCGCAATGAAACAACGCATCCACCTCTTCGACACCACGCTCCGCGATGGCCAGCAGACGCCGGGCATCGACTTCTCCGTCGATGACAAGATCAGCGTCGCCACCATGCTGGACGAATTCGGCCTCGACTATGTCGAGGGCGGCTATCCTGGCGCGAACCCGACAGACACCGCGTTCTTTGCCGAAAAGCGCACGACACGCTCGAAATTCGTCGCCTTCGGCATGACGAAACGCGCGGGCGTTTCGGCCTCGAACGATCCCGGCCTTGCATCACTGGTTCAGGCAAGGGCCGATGCGGTCTGTTTCGTGGCGAAAAGCTGGGATTATCATGTGCGCGTAGCTCTCGGCTGCACGAACGAGGAAAACCTCGAAAGTATCCGCGCTTCGGTCGAAGCTGCGGTCGCGGGCGGCAAGGAAGCGCTGGTCGATTGCGAGCATTTCTTCGACGGGTTCAAGGCGAACCCGGACTATGCGACGGCTTGTGCGAAAGCGGCCTATGAATCGGGCGCGCGCTGGGTGGTGCTTTGTGACACCAATGGCGGCACGCAGCCATCGGAAGTGCGCGCGATCGTTGAGAGGGTGATTGCGGCGGGTATTCCGGGAGAGAATCTCGGCATTCACGCGCATGACGACACGGGACAAGCGGTGGCGAATTCGCTTGCCGCCGTCGATGCGGGCGTGCGCCAGATTCAGGGAACGCTGAACGGCATCGGCGAGCGCTGCGGCAACGCAAACCTCATATCGATCATCCCGACGCTGGCGCTGAAACCCGCCTTCGCGGAACGTTTCGAGACCGGAATCTCGGCAGAAGCGCTGTCGGGCATTTCGCGGCTCTCTCGCGCCTTCGACGAATTGCTGAACCGCGCGCCGGAAGCGCAGGCACCCTATGTCGGTGCGTCAGCCTTCGCGACGAAGGCTGGCATTCACGCTTCGGCAATCGCCAAGGAGCCGCAGACCTATGAGCATGTGCCGCCCGAAACTGTCGGCAACAGGCGCAGGGTCATGGTGTCGGATCAGGGCGGTAAGGCGAATTTCGTCAGCGAGTTGAAGCGGCGCGGCATCGACGTGCCGAAAGATGACGGGCGGCTGGATGCGCTGATTTCCGTGGTCAAGGAACGCGAGGCCGAAGGCTACGCCTATGAAGGCGCGGATGCGAGCTTTGAGCTGTTGGCGCGCAAGATGCTGCATACTGTGCCGGAATTCTTCCGCGTCACCAGCTTCCGTTGCATGATCGAGCGGCGTTTCGACGCCAACGGGCAGTTGCGAACCGTGTCCGAGGCAATCGTGAAAGTGATTGTCGATGGCGAAGAGAAAATGTCGGTTGCCGAAGGGCATGGTCCGGTCAATGCGCTCGACATCGCGCTGCGCAAGGATCTCGGCAAATATCAGAGCGAAATCGGCGATCTCGAACTGTCCGACTACAAGGTGCGTATCCTGAATGGCGGCACGGAGGCGATCACGCGCGTTCTGATTGAATCGCATGATGCGACGGGCGCGCGCTGGTCGACCGTCGGCGTTTCCGACAACATCATCGATGCGTCGTTTCAGGCGCTGATGGACTCGATCGTCTACAAGCTGATGAAAAACCGGGAAATGGCAGGACTGGTCGCCGCCGAGTAAAGGTTGGCATAACAGAAATCCATTGCCGCATCAGAAGTTTGAACTGGTTTGTCGTGCACGTCAGGAGTATTTGACGGGCATGACAGATCAGAATCCGCAACGCATGGATCCCGCTGTTCGCGGCTTCATTTTCGCGTTCACAGCTTATTTTCTGTGGGGGCTTCTGCCTTTCTTCATGAAGGCGGTGGCGCATATACCGGCAGCGGAAGTCGTTGCGCACCGCATCGTCTGGTCTGTGCCGATAGCGGCGGTGGTGCTGCTTCTGCTCGGCCGCACCGCGGATGTGAAGGCTGCATTGCGCTCGCCGCGCACCTTGCTTCTTGCCGCGCTCACCGCAACGATCATAACGATCAACTGGGGCATCTATGTCTGGGCGATTGCGGTTGACCGCACGGTCGAGACTGCTTTGGGATATTATATCAATCCGCTTATGAGCGTCGTCATGGGCGCTGTTCTGCTCGGCGAGAAGCTCAATCGATTCCAGATGGCGGCGATCGCGCTGGCGGCGTTGGCCGTTATCATTCTGGCAGTCGAAGGGGGCGGCCTCCCTTGGGTTTCGCTGGCACTGGCATTTTCATTCGCGACCTACGGGTATCTGCGCAAGACGCTGCCGATTGGCCCCAGCCAGGGCTTTTTTCTGGAAGTGCTCATCCTCAGCGTCCCGGCGCTGGGCTACATCATCTGGCTTCAATCAACGGGCCAGGGGCATTTCGTGCTCTCGAATCCGACGGACATCGGATGGCTGCTGGCTTGCGGCCCTGTTACCGCCGTGCCTCTGCTTCTCTTTGCATTCGGTGCGAAATTGCTGCGTTATTCGACCATTGGCATCATGCAGTATATCGCGCCGACCATGGTGTTTCTGATCGCCGTTTTCATTTTCGGAGAACCGTTCAGTGGCGTGCGCGTCGTCGCATTCGTGCTGATCTGGATAGCGCTCGCCATCTATACATGGTCGATGATTTTCCGCCGCCAGCCCGTCGAGCAGGTTGCAACGCCCGGCGTTAAGTAACGGCTTAAAGCTTGTCGATGACCGACTGCACACCTTCGCTGGGTATATCGTCCTGTGCGGAGGCGGTGAGGATCGCCGCGACCACTTCCTCCGCCCGGTCGATGACCAATGGCTGAACGAGATGTGATGTGTGCACGAAGCCTTCCGTGCGCATGTGATCGAGCAGATCCAACATCGGGTTCCAGAACCCGTTAATATTGGCGAATACGATCGGTTTGCGGTGATTGCCAAGCTGCGCCCAGGTCATGATTTCCACGATCTCTTCGACCGTGCCGATACCGCCGGGAAGCGCCACGAATGCGTCCGATTTCTCGAACATCATGTGTTTGCGCTCATGCATGTTTTCGGTGACGATCAGATCGTCCAGCCGCCCGAGCGCGCTTTCGGTCGCTTCCTTGCTCATCAGGAAACGCGGAATGATACCCGTCACCTTGCCGCCTGCGCGCATCGTGCCTTCGGCAACGGCGCCCATTATGCCCTTGGTGCCGCCGCCATAAACGAGACGCAAACCCGCTTTAGCGATTTCACGGCCCAGCATGTGGCCGGATTCGAGGTAAATCTTGTCGCGGCCCGGCGAGGAACCGCAATAAACGCAAATGGATCGAATCGTGTTCATGCAACTGATTGATGGTATCCTACGTATATCGGTCAAGACCTATAGCCGGGCTTTTTCTTGTGACCACGGTAAAAAAAGGCTAGACCGGCCTTAGGTGGCTAAGGGGTAAGATGACAATGGCAGTTGCACCCGTAAAGGTGGCTTTGTTTTGCGTGGGCGCGCTCGCGGCCGCGACTGGTGTGGCATATTTCGCAGGTATGTTCGACCGCGGGTCAACACCGCAAACCGCGCCGATGGCGGCAGCGCCCGAAGCGCCCGCTGCAACGCCGCAGCCTGCACCCGAAACGCCGGCGGCCGCGGCATCTGCCGAAAACACTGAAAGCCAGCCTTCACAGGGCGAACAGCCTGCGGCGGGAACCGCGCCGAGGCTTGTCGTACCGTCTTTCGATGTTGTTCGTGTCGAACCGAACGGTTCGATGGTTGTCGCCGGTAAGGCTGCACCCGATGCCAAGGTCGAGATCGTAAACGGAGCGACGGTGATCGGCACCGCGACGGCAGGCCAGGATGGCGATTTTGCCATTGTTCTGGAAGACCCGCTAAAGCCGGGCGACTACCAGCTCGTATTGCGTTCGTCCGGTTCGGGCAGTACCGCCACATCGTCCGAAACGGCTGTCGTCTCTGTGCCGGATTCGGCTGACGGGCAGGTTCTTGCCCTGGTCGAGCAGCCGGGACAGCCAAGCAGGCTGATCACTCTGCCGGAAGCGAAGGATAATGCCGCTGGTCAGCCTTCTGCCGGTGATGCGCAGACGCCGCCCGCCGCAGGCCAGACCCCCGCTACGGGCGACGAACAGCAGGCGACAACCGAACCATCGGCGCCTGCAGCCGGGCAAACCGGCCAACAGCAAGCCGCGACCGAAGCGCCTGCTACCGCACCCGCCGCCAGTCAGTCTGCGCCTGCCGCCGTAAAACTCGCCGTCGAGGCCGTTGAAATCGAAGGAAAATCGGTTTTCGTGGCCGGTACGGCCGAACCGGGGCGCCGTGTGCGCGCATATGCCAATGAAATCCTACTCGGTGAGGCGATCGCCTCGCAGGCCGGGCGTTTCCTGATCGAGGCCGAGCGCGACCTGCCGGTCGGTGACTACATCGTCCGCGTCGATGCGCTGGCCCCCGATGGCGTCAAAGTCATTGCCCGCGCTGCTGTGCCGTTCGAGCGCGAGGCAGGAGAAGCAGTATCGGCTGTCGCTCCGCCAGCCTCCGCAGCCGGAGCGTCTACTCAGGATGCGACCGCCAATCCCGCCATTGCACCCGAAACAAGCGGCCAGCAAGCGCCCGCAACGGCTTCCGCAAACCCGGAAGAGCTCGCGCCAAAGCTTCAGAATGTCGATGGTTCCGTCATCATCCGTCGCGGTGATACGCTCTGGCGTATTTCCCGCCGTGTCTATGGGCTGGGTGTTCGCTATTCGACCATCTACCTTGCCAATCAGGAGCAGATCCGCAATCCGGACCGCATTTGGCCGGGGCAGGTGTTCAAGCTGCCCGGTGAAACCGACAAGGGCGAGAAGGCGGATTTGAAGGTTTTGGGCGAGCAGACAGGCTCGACGCAATAAAAAACCACTAGGTTTTCCTTGCGGAGAATGCTTTCATCGTATATCGACGATTTACGATGAATTCCTTCCCGCAAAAACTCCATGAAGGCTGCATCGCTGCCGACGAGGCGGCAATGGCGCAGCGTTTTGCCGCGCTGGCAAACCCTGCGCGCATTCGCATTCTGCGCCATCTGGCGGCCACCAGTTCCTGCTGCTGCGGGGAGGTGGTCGAACAGTTCGATCTGGCGCAATCGACCGTCTCCCAGCATTTGAAGGTCCTGGTGTCTGCGGGTTTGGTCAATCTCATACCGGATGGGCAGCGATCGCTTTATTGCATCGACGCCGAAGCGATGACGCTTCTTTCAACGGGACTTTCCGACCTCGCGAAGACCTGTTGTCGCGACCGCTAAAACACTGAAAGCAAATCATTTGTCTGAAAAGACCGTATCAGCCGATTCCGGCTCCACCTTCAAAACGCTGTTGAATCTCTGGCCCTATATGTGGCCTGCGGACCGTGCGGATTTGAAGGCACGCGTCGTCTGGGCGACCGTATTTCTGGTCATCGCGAAAGCGACCCTTGTCATCGGGCCGTATTTCTTCAAATGGGCGACCGATGCGCTGGCGGGTGATGGCGCGACATCGCCGCCATTGCCGGCCTTCCTGCTTGGCCCTGTCATGCTGGTCATCGCCTATAATGTGGTGAAGCTCGTCCAGCTCGGTTTCAACCAGCTTCGCGATGCGCTTTTCGCCCGCGTCGGCCAATATGCCGTTCGCCAACTGGCCTTCAAGACCTTCGTGCATATGCATGAATTGTCGTTGCGTTTCCATCTGGAACGCCGCACCGGCGGTCTTTCGCGCGTCATCGAGCGCGGCACGAAGGGCATCGAAACGATCGTCCGTTTCACCATCCTCAACACGGTGCCGACGATCCTCGAATTCGCGCTCACCGCGATCATTTTCGCGGTCGCCTATGGCTGGAAATACGTTGCCATCGTCGCGATCACCGTGGCGCTCTACACATGGTTCACGGTCTGGGCGAGCGATTGGCGCATCGCGATCCGCCGGGAAATGAACGATTCCGACACGGACGCGAATACCAAGGCCATCGATTCGCTGCTGAATTTTGAGACGGTCAAATATTTCAACAATGAGCGCATGGAAGCGGAGCGTTTCGACCGATCCATGGCGCGCTACGAGGTTGCCGCAACGAAAACCTGGACCTCGCTCGGCTGGCTGAATTTCGGGCAGGGCGTGATTTTCGGCCTCGGCATGACGGCTGCCATGTGGCTTTCGGCGCTGGAAGTGATGGCAGGCACCCAGACCATCGGCGATTTCGTGTTCATCAATGCGATGCTGATGCAGCTTTCCGTGCCGCTGAATTTCATCGGCTTCATCTATCGCGAAATCCGTCAGGGCCTGACCGACATCGAGCAGATGTTCGACCTTCTCGATGTGAAGCAGGAAGTTTTCGACAAGCCAGGCGCAAAGCCTCTCGCCGTGCCGGAAGGCAAGGTCGAGTTCCGTGATGTTCACTTCGCCTACGATGCGAGCAGGCCGATCCTCAAAGGCATCAGCTTCGACGTAAAACCCGGCAGGACGGTCGCGATTGTCGGCCCGTCGGGTGCGGGAAAGTCCACCGTTTCGCGACTTCTGTTCCGTTTCTACGATATTCAGCAAGGCAGCATTCTGATCGACGGACAGGATATTCGCGACGTTGAGCAGGAAAGCCTGCGCGCAACGATCGGCATGGTGCCGCAGGATACGGTGCTGTTCAACGACACGATCGCCTACAACATCCGCTATGGCCGTCCCTCTGCTTCCGATGGCGATGTCGAGCGCGCCGCGGAGTTGGCGCAGATCGGCCCGTTCATCGAGCATTTGCCGGAAGGTTATGGTGCGATGGTCGGCGAACGGGGCCTGAAGCTTTCTGGCGGCGAAAAGCAGCGAGTGGCCATTGCGCGAACCATATTGAAGGCTCCGCCGATCCTCATTCTGGACGAGGCGACCTCGGCGCTCGATACGCATACGGAACGTGAAATTCAGGCCGCACTCGATCTCGTCAGCCGCGGGCGCACGACCATCGTCATTGCGCACAGGCTTTCCACAGTCGTTTCGGCAGATGAAATCATCGTGCTGCAGGATGGCCGCATTGCCGAACGCGGCAAGCACCAGACGCTGATGCGCAAAAAGGGCCTTTACGCTTCGATGTGGGATCGCCAGCGCGAAGCGACCGAAGCCGAAGAGCGCCTGCGCATCGCCCGCGAAGCTGACGATCTGGGTGTTATCGTCAGGCGTCGTACGCCGGAGACGAACGAGTAAGCCTGAGAGGTATCTGTTCCACGTTGCCCCCCTCTGGCCTGCCGGCCATCTCCCCCACGGGTGGGGAGATCATTACTTCATATGCGTTTTTTCCAACTTGTGACGTTTCAAGATTTGCGAAACCCTAGATACAGCCAATCTCCCCACCTGTGGGGGAGATGTCCGGCAGGACAGAGGGGGCGCGAAGGAATAAAACCGGTGAAGCAGTGATGCTCCCGACAACCATGTCCGTTTGCCGCGTTGCGGCGCGTGGTTGTTTCCGGTAAGCAGTCGGCAAGTTGAACGGAGCGAGCCAAAGCCCTATGCACCTGATCGAAACGATCAAGAACACCTTTGTTCCCATCCGTCGCGAGGGTTATCCCTTTATCGCCGCTTTTGCGGTCGTGACCCTGTTTTTGACGTTCATTTCGTCGATCTTCTTCTGGATCGGCCTGATTCTGACGGCCTGGTGCGCCTATTTCTTCCGCGATCCCGAACGCGTTACGCCCGTTGACGACAGGCTGGTCATCAGCCCGGCCGACGGCATCGTTTCCGCCGTAGGCCCTGCCGTTCCGCCCCGCGAACTGGGTTTGGGAACGGGCGAAATGACCCGCATTTCCGTGTTCATGAATGTGTTTTCCTGCCATGTGAACCGTTCGCCGGTGCGCGGACGTATCACCCGCATCGAGCATCGCCCCGGCAAGTTCCTCAACGCCGAACTCGACAAGGCAAGCTCGGAAAACGAGCGCAACGGCCTCGTCATCGAAAGCCCGAACGGCACGATCGCTGCCGTGCAGATCGCCGGTCTGGTCGCGCGCCGCATCCTTTGCTGGAGCGAGCCGGGTACCAATATCGGCGTCGGTGAACGATTCGGCCTGATCCGCTTCGGCTCGCGTGTCGATGTGTTCCTGCCGCTCACCGCGACATCGCGGGTTGCGGTCGGGCAGACGGCGATTGCCGGTGAAACCGTCATTGCGGAATTTGGTGGCCCCGCCACCACGCCGCTCGTGCGAATCTCTTGAGAGCCTGGCGGATGCGTCCTTTCCAGCCTTTCGAACCTCACGGCGGCAGCGGCCCACGTATCCGGGAAATACCGCTGCGTCTTGTCGTGCCGAACCTTGTTACGGTTCTGGCCATCTGCGCCGGTCTTTCCGGTGTTCGTCTGGCTTTCGAACTCCGGTTTGAAACGGCTGTCCTGATGGTTCTGGTCGCTGCGTTTCTGGATGGCATAGACGGCCGGCTGGCCCGCATGCTGAAAGCGACGTCCAAATTCGGCGCGCAGATGGATTCGCTGGCCGACATCGTGAATTTCGGTGTCGCACCGGGCCTCGTTCTCTATGCGATGCTGCTGGACCGCGCCGGTTCCATCGGCTGGATCGCCGCACTTCTGTTCGCAATTGCCTGCGGCCTGCGTCTTGCGCGTTTCAACGTGCTGGATGAGGACAAGGAACGCCCGGCCTGGCAGACGGAGTATTTCGTCGGTGTGCCTGCGCCTGCCGGTGCAGTGCTCGTACTACTGCCTGCCTATCTGATGTTCATCGGCGCGATCACGCCGGATCGTCTCACGGTCTATCTGAGCTGCGGCTTCACGGTTCTCATCGCATTCCTGCTGGTCAGCCGCCTGCCGGTCTATTCCGGCAAGAAGTTCAGCGTGCGGCGCGACAATGTCATGCCGTTCATGCTCTGCGCGGTGTTCTACGTGCTGCTGCTGGTCATCTACCCGTGGCAGACCTTGACCGCCTCCGCAGTCGCCTACCTGATCTTCCTGCCGCTCAGTGCGCGTGCCTATTCGCGCCGCGCCGCACTTGAGGAAGCCAAGACAGCCGCCGAAAAGTCGGAAGAGGCGAGCGTTTAAAGCTCGCCTATCGGCGCACTTCCATCATGCGTTCATGAAGCAGCGCGGCGGTCGTGTTGCCATCGCCTTCCTGCCGTGCGGTTATCTCGGGGATTTTCAGAGGCGGCAGGGTCCTGATCGTCAGCCGGTCGAACGTCCCGCGATTATTCGCTCCGCCTGAAACATAGATCGGCAGAATGCTCGCGTCGGCCTGCAGGGCGATGCGCGAGACGGCGCGGTAAAGCCGCAACGCCTTGGCGTCCGGTGACGTGTCGTTCGGAAAATAGACAGCCAATCGGCCATTGCCTTTCAGGACACGCACCAGCCTGCGGCTCACGAAAACATGGTGCGCGTTGAATTCGATGGTGCGGGCCAAATTGCGCCACGGCTCGAGCCAGCCCGAATGCGCCGAGTGCTCGTCGAGTATATGCAGCGTCTGGTCGGGCAGCAGTGACAGCATGAGTGCGGGATCGAGCGTGCTCTGATTCCAGATTGCATAGATGACCGGCGTCGGTGACGTGCGCGCAGCCGTCATCTGCTTGTCGCTGATGCGTCTGATGAGTTTGAATGGTGCGTAGGCCAGTGCCTGATTGAACGGCAGTTCGAGCCGATACATGTCCAGAAACGCTGCCAGTACGACAAGCGCCAGGATCGCCCCGACTATGACGAGGATGATAATCATGTCGCCTCTCTCAATTTCTGGTGCTCGAGCAGGGAAACTAGCCAATCGTCTGACAAGGTCAACGGGCGGATGAAAATCTGAAAAGAAGAAAGCCGGTCACAAGGGACCGGCTTTAAGAATACGACAGGCTGGGTTTGGGGGGCGGGGTCGCCCGTCGCATCCCAGAAATGCGCGAAGCTTTTGTTGGTTCCACAGATATGAAACTTTTTTACGGAATCGCGTGAATTTTTTCGCGGCGTAAATCCCGGCCCGCATGCCAGATCACGGCGGCAAGCACGATTGCGCCGCCGACCACCGATGCGAATGGCGGAAGCTCTGTCAGAAACAGCCAGGCGAAGAGCATGGCAAAGGGCACTTCCGAAGAGCCGAGGAGGCCGGTTTCGGGCGGAGGAAGCAACCTTGCGCCTTCCGTCCATAAAATGACCGCCAGTGCCATTGTGGCCCCGAACAGCACCAGCAAAATCATATCGTTCTGTGTGACGGCAAGAGGATCGGTCGCGAACCAGCCGAAGACGAACAGCAAAAGGGCCGAAACAGCCCCTGCCCATACGGCGGGCGTATCGCGGAATTTCCTGATCAGAACCATGTAGAGCGCAAAAATGGCCGTCATGATAAATGCCAGAGTGTCGCCGAACAGATTTCCCTGTCCCGCTCCCGAAATGATCATGAGGGCGACGCCGCAAATCGAAATGGCGGCCGCAATCATCGTCACGCCCCGCATCCGCTCGCGAAACAGCATGAAGCCCAAAAAGCCGGCCAGAAATGGCGTCGTGGCATAGATGATCGCGACATTGGCGACGTAGGTGTATTTGAACGCCGCGATGAAGGCGATGCTGGCAAAGCAGCCGATCACCGCGAGCAGCCAGCCGCGCCATCCGAGGCGAAATGCGCTTAACGCGCCGCGGCTTCGCAAAAGCACATAGGCACCGATCAGCAGGCCGCCGACCAGACCGCGCCAGCACAGAATAACGAGCGCATCGGCGGTGATCGATTTGGTGAGCACGCCAGTTAGAGCAAATACGGCTGCCGATGCCGATACGAGGATGATGCCGAGCGTATGCTCGCTCATCGGCACTGGAAGCTGGTGTTCACTTGTGTTCGACATGCCGGACCGCGCTGGAATTAGGCGATGATGATACGCAACGCCATGAGCCTTTATTGGAGAAACATCCATAGGCCAGCGCCCCTGACACCATCATGTCAGGAATTGTCGAAAAGCTGGAAGATCGAGCCGGAAGCGCAGAAAACTGCATCAGATGTCCGGCAGGGTAGAATTTCCAAACGGTCTCTTAGACAGGCATCTGATATTTGGTGAGCTTGCCTGCGCGCACGTCGAGGATTTTGCCGGTTTCCGTGAAGGCCGGGCTGGCAAGCGCAACGATCTTTGCGGCAACCTCGGAAGGGTGCGGCAATTCAGAGGGATCTTCGCCGGGCATAGCCTGCGCGCGCATCGCGGTGCGGGTTGCACCGGGATTGACGCAATTGACCCGCAGAGGGCTGTTTTCGGTCTCATGCGCCCATGAGCGCGCGATTGCCTCGACAGCGGCCTTGGAGGCGGCATAGGGGCCCCAGAAGGCCTTTGCCGAATGTGCGGCCCCCGAAGACATGATGATGGCGCGTCCGGCGTCCGAGAGGCGCAACAGCGGATCGACGGAGCGGATAAGCCGCCACGTTCCGGTCACGTTGATTGCCATCACCTTTTCGAAAACCTTGGCCTCGACATGGCCGATCGGAGCGATGACGCCAAGAATGCCCGCATTGGCAACCAGCACGTCCAGCTTGCCCCAGCGCTCATGGATTGCGCCGCCGAGACGGTCGATGCCTTGCATATCGGTGAGGTCGAGCGGAACCAGCGTCGCTTCGCCGCCCGCAGCCTTGATCTCGTCGTCCAGTTCTTCCAGCCCGCCCACAGTTTTGGCAACCGCAATAACATGCGCGCCCGCTGCTGCGAGTTCCTTGGCGATGAAGTAGCCGATGCCGCGCGAAGCGCCCGTAACGAGTGCGACGCGATTGGTGAGATCAAGAGATGAGGTCATTTAATCCGTGTGACTGAAGAGGCTTTTGATTTCAAGGCTTAATACAAAACCTATGAAGACGTGCCCCCGGCAGCAAGCAACGAAAGCGTGCGGACATTGTCCGAGCCTTCCATATCGGCGAGGCGCGTCGGGTATTCTCCGGTGAAGCAGGCATCGCAGAATTGCGGCTGTTCCGTATCGCGACCGTTTTCGCCGACTGCGCGATAAAGCCCGTCGATCGACAGGAAGGCCAGCGAATCGACGCGAATGAATTCCGCCATTTCTTCAACCGTCATACGCGAGGCAAGCAGCTTCGATTTTTCGGGCGTATCGACGCCGTAGAAGCAGGAGGCGCGGGTAGGGGGCGAGGCGATGCGCATATGCACTTCCCTCGCGCCCGCATCACGAACCATCTGCACGATCTTCTGGCTGGTGGTGCCGCGCACGATGGAATCATCGACCAGCACGATACGCTTGCCTTCGATCATGCGCCGGTTGGCATTGTGCTTCAGGCGAACGCCCATGTGCCGGATCGAATCGCCCGGCGAAATGAAGGTACGGCCTACATAATGGTTACGGATGATACCGAGTTCGAACGGAATGCCCGCCGCCTGGCTGAAGCCGATGGCCGCCGGGGTGCCTGAATCTGGCACCGGCACGACGATGTCAGCCTCGACCGGATTTTCGCGCGCCAGTTCCGCGCCGATCTGCTTGCGCACATCATAGACGTTGCGGCCTTCGACCGAGGAATCAGGCCGTGCGAAATAGACATATTCGAACACGCAGAAGCGCGATTTTGCCGGCTCGAACGGGAACATGCTCTCAATGCCCTTGGAGGTGATGACCACCATTTCGCCGGGCTTCAGATCGCGCACGAAGCGCGCGCCGATAATGTCGAGCGCGCAAGTCTCCGACGCCAGAATCCAGGCACCGTCGAGATCGCCCAGAACCAGAGGGCGAATGCCCAGCGGATCGCGGCAGCCGATCATCTTCTTGGACGTCAGTGCCACCAGCGAAAACGCGCCTTCGACCTGACGCACGGCGTCGATGAAGCGCTTGTTGAGTTCGCGCTCCTTGCTGGTCGCAACGAGGTGAAGGATGGTTTCGGTGTCCGAGGTGGACGAGAAAATCGAACCCTGCTTCTGCAAGGTGCGCTGCACGGTCATCGCATTGGTGAGATTGCCATTATGCGCCACCGCGAAGCCGCCATCGGCAAGTTCTGCGAAGAAGGGCTGGATGTTGCGCAGGCCAGCGCCGCCGGTCGTGGCATAGCGCGTATGGCCGATGGCGCGAGTGCCGCCCAGCCGTTCGATGACCGATTGCTTGGTGAATGTATCGCCGATCAGGCCGACATGGCGTTCGACATGGAATTGCGTGCCGTCATAAGAGACGATGCCCGCTGCTTCCTGTCCGCGATGCTGCAGGGCGTGAAGCCCCAGCGTCACGATCGCGGCGGCATCCTGCCGTCCGAAAATCCCGAACACACCGCATTCGTCGTGAAAATGATCGTCAGCTTCGGCGGAAAGCACGTCGTCTGCGTCTGCCATCGGAACCGGCCTCTTCTAGCAAAAACGCTATATAGTGTGAGATGGCGCTAAGCGCCACCGTCAATTGTTGGTTGGTGCAGGGTTTTCCGCAGGCGGTGCATCGGGTGTTGCATCGACAGGCGGCTGTTCGGGCGCGCCTTCGACCGTCGGCTCATCGCTGGGCGACAGGCGCTTCAGGATCGAATTTTCCGGATCGTCCGGCAGCATGTTTTCCAGCGTCGTGCCGATGCTTGTCAGAAGCGGCTTCGACTTTGCCATGGAAATCCATGCAGGCGGGTTCGGGCCGACCAGCCAGGTGAAGAACAGAAGGCCGACGGCCACGACCAGAATGCCGCGCGCTGCGCCATAAAGGAAGCCGAGTGTACGATCGAGTGCGCCGACGCGGCTGTCGATGATGAAATCGGCGATCTTCATCGTGATGACGGTAACGACGATCAGCGCGATGATGAAAACGATGCCGGCTGCCGCCGCCATGGCGAGTTTTTCATTGTCGATGTAAGGCTGAACAAAAGGCAGAACGGGCTTGTAGAAGAAGAACGCCGCGGCTGCTGCTGCTGCCCAGGAGGCGATCGACAGGATTTCGCGGGAAAAGCCGCGGACCATCGCAAGCATTGCGGAAACGAGAGTGAAGCCGACGAGAATTCCGTCAAGCAGCGTAATCGGCATATCGTTTCACTCCATCGTGACCGCCCGGTAAATCACCGGCTCAGTCGTCCGTGTTGCGCCGCAGAGAGCCGGCAATCCGCACGACAAGATCGGCCAGCGTTTCCGGCTGGAAGGAGCCAGGTGCAATGCCCCCGGAAATACCTTCGCTGCCGCGCGGCAGGACCGCTTGTCCAAACCCCAGCTTTTCGGCCTCCTTTAGCCTCGATTGCGCATGCGCAACCGGCCTCACGGCACCCGATAGGCTGATTTCGCCGAAATAAACGCAATCTGCCGGAAGGGCAAGTCCGGTTAGCGACGAAACGAGCGCGGCTGCAACCGCAAGGTCCGCCGCAGGCTCGGAGATTCGGTAGCCGCCTGCGACGTTAAGATACACGTCATGCTGGCCAAGCTTCACGCCGCAATGCGCCTCGAGCACGGCCAGCACCATGGCGAGGCGCGGGCTGTCCCAGCCGACGACGGCGCGGCGCGGCGTGCCGAGCGAGGACTGCGCCACCAGCGCCTGTATCTCTACCAGCACCGGTCTGGTGCCTTCCATGCCCGCAAACACCGCTGCTCCGGGCGATTTTGCATGGCGTTCGCCTAGAAAAAGCTCCGAAGGATTGGCGACTTCGCGCAATCCCTTGTCGGACATTTCGAAAACGCCGATCTCGTCGGTCGGTCCGAAACGATTTTTTACGGTGCGCAGGATGCGATAATGGTGGCCGCCTTCGCCTTCGAAATAAAGCACGGCATCGACCATATGCTCGACGACGCGCGGCCCTGCGATCTGGCCTTCCTTCGTCACATGGCCGACGAGCACAATCGCCGCACCTGTGGATTTCGCATAGCGGATCATCGCCTGAGCCGATGAGCGGACCTGCGTAACCGTGCCAGGAGCCGAATCGGCAAGGTCCGTCCACAATGTCTGGATCGAATCGAGGATCACCAGATCAGGCCGCTTGCCATCGGCAATCGTCGCCAGAATATCTTCGACATTGGTCTCGGCGGCGAGTTCCACCGGCGCATCTGCTGCACCCAGCCTCTGCGCGCGCAACCGCACCTGTGCGACCGCTTCTTCGCCCGAAACATAGACGATGCGATGGCCTTGCCGTGCGAGCGAGGCTGCCGCCTGCATGAGAAGCGTGGATTTGCCGATGCCCGGATCGCCGCCAATGAGAATGGCGGAGCCGCGAACGAAACCGCCGCCAGTCGCCCGGTCAAGCTCGCCAATACCGCTGGCGATGCGCGGCGCATCTTCGATGTCGCCCGAAAGCGTGGTCAGGGTCACGGCGCGGCCCTTGCGCGTACTGCGCGTCGAAGCTGGCCCGCCGCCGATGCCACCGGATGTGCCTTCCTCGATCAGCGTGTTCCACTCGCCGCAAGCATCGCACTTGCCCGCCCAGCGCTGATGCACGCTGCCGCAATTCTGGCAGATGAACTGGACACGGGATTTAGCCATGAAGAATTTGCCGGAAGGTTTTTGAGACGATGGCGGGACAGCGCCCCCCTCTGTCCTGCCGGACATCTCCCCCACGGGTGGGGAGATCGGCAGCTTCAGTTTTTTCGTTACTGCGTTCGCGGTTTGCGAAATCGGAAATGAAATCCAATCTCCCCACCTGTGGGGGAGATGTCCGGCAGGACAGAGGGGGGCGCTGTCCCGCCAGCATTCCAGCAAAAACCATACTGCTACTCAAACCGCTCAGGCAGATGATGCTCTTCGGCCAGATCGGAGAAGCGGGTGAACTCGCCCTGGAACGACAGCGAAACCGAGCCGGTGGGGCCGTGGCGCTGTTTGGCGATGATGACTTCGGCCTTGCCGCGCGCCTCGTTCATTTCGGTTTCCCACTTGATGTATTCCTCAGTGCCGGGCTTCGGCTCCTTGTTCTTGAGGTAATACTCCTCGCGGTAGACGAAGATCACGACGTCGGCGTCCTGCTCGATGGAGCCGGATTCGCGAAGGTCGGAAAGTTGCGGGCGCTTGTCTTCACGACTTTCCACCTGACGCGAGAGCTGTGAAAGCGCGATGATCGGCACGCCGAGTTCCTTGCCGAGCGCCTTGAGGCCGGTCGTGATCTCGGTGATTTCCTGAACGCGGTTCTGTGAAGCGCGCGCGGATGATCCCTGCATGAGCTGAATATAGTCGATGATGATGACATCGAGGCCACGCTGGCGCTTCAGGCGACGCGCTCGTGCGGCGAGCTGCGCGATCGAAATACCACCGGTCTGGTCGATGAAAAGCGGAATGCGCTGCATTTCCTGCGAACAGGCGACCAGCTTTTCGAAATCCGTCTCGGTGATTTCACCGCGACGAATTTTCGACGACGGGATCTCCGTCTGCTCGGAAATGATACGCGTTGCGAGCTGTTCGGACGACATTTCGAGCGAGAAGAAGCCGATAACGCCGCCATTGGCCGCTTTGAACGAGCCGTCCGCCTGCTGCACCGGCTCATAGGCATGTGCGACATTGAAGGCGATGTTGGTGACGAGCGAGGTCTTACCCATGCCGGGACGTCCCGCCAGCACGATAAGATCGGATGGCTGCAACCCGCCCATGCGGCGGTCCAGATCGCGCAAACCCGTCGCGACGCCGGAAAGGTGTCCGTCGCGCATATAGGCGGCGTTCGCCATGTCGACGGCGGTCTTCACCGCATCGGTGAAGCTTTCGAAACCGCCATCATAGCGCCCGGTTTCGGCCAGTTCGAACAGGCGGCGCTCCGCATCCTCGATCTGTTCGCTGGGCGCCATGTCGACCGGCGCGTCATATGCGATGTTGACCATGTCTTCGCCGACGGTAATCAGCGCGCGCCGCGTCGCGAGATCGTAGATGGCGCGGCCATAATCGGCGGCATTGATGACGTTGACGGCTTCGGCTGCCAGCCGGACCAGATAATGCGACACCGTCATGTCGCCGACTTTTTCGTCGGCGGGAAGGAATGTCTTCATCGTCACCGGATTGGCCATCTTGCCCATACGGATCAATTCAGACGACACCTCGAAAATCTTGCGGTGCAGGGGTTCGTAGAAATGCGAGGCTTTCAGGAAGTCCGAGACGCGATAAAACGCATCATTGTTGACGAGTATTGCGCCAAGCAGCGCCTGTTCGGCCTCGATATTGTTCGGGGCCTCCCGGTAGAGCGCCTTTTCGGCGACCTCAAGCTTGCGAATTGCCTCTGCCATCTCTGCCCCGTCTGTTCTTGTTGCCCGTCAGTACCAGAACCGAGGAGGCGGTAGTAAATAATCGCCTACTTACCTCCGCAATTCACAGCGCAGTCTACGGGCAGGAAGATAAAGCTTGACGCGAATCGAAAGATTTTAGCTGAGAATAAACGAGAACAAAACAGGAAAATACGACGCGGAAATTGCAGCTTTTCGCTTAAAAAGCGTCGCCCCAATCGAGTTTTCGTGCCTTTTTGAACGCTTCGCCGTCCCGTTTCGTGAGCATTTTCTCAATCGCCATGCCGTTGGACTGGCAAAGCTTGAGGGTCACCTTACCGCTTCCGGTGCGCGGCGGTGCGAGAATGCGGGCCTCGTAAGCAGGAGAAGGTTCGCGCGAGACCGCCAGAAAAATGTATTTCTCGTCTTCCCATGGCACATCTGCACCCTTGGTCAGTCGATGCAGTTTCGAGCGAGCGACGCGGCGCGAAAAATGGCACCAGTCCGGCTCGATCAAAGGGCAAAGCTCCTGATGCGGGCAGGGGGCAGCGACATACGCACCGAGCGCGATCAGTTGCTCGCGTGCGACAAGAATGCGCCGCCACCCGGCAGGCGTTCCGGGCTCGACGATCAGCAGAACGGATTTCGTCAGCCGCCAGAGATTGTCGATGAGTTTTGGCAGGTTCGCCGGCGCGATCTCGTCCAGAACGTAGCAAATCGTCACCAGATCGGCAGGCAAGAGGTCGCGCGTCTGGATTGTGATGTCGCCATCCGTCCATGTGGCGGCAGCGCCGATCCTGTTCTTGGTAAGACGTTCGCCCATCTCGCGCACGGGTTTGCTGGCCTCGAAAAGCGTCGCGCTTTCAATGCCGGAAAAGCAGTCTTCCGCCGCCCACAAAGCGGTGCCGGGACCAGCACCAATGTCGAGCATCGTCCGTGGCGAAAAATCCGGAATAGCCTCAGCCAATGCATCCATGCTGGCGCGGACCGCCGCATAGGTCGCGGGCATGCGCGCAGCGAGATACGCTTTGACGGCCAGCGCATCGGCCATGTGAAGCCGCCCGTCGCGGACTTCGGCTCGGTAGCGTTTGGTGAGCATTTCCGATTGCCGCTGCAAATCCGCCAGAGGCACGCCCTCCAGGATTTGGTCGATAGCAGCTTTAAGCGGGGCAGGAAGCTCCATGCGAATCCGTTCGGCAGGTAAGATGATGCTGCCTCTTAACCGAATGAACGGCGCATGACGAGCGATTTGCCTTGCCGCGGAACTATTCCGCGGTTTTGCGCTTTCGTGCTTGTACCTTGCGCACGGCAGGCTTTTTATGCGCCATTTCGTGCATCGCCAGCGTCTTTTCGCATTTTTCGATGTAATCGCGTGTCAGCGGCAGCGTGTCGTTCTTCTGCGTGAGCTGGATCTGGAAGACGATCAGATCCTGCCAGCGGAACGCTGCTTCCGAACCCGCCAGGTAGAATTCCCACATGCGGCAGAAGCGCTCGTCGTAAATTTCCCTGGCGCGCTCGCGGTTCGCCTGAAAGCGTTCGTTCCAGTGCTTCAGCGTCTCCGCATAGTGCAGTCTTAGGATTTCGACGTCCGACACCTGCAATCCGGACCGCTCTATCGCTGGCAACACTTCGGAAAGTGCGGGTATGTAGCCGCCCGGAAAAATGTGCTTGCGGATGAAGGCATTGGTGGCGAATGGCACGCCGGAGCGACCGATCGAATGCAGCACCATCACGCCGTCCGGTTTCAGCAGCGTGGCGCATTTGTCGAAAAAGGTCCGGTAATGGTTCACGCCGACATGCTCGAACATGCCGACCGAAATGATCCTGTCGAAGCGCTCGCTGAGATTACGGTAATCCCGAAGTTCGAAATGGACGTGGTTTTCCAGGCCTTCGGCCTGCGCGCGCTCCTCGGCAATTGCATGCTGCTCGGTAGACAGCGTGACGCCCAGAACCTCGGCCTGAAACGAGCGGGCGAGATAAAGCCCCAAACCGCCCCAGCCGGAGCCGATGTCGAGCACCGTCTGGCCGGGTTTTACACGAAGCTTTGCCGCCAGATGCCGCTTCTTGGCGAGTTGCGCTTCTTCCAGCGTCATATTCGGCCGGTCGAAATAGGCGCATGAATATTGCATGTCCTCGTCGAGGAAGAGTTTATAGAACTCGCCCGACAAATCGTAATGGCGCTGAACATTTCGCAGCGAGCGGGCGGCAGTGTTGACCTGCTGAAACCGCCGGAAAGCATGTCTCAGCCCTTCCAGCGCTTTCGTCCACGCCGCTTCCCAGCCGACCGGACCCATATTCTGGTAGACGATTTGCAGGAAGCTCAGGACGTTGCCTTCGACGATATCCAACTCGCCGTCCATATAGGCTTCCGGCAGCGCCAGCATGGGGTCGAAGAGTATCGTTCGTTCTGCGTGGTGGGTCTTGATGGCGACATGGACGGGCTCGCCCGATCCGTCGCCGAATATACTCGTGGTTCCGTTCGGCCCTGTTATGCGCAAATTACCCGTGCGCACCAGACGATCGACAATTCGCTGCAGCAACACATTCATGCCATGCATCCTAGCTGTCATATGGAAGTCATATTGTGCTTCAAATCGCGTCGGCTTGCAAAGTTCCGCTGGCATAAAAAAAAGCCCGGATATTGCTATCCGGGCTTGGTCCAATTGAAGGAAGCTTGAATTATGCTTCTTCGTCGCCGTCGGAATCTTCATTCGGGTCGAAGAAGTTTTCCGGACGCGCATTGTCGTTGATGTCGTCGCCGTAGATCGCTTCAGCCGAATCCAGCTTTTCGCCGGCTGCCTGACGCTCTGCTTCATCGGCGGTACGCGCGATGTTCAGCGTGATCGTGACTTCGACTTCCGGGTGAAGCGCGATTGCAACGTTGGTCAGGCCGATTTCCTTGATCGGCTGGTTCAGCTCGACCTGGTTGCGGCCGACGGAGAAGCCTTCAGCGGTGACGATGTCGGAAATGTCGCGCGTCGAGACCGAACCGTAGAGCTGGCCGGTTTCGCCAGCCGAGCGGACGACGACGAACGTCTTGCCGTCGAGCGTCTCTGCGACCTTCTCGGCTTCCGACTTGCGCTCGAGGTTGCGTGCTTCGAGCTGCGAGCGCTGGCCTTCGAATTTCTGCTTGTTGGCTGCGTTTGCGCGCAATGCCTTGCCCTGCGGCAGCAGGAAGTTGCGTGCAAAGCCGTCCTTGACCTTGACGGTGTCGCCCATCTGGCCGAGGCGGGTAACGCGTTCTAGAAGAATGACTTCCATGTTTTTTCTCCTCTGCGCCTAGTATAGCGGCGCGTGTGGTTAAACAGTCAGGAAGCTCAATGAGGCGTTGTCGCCTTGTATCGCTGTCCTGCCTGAAGCGGCAGTTAGGGCGTGGTAAGCCCAACTCGGGATTTTGCAGTTTCCTCGCCGCGCCCGTCGCGGGAAGGTAAACGGGCGGCGAACCGCCCGCTCGGTTATTCCAGCTTGGTCCCTATCCGGAAAGTCTGCAACTTTTCGGGGCCAAGCTTTGCTTACTTAACGACGTAAGGCAGCAGGCCGAGGAAACGTGCGCGCTTGATCGCCTTGGCGAGTTCGCGCTGCTTCTTCTGGCTGACGGCCGTGATACGCGAAGGAACGATCTTGCCGCGCTCGGAAATGTAGCGCTGCAGAAGACGTACGTCCTTGTAATCGATCTTCGGTGCGTTTGCGCCGGAGAACGGGCAGGTCTTGCGACGACGGTGGAAAGGACGGCGCGTCGGGATCTGATTGATGTCGACCATTATTCTGCAGCTCCTTCAGCACCTTCGCGCGGACGGCGCGGGCCACGATCACCGCGATCGCCACGGTCTCCGCGATCACGATCGCCAAAGCTGCGGTTCGGACGGTCGCCGAAACCGCGGTCGCCACGATCGCCGCGCTCTTCACGCTTCTGCAGCATGGCGGAAGCGCCTTCTTCATGCGCCTCGACCTTGATGGTCAGGAAGCGCAGAACGTCTTCGGAAAGACCCTGCTGGCGTTCGATTTCCTTAAGAGCCGTCGACGGAGCGTCGATGTCCATAAGGGTGTAGTAAGCCTTGCGGTTCTTGTTGATGCGGTAGGTGAGGGACTTCAGTCCCCAATTCTCGACCCGGCCGACTGATCCGCCAGCTTCGGTAACGATGCCCTTGTAATGTTCTACAAGCGCATCGACCTGCTGCTGCGAAAGGTCCTGGCGGGCAAGAAACACATGTTCGTATAGAGCCATTGTCTTTGCCTTTCTTCGTTTCTCTCCCGGTCCCGGCGGCTAAAGCCTCTGCAACTTCTCTTTGATCCGACACAGGGCGAGGCCCAGGCGAAGAAGAAAGGAGCACGACGAGACGGTCGAGAGCGGAGACACGGGAGGCAGAAGTCCTTCTTCGGCTTCATACGGACATTTGCAAAACAAACGCCCGGCCCTCCGTTCAGCCCCCAGCTAGGACCGGCAGATTGGCGCGTCTATACAGCTTTCCAGCCAAATCGCAAGGGTTGTTGTGTCGCGCATGGTCTGCATTTGGTCACCCGAACCTGTGAACTCCTTGCGAAACGGCAGTTTTGTAGCTACATTGTAGTCACAAATAGGAGAAGTTCATGACTACGGATGTCGTTCGTGCGCGCATCGATAGCACCATCAAGGAAGAAGCGACCGAAGCTCTGGCAGCTATGGGGCTGACGGTTTCGGATGCGATACGTTTGTTGCTTGTCCGGGTGGCCGCCGACAAGGAATTTCCATTTCCCGTCAAGGTTCCGAACGCCACGACCCGCAAGGCAATGTCCGAGCTGGAGGCGGGGGAAGGGAATCGTTTTTCTTCGTCTGATGAACTGTTCAAGGATTTGGGCCTCTAAGCGTGCTGACGCCTGTACGCTCAGGACAATTTCGTCGCGATGTAAAAAAGGCTGAGAAGCGAGGCAAGGATTTAGCCAAGCTTCGCGAGCTTCTTGTCATGTTGCTCAACGGAGATGAATTGCCACCGAGGTACAAGGACCATCCGTTAAAGGGCGAATGGAAAACCTATCGCGATGCGCATATCGAGCCGGATTGGCTGCTGATCTACAGAATTCATGGCAGCGAGTTGCAGTTGGTTAGAACCGGGTCGCATTCCGATATTTTCGACGATTGAGAGGGTGGAAGATTAGCGCTCTACCTTCTCCAGCCTACATAATATCAGCATCTTTGACTGCTGTTTCTGGGAAGAACGCGGGCTGGCTGCGGTGTTTGCCGAACATCAGATCGTGCTGGAGATAGCGGAAGTCGCGCAGGGCCGGATCGATGCGATTTGCGCGCGTCCAGTCGGGCGTGCCGGTTCCGTCCTTGGAAATCAGCATGTTGCGGTCGATGACCCTGTAGTCCTCATGCATCTTGCCGAGGAACTCCGTATAATAAGGATGCTCGATGCCGGCACTCTTCAGCACCTGCAGGGGCAGGAAGGCGGGGCTGATCGAGCCGAGATCCTTCACAGCACCGTCGCGATTCGACCAGATGACCAGCGGCGTGTCGTGCTGCTCGATCATCTCGTCCAGCGGTGCACGGCGCTTCGCGACATTGTCCGGCATGAAGCCGGTGTCAACATAGACAGGCCCAAGCGGCGGCAAATGATCGCCGAAGAACGCAATCACCGTTGGCCGCTCGCGCTTGGCTGCCCACTCGACAAGGCGTTTCAAGCCTTTGTCGGCGTCAGAGGCGCCTTCCGAATAGGTGCGGATCGAAGCGTTCGTGGCATCGCTCGCCGCACTGGAGACCTTGTGCGTGGCGTCGGGATAGCGATTTGCCTCGTAAGGGCCATGGCCTTGCAGCGTCACGGTGAAGAAGAAGAACGGCTCCTCGATGGCATCTGCCTGGCGAATAATTTCTTCCGTCAACGCTTCGTCGGAAACCAGCGGACCGCGTTTGGCGAGTTCCGGCAGATTTTCCTGTGACATGAATTTTTCGAAGCCGAGCGCCTCATAGACCGGCGTCCTGTTCCAGAACCAGCCGCTGAACGGATGGATGGCGCGGGTCGCGTAGCCTTCGCTGCGGAAGAAGGTCGCAAGCGAGGGCAGAGGTTTGCGCACATATTGCTGATAGGGAATGCTGCCGGTGGGCAGGAATGCGTTGGAAAAGCCGGTCAGTGCCTCGAACTCGACATTCGCGGTCATGCCACCGAATTCCGGCGAGAACACATTGCCGGACTGCATTTCACGCACATTGGCGATCGGATCGGGCGTGATCGTCACGCCGGGCAGCTTGGTCGGATCCCAGAACGATTCGCTCATGACGATGATGACGTCGGGCTTTTCTTCCGGAAGCACTGCCGCCTTCAGCGTCGGCTGCGGGATCGCGTCGATCGCCTTGGCTGAAAAACCTGCCGGTGCCGCGACATTGGCCATGGGAAGGTTGAGCGCGAAAGCGATGGCGAAGCCGTTGCTGGCGTAGTTTTCCTTCTGGTCCCACATCATCGGGCTGATTTGTAGACGGTCACGAATCCAGGAGAAGCTCGCGTAATCCATGATCGACACGAAGAAGGCGAGAACCGGAAGCGCGACCAGAAGGCGTACGGCGCGGCCCTTGAGCGACATCAACGGGAAGCGCCTGCGCCAGAAACGCCAAGTGGAAAACAGCAAGGCGATGGCCGCGAAGGTCGCAACGACTATCAAAACGGCTGTAAACGGACGCTCGCCTACCAGAAGAGGCATCAATTCGATGATCTGGCGGGCGTAGAGAAAATCTGTCGGGTAGAGCGGATCGCCGAGATAGAGCGATTTCTGGTGCGCGACGAATGCAAGGATCACCGCAACAGGCCCAAGCACAAGCAGACCATGATGTGTGCGGCCCAATATCGCGTCCAGAATTGTAATCAGCAGCGCAAAGAGGCCGACTGTCGTCCAGCTTGGGCGAAACGGTTCCTGAAAGAAGAGAAGCGCCGAATCGAGCGAACCGCGTACGATCCACTCCATGACCAGAACCAGAATTGCAGAAAGAATGAAGGTCGCCGAAATAGAGGCGAGTATCCGGGCCGACGAAAGTTTGCGCGGGGAGGGGGCGGATGCTCCTGCGGTCTCAACGACCGTTTGAGCCGGCTTCGTACCAGCAATATGGTTTACCAACGCAACTTCCCCGTACTAGCACCCTGTTATCTTACTGTCATTGAAGTGTCATAAAAGCTAGTCTCGGCTAACGTTTTTGGAAGGTTTGCGATCCTTCCGCTGGGACACTTTTAATATCCGCATTTCATGCAACGGTTATCGCCGGAACCCGTCAAATGTCGCCTCAGGCTTGACTTGAGAGGCTGGCTTGTTCACACGGCAGCAGGATTAAACGAGCCGGGAGCACATAGAAAATGGCGATCGCACTCACTTTTCCGGGCCAGGGCAGTCAGTCCGTCGGCATGGGCAAGGAACTGGCGGATGCATTCCCCGAAGCCAAAGCTGTCTTCGACGAGGTGGATGATGCGCTGGGCGAAAAGCTGTCGAAAACCATTTGGGAAGGTCCCGAAGACGCGCTGACGCTGACGGCGAATGCCCAGCCTGCACTGATGGCGGTATCGCTGGCTGCTTTGCGTGCACTTGAGGCACGCGGCTTCTCGCTGAAGGACAAGGCGGCCTATGTCGCCGGTCACTCGCTGGGCGAGTATTCAGCACTCGCTGCCGCCGGAACGTTTTCTATTGCCGATACCGCAAGGCTCCTGCGCATTCGCGGCAACGCCATGCAGGCGGCGGTTCCCGTCGGTCAGGGCGCTATGGCGGCAATCATCGGCCTTGAACAGGCAGATGTTGAAGCCGTCTGCGCAGAAGTCGGCAAGGATGGCGTCTGCCAGATCGCAAACGATAATGGCGGCGGCCAGCTTGTGATCTCCGGCAGTAAGGCTGCCGTTGAAGCTGCCGCAAGCCTTTGCACAGAAAAGGGTGCCAAACGCGCAATTTTGCTGCCCGTCTCCGCACCCTTCCATTCTGCGCTGATGGCACCTGCAGCCGATGCGATGCGCGAAGCGCTGGCCGGTGTGACCAAGAATGCGCCAATCGTGCCGGTTGTCGCCAATGTTGTCGTGCAGCCCCTGACGGACCCGGAAGAAATTGCCGCGCGTCTGGTCGAGCAGGTCACGGGCCGCGTGCGCTGGCGCGAAACGGTCGAGTGGTTCGGCAAGAATGGCGTGACGACACTTTACGAAGTGGGTGCAGGCAAGGTTCTTTCCGGGCTCGCCCGCCGCATCGACAAGGAAATCAAGACGGCCTCTATCGGCAATTCCGCCGATGTTGAAGCTGTTCTGGCTTCGATAGACTGACACGAATTAAACGCAGCAAGGGAGTTGCATCAATGTTCGATCTGAGCGGTCGCAAGGCGCTCGTCACCGGCGCTTCCGGTGGCATTGGCGAGGCGGTTGCCCGCGCGCTTCACGCGCAGGGCGCAATCGTCGGCCTTCACGGCACCCGTGTCGAGAAGCTTGAAGCTTTGGCAAGCGATCTCGGAGACCGCGTAAAGCTGTTCCCGGCCGATCTTTCGGACCGCGAAGCCGTAAAGGCGCTCGGCCAGAAAGCCGAAGCCGATCTCGAAGGCGTCGATATTCTGGTCAACAATGCAGGCATCACCAAGGATGGCCTGTTCGTTCGCATGTCGGATGCTGATTGGGATGCGGTGATCGAGGTCAATCTGACCGCCGTTTTCCGCCTGACGCGTGAACTGACCCACCCTATGATGCGCCGCCGCAATGGCCGTATCATCAATATTTCTTCGGTCGTCGGTGTTACCGGCAATCCGGGCCAGGCGAATTATTGCGCCTCGAAAGCCGGTCTGATCGGTTTTTCCAAGTCGCTGGCGCAGGAAATCGCCACACGCAACGTCACGGTAAACGCGGTCGCGCCCGGTTTCATCGAATCGGCCATGACCGACAAGTTGAACGACAAGCAGAAAGAAGCCATCATGGCGGCAATTCCCGCCAAGCGTATGGGTACGGGCGAGGAAGTCGCCTCCGCCGTTGTTTATCTCGCATCGAACGAAGCAGCCTACATCACCGGCCAGACCATTCATGTGAATGGCGGCATGGCGATGATCTGAAATTGCCTCGGTTTAGCCCTAGTTCTTAACAGACTCTTTCTATCCAACCCGTCCGAAAGGGCTTTTCGCCTTGGACGCCAGCATATTTTCGTGTAATGCGGCGCTCTAATCCGAGGCTCGAGACTTCAATCCCAGAAGCTTCGGGGTTCTGGACAGAACATCTTTCAACTTGATTAGCGGCAGTCAGACCGCTAACGAAGACGAACAAACAGAGACGAGGATGCCCAAATGAGTGACACCGCAGAGCGCGTCAAGAAGATCGTTGTCGAACATCTCGGCGTAGACGCCGACAAGGTAACGGAAGCTGCAAGCTTCATCGACGATCTGGGCGCGGACAGCCTCGACACGGTCGAGCTCGTCATGGCGTTCGAAGAAGAATTCGGCGTCGAGATTCCTGACGATGCAGCCGAGACGATCCTGACGGTCGGCGACGCCGTCAAGTTCATCGACAAGGCCTCTGCCTGACGCTCTGCGTCAGTCCAGTTGCATTGAGACTGTTATGATGAGGCGGGTTGTCGTTACCGGCTTGGGTCTGCTTTCGCCTTTTGGCGTAGGAGTGGAACATGGCTGGAAAGAACTGCTAACAGGCAAGAGTGCTGCAAAGCGCGTCACGGAATTTGAAGTGGACGATCTTCCTTGCAAGATCGCCCATGTGATTCCGCGTGGCGACGGCAGCAACGCCTCATTCAACCCTGAATCCTTTCTTGAGCACAAAGAGCTTCGCAAGATCGGCGACTTCATCCTTTACGGGATTGCGGCCGCCGACGAGGCACTGAAGGATTCAGGATGGGAACCGAAAACGCCGGATGAGCAATATGCTACCGGCGTTCTCATAGGCTCCGGGATCGGCGGTATCGATGGCATCGCCGACAATGCGATGACCCTCAAGGAGCGCGGCCCGCGCCGCATCAGCCCGTTCTTCATTCCGGGCAATATCATCAATCTTATTTCCGGGCAGGTTTCCATCCGGCACGGGCTGAAAGGCCCGAACCATGCCGTGGTCACAGCCTGCTCCACCGGCGCGCACGCCATTGGCGATGCTGCACGTCTCATCATGTTCGGCGATGCCGATGTCATGGTTGCAGGCGGTGCGGAAGCGCCTGTCACGCGTCTTTCGCTGGCCGGTTTCGCGGCCTGCAAGGCGCTTTCCACCGAACGCAACGATACGCCTGAAAAGGCGTCGCGCCCCTATGACCGCGACCGCGACGGTTTCGTCATGGGCGAGGGCGCAGGTGTCGTCGTTCTGGAAGAACTCGAACACGCCAAGGCGCGCGGCGCAAAGATTTACGCCGAAGTGGTCGGTTACGGCCTGACCGGCGATGCTTATCACATCACCGCACCGGCTTCCGACGGCGAAGGCGCATTCCGCTGCATGACTGCCGCGTTGAAGCGCGCCAATCTCAAGCCGTCCGACCTCGATTACATCAACGCCCATGGCACTTCGACCATGGCGGACACGATCGAACTCGGCGCTGTCGAGCGTCTGGTCGGGGATGCTGCATCGAAAATCTCGATGTCTTCGACAAAGTCGTCCATCGGCCACCTTCTGGGTGCTGCGGGCGCTGCCGAAGCGATCTTTTCCATTCTGGCGATCCGCGACAATATCGCGCCTCCGACCATCAATCTCGACAATCCTGAACGCGAAACGGCCATCGACCTCGTGCCGAACAAAGCGCGCGAACGGCAGATCGACGTTGTCTTGTCGAACTCTTTCGGTTTTGGTGGAACGAACGCGTCGTTGGTCCTGCAACGTTATAATGGATAAATGCCCGCGCGATGCGCGTTGCACCGTGAATTTTGCCATATTCGAGGGTAGTCTCGCATCGAGATTCGCAAAATCGAACATTTCCGAGGCGTCATGAGCAACACTCCACCCGAAAACGTGGAATCTGGGCAACACGCCGAGCCATCGAAACCGATCGTTCCAAAGTCGGCCAATGAAGCCTTGCGGCCGGAGGCAGGCACGCCGCCGCCCCGTCGTTCGCGGCATTCGAAAAACCAGTTCGTCGTTTTCCTGAACTTCATGCTTTCGCTGGTGATGCTTGTCGTCATCGGCGTTGGCCTGCTCGTTTATTTCGGCAAGCGTGAGTTCGACGGGCCGGGTCCGACCACAGCCGCCACGACATTTCTGGTCAAGCCGAATTCCAGCGTGGCCGAGATTGCCGGGCAGTTGGAGCGTCGCGGTCTGATCAGCGATGCACGCGTGTTCCGCATCGGTCTGCGCGCGCATGACGCTGATGGAAAGCTGAAGGCCGGTGAGTACGAAATCAAGGCCGGCGCCTCCATGCGCGAGATCATGGACATCATGGAGACCGGCAAATCCGTTCTCTATTCGCTGACCATTCCCGAAGGGCTGACGGTCGAGCAAGCGTTCCAGAGAATTGCAGAGCATGAGGCGCTGACCGGCGACATGCCTACTGAAATTCCCGCCGAAGGAATGTTGGCCGCCGATACGCAGCGCTTCACGCGCGGCGCGACGCGTCAGCAGATCATCGACAAGATGCTCACCGATCAGAAACGCCTCGTTGAAGGCATATGGGAGCGTCGCGTAAGCGATCTGCCGCTGAAAGACATCAACGAGTTCGTCACGCTGGCTTCCATCGTCGAGAAGGAAACCGGACGCGGCGACGAGCGGTCGCGGGTGGCTTCGGTGTTTCTGAATCGTCTCGAAAAGGGCATGCGCCTGCAGTCCGATCCAACGATCATCTATGGTATTTTTGGCGGCAAGGGCAAACCTTCCGACCGGCCTATCTACCGCTCGGACATCGATACGCCGACGCCATACAACACCTACACGATCAACGGCCTGCCGCCGACGCCGATCGCCAATCCCGGTCGCGCCTCGCTGGAGGCCGTCGCCAACCCCTCGAAAACGGAAGACCTATATTTCGTAGCCGATGGGACAGGTGGCCACGTCTTCGCGAAAACGTTGAACGAGCACAATGAGAATGTCGCGCGCTGGCGTGCGTTTGAGCGGAAACGTGCCGAGGAAGCCGCCAAGGCGGCCACCGAAAGCGGGGCGGATTCGGAAATTATAGCCCAGTAAATAAGCGAACAGGCGCGGGAACCATGAATTTGCAGAGCATGACAGGGTTCGCGCGCGCTTCCTCCGAAAGCGAGGGAACGAGCGTCGCCTGGGAAGTGAAGTCGGTAAACGGCAAGAGCGTGGAAGTACGCCTTCGTTTTCCTCCCGGCTTTGAGCGGCTTGAACAAAACGTCCGCCAGACAATCCAGAAGCGGTTTTCGCGCGGTAATTTTCAGGCCACGTTGACGGTAAACAGAACCGGCGGTTCGCAAACGCAGCCGGTCATCAACGAAGTGTTTCTCAAAGATATTGCCGGCCTTGCCAAGCGACTTGAAGAGCAATTCGGTGTGGCCCCGGCCAGCGCCGATGGCTTGCTCGCGCTGCGCGGCGTTCTGGAAGTGCCCGAAACAGCCGAAACCGAAGAAAGCAGGGCGCAGCTCGATGCTGTGGTAATCGCAACGCTCGATCAGGCGCTGTCAGCTTTGGAAAAAGCACGCGGCGATGAAGGCGAAGCACTGAAATCGCTGCTTTCCGGCCATATCGACACGGTTGAAGCGCTGACGCTTCGGGCGGAAGCGGATCCTTCGCGCGAGCCGGGTGTCATCCGCGCGCGCATCTCCGAGCAGGTCGCGCTGCTTATGGATGCCAGCACCAATCTCGACGAAGCACGGCTTCATATGGAAGCGGCGTTTCTCGCCACCAAAGCCGATATCCGCGAGGAGCTCGACCGTCTCAAGACGCATGTCGCGTCCGCCCGCAGCCTGCTCGGCGGGCAAGGCCCGGTCGGCCGGAAGCTCGACTTTCTGGCGCAGGAATTCAATCGCGAATCTAACACTTTGTGCTCGAAATCGAACGCCGCTTCGGTTACGGCCATTGGGCTGGAACTGAAAGTCGTGGTCGATCAGTTTCGCGAACAGGTTCAGAATTTGGAGTAGAGCATGAGCTCACAGACCGTTATTCGTCGTCGCGGCCTCATGCTGGTGCTGTCGTCGCCTTCCGGCGCCGGAAAATCGACCATCGCACGCAATCTTCTGGACAGCGACCACGATCTGAGGTTGTCGGTCAGCGTCACGACGCGCCCACGCCGCGGCAGCGAAATCGATGGCGTGCACTATAAGTTCAAATCGGTGCGGGAATTCGAAGGCCTGCGCGATTCAGATGCCTTGCTCGAATGGGCCGAGGTGCATGGCAATTACTATGCAACCCCACGCGAGCCGGTTGAGGCTGCGATGGCCGAAGGCCGCGATATGCTGTTCGACATCGACTGGCAGGGCGCTCTGCAGCTCAAGGAAAAGATGCGGGTCGATATCGTCTCGATCTTCATCCTGCCGCCCTCGATGGCCGAATTGCGTTCAAGACTGATGCGTCGCGCGGAGGATGCCGAAGCTGCCATCGAAAAGCGCCTGCAGAATGCGCGCGAAGAAATCGAACATTGGAAAGAATACGACTTCGTCGTCGTCAATCACGATCTGAACCAGGCCTATAATGAGGTCAAAGCCATCGTTGAGGCGGAACGTCTCCGCCGCGATCGCAGGCCGGGCCTGTTCGATTTCGTTTCAGGACTGCTCGACGAGAATATCGGAAAACCCGGCTCAGCGATTTAACGCGTTCGCAAGGGCGGCGAACTCGGCAATGTCGAGTGTTTCCGCCCGTCTCGTTCCATCGATGCCGGTTGCTTCCAGCAATCGCTCCGCACCGAGGCTCTTCAGGCTCTGACGCAGCATCTTGCGGCGCTGCCCGAACGCAGCTTCCGTCACACGCCCGATAATGCGTACATCTGCCTCGATAGGCTTCTCACGCGGCACGAGATGTACGACCGATGATGTCACCTTCGGCGGCGGTGTGAAGGCCTGCGGCGGTACGTCGAAGGCGATGCGCGCATCGGTGCGCCAGCCTGCCAGAACGCCCAGCCGCCCGTAAGCATCGCTGCCGGGTTTCGCGACGATGCGCTGGGCCACCTCGCGCTGGAACATCAACGTCATGGATTGGTAGAAGGGCGGCCATTCCGCCACCGTCAGCCAGCGAACCAGCAATTCCGTGCCGATATTGTAGGGAAGATTGGCAACGATCCGCACCGGCTTTCCATCCGCGAGTGCCGCGAAATCGGCCTTCAAAGCATCGCCTGACACGACATCCAGCCTCCCCGGATAATGCGCAGCGATTTCGGCGAGCGCGGAAAGGCAGCGCTCATCCCGTTCTATGGCGATCACTTTCGCCGCACCATTGGCAAGCAGCGCACGTGTAAGCCCGCCGGGGCCGGGGCCAACTTCGATGACGGTCGCACCTTCCAGATTGCCGGAGGCGCGCGCGATCTTGCTCGTCAGATTGAGGTCGAGCAGAAAATTCTGGCCGAGCGATTTTTTCGCCTGGAGTTCGTGATCGCGGATCACGTCGCGAAGCGGCGGCAGCCCATCTATGCTCATGCGGATTGTGTCGTACGGTCGGCGAGTTGCCGGGCAAGCTTCAGCGCTGCGATCAGGCTGTCCGGCCGCGCCACGCCTTTGCCTGCAATATCGAATGCGGTGCCGTGGTCGGGCGAGGTGCGAATGAAGGGCAGGCCGAGCGTGACGTTCACCGTCTCGTCGAAAGCCAGAGCCTTGGCGGGGATCAGCGCCTGATCGTGATACATGCAGATCGCCACATCGTAACTTGCGCGCGCGCGCGGATGGAACATCGTGTCGGCGGGCAGGGGGCCGAACGCCTCGATACCTTCGGCGCGCAATGCCTCGACGGCTGGGCGCACGATGACATCGTCCTCGGTGCCCATCGATCCGCCTTCGCCAGCATGCGGGTTGAGACCGGCAATCGCGAGCCTTGGGTTCTCGATGCCGAAACGGTTCTTGAGATCATTTGCGACCACACGCGCAACCGTTACGATCAAATGGCCGGTAAGCAGCTCGGAAACCGTCTTGAGCGGCACATGGATCGTCACCGGGACCGCGCGCAGTTCAGGGCCTGCAAGCATCATGACCGGTGTACTGGCGGCGCCGGTGGTACCGGCAGCGCGCCCTGCCAGATGCGCCAGATATTCGGTATGTCCGGGGAAGAGAAAACCAGCATCGTAGAGCGGCTTTTTCGCAATGGGGCAGGTGACGATTGCCGCCGCATCGCCTGAAAACACATCGGCCACCCCGCGATCGATCGATTCCAGAATACCGGCGGCATTGGAAGAATCGGGAGTTCCGGCACTATCGCGGAATGAAGCTTTTAGCGGCACGATGGGCAAGGCCGTTGCGAATGCCTCGGCAGCGCCCCCCGGATCGGTGACAGCCAGCGGCGTTTCCAATCCGACCGCTTGAGCACGCGCCGCAATCAGCACTGGGTCGCCGAGCAGGTAGAATGGTGCAATGTCGGCGGACATTCTCTGATGCCACGCCGAAAGGGCGATCTCCGGGCCAATGCCGGAAGGATCGCCGGAGGTCAGTGCAAGCGGACGCGAGACACGCGTATTCGGCATTAACAGAAAAGCCTAACGCTGAACGATACGAGCTTTTTCTTTAAGCTCGGTGATGTAGCGCTTGCTCAACTCGTCGGCCTGCTTGTCGTTCGTGCCTTCGTTCTGGAAGACGCTGCGTGCGACGCGGTCGTCGGAAACTTCGCGCGCGCTGCAGATGCCTATGAACTCGACGCCGCGCTCGGTTTCGCGAACAGCGGTGGCGCCGCCGGATTTCGTGCTCTTGATCTGATCGGCCCAATCCGGCGGAAGTTCCGGTGCCAGAACGCGTCCAAGGTCGCGAACGGTCACATCAAGCAGTCCCTTTGCGAAATCACGCGTCCTGTCGCAGCCGGCAAAGCGTCCGCGCATGGCTTCCGCCTCGCGCTTGCGCTTGCCGAGCGTCGCACCGCGTTCACCTTGGGGCACCACGAAAATAACCTGCTGGAGCATGTATTCGGTGGCACTCGGCTTGTTGCCGCCGTCCTTCAACATGCGCTGGACGACATCCTGCTCGCTCATCGAGCCGCCCTGCGCGCGCTGACGCGCCTGAAGGGCCTGGTTCCAGCCCATCTGGGTGCGGATGAATTCCTTGAAATGCTCTGCGGTCACGCCTGCCTGGTTGAGCGCGCCGGTCATTTGCTGCACCGACATCTTGTTGCTGCTGGCAAAGCGGTTGAACGCGTCGCCGACCTGCTTGTCCGACACACGAATGTTGAGGCGTTTGATCTCGGCGGTGCGAAGTGCCTGCTCGACCATTTCGTCGGAAGCTGCACTGTTGCCGCCACCGCGTCTTTGCAGCTTCAGGAAGGCCGCGCGCCGCTGAATGTCATAGCTGGTGACCGGTACGCCATTGACGACATATTTGATCTCGCTTGCCGCCGCAGGGGTGATCGAAACAGCCGATGGCACGACCGTAAAGGAAACCAGCAGCGCAAAACTTGTCGAGAACAGGTATTTTTTCATCGAAAACATACAATTCTTCCCCGTTTCCGGTTGTTTTCAGGGATGGAACACAATTTTGCATGCATTCGCTATGCGGCGAAACGATGTCGCGACACCATCCATCATCACTGAGTCGTGAAAGCACTCGATGATGAGCCGAAGTCCCCAAGTGTACGGAACGAGATATTGAACCCGAAACTGCGCTCCGTGTCATCGTTAGGCGCAATTGGATTACGCTTTTCCGACATGGTCATCGTATAGGAGAAGCATTCATCGTCATAGGCAAAACCATAGGCGTTGCGCGTGACTGTGGAGGATTCGAAATCATACGTTCCGCTGCCGAACACGCGCCAGTTTTCCTGAATGCGTGCAGAGGCACCCAGCGTCACCTCGCGGCGATCGTCCGGAAAGCCGTAATCTTCCTGCTTTTGGATAAAGGCATAACGAGCCGTCACGGTAAGTGGCCTGCTGGTGTAAGCAGCGCGGAGCTCTGCCCGGCGGATTTCAAATGTCTCTTCGTCCAGCCGCGCGCTGGCGGAACCGGAAAGCCCGAACGGGCTGACGAAACCTGCCATGCCGACATAATCGGATTTGTCTGTCTCGAGGCCGGAATTCAAGCCGACATTGACCAGATCGGGTGCGAGGAACGTGTTGTCGCCGGCAACGCGATAGGATTGTCCTGCAAGTGCGCTCGTCGACCAGCCATTGTCGTATGAGCCGGAGTAGCGCACACCGATATTTGCACGCGTGCCGCCTTCGATCCGATCATAACCGGAAAACTTGTCGCGCTCGAACAGGGTCGATGCGTCAAACACAAAGCTCTGCGCGTCTTCATTCGGGAAGCCGAGCTCGGAGGTGTAGCTGGTATCCGGTCTGGCGAAGATCTGCCCCATTGGCTCCAGAACATGAGATGAACTGGTTGCCGAGAAGAGCACCGGCCAGCGAAGTTCCATGCCGGCCGTCGCCATGAAGCGATTATAGGCCGAGCGAACGTCGGACGAGACGCCGCCGCGGTTCGTCGCCATATCATTGATCGCCGCAATGGATTCCGAATTGGGGTTGGAGTATGTCGTGTCCGCCTGGAAAGCCAGGAGAGGGGTGAACACAAGTCCGCCATCGGTAATGAAGGAGCGTTTCCATTCCGCTTCGCCGGTAAGACGTGAGGAGCTTCCGTCGATACCGATCACGCGCTGCGTAGTTGTTTCACCATCGATAACACGCGTTACGCGATCCAACTGCGATCGATATAGCGAGCGTGCATTGATATCGATGTTCAATTCGCCGCCTGCGATCGATTCATCCGGCGTGTAGGAGTAGTCGAATGACGGCAGAACCCAGGGTTGCTTCTTGTCTCGCGCCGATGCGGACGTGTCCAGAATCTCCTCCTGTACGTCGAATTTCATCGTGCGCAGATCGAAATAGTTCCTGTCGTTCAGGCCGGTAAGATAGACTTCCGAGCGATAGATGTACTGACTGTACTCTCCGATCTCGTATTTGCGCGAAAAATTCTTGTCGGTCTGCGCCATCACATCCCAGCCGAATGCCCAGCGCTTGTTCAGATTGAACTCGCCCTTCGAGCCGATCATGCCGCGGAAGCGGTTCGGATCGTCAGTCGTGCCGCGATCGACCGTGTTCGCGTCGAAAGCCATCGGATCGTTCTGGCGAATGCCAGCCATCGTCAATGTGTAAGAGCCATTGTTGAAACGCTGGTTCCACTCAGCCTGACCGAGGAAGCCCTGCTTCGTATAGCCGGATCCCGTAACGGTAAGATCATAGGTTGGCGACAGCGCGAAATAGTAAGGCACTGAGAGACCAAAACCCAGTTCGCTGTTCTGACCGAAGCTTGGAATCAGGAAGCCGCTCTTGCGCTTGACTGTCGGGTCGGCGATCTCGAATGCCGGAAGATAGGCGATGGGGAAGCCGAAAAATTCGAAGCGCGACTTCTCGAAGCGCACAGTCTTGGCCTGGCCATTCCAGATGATCTTCTGGGCCTTGATGCGCCAGATCGGCGCCTTGTCGGGCTTTTCTTCGCAAGGTTCGCAAGCCGTGTAGACGCCATTGTTGAACGTCGTGAGCTGGCCGTCCTTGCGCTCGGCGCTCTCTGCCGCGAAATAGGTCTTGTCGACGGTTTCGATGCGCAATGCATTGACGAAGCCGTTCGCGAAATCGTCCGTAATGTCGATTTCTTCGGAATAGATTTTGGTGCCGTCGCTGTCGATGATCTCGACATTGCCGGTGGCGATGAGGCGCGAGGTGTTGCGGTCGTATTTTACACGCTGCGCAACGATGCGATTGCCGCCGTAATCGATCTGCACGCCGCCGACGGCGCTGACCGTATTGTTATCGTTATCGTAGACGAGCGTGTCCGCCTCGAGAAGCATTTGCGAACCGGCTGGAACACTTGGCGCCGGAATCTGTCCATCGATCTGTGCGAAGGAAGACGTGGGCGCCACGACGCAAGCCATTACGCAAGCGAGTGCAGTCGCGCCGTAAAGGCGCGTCAAGAAAGCCGATTTGCGGATAGACGACACCGCACCCCTCACTAACCGTCCTCCTTGTAGAGCAGGAAAGTAACCCCGAAAAACATCGCTATCACAACCGGAGACCACGCCGCAATGAATGGTGGCATGAAGCCTGCGTTACCAAATGCTTTGACCAATACCGAAACGACATAAAGCAGAAACCCGGCCATGACGCCACCCAGAATCATCGTTGCCGACTGTCCCATTCGTGCAAATCGCATCGAAACTGTTGCAGCAATGAGAGTCATTGCGACCAGCAGCAGCGGCAATGCCAGAAGCGAGTGGAACTGCATGGCGAAGGCGTTGGCGCGAAGGCCGAAGGAGCGCGCCACTTCGATCTTGCCCGGAAGCTCCAGAAACGGGATGGTTTCGGGCCTTGCGAGGCGCTCCTGAACGAATTCAGGTTTGAGGTTAGTCGGCACACGCGCTTGGTCCAGCCGCTCTACATCCGTGCTGCCGCGCAGCACCCTGACGCTGTTAAGCTCCCAATAACCATCCCGCAGGAAAGCACGCTGCGCGTCTTTGCGCTCGACGATCTCGCCGTCCTTGTCCAGATCGATGAACACGGCATCTGCCAGTTCAAGGCCCTGATTGAGAATCGCGCGCGCGCCGATGATCGTATCGGTGCCATTCGTCTTCTGGCGAATCCATGGTGCCGAGAAAGCCGAGACTTCGTTCGAATTTCCAGAGCGCAGCGTCGTTTCAAGCGTTTCCGAGCGCGAATAGCCATGCGCGGCGAGGGGATTGAGCAGGCCGACGGTCAATATGCCGAAAAGCAGCGCGCCGATGCATGATGGCAGCAGAAACTGCCATGCCGAAATGCCTGCCGAGCGTGCAATGACCAGTTCGTATTTCCGGTTGAGCGAAATCAGCGTTGCCATTGCGGCAAAGAGAGCAACGAATGGAACCGTCTGCTGCATGACCATGGGCACGCGTAGCGCCGAAATCGCCAGCGCTATCCCGACTGTAAATCCGGGGAGGCCGGATGTGCGGCTTGAAAATTCGGTGAAGTCGATAAGAAAGACCAGCGCGAAAATGCCGATGAAGAACCAGGTGGTTATCGTCAGATAACGGAAGAAGAAATAGCGTCCGAGCGTCCAACCCATCAGAGCTGCCCCTGTGAGCTTGCCGCACGCCCGGTAATGCGCATCCAGACGTTTGAAAGGCGCTTTCGAGCATTGCCGAACAGGGCATAGATGCGTTCAGCAACGGAAATCGGCAGCTCCATGGTCCGGTTCGTCGCGATGAACCATATGCAAACGAGAGATGAGCCAATCGGAACGGCGTAGACGAGCGGCGTCATATAGGCGGCGGTCTGCAATTGGTTGGCTGTGAAAAAGCCCAGCCAACGCACGAAAAGCGCAATGACGACGGCTGTGATCAGCGGATTGATGCGTCCTTCGCGATGCGATCGCGCATCGCCTGCGACAGCAAGCCCGATGAGTGCGAACACGAACGGGAAAGTCCATTCGGTCATGCGGCGATGAAACTCGGCGCGGAAGGATGCCGGCTTGTGTTTATAAACAGGATCGTTCGGGTCCGGGTTGAGCAGATAGGGGATCGTCCGGTCCTTCGGATACATCGTGATCGAACCGGTCGCCGAGGCGAATACCGAAAGATCGAAAGCATAGGACGTGAAGCGAATGACGGAGACGTCGCCAGCCGGTGTTTTGCGGTGAATGACGCCGTCATTCATGATCAGCATGTTCTTGTCGTCGATATCGACCACCGCGCCGGTCTTTGCATAATAAAGCAGGTCGATGCCTTCTTCGCGCGAATCGGCAACGAAAATGCCGCCGAGTCGTCCATCAGGCAGGCGTTCCCCGATCTGCACGAAAAGCCCGTCATCCACCTTGCGGAACGTGCCTTCCTGAATGACCAGCGAAAGAAGGTCGGCGCGTGCGGTTGCGACCAGCTCGCGGCCGCGCTGCCGCGCATAAGGATCGACGCCATTGTCGACCGCGAATGAAAACGCGCTGGCCAAAAGTCCCACGATTATGATCGGGCTGACGATGGTCATTCGCGACGCGCCGGATGCGCTGATTACCGCGAGTTCGGAATCCGTATTCATGATGCTCAGCGTCTGCGCCACGGCGATGATGAGCGCGAACGGCACCACGATCGGGATGATCGACGGCAAAATCAACGTTGCGATTTCGAAGAATGTCAGTGCGGATTGACCGCTGTCCGTCACCAGATCGATGCGGGCAAGCACCTGCGTCGTCCAGACGATTGCGAGCGTCCAGAACAGAGCAGCCGCGAAAACCTGAAGCACGCGGCGCATGATGTAGCGTTCAACGACGTTCATTAAGCGCGATATTTCCGTCCTGTTTGGCGGCAGATAAGTTTTGGCGAATCCGCCCGCAAGGATCAGGGCCGCCGGTAAATCGATTCCGTCTCGTCTCAGCCACCGCTCGCTTTAACTTGTCGTCCGTAATGGCTAAAAAACGGCGAAGATAGAGGGTTAACCAAAAGTTTACGTCAACTTATCGTAACCGAATCGATTGATCCAGACGTCCGCTATTTGGCCGAAAGTCTCCGTATTGTCTTGCCAAATGGCGCAAAACCCCCAAATGTCGCGCCAATTGTGCAACCAGCCAGAACAGCAGGATTTTATGACGTCACTTCCAACGATAGGCTTCGCCAAATTCTCCGCTCCCAAAAAAGGCAGCGTCATTCTGCTGGCAGCCGAAGGTGGAAAGCTCGGAGCGGCAGCCAGCGCCTACGATCCCTCCAATACGACTGAGCGCGCTTTCGCCGCCGTCGATTTTGCCGGCAAGCAGGGCAGTGCGGTTGAACTTCTGGCGCCCGAAGGCACCCCACTCGACCGTCTGGTCGTCCTCGGTTCGGGCAAGAGCGAAAGCATTGACGAGCATGGCTGGTTCAAGCTCGGCGGCTCTGCTGCCGCCCATTTCCGCAAGGCGGTCGACGTAACCGTCGTGGTCGATCTGCCGGAACAGGAACTGGACGGCGAAGCCGCAGCGCGCATTGCCGCCGGCATTCTGCTGCGCTCCTACACATTCGACAAATACAAGACGAAGAAGGACGATTCCGCCGAGAAGAAGCCGGAAAAGCCTGCGAAAATTTCTATTCAATGCGCCAATCCGGCCGCAGCGAAAAAGGCATTCGCGGAACTGGAAGGCGTGGTGTCGGGCGTCAATCTGGCGCGCGATCTGGTCAACGAGCCTGCCAATATCCTGGGACCGGTCGAATTCGCCGCTCACGCGAAAGAACTGGAAAAGCTCGGCGTGAAGGTCGAAATCCTGGCCGAGAAGGACATGAAAAAGCTCGGCATGGGCTCGTTGCTCGGTGTCGCTCAAGGGTCCGTGCGCCCGCCGCTGCTCGTTGTCATGCAATGGAACGGCGGCAAGGCGAAGGAAAAGCCGGTCGCCTTCGTCGGCAAGGGCGTCGTTTTCGATTCCGGCGGTATCTCGATCAAGCCTGCCGCCAGCATGGAAGACATGAAGGGCGACATGGGTGGTGCGGCTGCCGTTACCGGCCTCATGCATGCACTTGCATCGCGCAAGGCCAAGGCCAATGTGGTCGGCATCATCGGGCTGGTCGAAAACATGGTCGATGGCAATGCGCAGCGTCCCGGCGACATCGTCACTTCCATGTCGGGCCAGACCATCGAAGTCCTGAACACGGATGCCGAAGGTCGCCTCGTTCTGGCCGACGCGCTCTGGTACTGCAATGAGCGTTTCGAGCCGAAATTCATGGTCAATCTGGCGACGCTTACCGGTGCGATCATCGTCGCTCTGGGCCAGCATCACGCAGGCCTCTTCTCGAACGACGACGAACTGGCAGAACGGCTTACGAATGCCGGTCTGGCAACGCAGGAGCGCCTCTGGCGTATGCCGCTCGGCGCCGATTACGACAAGCTGATCGATTCGCGTAACGCAGACATCAAGAACATTGGCGGACGCTATGGCGGCGCAATCACCGCCGCACAGTTCCTGAAGCGCTTCGTCAAGGACACCCCTTGGGCGCATCTGGACATCGCCGGCACCGCAATGGGCTCGCCGTCGAACGAGATCAACCAGTCCTGGGCGTCCGGCTATGGCGTTCGTTTGCTCGACCGGCTGGTGCGCGACAATTACGAGACGTAAGACACGGGTCTATGGCTGAAGTCCTGTTCTACCACCTGACCGAATCGACGCTTGAGGATGCGCTTCCGGGCTTGCTCGAGCGCACGCTCAAGCGTGGCTGGAACGCTGTCGTGCAGACCGGCTCGGAAGAGCGGCGCGATGCGCTCGATACGCATCTGTGGTCGTTCCGCGACGATTCGTTTCTGGCACACGGCACGGATCGCGAAGCGCATGTCGAAGAGTTTCCGGTGGTGCTTACGACAAGCGATGAAAATCGCAACGCCTCGCAGATACGCTTTATCGTCGATGGGGCCGAACCGCCCGCAATCGATCAATATGAACGGGCGGTCTTCCTTTTCGACGGTCATGACGCTACGCAGCTCGAAGCCGCGCGGGGTCATTGGAAAACGATGAAGTCCGGCGGGCACGACGTGACCTACTGGCAGCAGACATCGGACCGCCGCTGGGAGCGCAAGGCATAATGCCAACTCTGGCCGGGCTTTACACATAATGCGCTTCATTTCTATTCTTTTGCTGCTTGCCGGCGCTGCGGCGGCGATCTTCTACCCTTGGGTCGTCGGGAATTTTTCCGGCGAGGAACTGGGCAGATGGCGGCTTTATGATCGCGCATCGGGCTTCACGCCGGTTCAGGTTTCGCTCCAGAGCGATGCCGCACCCGTTCGCGTGTTGATCGATATGGCAACGACGAGCGCACCGCGCGTCAAAGGGGCGACCGCGGCCCTGACGCTGACTGCCGACCGTGGCGGACGCACCGTTCTTGCCACCGCGATGAGCTTTACGGACGCGATGATCCGCGATGACGCGCCGCAGACGGGGCGCAAGATTTTCCGCGACGACGCAGGCTTCATCGATGATTTCGATGATGGCGACTATCTCTTCACGGCTGGACCTGGCGACGCGGACGGCATTGTAATGGACACGGTCGATCTCGTTTTGCGCGGCAATGCCTTGGTGCTCGACACGCGCTATCCGCCCGCCGGTTTCCTCATGATGGCGCTCGGTGCGGTCGGCTTCATTTTTTCGCTGCGCCGCCGCCGCTCGCGACCGGAAAACCCCAATTCGCAGCCGCCACCGCCGCGCTGGGGCCGGGGTGACAGACCATGAATTATCGTCACGCCTACCACGCGGGTAATTTCGCCGATGTTCTCAAACATGCGGTTCTCGCGCGGCTTGTCGAATATCTGAAGAACAAGGAAAAGCCCTTTCGCGTCATCGATACGCATGCGGGCAGGGGTCTTTACGATCTCTCTTCGCCAGAAGCTCAAAAAACCGGCGAGTGGCTGAAAGGCATCGGCCTGCTGCTCGATGCAAAAATACCGCCAAAGGTCGGTGAGATTCTCGAACCCTATCTCGAAGCGTTGCGCGGGGTGAATTCCGGCGGCGGGCTTGCCCGCTATCCCGGCTCCCCGATGATCGTGCGGCAAATGATGCGCAAGCAGGATCGGCTGTCGGCGATAGAACTGCATCCGCAGGATTTTCAGGCGCTGTACAAGCGCTTCGCCGGGGATTTTCAGGTCCGGGTTACGGAGCTCGACGGCTGGCTGGCGCTTGGTGGCCATCTGCCGCCGAAGGAAAAGCGCGGTCTGGTGCTCATCGATCCGCCTTTTGAAGAGGAGGGCGAGTTCGAACGATTGGCTGATGGCCTTGCCAAAGCCTATCGCCGCTGGCCGGGCGGCACTTACGCGATCTGGTATCCAATAAAGGATTTGCGCGCGGTCAACGCCTTCCGAAAAGCACTTTCTCTGTCGGAAATCCCGAAAATCATCGATATCGTGCTCGAAACAAGCGATTTCGGTGCGGAGCCGCGGCTTGTCGGCAGCGGCATGATCGTCGTCAATCCGCCATTTACGCTGGAGGCGGAACTGCGCACCATGCTGCCGTTTCTGCACGAAACGCTGGCTGAAAAGAAGCAGGGGCGATGGTCCGTGGATCGGCTCACCGGCGAGGTTTGATTAGCAAGTGCAAATGCTCGGCGCTTGACGTTTGCGATGCATTCGTCACACTGTCCAAATCACTTAATTCCTGAATGATCTTTAGAGGTTGGCCGTGCGGAAACTAGTTCATTTTGCAATTGCGGCGGCGATGGCGGTTGGCTCTTTGGCCATGCCGCATGTCGCGCAGGCAGCCGATCCCATTTCTTATGCGCTTTATGATTCCGGCGTCTGCTCGGATCAGCGTTTTCTAAACAAGATCACCAGCCGGTTCGGCCATCAGGTTCGCAATGTGCCGAACCTGCCGCAGGTCGGCATCACCGAATTCCGCCACATCTACGAAAAGCGCTATCTGCCGCGTGACGACCGTCATCTGATCGGCCGGCGCTATTGCGCGGGGCAGGTCGTGCTGTCCGACGGCTACACGCGCGACATCTGGTATCTGATCGAAGAAGGTCAGGGCTTTGCAGGGGTTGGCGACAATGTCGAATTCTGCGTCGCCGGTTTTGACCGCTGGAACGTCTACAATGGCCGCTGCCGCGTTCTGCACTAAATCGCAGACTTGAAACGGTTTGCGTAATCTGGTGATTGTCAGCTTTGCAGTCGCAGCGCTTGCGTTGTCTGGCTGCGAACCTGCGGAAGAAAAGAAGCCGGAGACCCAAACTTCCGGCCAGTCACTGCCGCAAGGTGACGGCTTCGACTTTTATGTTCTCTCGCTTTCATGGTCGCCCAGCTATTGCGAGGCGGAAGGCGAGAGCGCGAACCGCCAGCAATGCACCAGCAAGCGGCCTTATGCTTTCGTGGTGCACGGGCTTTGGCCGCAATTCGAACGCGGCTATCCCGAAAATTGCGATGTGAGCGAGCGCGACGTCGATAATCAGAACTTGCGCGGCCTTTACGACATAATGCCGTCCGCCGGGCTGATCCGGCATCAATGGCGCAAGCATGGAAGCTGCGCCGGGCTTTCCCAGCGCGACTATTTCGACGTGTTGCGCGCGGCGCGTGAGCGCATCGAGATACCTTCCGTTTTCCAAAATCCAACCAAATACGAAATGGTTTCGCCCGATAAGGTCGAAAGCGCGTTTCTGGAAGCCAATGGCGGTCTGAAGGAAAACGGCATCGCCGTGTCATGCGACAACCGCTATTTGCGCGAAGTTCGCATCTGTTTGACCAAGGATCTGCAATTTCGGTCTTGCGAAGAGGTCGATCGTCGCGCATGCCGTCGCGACCGGGTGGTCATGCCACCGGCGCGTGGCGGATAACGCCGCGACCGAAATCGAGGGAAGGGCCAGGAGACCTGATTATGCCAAAGCTTTTTTATTCGCCAGCTTCGCCATACAGCGCGAAAGTCAGGCTCGCCGCCGCTTATGCCGGTCAGAAACTGGATGTGGTGGTCGTCAACACGAATGATGATCCTGCAGAACTGCTGGTGGCCAACCCGCTGGGCAAAATTCCTGTTCTCATCACGGATGAAGGGCTGGGCATCTATGACAGCCGCGCAATCACGCAGTACCTGAATCGCGTTTCCGGCAACGCCCTTTTTCCGCGCAATGCGGAAAAGCGTCTGGAAGCCGAAATGCTGGAAGCGCTCGCGGACGGCATTTGCGATAGCCTTCTCGCCCATGTCTATGAGCGCCGCCTGCGCCCGGAGGAAAAAATCCATCAGCCCTGGCTGGACAGGCAATGGTCGAAGGTTGCGCGTTCGCTCGATCTGTTGAACGCCGATCTGCCACGGCTTGGCAAGAAGCTGAATGGCGGCCAGATCGCATTGCGCGCGACGCTTGGCTATCTAGACCTGCGCTTCGCCGGTCAGTGGGAGAAGGGGCGCTCGAAACTCAAGCGCTGGGCAACCCGCTTCGACGAGAAATTCCCGGAACTGGCGGCCTTGCTACCTAAGTAGAGCCGTTCATTTAGATAGAGGCGCCTCGCGACTTCATCAAAACACTAACCGTTTCAGCGTCAGCTTGATTCAAGACACAAAAAAGCCGGGTGTTTCCACCCGGCTTTTCCTTGTACCGATCCTTTAAGGATCAGAACTTCATACCAATGCCGAACTGAACGCGATGATCGCGGGAGTCGATATCGCGGGTTCCGCCTGCAGTGGTGAAGCTGTCCTTGCCGTAGTCGGTGTAGCGATACTCGACGCGGCCGAACACCTGATCGGTGATCTTGACGTCGGTGCCGACACCGGCGGTCCAGCCGAGAGCGGTTGCTTTGTCGCTAACGCCGCCTTCGGATACCTTGACGCGCTTCGCAGCACCACCAGCCGTTACGTAAGGCAGGATGTCAGGCGAAACGGCATAGCCGAGACGTGCACGAAGCGAGCCGTCAACGCCGCCCTTAACTTCGGTGCCTGCATTGTCGCCCTTGACGCCGGAATAACCGATGTCGCCTTCGATACCAGCTACGATGCCGTTGCCGGTGTCGTAGTTGTAACCAAGGAAGCCGCCGCCGACGAAGCCGTCGGTGTCGATGCGGTTGCCAGGCTCATTGGCGCGGCCGGAAAAGCCGTAACCGAGCTGGATACCGGCATAAGGGCCGCCCCAGGTTGCGATCGGTGCGAGTTCCATCGGCGCAGCAGGTGCCGGTGGCTCTTCACTGATGATGTCGGCTGAATAGGCGGGAACAACGCCGGCGAAGGCAAACCCGAGGGCCGCAGCCACCGGCCAAGCAAATTTACGATTGGCTGTCATTTTCTTTACTCCTTAAGCCACAGGACACATGTGGTCTTGATTCAGACAGTGAACTTTTTCTTGTGGGTACCCTTTAACGAGCCCCGCGTCTGACAGTTCCCAATTTCGTGTGAAAATAAGGCCGAAGCGCACCTGAAATCGGGTCATTAGCTGGCGCGAATGAGGCTGAACCGTGACGTTGCCTTTTCGCAACAAATTCTGTCAGGAGTGATGGTTTCACAGGGGCGAAACCCGCTTGGTACAAGGGCTTCCTATGCCTATATTGAAGGTCGCCGGCATGACTGAATCGGCAGTTTCGAAGCACAAAATCTGCTTTCGCCACATTCATGCCCAATGAGAAAACAGCGATTAACCATAAGTCGGCAATTCAGCCGATTTTTCGAAGATAAAAGAGTTTGACATGGCAGAGGCCGGCAAGACGGCATTGGTAACTGGCGGAGCGAAAAGAGTGGGCAGGGCGATCGTCCTCGACCTGGCTCAGGCAGGCTTTTCGGTCGCGATCCATTGCAACACATCCACGCGCGATGCCGATGCCCTGGCCGGGGAAATCAGGCAGGCTGGCGGCAAGGCAGCCGTCGTTCAGGCCGAGCTAACGGATATGGCGCAAGTCGATACGCTGATGGCCAAGGCCGCGTCTGCGCTTGGCGGCGTTTCCGTTCTCGTCAACAACGCCTCCGTCTTCGAAGACGATTCCCTCACCGATTTCGATTGGGAGGGCTGGGATCGCCATTTCGACATCCATCTCAAGGCGCCGGTTCTGCTTGCACGGCGCTTTGCCGAAGCACTGCCGAAAAAGCAGGATGGCCTGATCGTCAACATCATCGACCAGCGCGTCTGGAAGCCGACCCCGCGCTATTTCTCTTATGCGCTTTCGAAATCGTCGCTTTGGAACGCAACCAAGACAATGGCGCAGTCGCTCGCCCCCAATATAAGGGTCAATGCGATCGGCCCCGGTCCCACTTTAATGAATGCCCGGCAGAATGAGGATGATTTCGCCGCACAGGTCGATTCCCTTCTTTTAAAGCGCGGCCCGGATTTGTCCGAATTCGGCGCTACGATTCGCTACCTCTGGGATGCGAGGTCGGTTACGGGGCAGATGATTGCGCTCGATGGCGGCCAGCACCTTGCATGGGAAACGCCGGATGTGACAGGCATGGTTGAATGAGTGAGAATGAAAAGCGGCCACCCGGCAGTGCCAGATCGGCGGACCGGGATGTCGCGGGCTACATGCCCGGCCATGACATAGAGATCGACGACGATGAGGCCGTCGAGGTCGCGGTGCCGAGTGCTGTCGCGGACTTGGCCTTCACGGCCATCGACTGGAACGGCCATGCCAGCGATTCCGATGGCATGGTCGGTGCCGAGGTTATCCAGACGCTTGTGAAGCGTCTGCCCAACGCACCGGGCGTCTACCGCATGATGAATGCGGCGGGCGATGTGCTTTATGTCGGCAAGGCGCGCAGCCTCAAGAAGCGCGTCACCAATTACGCGCAGGGCCGTTTCCACACGCATCGCATCGGCCGCATGGTGCGCGAAACATCGACGATGGAATTCGTCGTTACCCGCACGGAGATAGAAGCGCTTCTGCTGGAAGCCAATCTTATCAAGCGCTTGCGTCCGCGATTCAACGTGCTGATGCGCGACGACAAGTCGTTTCCCTATATTCTGCTGACGGGCGATCACCCGTCGCCGGGCATTTTCAAGCATCGCGGCGCGCGTTCCAGAAAGGGCGATTATTTCGGCCCGTTTGCCTCCGCAGGTGCCGTTGGCCGCACCATCAATTCGCTGCAGCGCGCATTCCTTTTGCGAACCTGCACGGATTCCGTCTTCGAAACCCGCACGCGTCCCTGCCTGCTCTACCAGATCAAGCGCTGCTCGGGACCGTGCACCGGCGAGATTTCGAAAGCTGACTACGAGGAGTTGGTCACCGAGACGAAGGATTTTTTGTCCGGCAAAAGCCAGAAGGTGAAAACGGAAATTTCAACCGCGATGCAGGACGCAGCCGAAGAGCTCGATTTCGAGCGCGCCGCCGTCTATCGCGACAGGCTTTCGGCCCTGTCTCACGTCCAGTCGCATCAGGGCATCAACCCGCAGTCGGTCGAGGAGGCGGATGTCTTCGCGATCCATCAGGAAGGCGGGCAGACCTGCATTCAGGTGTTCTTCTTCCGCACCGGACAGAACTGGGGCAACCGCGCCTATTTCCCGAAGGCCGATCCGGCACTTGAAGCCGCGGAGGTGCTGGGCTCGTTTCTTGCGCAGTTCTATGACGACAAGCCGTGCCCGCGCGCGCTTTTGATTTCCACGAAGGTCGAGGATCAGGAGTTGCTGGCCGAGGCTTTGTCGGAACGCGCTGGCCGCAAGGTGAGCGTCAGCGTGCCTCAACGCGGCGAAAAGACGGATCTGGTGCAGCATGCGCTTCAAAATGCGCGCGAAGCACTCGGGCGAAGGCTTGCCGAAACCTCCTCGCAGGCACGCCTGCTCAAAGGCTTTGCCGAAACCTTCGGGCTGGAGCGCACGCCGCGCCGCATCGAGGTCTATGACAATTCGCATATTATGGGCACGAATGCCGTTGGCGGCATGATCGTCGCCGGTGGCGAAGGTTTCGTAAAAAACCAGTACCGCAAATTCAACATCCGCTCGACCGACATCACACCGGGCGATGATTTCGGCATGATGCGCGAAGTCATGGAGCGGCGTTTTTCGCGGCTTCTGAAAGAGCATGGCCATGAGGCGGGCGATGGCGGCGGTGATGACGAGATCGAAGGTTCGTCCTTTCCGGCATGGCCCGACGTTATCCTGATCGACGGCGGGCAAGGGCAGATGTCGGCGGTGCGGCCGGTGCTTGAAAGCCTTGGCGTTGCCGATCGTGTGACTGCCATCGGCGTCGCCAAGGGGCAGGACCGTGAGGCCGGTCGCGAGCGCTTCTTCGTTGCGGGGCGCGAGTCCTTTACGCTACCGGTGCGTGATCCGGTCCTTTATTTCGTACAACGTATGCGCGACGAGGCGCACCGCTTTGCGATCGGCTCGCATCGGGCGCGGCGCAAGAAGGAAATGGTTCGCAATCCGCTCGACGAGATCAGCGGCATCGGCCCCGGCAGAAAAAGAGCATTGCTGCTTCATTTCGGCACGGCGAAAGCCGTGAGCGGGGCTGGTATAGAGGATTTACGGGCTGTGGAGGGCATTTCCGAGTCGATTGCTCGGCTCGTTTACAATCATTTTCATGAGAGTTAACGCGAATTGGCCTATTTTCGCCGTGTTCGGAGATTGACCTCCGCCACCTGCTTCTGATTTGACTACTTCGAACAAAGAGTTACGGAATCCATGGCAAATCGCGCTTTCAATCTCCCGAATATACTTACTTACGCGCGTATCGTTGCGATTCCGCTGATCGTTTTGTGCTTTTTCCTCGAAGGCCAACTCCGTTCCAGCGACTTTGCGCGCTATTCGGCGCTGTTCCTGTTTCTCGCCGCAAGCATAACCGATTATCTCGATGGCTATCTGGCGCGCGCCTGGAAGCAGACCTCCAATATCGGCCGGATGCTCGATCCGATCGCCGACAAGCTGCTTGTCGCGACCTGCCTGCTTCTGCTCGCCGCCGACACGGATCGCACAATTGCAGGCTGGACGCTGTGGGCGGCAATCATCATTCTGTGCCGTGAAATCCTCGTCTCCGGCCTTCGCGAATATCTCGCGGCCTTGAAGGTCAGCGTGCCGGTCACGCAATTGGCGAAGTGGAAGACCGCGATGCAGATGGTTGCAATCGCCGTCCTGCTTCTCGGACCGGCAGGCGACAAGATCGTTCCTTACTGGACGCAGATTGGCATCACGCTGCTCTGGGCGTCCGCAATCGTGACGCTCTACACCGGATATGACTATTTCCGTGCGGGCGTGAAGCACATTATCGACGAATGAGCGAAGCTGCCGTCAAACTTGTCTATTTCGCCTGGGTGCGCGAGCGCATAGGCGTGCCTGAGGAAGATGTGACGCTGCCTGAAAGCCTCAGCACGGTTTCCGATCTTTTGACCTGGTTGAAGGGGCGCGGCGAAAATTATGAAGCCGCACTTCTGTATCCCGAGGTCATCCGCGTCGCGATCGATCATGAACATGCCGACCATAGCGAAAAGCTCGGTTCGCCGCGCGAAATCGGCCTGTTTCCGCCAATGACGGGCGGTTAGGCTATGGGCGGGGTCATAAAGCCGACCATCCGCATCCAGCCCGGCGATTTCGACATTGCCGCCGAAATCGACAAACTGACCGGCAGCCGCAAGGATGTCGGCGCCGTCGTCACATTCTCCGGCCTTTGCCGTGACGAGGCAGGCAGATTGTCGGCACTGGAACTCGAACATTATCCCGGTATGGCGGAAGCCGAAATCGCGCGCATCGCGGATGAAGCGATCGCACGCTGGCCTTTGCTCGGCCTGACCGCGATCCACCGCTATGGAAAAGTGTCGCCCGGCGAAAACATCGTGCTGGTGATTGCGGCATCCGCGCACCGGCAGGCGGCATTCGATGCCGCCAATTTTCTCATGGACTATCTGAAGTCCAACGCCCCCTTCTGGAAGAAAGAACATCTGGTCGACGGGTCTTCCGGCGCGTGGGTCGATGCGAAGGAAAGCGACGACAAGGCAGCAGCCCGCTGGAAACGGGACTGATCTTTAGCCTTGGAACCACCGCAATCCGGGTTCTTATTTTCGAAACACTGGCCGGAGGAGAAGAACCATGATGGAAAGATTGGCTGAATTCCTGCTTTTCGGTTTCGTGCCGCTGACCATGGGTATTCTGGTCGCGCCTGATTTTTCATTGGCCGCCGAAAAAAGCGTGCAGGGCGAGGTCATGTATCGCGAGCGCATCGCCTTGCCGCCGAATGCGGTGGTGACGGTCCAATTGGCCGACGTCTCGCTGGCCGATGCACCGGCAGCAGTTCTTGGCGAACAAATTATCGATCCGGCAGGGCAGGTGCCTGTCGCATTCGACATCAAGTTCGATCCGGCAACGCTTCGTCCCAACATGACCTACGCGCTTCAGGCCCGCATCACGGTGGATAACCAGCTCTGGTTCATCAACGATACGCGCTACCAGCTCGATCCGGCCAAGGACGAGAAGCACATGCTGATGCTGACAAGGGTGGCAGCGCAGGACGAAAGCAAGGACAGCGAGATTTTCGATACAGTCTGGCTGGCCGAGGATTTGCACGGCAAAGGTGTCATCGACTATGCGCAGTCGACCATCAGCATCAAATCCGATGGTGCCGTATCGGGACGGGGTGGCTGCAACAGCTACTTCTCGAAAGCCGAATTGAAAGAAGACGGCAAGATTTCCTTCAGCGATGCCGGCTCGACGAAAATGGCATGTCCGCCAGCGGTCATGGATCAAGAACAGAAGCTGTTTGACGCTCTCGCAAAGACCGCGAGCTACCGCATCGAGGAAGGCAAGCTCTACCTCATGGATGCGGAAGGCAATGATCTGGCCCGCTTCGCTGCTTCGTCTTGAGCCTGCAATCACTCTTCGTCTTGCGTTTCGCTGGGGGCGTATTACATTGTAATACAGCGTAAACGAAGGAGCGGAGTATGGCAGGAACGCTTTCAGACCCCGTGGCCGTTAGATTGCCGTCGGATGTTCTTGAGGGAATTGATGAGGTCGCAGCTATCCTCGATCGTAAGCGAAGCTGGATAATCGTCAGGGCATTGAAAAACTATCTGGCGGGCGAGGGACAGCATCTGCGCGATCTGGCCGTAGCGCGTGGCGAAGCTGCAGGCGGCGAGTTGATCGACGGAGATCGACTGGTCGAAGAAATCGCCGATGATTTGCCGCTTTATGGCACGATCGGTAGATGACGAAATTTACGCCGAGTGCAGCGGCGTTTGTTCGTAAAGAGCGTGATTATCTTTCAGGAAACAGCCGGTCAGCCGCGCGACGTTTTGCGGAGGATATAAGCAGTGTGGTCCGGCTGCTGGATGAATATCCGCTGGCCGGGTCACAATTCGAACTGTTCAAGACGACCTCGTTTGAGGGAATTCGACGTTGGGTCAAAGGCAATTATAGATTTGATTATGAGATCGACAGGAATGGCGAGGCAGTAATTCTGCTTGTGCGCCACCATGCGCAAGACGATCCATTCGCTGTTTATGAGCCTGATGACAATGAGGACTTCGATCCTTAACTCAACAAAAAAGCCGGCCCAAGAGCCGGCTTTTTTGATTCAATTATAAGGCGTTACCGCCCCGGATTCGCGTTGGCTGTTAGCCGACGATTTCCGTGTCCGAGAACCAGTACTTGATTTCCTGGGCAGCGGTTTCGGGAGCATCCGAGCCGTGGACCGAGTTTTCGCCGATCGACAGGGCGTGCGTCTTGCGGATCGTGCCTTCATCGGCGTTTGCCGGGTTGGTTGCGCCCATGATTTCGCGGTTCTTCAGGATGGCGTTTTCGCCTTCCAGAACCTGAACGATGGTCGGGCCGGAGGTCATGCCTTCGACCAGTTCGCCGAAGAAGGGGCGTTCCTTGTGAACTGCGTAGAAGCCTTCCGCTTCACGGGTGCTCATCCAGACGCGCTTGGAGGCAACGACGCGAAGGCCTGCATCTTCCAGCATCTTGGTGACCGCACCGGTGAGGTTGCGCTTGGTTGCGTCCGGCTTGATCATCGAGAATGTGCGTTCGATCGCCATGGTTTGTCCTTTGGTGATTGGGGATTTGCGTGTGGCGCGCTCTATACAAGCCGCCCGCCGCCTTGCCAAGCCCGATAGCGCCTGCAAATCACGCGGCGGCACTTACCTTGCGTCCAAGCGTTCCGTGCAGATCGAGACAGCGCTCGAACCATTCGGTCACGACGTCGCCGTCAACCAACACCTGAAATGGCGACATGATCCGCATCCATTGAAATGCACTGAACACGATGTAATCCGCGAACAAGGGCGTCTGACCGCCTATGAAGGGCTGATAGGCCAGCATGCTGCGCAAGGGCTCAAGCGATGCCCGGAATGCGGCTAGGCCCGCTTCGCGGTCTACCGAGACCTGTTCCAGCGTCTTGCCATATCGCGCTTCGCGGCTTTTGCGGAAATAAGCTGCGTTGTCAGCATCAAGCCGATCATGAATGTCCATCAGAGCGGCGGCGCCAAGATACGGATGCACTGTCGTTTGCGACCAGCGTTCGATAAAGCGCGTCGTCGATTCTCCGCCCTTGCCACCGAAAAGTGTCGGCCGGTCCGGATATGTCGCATCCAGATAAAGGGCGATGTCGAATGAGTCAGACACAAGTGTTTCGTCGTCGCGAATGACCGGAATGGTCTTCGATGCCCCGCCTTCGACACTGGGTACGCTCAAGAAATTCGTCGGCACGCTCTTGAAATCGAGGCCTTTATGCGCGAGCGCCATTGCGACTTTCCAGCAATGCGGGCTGAAGGGGCGGGTGGGATCGCTGCCGACCAGATCATAAAGTAGGATAGTCATTGCGCATCTCCTCCCGCAGTTTAGGAATGGCGCGCATATTCCTTGTTTTGCATTTCAAAAGGAAGTCCATGAAACAGCATTTCAGGATCAACGCGGCAGTGATAATTTCGATCTTGTCGTCAAAATAGCGACCAGAATGCAGACACCCAGGACGACTAAGGGAGGTATGCCATGCGCATATTCTCCATGAAACACAACCGTTCCTATCGCGGCCAGCATGACGGCACTTCCGAGCAGCGATCCGTAGAAGCGAAGAGGCCGGAACATCAGCATTACGGCTGTCGTGAATTCCAGGATGGCCGTGAGATAGTGAAAGCCCGGTGGATAACCCCAGCGCGCGTAGTCAGCGGCAATCCCGGCAGTGACGAAACTATTCCCATAGGCCCCGGCGAGGAAAAATGCGGCCAGCAGCCAGGCGGGAATGTCCCTCCAGTTAATTCCAAGCATGAAAGATCTTTCCTGCATAATTTCGACCGCGAACACGTTGACTGTAAACGTGCCGCGCTTTTTTGTGGCCGAACCGGTTACATACACGCTTGCGAGAGCAAAATCCGATACTTTAAGGCCGTTACCATCTGATGGGGCCTTCGATGTTGAAGAACTGACCGCTCGGGCCGGCATCGTCCAGTAAAGCGTATTTGACCGATGCCTGAACGCCATCCTCGATCGTGACGTAGCCGCCGCCCTTGTTCAAATCCGTCATGACATAGCCGGGGCATACCGAGTTTACCTTGATCGGGGTGTCGCGCAATTCGAAGGCAAGCTGCACGGTCAGCATGTTGAGCGCTGCCTTGGAGGCCGCATAGCCAAGCCATTTGACATCGGGCGTGGGGTTGGCGGAATCGCCGTTCCACCAAAGAGACCCGACACTGCTCGACAAATTGACTATACGGCCGCTGGTCGCCTTGCGGATCACAGGCAACATCTTCTGCGTCACAAGCACCGTACCGATGAAATTGACCTCGAAAGATTCGCGCAGGGTCTGCGTCGGGGCCACGCTTGGAAAATCGTCGGTGTCGAGAAGCAGGATTCCCGCATTGTTGACCAGGATGTCGAGCCTGCCGAAACGCTCTGCGATCGTTGATGCGGCAGTATCGATGGTTTCGGGTCGATTGAGGTCGATTTCGATCGCTTCGACCGCCAAACCCTCAGTGCGTAGTGCCTCGGCTTTTTCCCGTCCGGCGTCGAGGTCGCGTGCGCCGAGAAGCACAAATACGCCCTTCCGTGCAAGTTGGCGTGCCGTTTCAAAGCCCAGACCACGGGTCGCGCCGGTGATGAGCGCGATCTTTTCATATGCGGACATTCCATATCTCCAGCAGCGTGCCTGCGCTGGCGACGCTATTTTGCAATGAAGCTGCTCAGGCAGTTCATCGAGGAATTGCATGGAGAATTATGGCTGTCAACGACAAATGTCGTTAAGTGCCACTTTTATCGAAGTGCACAACGCTTGCCGCCTGGTCGAAGATATTGGTGAGTGACATTCCGGCTCCGCCGTCTACCCAGCTATTCAGCGTCGCTCGAATGAGTGCGAATACGGTCCCCGAAATCGTATAGGCGACAACCTGCGGGAGCTGCGACGGCCTGTCCGGTGAGATTATGATCTGAGCGACCTCGTCGATCAGCTCGGCGATCATCTGCTCTTTCCGTGCAGAAATGCTCCTGTTGGAGCGGATTGCAGTTTCGACGGTGAGGAAAAAATGAGATTTTTCGTCGAAAATTGCGAGCATGGCCCGCGCCGAGGCGAGAAGGGCGTCAACGGGCGGCTCGGATTTGAGCCGTTCGCGCAATTCCTCCCGAATGATGGTCATGCCATCCTGCACCCAGCTAACGATAACATCTTCCTTGGTCGGAAAGTAACGCAGCAGGGTGCGCGGCGAAACGCCGACTGCGGCGGCTATATCGGCAATGGTCGTTTGCTCGAACCCGCGCTTGTGGATCAGATCCAGCCCAGCCTCGAGTAGCTGAGTCCGGGTGCGATCCTTCTTTTCTTCCCGGAGGCCCAAACTTCTCTCCTCATCCAAATGATCGGCGTTTTTGACACGTAACGCCATTTGTCGTCCAGAGACAGAATTTTAGGGATGAACCACCTTCAGCGTGCTCGGAAATTTGCCGCTACGTTTTGAAGTCGAGGCCATAACGCATAATCGTCATTGCGCATCTCTTCCCGCGCTTTAGGAATGGCGCGCATATTCCTTGTTTTGCATTTCAAAAGGAAGTCCATGAAACAGCATTTCAGGATGTTTGCGGCATACAATGCCTGGGCCAACGCCCGGCTCTATGACGCGGCATCGACTTTGGAAGATGAAGATTTTCAGCGCGTGGTGGCGACCGTGCCGGGATCGCTGGTCAGTGTATTGAACCATATTCTCGCGACCGACCGGATTTGGATGAAGCGGTTCACAGGCGAGGGCGATCCGCCCGCGTCCGGCGATGCGATCATTCAGGATGATCTCGCCAAGCTCCATTTTCTGCGCAAAACGGAAGACACACGCATTTCAGGCTGGGTCGAAGAGTTGGGCGACAAGGCACTGACAGGCCGCTTCAGCTACATGACGGTAAGTGACATGCGTACCATTTCACATCGACTAGCGCCTGCACTTGCAAATTTTTTCAACTACCAGACGCAATACCGCGGGCAGGCAGAGATGATACTCAAAATGCTTGGGGCGACGTTAGATAAATCGGACATATCGACTTTCCAGAAAACTGAAAAGGGCCGGGAGTTTGCCTGAATCAAGCGTGTCAGAAGGAAAATTTACTTAAAGCTTTACTGTTTTTAAAGTTGGTTTGGAAACCAAACCTTTCGTGCAATGAAACTTAAAAAAGCTGCCCTGCGTATTGTTATAGGACCGGTATTTCTACTGGTCCTGTGGACGTTAACGAACACAAGGGAGAGCGTTATGAGCATGAAAGGACGTAGAATAGCCAGCATCGTAGCTGGGACTGCACTTATATTTTCATTGGCAATACCTGCTACTGCGCAGGATCGCAGCAGTGGCAGGGATCGCGGCAGCGTTAGCGGCGATCGGGGACTTGGCAGCAGCGGCTCCAGAAGCGGCGGCGGTCTGGGTCTAGGGCTAGGTGGCTCCAGGAGTGGTGGCTTGGGTCTTGGTCTCGGTGTTTCGGTTGGAGGCCGGGGCGGTGTCAACGCAGGGGTTGGCGCCAGTGTAGGCGGTTCAAGAGGTGTGAATGCGGGCGTCGGCGCTTCTGTCGGCGGGCGCAGTGGGGTGAATGCAGGCGTAGGCGCTAATGTTGGCGGCTCGCGAGGTGTCAATGCAGGGGTTGGCGCTTCGGTTGGTGGACGCAACGGCGTTAACGCAGGGGTTGGCGCGTCCGTAGGTGGACGCAATGGGGTGAATGCAGGTGTCGGTGCCAGTGTAGGCGGCCGGGGCGGAATAGGTGTTGGGGTCGGCATCGGTATCGGTGGCGGCGGTCGCAATCCGGGAAATCCAGGAAACCCTGGTAATCCCGGCAACCCAGGAAATCCGGGTAATCCAGGGAACCCCGGCAATCCGGGAAATCCCGGCAACCCAGGCAATCCAGGCAATCCGGGTATGCCCGGCGCGCCTGGTGGACCGGGAGCCGGTGCGATCGCAGGCATGTCTGATGGTCAGATGTTACGCATGAGAAAGCGTTGCGTCGACGTCATGGCGAACGCAGCCTCGTATGATCGCGATCTGGTCTCGCTGTGCAATCTGGTGAGAACCGCAAGCAGGTAATCTATAAGCCTAGCAGAAGCGGCCCGCCATGCGCGGGCCGTTTCGCTTTCCAGTAACCCCTTGCGAAGTCGGGCCTAGCCGTGCAAAAGCCCGGATATGCTTACGATCAACGAACTTTCCCTTCGGATGGCAGGCCGGTTGTTGCTGGATCATGCCTCTCTCACCCTGCCAGCGGGCACCAAGGCGGGGCTTGTCGGACGCAATGGCACCGGCAAAACGACGCTGTTCAAGGCGATCACCGGCGATTTTTCATCCGAAACCGGCTCCATCGGTATTCCGAAAAACACGCGCATCGGTCAGGTCGCGCAGGAAGCGCCCGCTACCGAAGAAGCGTTGATCGAGATCGTCCTGAGGGCCGATGTCGAGCGCACAGCACTTCTGGAAGAAGAAAAGACGGCGATGGACCCGAACCGCATCGCGGAAATCCACATGCGGCTGGCCGATATCGACGCGCATTCGGCAGAATCGCGCGCGGCGACCATTCTTGCCGGTCTGGGGTTCGATGCAGACGCTCAGCAGCGCCCAGCCTCATCCTTCTCTGGCGGCTGGCGCATGCGTGTGGCACTCGCAGCCGTGCTGTTTTCCGAGCCGGATCTGCTCCTGCTCGACGAACCGACCAACTATCTCGATCTCGAAGGCACGTTGTGGCTTGAAACCTATGTTTCGAAATATCCGCACACCGTCCTGCTGATTTCGCACGATCGCGACCTGTTGAACCGCGCCGTCAATTCCATCGTGCATCTGGAGCACAAGAAGCTCACCTTCTGGCGAGGCGGTTACGACCAGTTCGAGCGCCAGCACGCAGAGCAGGCGCTGCTTCAGGAAAAAGGCCGTGTGAAGCAGGAAGCCGCGCGCAAGCACATGGAATCCTTCGTGGAGCGTTTCCGCGCCAAGGCTTCCAAGGCAAGGCAGGCACAGTCGCGCCTGAAGGCGCTGGAAAAGATGAAGCCGATCGCCGCGATGGTGAGCGATTCCGTGCGGCCATTCTCGTTTCCTGAACCGGTGAAGACTGTGGCATCGCCGATCGTCGCGATCGAAAACGTCAATGTCGGTTACGAGAGCAGCAAGCCGATCCTGCGCAAACTGAATTTGCGAATCGATGCCGACGACCGCATCGCGCTTCTGGGGGCGAACGGCAACGGCAAGTCGACCTTCGCAAAGCTGCTTTCCGGTCGCCTGAAGGCCGAGAATGGCACGATGACAATTGCGCCGGGCCTCAAGGTCGCGATTTTCGCGCAGCATCAGCTCGACGATCTTCGCCCGGAAGAAAACGCCTATGAGCATGTACGCCGCCTGATGCCGGAAGCGCCGGAATCGAAAGTGCGCGCTCGCGTCGCGCAATTCGGCCTCGCAACGGAAAAGATGAACACTGCCGCGAAAGACCTTTCCGGCGGCGAGAAGGCGCGACTGTTGATGGGGCTTTCGGCATTCGAAGGGCCAAACCTCTTCATCCTCGACGAACCGACCAACCATCTGGACATCGACTCGCGCGAATCGCTGATCCATGCGCTGAACGATTTTCCCGGTGCCGTGATCCTGATTTCGCATGATCGCCATCTGATCGAGGCGACCGCCGACCGGCTCTGGCTGGTCAAGGACGGCCAGGTGAACCCGTATGACGGCGATCTCGGCGACTACCGCCAGCTTGTCACCGGCGTATCGGGTGATCGCAAGGAACGTCGCGAGGCCGATAAGGCGTCCAAAGCGGACCGTCGCCGCGAGGCAGCAAACCGCCGTGCCGCGATGGAGCCGATCGCCAAGGAAATCCGCGCGACCGAAGCGCTGATGGATCGTATCCGCAAGCGCATCGACGGTATCGAGGATGAATTGGCAAACCCGGCAGTCTACGAAAAGGACCCGTCCACCGCGACGCAGCTTGCCAAGGAACGCTCGCAGCTTGCCAGCACTCTGGCTGGCCACGAAGAAAAATGGCTGCGGCTTTCCGCGGAATATGAAGAAGGCACTGCGGAGTAATCTGTCGGTTGCTGGCTCTACACCTTCTAGGAAAAACCCTGTAGTTTCCCGCCATGAACCAGCACGCGAATGTAAGAATTGGCCACTCGGCATGTCCCCATGACTGCCCGTCGACCTGCGCGCTCGATGTCGAAATCATCGACGGTAAGCGCATCGGCCGGGTTCATGGCGCAAAGGACAACAGCTACACGGCTGGCGTCATCTGCGCCAAGGTTGCGCGCTACGCTGACCGCATCCACCATCCTGACCGCCTTCTGAAGCCGCTCATTCGCAAGGGTGGCAAGGGCGAGGGCGGCTGGAGCGAGATCGGCTGGGACGACGCGCTCGATCTCGTCGCCGAGAAATTCCTGCGCGCTGAAGAGAAATACGGTTCGGAAACGGTCTGGCCCTATTTCTATGCGGGCACGATGGGGCTGGTGCAGCGCGACGGTATCGAACGCCTGCGCCACGCAAAGAAGTATTCCGGCTTCTTCGGCTCTATCTGCACCAATATCGCCTGGACAGGTTACGTCATGGGCACCGGCGCCCTGCGCGGCAGCGACCCGCGCGAGATGGCGAAATCCGACTGCATCGTCATTTGGGGCACCAATGCGGTGGTCACGCAGGTCAATGTGATGACCCACGCGATCCGCGCGCGCAAAGACCGCGACGCAAAGATCGTCGTCATCGACATCTATGAAAATGCCACGATGAAACAGGCCGATATGGGCCTGGTGGTAAAGCCCGGCACCGATGGCGCTTTGGCTTGCGCGGCAATGCATGTGCTTTTCCGCGAAGGCATGGCCGACCGCGCCTATCTGGAAAAATACACCGACGATCCTGCCGGTCTCGAAGCGCATCTGCGCGACAAGACGCCGGAATGGGCGTCCGCGATCACTGGCCTGTCGGTTGCCGAGATCGAAGCCTTCGCGCGGCTGGTCGGCACCACGCAACGCACCTTCTTCCGTCTCGGTTATGGCTTTGCCCGCCAGCGCAATGGCGCGGCCAATATGCATGCCGCCCTTTCCATCGCTGCCGTCACCGGCTGCTGGCAGTATGAGGGCGGTGGCGCGTTTCATTCCAATTCCGGCATTTCCGGTTTCAAGTTCAACAAGGATATGCTTGAGGGCGACAAGCTCCGCGATCCCACGATCCGCTACCTCGACCATTCGCGCATCGGCCCTGTGCTGACCGGTGCGGAAGATGCGCTTTATGGCGGCCCGCCGGTCACCGCGATGCTGATCCAGAACACCAATCCGGTGAATGTCGCCCCTGAACAGCGACTGGTGCGGCAGGGTTTTCTGCGCGAAGATCTGTTTACCTGCGTGCACGAGCAGTTCATGACCGATACCGCCCAACTGGCGGATCTTGTGCTGCCTGCCACGATGTTTCTGGAGCACGACGACGTCTACAAGGGCGGCGGCAACCAGCATGTGACGCTGGGGCCGAAGCTGATCGATGCACCTGATGGTCCGCGCACAAATCACTATGTCATTGAGGAATTGGCGAGGCGGCTCGGCGTGGCGCATTTGCCCGGCTTCGGCATGACCGAAAAGCAGCATATCGACGCGCTTCTGAAGAGCCGCGATATCGGCGATTTCGAAGATTTGCGCGAAAAGCGCTGGGCCGACATGCAGCCTGAATTCGAAACGGCGCATTTCTTGAAGGGCTTTGGCCATCCCGACGGCAAATTCCGCTTCAAGCCGCAATGGAATGGCGGCTTTGCACCCAACAAGCCGCCGAAAAGTATGGGAATTTTCGGGCCGCACGAGCGTTTGCCTGAATTTCCAGACCATGTCGATCTGATCGAGGTGGCAGATGCCGAGCACCCGTTCCGCTTGGCCACATCGCCTGCGCGCAACTATCTGAATTCAAGCTTCGCCGAAACCCCGGTTTCAAAAGCCAAGGAAGGCCGCCCGGAGCTTCTGCTGCATGCCGAAGACGCTGCAATGCTGGGCCTCGCCGATGGCGACCGTGCCGAAATCGGCAATACGCGCGGCGAAGTCATTCTGCATGTGAAGCTGTTCAACGGCATCAAGCGTGGCGTGGTCATTGCCGAAGGCATCTGGCCAAACAGCGCCCATGAGCGCGGCGAGGGCATCAACACCCTAACCGGCGCCGACGCCGCCGCACCCTATGGCGGTGCTGCGTTTCATGACAACAAGGTCTGGATCAGGGCTGCGGGCTGAAAGGCTAGAAAAGCGCTTCAACATCCCGCGCGCCATGGACCACGCGGATGATTTCAATACGCTCGTCAAAAATGCGGTAGAGAACCAGATAATTCGCGACAGACAAAGCGCGGGCGTCTTCCGCGATTTCCGGCCTTGCCGGACCTGATTCAGGAAAGTCAGCAAGCTGTAAAATTCTCTCTGAGATGTGATCCAGAACACGATCCGCTGCGGCTGGACTGTCTGGCGCGATGCTGCACCAGATGTCGATCAGATCATTTTCGGTCGCCGGGCTTCGAAAGATTTTCAGCCTAGCCATGCGTGCGCGGCGAATTCTTGAAACGCTGCCGCGCCTTGCTCTTCAAATCTTCCATGTCGAGCGGCTCGGATGGTCCGCTGGATACGCCTTCGTTCCATGCCTGCCGGAGGCGTTCGATCTCCGCGTGCCGAAGCGGCTTGCGCAGCCGCCATTCTCTCAAAGCTTCACGAATGACTTCGCTGGCCGAGGCATACTCGCCGCTGGAAACGGCATCCTTAACCGTGTCCAGCAACTCGGATGAAAGCGCGACGCTGACTTTCTCGACACCTGCCATGACAAACTCCTTCAGCCAAAAGGTAGTAAGAATTGCTACCGGCTGCAAGAGGTCGTTACGGCGTGACGCGGGCCAGTTGCTCGAGATTGATTTCCGCGCGCAGCGGGTTTGGCGATGAGAGAATTACCTTCGCGGCTTTTTCCGACTCGTCGATGTTCGAAAACACCGTTTTGTCTCCATCCATGCGCGCTTCGCCTTCTGCCACCAGCCGCAAGGCGATTGGATAAAGGCTGTGCTCTGCCCTCAGAACGCGGGCCGACAGGCTGTCCGCCGTATCGCCGACGACGACTGGAACGGCGGCCTGCGCGACGATCGGGCCGTCATCCATCTTCGATGTCACGAAATGAACCGTGCAGCCATGAATGCGCGCGCCTGCTTCCAGCGCCTGTTCATGCGTGTTCAGGCCCTTGAAGGAGGGCAGCAATGCCGGGTGGATGTTGAGCATCCGGCCCTGCCATTTTTCCACGAATTCGGCCGTCAGCAATCGCATATAGCCTGCCAGACAGACGATTTCCGCGCCGAACTCGGCCAAAACCGCGCCGATTGCGGCGTCATGCGCCTGTTTCGTATCGGAGGCCTTCTTCACGACGGCGCGGGTTGGAATGCCGCGCGCTGCCGCCAGTCTCAAGCCCGCCGCATCCGCATTGTCGGAAATGACGCCGACAATTTCAGCCGGAAAAGCCGGGTCGCTGGCCGCGTCGATCAACGCAACCATATTCGAGCCGCGGCCGGAAATCAGGATTGCGATCTTCTTGGCGTGCTGTCTGTTCATAGCGAAAGTGTTCCATTGTAAATCACGCCGGTTTCACGGCGCGGAACGATGCGGCCGATAGGCGTGACGGTTTCGCCTGCTTCCTGCAAAACCGCGGCAACCTGCGCCGCCTGGCCGGAGGCAACGACCAGAATCATGCCGATACCGCAGTTGAATGTGCGCATCATTTCGTTGGCCTCGACACCACCAACCTTGGCAAGCCATGAGAAAACGGGCGGCACGTCGATCGCGTCGAGATCGAGTTCTGCGGAAAAGTCCTTCGGCAGAACGCGCGGGATATTTTCAGGGAAACCGCCGCCGGTAATATGCGCCAGCGCCTTGATGCCATGCGTGCCGCGAACAGCCTTCAACAGCGACTTCACGTAAATACGTGTCGGCTCCAGCAGGGCTTCTCCAAGCGTCTCGCCATTGCCGAACGGTGCCTTGTCGTCCCAATTCAGGCCGGAATTTTCGACGATGCGACGCACCAGCGAGTAGCCGTTGGAATGAACGCCGGAGGAGGCGAGGCCGAGCAGCACGTCGCCTTCAACGATGTCGTCGGTCGGCAGCAACTGGCCGCGTTCGGCAGCACCCACCGCAAAACCCGCAAGATCATAATCCTTGCCGTGATACATGCCGGGCATTTCGGCGGTTTCACCGCCGATCAGCGCGCAACCGGACTGCCTGCAGCCTTCGGCGATGCCGCCGACGATGGCCGCGCCCTGATCGGGATCGAGCTTGCCGGTCGCGAAATAATCCAGAAAGAACAGAGGCTCCGCGCCCTGCACGATAAGGTCGTTGACGCACATGGCGACAAGGTCGATGCCGATCGTATCGTGCTTTCCCGCGTCGATCGCGATCTTCAGCTTGGTGCCGACGCCATCATTGGCGGCAACCAGAACCGGATCGGTAAAGCCTGCTGCCTTGAGGTCGAACAGGCCGCCAAAGCCGCCGATTTCGCCATCCGCGCCCGGCCTGCGTGTGGAGCGAACCAGAGGCTTGATCTTTTCGACGAGCTGATTGCCTGCATCGATATCGACGCCTGCCTCAGCATAGGTAAGCCCATTCTTTTTTGCCTCGGTCATACCCGGTTTCCTTGCCGCTCTAATAGTGCCGCTCTTCGCATGTCAGGGCAATCGCTGCAAGGATTGCGACGTTCTGGAGCCCTCGGAGTGGTGACAAAACCGTGGACATCCTCATCTCCTAAGTTTGCGCCTTGCGGCAAGTACGGGTGCCAACTTCTATGCTATAGCGCCAACATTGGAGGGTGTGGCGTGACGATACCCAATCTTATCACGATTATGCGCTTTCTTCTGGTGCCGGGCGTCGTTTTCGCGCTTCTGACCGGTGAAATGCGCTGGGCATTCGTCGGATTTGTAATCGCAGGCGTGTCCGACGCCGTGGATGGCTTCATCGCGCGCCATTTCAACCAGAAATCGGAGCTTGGCGCCTATCTTGACCCGATGGCCGACAAGCTGCTTCTGGTCAGCGTGTTCGTGGTGCTCGGTTTCATGGGCGAAATTCCGCTCTGGCTCGTCATCATGGTCGTTTCGCGTGACGCGCTGATCATACTGGCCGTGCTTCTTTCATCCGTCATGGGCAGTCCGGTCGAGATGAAGCCGCTGATGGTTTCAAAGGCGAATACCGCGGTTCAGATCGTTCTGGTTGCGGTTGTGCTGGCCGAACTCGCATTCTTTTCAAAAATCGAACACTTACGCACAGGCCTTGTATTGCTTTCTGGCCTCTTGACCATAGCTTCCGCCGGGGCCTATCTCGTGGCTTGGTTGAGGCATATGAATAGCTATGGCGAAAGAAAAAATTCAGGCGGTTGAAGTGAGGCGGCAAGATCCGGCCTCTCTGGCCCTGCGGCGTCAGGTCGGCTTCTGGCTGATTGCCGCGGCAGTCGTCGCGCTTTTCGTCTATGTGTTCAGCGATATTCTGCTGCCATTCGTGGCCGGTCTGGCGCTTGCCTATTTCCTCGACCCTGTAGCCGACAGGCTGCAGCGCCTCGGGCTTTCGCGGCTCATGGCGACAATTCTCATCCTTCTGGTGTTCGTCGTCGTGCTGCTTCTGGCGCTGGTGCTGCTTATTCCGGTGCTCGCATCGCAATTGGCCGATTTCATCAGCAAGCTGCCGGGCTACATGACGCAATTGCAATCGAGCATTACGAGTTTCGATCCGCAATGGATTGAAGATCGCTTCGGCGTCGATGCCAACAGCCTGCGCGATGGGCTCAATTCGCTGGTCAATTCCGGCGTCGGCTTCATCTCCACCGTGTTCCAGTCGCTTTGGAGCTCCGGTCTGGCTCTGGTCAGCGTCGCCAGCCTTTTCGTGGTGACGCCGGTCGTCGCCTTCTACATGCTGCTGGATTGGGACCGCATGGTCTCGAAAGTGGATAGCTGGATTCCGCGCCAGCATGTCGAGACGGTCCGCCAGCTCGCCAACGAGATCAACCATTCGACCGCCGGTTTCGTACGCGGGCAGGGCACGCTGTGCCTCATCCTCGGCGTCATGTATGCCGTCGGCCTGACGCTGACGGGACTGAATTTCGCGATCCTGATCGGGCTTTTCGCAGGTATCATCAGCTTCATTCCCTATGTCGGGTCGCTGGTCGGTCTGGTCGTTTCAATCGGCGTGGCGCTCGTGCAGTTCTGGCCGGACTGGATCATGGTCGCTGCGGTCGCCGGTGTGTTCTTTGTCGGCCAGTTCATCGAAGGCAACATCCTGCAGCCGAAACTCGTCGGCAAAAGTGTGGGTGTACACCCGGTCTGGCTGATGTTTGCGCTGTTTGCCGCTGGTGCTCTGTTCGGTTTCGTGGGACTTCTACTTGCCGTGCCGATTGCCGCGGCCATCGGCGTTCTTGTCCGCTTCGCCATCGGCCGCTACCTCGAATCGCCGCTCTACAAGGGCAATTACGAAGAGCTGGAGGCGCCTGAGCACAAGACGCCGCGGCCTCGGAGCCCGCGTTCGGTATCGTGATGTCGAGACTGGAAAAGCCACGGCAGCTTCCGTTCGATCTTGGCCATGTCGCAGGATACTCGCGCGATGATCTGATCGTCTCGCCTGCCAACCGTCAGGCGCTCGACTTCATGGATCAATGGCCCGAATGGCCGTCGCCTGTGGCTTTGCTTGCAGGCCCCTCGGGAGCCGGAAAATCGCATATCGCGGCGATCTGGCAAGAGGTCAGCGGCGCGCAATCGGTGCCGGCCAACCGCATTGCGCAAGCCGTTGCAAATTTCGATGAAACGCCGCCCGTTCTGATCGACGATGCGGATGCCGCGGATCTCGATGAAGCCGGACTTTTCCATCTCATCAATGCGGCGCGGGCCGCCGGTTCGACCATTCTTCTCACCGCGCGCCGCTTTCCCGCTGCATGGGGCGTAAGATTGCCTGATCTCGCATCGCGGTTGAAGACTGCCGCGATCATCGAGATTCAGGAGCCGGATGATCTTTTGCTGGCAGGCGTCATGACCAAGCTTTTCGCCGACCGGCAGGTCGAGGTCGACCAGCAGGTCATCCAGTTCATCGTTCGCCGTATCGAACGTTCACTGTCCACCGCGATTCGCATCGTCGAGCGCCTGGATATGGCCGCCCTCGAACAAAAAACCCGCATCACCCGCGTCATGGCCGCTGAAACCATCAGCGCGCTGGACGAGGGCCAGGCGGAGTTCGGGATATGAAACCGCTTGTCGCGCGCTGCTCGTCCGCGATAGTCACATCTGAAATTGTTTCGGAGACAGGTCTATGAAGATATTGCCGTTTCTCATCATCGCCGCGGTGCTGGCCGGTTGTGCCGCGCCCGGCGAAGGCTACGCCACCTGGAGCCGCGACGACAAGCCGGTCGTTCTGAAGAAGCCTGGACCGTATCGTGATGGCAGGGGCGAAGGCTCGCCCATGTAACGCTTCATGCGAGGATCGGCGCTTTACGTATGGGAAGTGCCGATTTCTTGAAATCCTTGTGGCTGTTTGCATTTTTGGCCTTGCCATGCGCCGGAGCAATGCCTAATGACAGCGCAACCGGAGTGTAGCGCAGCCTGGTAGCGCACCTGATTTGGGATCAGGGGGTCGCAGGTTCGAATCCTGCCACTCCGACCATAGATCGCCCGCAACGTAAGCGAGACGATCTATCCTTTCGATTGCCCGAGCAAGGATGAGGAATAATGTCCGCGCGCATTTTCAGCCCTGCAAAGACGGCCATGCAGTCCGGCAAAGCCAAGACCGGCCATTGGGTGCTCGAATTTGACCCAGAGCAGCCGCGCAAGATCGATCCGCTCATGGGCTACACCACGTCAGGCGACATGAAGAGCCAGATCAGGCTTAACTTCGCTTCGAAGGAAGAGGCGATCACCTATGCCGAAAAGCACGGGCTCGCCTTTCGTGTGCAGGAGCCCAAGGAAACAGCGCGCCGGCAGATCTCCTACTCCGACAATTTCCGTTTTGACCGAAAGATTCCTTGGACTCACTGATTGCAATCGGGCGAAACTGCCCGCATTGGTTTCTGGTGAAAACCGAGCTTACGGTCCCGTAGCTCAGCTGGATAGAGCACCGGCCTTCTAAGCCGATGGTCGCAGGTTCAAATCCTGCCGGGATCGCCAAAATTTCTCTTGTAAATCAAGGACTTCTGTCCAGATCTCTTGCATTGCGCAAATGCCTGCAAGGGAACGTAAGAGGCACGAAATCCCGGAATGAGCGCCATAAGTCCCGGAATATCCCCGGACTTCCCTTCGGCTGTTCCACCGTATCCCCTGAAAAGAAAAATGCCCCCCGGCCACGTGGAGGGACCGAGGGGCATCTGTCATCGTGCAGGAGACATCGAAGAATTCGAAGGCTAGACGAGTTCTCAGGCAGCGCAATCGAAGAAATCGGGTCTGGCTCATTCCGTATACCAGACCCCTTTCCGGCACGATCCCCTCAATGACAGAATGAGAAAAGCCCCCGACGCGGCAAACGTCGGAGGCCCGAAAATCAACGGGGCAGTGGAGGCCCACGTCATGCTCGATACTATCAATTCGACTTCGAAAATCAAGGAACTGATCGCCAACGCGCCAAAGCCGACAGCGAAGAAGAAGAAAGTTATCGCTTCTAAATTTGAGGTACGACAAGGCTCGATGGCCGTCTGCCTTATGATGACGGGCGACGTGGTGTCGGCAACGTTCTTTCACTCTGTCCTAGAGATTTGGGTGGAGACTGAAAAGAAGCCCGTACGCTTAATCGACGGCGAAATGTTAGAATGCATGTTCCTGACCGGCGAACAGCTTCAAACCCTGTCCGGGCTTACGAAAAAGCAGATTGAAGGCAATGCCAGACAGAAGCTAAAGGACTTTCCGTTTATCAAGATCGGAAAGGGACGCATCTCGCCTGATAATCCGAACTCTTACCGCATACACCTTGATCAGGAAGCGTTTTGGCTTGAGGTTGCGGCGATCCTTGACCCGACCAAGCAGATCAAGACCAAGGATCAAGGCGTCGAATGGGTCAAGAAAACCGTTGATCGCTCCAAGCTCCCCTACGTCTTCAAGCGGCTCTACGCGGGCGTCGTCAAGGCAGAGTAAATATCCCAAATGGGATACTTCTCTACGCGCGCGAGAAACCTACAATACGGTGTATGTTTAGAAATACCCCATACGGGGGGGTTCTTAAAAGTATTCCAAACGGGGTATGTCTATTAGAATGTCACTACGTTCCTTAGGGAATGTTCCATAGGAATGAGACAGGATATTCCTATCAATGCTTACGCATAGATAGGGTCGAACGCCTCGCTTCGCTCGCATCCGACAAACAGGCTATCGCCAGATTTCGGAGAAGGTTTTCGGGAAGAAAGAGCCATCCCCCATAGCCCCCTTCCGCAGGTTCACCGATGCAAGCAATCACATGCACGGGTGACATCATTTACCCGTCAGGTCGCAGGGACCGTTTCATGCCCGGATCAAACTGCGACCAGTCCCGCACCATTTCGTTGACGAGATCGTCCCGACACAGTAACCATCATCTTGCTTGATCGCCTTACGGCATCGGAGCGGTAGTCATCCGCAGCACCCCGTTTTCATGACGAGATGCTGCGTTCGATGTTTTCAATCTTTCGATCCAAGACCGAGATGACTGTCGCGCCCGCTGAGGAACAGCGTTCGCTTGCTGATCCGTCTGGATGGCTCTTGGATTTGTTCGGTGCGATCCCGGCTCAGTCGGGCGTCACCGTGTCGGCCCAGAACGCCACCCGCTGCACTCCCGTAAGAGCCGCCGTCGCAGCCCTGTCTGAGCCGTGCGGGCATCTTCCCCTTGCAGTCTTCCGTCGCGGTGAGAACGGCGCTCACGAGCCTGCCGTCGATCACCCGATTTCAACGCTGCTTTCGGGCACCGTCAATCCATGGACCACCGCCGCACAATTCCGGGAACAGCTAGTCCGAGATTGTCTGTTGTCGGGAAACGGTCTTGCTCAGATCGTACGCGACGGACAGGGCCAGCCACGCGAACTTCATCGCCTCCACCCGCAGGCCGTGGCCGTCGAGATAGACGCGCTGACTGGCGAACCCCGATACCGCGTGACCGTCAGCAACGGGAGCCGCGTCCTACCCCTCACCGACATCATCCACATTCGGGCCGCTCTGTCGCTTGACGGGGTGACAGGTATCTCCCCCGTCTACGAAGCTCGCGAAGCCATCGGCCTCGCGATTACCCTTGAAGCTCACGCAGCCCGCTTGTTCGCCAACGGTGGACGGCCTTCCGGCATCTTGTCCTTCGCCCGCGCGCTGACCGCCGAAGCCAACGCGAAGGCCAAAGCTGCATGGCAGGGAATGACCCACTCAGGCGGCACAGCAGTCCTTGACGCCGATGCCCGTTATCAGCAACTCACATTGACCTCGACCGATGCGCAGTTTCTTGAGCTTCGACAATTTGCGGTCAGTGAGATCGCGCGAGCCTTCCGTGTCCCGCCAATATTCTTGCAGGATTTCGGACGGGCCACGTGGTCGAATAGCGCCGAGATGGGGCGCATGTTCCTGTCCTACAGCCTCGACCCATGGCTGACCCGGATCGAAGGCGAGTTCGCTCTGAAGCTTCTGCCGGAAGCAGACCGGGCCGAATGCTTCCTCGAATTTGACACCGACGACATCACAGCCGCCGACACCGCAGCACGGGCAACCGCCTACAGCCAGTTTCGGGCCGCTGGCGTGTACACCGCAAACGAGCTTCGCGCCCTCGAAAACCTCCCAGCGATGGATGGCGGCAACGTGCTGCAAAATCCGTTCACCACGGGAGGAAGCAATGCAGAGTGAAGCTCCCGCGCACGTCGCGTTCTTCGGTGACAGCGAACGCCGTTTCGCCCTTCCGCCAGAACTGATCCTTGAACTTGAACGCAAGACCGGAAACGGCATCGGCGGACTGTCGCGCCGGTTCTTCAGCGGTGATTTCCGCCATCAGGAGCTTCTGGAAACGATCCGCCTTGGCCTGATCGGTGGCGGCACTGAGCCGGAAGAAGCTGCCAGCCTGACCGCCGCTTATGCAGCACCGCTCCCCGTCATGGAGCTTTACGCGCTCGCCTTGCCAGTCATGGAAACCGTCATGTTTGGCAAAGCTGCCAAGAAGGCAGGCCGCAAATGAGCCGAGGACCGGGACGCATTCAACGCTCCATCAACGCCGCATTCGACGCCGCTCCAAGCCGCCGTTTCACAACCCGTGAACTGGCGGCATTCGCATATCCGGGCAAGGAAGTCGGACGTTCGGAGATGGTCGCAACCACCCGCGCAATCAACAAAATCACGCCAGCCTTAACGTTCTGCCGCGTCCCTGCAACGGGCCGTCTTGGCTGGCATCACGTCTGGGGACGAGCATGAAAGTGTTATCACCTGCGCACTCAGTTGCTTTTGAAACCCGCGAAGCCGCCAGTGGCGACACGCTGGATATGGTCGAAGTCCGCTTCACCACGCCAAGCGATGACGGCACCATCGAAGGCTATGCCGTCCGGTTCAACACCGTCGATAGCTATAAAACCTCATTCGACCGAAACGCCTTTGCATGGGAAGGACGCAGCCTTCCGCTTTTGTGGTCGCACAATCCCTTTGATGTCGTCGGTTCCGTGCGCTCTATCGTCGTGGAAGACGCTGGCCTGAAAATTCGGGGCCGTCTCAATCTCGATGTACAGCGCGCCCGCGAAGTGCGCTCGATGCTTCAGGCCGGTGACATCGCTGGTCTCAGCATCGGTTTCCAGCGCCTGAAGGATGAAGCCCGCTCAGGCGGAGTTCGCCACATCACCAAGGCAGAACTGCGCGAAGTCTCATTCGTCGCCATGCCAAGCGTACCGGGATCGCAGGTGACATCAATTCGAACCTTCACCGAAACAGGCCGCGACAAGAGCGCAGCGGCCTTTGTTGCATCCTGCCGCAGGGCCGCGCTCGCACTCAAAGGAAACTGAAAACATGACCAAGCATCAGAAAATCGAAACCCGTTCGGCCCAGCCGCTGGAAATCCGCAGCGACGAGAACGACCCACTCGTTGCCGCAACAGCCGCAGTGGAACAAATCCGCTCCGCTGCCGAACAGCGCCACACGGCACACCAGACCGAAGTGCGCGGCCTGACCGACCGGATCGCCCAGCTTGAAACACGGCTCAATCGTCCTGGCACCCAGCAGGAAGAACGAAACGAGCCATCCGATGAACAGCGCTCTTTCGGCATCTATCTGCGTCGTGGCGATGCTGGCCTGTCGGAAATCGAACGCCGCGCCCTGACTGTCGGCAACGATACCAGCGCGGGTTTCCTCGCACCGGAGACATTCGGCAACGAAATCCTGAAGACCCTTGCCGAATACAGCCCTATTCGCAATTACGCGAAGGTCGTCCAGATTGCGGGACCGGAGATCAAATATCCAAAGCGACTGACCGGCACGAATGCCGATTGGGTGGCCGAGATCGCCAATCGCCCGGAAAGCGCGCCGACCTATGGTCAGGTGACGCTCACCCCGTACGAACTGGCGACGTTCGTGGAAGTCTCGAAGCAGCTTCTCGAAGATGCCGCATATGACGTGGAAGGCGAAATACGTGATGCTGTCGCTGAGGATTTCGGTGCGAAAGAAGGCGCTGCATTTGTTTCTGGCAACGGCGTCGGCAAGCCGAACGGCATCCTGAACGCAACCGGCATCGCTGAAGTTGTGTCGGGCCATGCTTCCACGCTTGGTTCAGCCCCCGGCGACCTTCTGATCGACCTCATGGCCAAGCTGCCGACCGCGTACGCGAATAACGGCGCGTGGCTCATGAACCGCCTGACGCTGGCAGCGGTGCGGAAGCTGAAGGATGCGCAGGGCGCGTATCTCTGGCAACCGGGCATTCAGGCGGGCCAGCCTTCCACCCTCCTTGGCCGTCCGGTCATCGAAGCAGTGGACATGGACAGCGTTGCGGCTGGCAAGTTTCCAATCGTGTTCGGTGATTGGTCTGGCTATCGCATCGTGGATCGTGTCGGCCTGTCCATCCTCACCGATCCGTTCACCCGCGCGAAAAACGGCATCACAGTCTTCCATGCCCGCAAGCGCGTAGGAGGGGACGTCACGAACGCAGAAAAATTCGTGAAGCTGAAGATCGCCGCTTCCTGATCCTGACAATTACACGGCGGGGCCAGTCTCCGCCGTCATTCCCCAATTCAGCAAAGGACTTTCATCATGAGCATTCATGCAAACGCGGGTACGAAAGTTGGCATCGGCACGACCGTCTCAATGGCAGACGCCGCCGCTTATGCTGCCGACACCTACGTGCTTATCGCCAATCTGCAAGACGTGGGCGAAGCAGGCAGTGAGGCAGAAATCCTCACCGGCAAGTTTGTTGATCAGGAATATGTGCGCAAACTAAAAGGCAGTCGCGATAATGGAACCATGGAATTGTCCGTGGCCCGTGACAGCAGCGATGCCGGTTATGCGGCACTTGTGGCGGCGGAAGGAACGCCCCACGCTTACAATTTCCGCGTCGAACTGAACGACAAGCCCGCTACCGGAGCCAGCCCGAAAGGTTCGGTCTTCTATTTTAGCGCCATCGTTGCAAGCCGTAAGAACAACTTCGGAGATGCGGACACGATAGTCAGCACAAACTTCATGTTGGCCATTTCCGGGCCAATCCTCGAAGTCCCGGCATCGGCTACCTGATCCGATGAAACTGGCGGATGACATCACCATCACCGTGGCGGGGGAGGAAATCTTCCTCCACCCCGCCTTGCGTCATGCCATCCGCCTAGAACGCCTCGAAGGTTCGTTCGCCAAGCTCATTCGTGACGTGCAGGAAAACAGCCTGTCCGCTGCCGTGGAGATCATTCGAGATCACACCGACATGCTGTTTCTCGAAAACCGCGTGTTGGAAGTCCTGCCAGAGTTGAAAGGTTCATTGCTCGCTTATGTGATGGCGCTGACCGGCATCGACCTCGAAGATGCGCCAGCCAAAGCAAAAACCAACGGCAGCAAGTCAGTCCCTTTCGCTGACCACCTCACCAATCTCTACCGGATCGGGACCGGCTGGCTGGGCTGGACGCCGGAAACAACCTTGGACGCCACGCCAACCGAGATCACACAAGCTTACAAGGGCAGACTTGAAATGCTGAAGGCCATCTTCGGCGGTGGCGAGAAGGCCAAGCCGGAAGATGACCGGCCATTGAACGAGAAATTCAGAAGCCTGTTCGCCGCCCACGGGACAGTGAAGGAGGCAGCTTAACATGCGCTCGTCCAGCCAGTGGCCGTGCATCATCAACGATCTACGCCGCGAACAGTCCGTTTCCGTGCGCAGCTTGGCCATCCGCACAGGCGTCCATCGCACACGGTTGGGAAGGTTTTTGAACGGCAAGCCAAGTAACTTCAAAATCAGTGAAATCGAACGCCTGCTTTCCGTGTTCGGTTACGAACTCGAAGCGATCAAGCGACCTGACAGCGAGGCCGCATAATGCCATTCGCAGCACCGTCAATCAGGTCATGCGGGTGCATCGTAGCACCCGGCCAAAAATGTTCACATGCTGTTGCGCGGGACAGAGAGCGCAAGGCTGCGTTTGATCAGACGCGGCCAACAGCCCGCCAGCGTGGCTATGACAGCAAGTGGGATCAGGCCCGCAAATCCTTCCTCGCCAAGCACCCAAATTGCTCACGGTGCGGAGCGCGCGCGACCGTGGTCCATCACTCCACCCCGCATCGTGGAAACAAGGCCATCTTCTGGGATCGCAGCAAGTGGGTTCCTGCTTGCCAGCCTTGCCACGATGGACCGCTGCAATCGCAGGAGCGCAGATCATGAGATACCCCACGTATTCCTTTCAAGGCCAGCAAAGGACCCTCGCGGAGATTGGCAGACGTACCGGCGTATCTCCAAAAGCGTTGCGTGGCCGCATTGTAAAGCAGGGCATGACCTTGGAAGAAGCAATCGCCATACCGACTGCAAAGTCGAGGACCTTCACCTTCGACGGCAAAACCCGGACCATAAGCCAGTGGGCGAAGGAGACGGGTATCAATTCGGCTACCTTGCGGGAACGCATCGGCCAGTTTGGCTGGACTTTGGAACGCGCCCTGACCGAACCCGTGATGGACATGGTTCAGCGGAACCGTCGCAAGCGCAACATGCGCATCGTTCAACGCATAGTTTCCAACGTAAGGCGTGAGAGAAACGAGGAAATCATCCGCCGCATGCTGAAAGGCTTAGGACCGCTAGGTCATCCTTGCCGCGAGCATTCGATATGATGCGCCCTCTAATATATACCCACTATCTTTGGGCCAACTGGCGGCGTGTAGCTGAACTGGAACGTGTGGTTCGAGTTCTTCTGACATCTCTTGTAGTCACCTCTCCCGCTAATAAAGCTAATCTGCCTGTCCGCATTGAGGCATACTGGGCAGATGAAATGGACCGGCTGTCCATTAGCATGATCCTCTTTCAGCTTGAACACCATATCTTGCTGGCTGGTCTGAAAAAGTTCGTATCGGGCTTTCTCGCTCTCGAAATCATCTTGTCGTCTAAGCGCACCGCTCAACTCTTTGATACCGTTGCTGAGTTGCATGTTCGTAATGTTCGCCGCCGTCAATTCGGCTGCGAGTGTATTGAGCAAAGAATGAGCCTCGCTGCTATCCGGCTTCTTTTCAGATGCAAACAACTTCTTGACAGCCTCAACCGTGGAGACTGCTTTTCCTGTTGCACCCAAAGCCGTCGAAGCAAGACCAAGGAGACCTTCAATCTCAGTGTAGTCCATCTGAACAATTTCCCCAAAATTAACCAACAAGTCTATCTGCGCGGAAACGCAGCCGACAAGGAACACTGGGGGGTACGTCACAATTTTCCCCAACTTACGGGGACCGGCGCGGGGTGCATCGCGCGTGATTTGCAATCCGAAGGGACACCGGCATGAGCGTCATCACTCTGGACGATGCAAAAACGCATCTGAACATCACCACTGACGCTGACGATGCCCTGATCATAACTAAGATCGAGGCGGCGGAAGCCTATGTCGATAGGTGGCTGGAAACGAAGCTGGCAGATATGACGCCTGTCCCTGCCGACCTGAAAGAAGCCATCCGCCAGCTTGTCGGACACTTCTATGAGAACCGGGAAGCGTCCCTAGTCGGGATTTCCGCCGACGAATTGCCGCTGGGGTTCCGGGAGATCATCGACCAGCACCGGGCATGGAGCTTCTGACATGGCTCAATCGCCCCAGCTTGCCCGGTTGCAGAAGCGTCTGAACGCCATCCCCATCGCGGCGAAACGCGCCGTCGAACTGTCGATGGAGAAGTCGGCACAAGAGATCGTGGCCCTCGCCAAGCGGCTATGCCCTGTCGATCAGGGAGAGTTGCGGGACAGCATCGGCTGGACGTGGGGCGATGCTCCTGAAGGCACGATAGTCCTCGCAGCGACCAAAGGCGCGGTGCTGCGCATCACGATCTATGCCGGTTCCGATGCAGCATTCTACGCCCGTTGGGTGGAGTTCGGCACGGCCACCGCGTTGCCGCAACCGTTCTTCCTGCCGTCCTATCGGTTGCTGAAGAAGCGTACCAGCAACCGCACAAAACGCGCCATCTCCAAGGCCGTCAAAGAGACATGGAGGGCGTGACATGGAACCGTCTCTGGCACTCCAAGCCGCACTTCGCGCCCGTCTCGTCGTATCGTCGGCGGTGACAGCCATCATCCCCGCCACCGCAATCGTGGACCGGAACGCCACGCCTGCCTTGGATCACTCCATCGTCATAGGTGAAGGACAGACGATCCCCGACGATGGCGTTGCCCGCAACCGTCATGAGGTATTGGCCGACCTCCATATATGGCGCAGAGAACCCGGCACGGTCGGGGCGAAGCAGGTCGTCGGTGCGATCCGCAATGCCTTGAATGACGGGCCTTTGACGATGGCAGGATACCATGTCGCTGACCTTCGCATTGCCTCGACCCGTTTCCTGCGTGATCCGGGCGGGCTGCACTCTCATGCGATCCTGTCCCTCGAATGCCGATTGATTGAGGTGGCATGATGCGCGCTGGAAAGCTCGACAAGACAATCACCATTGATCGCTTCACCTCGACCGTGGACGACTACGGCACCGTGATTGAGGACTGGACGACCGTCGCCACCGTCCGCGCCCAGATCATACAGGCCAGCACCGAGGAATTTATGCGCTCGTTTGGCGTGTCGACGGAAACTGCCGTCGTGTTTCGCATCCGTAATATCGACGGCCTGACGACCGCTGATCGTGTGATTTATGGCGGACGCCAGCATGACATCAAGGAAGTGAAGGAGCTTGGACGACGGGAGGGGCTGGACCTTCGATGCGTGGCGCAAGGAGCCTGAGCCATGCCAATCAAGCTAAAGTTTAAGCCCAAAAAGGTCGCTAATCCCTTCCCGGAAATTTCCGACCCGCTTGGCCACGGTCAGCGGGCGGTCGATTTCCTGCGCAGTTTGAAGCACCCAAAGTCCCGCAATCCAGATCGTGCATTCCAGCTTGATCCTTGGCAGGAACGCATCGTCCGGCAGATATACGGTCCAACAGACGACGACGGGAACCGGATCATCCGCAACGTGGTGATGTTGCTCCCACGCGGCAACAGGAAAACCTCGCTAGGCGCTGCCCTGTCGCTTCTGCACACCATGGGACCGGAAGCCGTTCCCGGTGGCGAAGCATTGTTCGCTGCGTCGGATCAGAAACAAGCCAAGATCGGATTTCGTGAGACCGAAAGCATCATCGGGGCCGGTGGCCATATGTGGCGGAAGGGTCAGGCGTCCCGCCGCTTCGATGCGACCGGCCATATCAAGCTTCAGGAATACAAGAACCGGATCAGCTTCCCGAACGGCTCATTCCTTGAAGCCCTATCGAACGACGCCGGGACGCAGCACGGGCGTACGCCTGTCTTTGCCCTGATAGATGAACTCCACGCATGGAAGAAGCGTGATCTATGGGACGTAATCCGCACCGGTCTTGTGAAGGTTCCGAACTCTCTGTCTGTCGTCATCACGACAGCGGGACGCGGACAGGAAAACATTGCCTTCGACGTGATCGACTATGCCCGTAAGGTGGCGCGCGGCGAGATAAACGATCCGGCTACGCTACCAATCCTGTTCGAGACAAACCGGGACGCCGATTGGCAAGATGAAACGGTCTGGCACGCCGCGAACCCCGGCCTCGCATATGGCTATCCTGACCTTCAAGGACTTCGCCAGCTTGCGCGTGAGGCGGCGCAACGCCCTGCCGACCGCGAAGCTTTCAGGCAATTGCACCTCAATATATGGCTCGACCATTCGTCGGACCCGTTTGTTGACATGTCGGATTATGACAAGGGAGCCGAACCCTTCGACCTGTCCGACCTCGAACATGAACCGTGCTGGCTGGCAGTGGACCTCTCGTCAAACTCAGACCTGACCGTCATCGTGGCGGCATGGCGTGACGGTGAAGACGGATACATTGTCCACCCGTGGTTTTTCTGCCCTGCCGATAACCTGACCCGAAAGGCGGAACGCGACGGCGTGCCGTACCCGCTTTGGGCCGAAGAAGGCTACATCGAACCGACCCCCGGCAACGTGGTCGATTTCCGCACGGTCGAAGACACGATCCGCGATCTTTGCGAGCGTTTCGAGGTGCGGGAAATCGCGTTCGATCCGCATCTTGCCCGCGTCATGATGAGCAATCTCCGCGAAGACGGCTATCCCGCAATCGAGATGCGGCAAGGCTGGGTGACGATGGCACCAGCCATCAAAGAGCTTGAACGCGCCATCGTCGCGGGCCGGTTCCAGCATGGCGGGCACCCCGTATTGCGCTGGAACGTCGATAACATCGCCGTCGAAATCGACAAGGCCGGGAACAAGGCATTCCACAAAGGCAAATCCCGCGACCGGATCGATGGCGCTGTTGCCGCTGCGATGGCCGTGGGGCGGGCAGCAACCGGAGAAGGTTCCAGCAAATCCATCTTCGATGATCCTACCGTCACCGCCCAAGACCTCGTTTGGTAGAAAGAAGCTCGATCATGGCAACCGATCAAGAACGTCTCGTCATCGCTTTGGAAGCCCGCATCCGGGATTTCGAGCGCAATTTCCAGAAGGCTAACAAAACCGCCAACGACAATTTCGCCAATATAGAGCGGCGTGCAAAGCAGTCCGGCGACCGGATGGAAAGCGCCCTTGGCGGTTCAGCCTCGAAGCTGGCGGGCAACATGAACAGCATGTTTGCGCCGTTCATGCGCGGTGGCGTCGTGTTCGCTGGCGTCGTGGGCGCGACCATGGCGGTGAAGGAGATTTCCAAAAGCATTGCCGAAGTGGACCGGGAAGCCCGAAAGGCTGGCGTCTCCGCACAGGTCTGGCAGCGCTGGACATACGTTGCGGCGGCAACCGGGGCGACCATCGACGGCGTGACCGATGCCCTGAAGGAACTCAATATCCGAGGAAACGAGTTCGCTCAGACCGGCAAGGGTGGCGGTGCGGAATGGTTCGAGCGGCTGGGCTATACGGCAGAGGAAGTCGGAAAGAAACTGCAAGACCCCAGCCGATTTCTGGACGAGATCATCGGCAAGCTACAGAGGCTTGACCGGGCCAGCCAGACGCGTGCGCTGGACGAGATATTCGGCGGCACCGGGGCCGAACAGTTGGCGAAGGTGCTGGGCCTATCCGTCTCGGAAATCCAGAAGCTTCGCGGAGAGGCAGCGACCTTCACAGACGAGCAGATCGCAGCGGCTAAGAAGATCGACGCAGAGTTCGAGACCCTTTGGCGCAATGTGCAGGTGTACAGCAAGAAAGCCGCTATCGAGGGCGTAGGCTATGCCAGCAAGATCATCGGCGCGCTGCGTGGCGAATGGCTTCCGGGATACCAGTCGCAGGAAGATGCGCTTGCCTATCTTAAATCCGATGCGGCCCAGCTTGCCGCTGCCCGCAAGAACAGGGACGCCATACAGGCCCAGATAAAGAGCCTTGCAGACGGCCCGGACTTTGCCACGAAGAATTTGGAACTGCGCATATTGCAGGGACACCTTCAGGCAGCGGAAGAACAGGTCAAAGCGCTTGAAGATGCTGTCTCCGAACTCCCCGCAACCACGCAGGAAGCCGGTGCGGCGTTCAACAATACGGCAACCGCTGCCCTGAACTTCAAGAAATCTCTGGTCGAACTGAAAAACCTCGTGCCTGAGTTGAAGGCCGAGCTGGACGAGCTTGGCAAACTCGACGCCATCGACGCCGCGTTCCGTAAGGTCGCGGGCAACGCAAGCACGATGTCGGAACTCATGGGCGCGGTGGACATCGCGAACCGTGCCAAGTCCATCGCCCAATTCGGCAACCACAACAATATGCTGGACCTGATCGGCGCTGCCGAGGGCACCGACAAAGGCCGGGGCTACAATGAAACGCTGGGATATGGAGCCTATACGGGCGGCGCGGTGAACCTCACCGGCATGACCTTAAATGAAGTGCTGGCAATGCAAAAGCGTATGCTGGCACACCCCGACAACAGCTTCAATTCATCGGCAGTCGGCAGATACCAGATCGTCAGCACCACCTTGCGGGACGCCATGAAGAAGATGGGGCTGACCGGGGATCGCCTCTTTGATGAAGATACGCAGGACGAAATCGCCCGGTTTCTCCTGCGTCGTCGGGGAAACAATGTCGCTGGGCTGCGCAACGAGTGGGAAGGTCTTCGCCGTGTCGATGAAGGCACGATCCAGCAGGCATATGGCGGGACGCCGGTCGCAGCCCAGAAGCTCGCACCGACCGAAGGCCAACAGCAACAGATAGACCTTGCAAAGCAGCATGACGCAGCCCGCAAAAGCCTCAATCAGACCATCCAAGAGAGCCTAGAACTGGCACAATTCGAGCAATCGATTTCCGGCATGAGCGCCCAGCGCCAGCAGATCGAATTGCAGCTTTTCCAGTATCAGCAGGAAGCCAAGCGCAACGGCATCACGCTCACCGAGGCTGAGCTTAACCAGATGCGCGAGAAGGTGACGCTCACGCAGCAACTGTCGCGGGAGACCATCGCAGCCGCTGAGACAACGAATGGAATGTTGCAAGCCCAGGAATATTTCGGACAGTCGTTTGCCAACGCCCTGACCGGCCTCGCCACCGGCACCACGACGCTGGAACAGGCGCTGCAACAGCTTTTGAACAGCCTCATTCAGGTGACATTGCAGGCGGCTTTGCTTGGTCAGGGTCCGCTCGCAGGCGTGTTTGGCACCACTGGCGGCGGCGGATTGTTCGGATCGCTATTCGGCGGTTTGAAACTCGCATCCGGTGGCCGTGTCAGTGGTCCCGGTGGACCAAAAGCGGATCGCATTCCAGCTATGCTTTCAGATGGGGAATATGTTGTGAACGCCGCAGCGACCCGGAAGCATGGTGCATTGCTGGAAGCCATCAACAGCGGGGGTGTACCGGCTTTTGCGAATGGCGGATCAGTCGGGAGTGGCAGCTACATTGCGGGGGCGACCACCCGAAACACCACGTATTCCCCGACGATCAACATCACTCAGCAATCATCCGGCGATACCCGCCTAGACCGCGAACATGCCGAGGCAACCGCCAGCGCGATGCGCAGCATGGTCCAGACCGAGATTGCCGAGATGATGCAAAACGAAATGCGTCCGCAGGGAACCATCGCTAGACGGGCGTTTAGAGCGTGATTACTGGACATTCGTCTATTATAGAATGCCCGGCCGTCCCAAGCGTAGACTGTGCCTCAGAGAACCGTCTTGGTAATCTTGCGCACTCCCTCGATCAATTCGGTAACTTCTTCCTTGGTTGGCTCAGCCTGCTTTTTGTGATCGCATTTATTTCTGAGATCGCCGAGGTGCTGAATAAATCGCCATGTCGCTGTTTCGATAACGTTCGCGGTCTTCAGAGCGTCGTTCAAGTCGGAAATCGCAGGGTCTTTCTTGCGCAATGGAACGGTATGTCTTTCGCACACTCCGCTCAAATGGCCCTCTAATACGACACCCGCGATTGCGCCGGCTCCGCGCTGAAAGCCTTTCTTATTCAACTCATCTGACGCATCTAATTCATCGTCCAAAAGGTCCGCATGAACTAACGTTTTTATATCGTAAAGCGATGATTTGAAGCGATCTCGGAGACCAGCGACGATGTTGACTTGTTGGTACATCGGTTGAAGCGCAGAAGCTGGACTTGCGACGACGGTTCCGTAATGTTTTACAGTAGTCCCCCTAAGCGCATCGCTGATTGTATAGTTGGAGTATAGTATGTCTTTGCGTGCGCCTTTGTGAATGTAATACGCTCGAAAATCTTCTGCTCTATCAGGGATGAGCTGAACAACTAAAGCTAGCGCTTCTGAATACCATTGTTGATAGCTGGCGTCGAAATCAGGAAGATTTTTCAAATCCTCTTCATCCATGTCAACTTTCGTCACCATGCTAGGGTGGTGCTGTCTCTGCATCGAAAGGACAAGCCTAGCACCTTGTTTATGTAGGCGTGCAATGTCTTTCTCGTAGCGTTCGAACCCCGCCATCCAGTCCCCCTAAAATATTTCTTTAGCTTGATTTGGACTGTCTAGAGGTTACCTTGCCACTTCAAGCTCGGTTCGACCATTTTCCCCGACAATCACTATCCCCGGTTGAGCACTTGATCATCTTCGATAATCTTTAGCCGCTTCTGAAGTTCTTTTATCGTCTCAGTTAGATTGCTCACACTGCCTCTTAGTTCGGCGCGTAGGTTTTCAATCTCATTTGCCAGCATCTTGTCAGATGCCTGACCGTCGAAACCTCCTTCCAAGCTCCATTCCAGCCGCATCCTGATTTCAGCATTCAGCGACCGACCTGCCGCCCTAGCAGCATCTGCGAGGCTATCCTTCAGTTCTTCCGGCAACCGCATACTGATCGGATCAGGGCGGGATTTCGTCGCGTTTGTGTCCATGTCAAAACGTGTAACACAGGGTATTGCGCACGGCTACCTTTTTGGTTACAACTACCATTGTAGTTTTTTGTAACACATTCGAATGGAGCCAAATATGGGTAAGCCTAACCCCGTCAGCATCCGCATTCCCGTAGAGCTAAAAGACTGGCTGAATGCCAAGGCGAAAGCTGAACACCGAAACATGACCGGGCAGCTTCTGCATATTCTAGCGTTGGCCAAACAGGCCGAAGACGCGAAGGAGGCAGCGTGATGGGGATTGATCAACTTTTTGAGCCGTTCGGCATAGAGTTGGAAAAGGATGGCCGTAGCTACTTTGCCACCGTATGCGGCCATACACGGGCCGCCAAACTGGCAATCAGCGCGGACGAGTACAGCGAATTGCAGGGGCTCTTGGAAGCCAATCCCGAACAGACTTTCGAGGTCTGGCTGGCGTTCCAAGCTCAACGCCAAGGCAAAGGGGGTTACATCGACCTGCCGGATGGCTCCCTACAGTTCAAGTTCACGGGCGACGTGGATTTATATGGGGATGTTGCGCGATGACCGAACCCCTCCACACACCCGAACAAGCTGCAAAGATACTTGGCATATCGGTGAAGACACTCCGCGAACATGTCCGCTTCGGTCGCATCCGATCCATCATCGTCGGCAGCGGCAAGAAGCGCTCGACGCGCCGCTTCACCGACAAGAACATCGCCAGCTTCATCGAAAATCAGAAAGTCCGGGAGGTCGCACCGTGTCAGTCTTCAAGCACCCCAAAAGTCCCTTCTATCAAATTGAGTTCCATATCGACGGTCATCCCTTTCGAGGCTCTTCAAAAACCCGCAACAAAAAAGAAGCAGAAGCTGTAGAGCGGCAGTGGCGACACAAGGCCAGCGCCGAGATTGAAGTGAAAAAGCGCACCGGCAACGCGCCGATGACGCTCAGCATTGCGTCGGGGCGCTACATGACCGAAGTCATGCCGGGTAAGTCGTCCGAGGGTGACAGCTACCGCGCATTGCACCGGCTCATAAAGGCCATCGGTGGCCAAACGCTCATGAGCGACATCACCGACAGCCATGTCGCTGCGTATATCGCCACCCGGCGCAAACAGACCCGTTGGGGCCGAAAAGAGTTCAAGGACGGCTCACCAGTAGGCAAAGTCTCAGGCGCGACCATCAATCGGGAGGTGGCCGTTCTCAAACGCCTGTTTTTCCGCTCACGTCGGACGTGGAAGATCGCACTCCCGAACGAACCGGACTGGCGCGGCCACATACAGGCCGAAGAATTAGAGCGCGTTTCCGAGTTCAGCGATGCTCAGACGGATGCGCTCTACGCCACTGTGCGACCTGATTACCTGCCATGGTTTGAGTTCGCTCACGTTAGCGGCCTTCGGCTCAGCGAGACAATCCTTCGATGGACTTCCGTCAACTGGACCACGGGCCAGATCAGGACGAAAGGGAAGGGCAACAAGTGGGTGGTTACGCATATCTCACCGACCATCCGCGAGGTGCTGGAACCGCTGATTGGTCATCACCCGGATTACGTGTTCACATACGTCGCGAAGCGTACGTGCAAGCACACCGGCAAAATCAGGGGCCAGCGATACCCGCTCACTTACGAGGGCATCCAATCGCATTGGGGGAGGTTGAAAAAGGTCGAAGGTCTTCACGGCGTTCGCATCCACGACATCCGTCATGACGCTGCTTCTAAGATCGTGCGGGCCACCGGAAATCTGAAAATTGCAAAGACCCTTCTCAATCATAGCTCGATTGCCGTCACGGATCGTTACGCTCACGTACTGCCGGATGAAGTAGTCGCCGGTATGGAGGCCGTCGCAAAGTCCCGGAAAATTTCCCGGAATGCAAAGGCGGATGCGGCTTAAGTCATGAAATCGTTAAGTGAAATCGCTTGCACCTACCGGCCTTCTAAGCCGATGGTCACAGGTTCGAATCCTGTCGGGATCGCCAACACCAGATTTGGCATTGAAAAATAATAGTTTTCCATTGTTATCGCTGGTCTGGTTTGTCCGTAGGCGGCTTGATATGGGCATTACGCTGCGTTTGATTTGTCCACTTTCGTTTTCCGAGCTGTTAGGGCGGCTTCCCAGCTTCCAAAGGCGCTTACGTACGCGGCATCAAAAGCCTTAACTCCGATGATGTGTTCATATCCGGGGACGTGCCGAGATCCATCTCGTAACGTTTGGGTACACGATCACTGAACGGCCAGTTTCCGGCGGACTTGGAGTGTGGTGAAACACCAAACGAAAGCTGTTGCTTTTCCCGATCCCGAGGGTTTTGCACATCAACCTCTTAGATCATTCAGCGTAGCGCTGATAAAGTCGCTTGATACGCTGCTTTAGCCAAACGGCTGGAATGAAAGCTCTCCAAAAACGCCGACGACATGCGCCGGCGCTTTTTTAAGAAGTTTGTGGATACGTTGGATTTGCGGTCGATAGGCAGTTCAGTGCCTCCGACCGTGCGCTTCGGCGCTTTGTCAGGCGGCCGACAGGTAATTAAACTTGCCTGTCGGCTCCTGCCTGCTTACCCATCTCTTGGCCAAGACATCGTAGACCCCTGGCATCATGAAATGCGCATCAATCTTCACGAACTCTTTTACACTTATAGCAGCGATGGGTAGTCCGTACGCTATCGCAGCTGCGGCGGTCGCGACATGGTGCCCAAACGATGGATTTCTGACCTTAGGATCAGGAAGCCAAACGTTCTTCAACGGTCTGCATTCCAGGATAGCAGCAAGGACTCTGGCAGTTTCCCACATCCTTTCCGATAACACCGAGCGTTTAGTTCGCTCCGACGTTAGCCACTTTTGAAGGTCTGCCGCCTTGCTGGGATTCGTTTGAGCAGCGCGGTTGATCCCGCGTTGAATATCAACAAGCGTCGCAGACGTGAATACGATGTCGTGAGAACTCAGGAAATCTAGGGCCTGTGCGTTTGGCCGTTGTTTTGGTGTCTCGCTAACCAGGCAGGTCGATGCGATAAATGTCATTAAGTTTCCTCTTCGATATGAGCCAAAATCGGCTGCATATCTCGAATGAAGCATCTCTGCCGGTTATCCGTTTAATTCCGAAATTTTCTTGATCGAATCCTTCACGTGGTTAATTTTGGGTTGATTAGGGAGGCCGCGGCGGCAGAGGCAGACCATTCTTACAATACCTATGAGCTGCTAGGTGACATCGAAAAGGTCGTAATCATCGCGAACGTTGCATTCCAATGCGGCGTCGAGTCCTTTGCAGGGGTAATAAGGCGCGCTGGGGAGAAGGAGGATGGATGATAGGGTTAATTGTTGTCTGCAATCAACATTCTGAATGCCTGCGGGCGCATCAGCCATTCAGAATGAAAGCCGTTGTCTACGACACTTGTTATGCTCTCCGGATCGACGGCCGATGGAACCAAGGCACAACATCCGGCACGCGAAAAACCAATGCATGGGCGCAGCAGCACTGCGAATGTATGCGGGCCAGATGCGCAATCTGGGCCTCTGTCACCAACGGGTGCGTGTTGGCATCATTTCGGTCCGCAAGATCGGAACGACGCAGCAAGATACGACGTCGGGTTTCGGCAGCATCGTTCGCCGTCACGTACAAACTGCAATGGGCTCAAATGGGACCTGCAACTGTTGAGTGGAGAGGGGATGGCGGGTTTCGAGAGGCAATCTCGAGCAGCAGACTCTAATGACCAGTCGTAGGGCCGCAGCCGTTACACGCCCATTGTAGTGGGCGGGACAACGCATTGGAATTCGCTCTGCTTGGTGCAACAAGCTTTCGAAAGAAAGATGGAGACGGAGTGAGGGAATGAAGGGGCTGGGAAGAAACGACACGTGTTGGTGCGGGTCAGGAAAAAAGTACAAGAAGTGCCACCTTGATCGCTCGCTCCAAGAGAGAGGTAATCCGTGGGATGCAGTTGCAGCTAACAAAAAGGCGTTTCACGCGAAGAAATGTGCTGCAAAGGATGTAGGGCTGGGCGACTGTGAGGGCAGGATAATCAAGGCCCATACTGTGTCACGCGGGCCAAATTTGGTAAAAATCGCAAGGAATGGCAAAGTCACGTGCTATACAGCCGATCCTTCCCGATTAATCAAGAACGGTGGCAAATTAGATTCCGTTGAGATCGGCATTGCCGATGCTTCTGTTTTCTATGGCTTTTGTTCCAAGCATGATCGCACTCTGTTCTCGTGTATAGAGAACGAGCCCTTCAATGGCAGAGCAGACCAGTGCCTCGCTGTCGCGTACCGCACTCTCAGTCGAGAGTTTTACGGGAAGGACGCGGGAAGCCATCTTAGGGAGACCCTAAGGAATGCTGACAAGGGAAGGACGCTGATTGAACAGGTTCGGTTACAAGCGCTGCTAGACATGATCGATCAGGGCAACGACTTGGCAAAAAAAGACCTAGCGAACACTTATGAAAAGCTCACTTCGGCTCTGGTCGAAGGCCAAGGTGAGGCCTTGCGATCGATAATCATCGAGTTTGAAGGTATGCTCCCATTTATGGTGGCGGGAGCGTGGTCCCCATTCACCGACTTCTATGGAGATGAGCTTCAGAAGGGCTTCGCGGACGAAAATCTGGAGCAAATATTCATATCAAGCTTTGCCGGGAGCGACTGGAGCAAAATTTGTATATCGTGGCTGAACAAACCCGATGCTCCAGGCAAGGTTATAGCTGATCAAATTTGCATGCTCCCTAAAACGCAACAGTCAAGTGCATGCCTTCAGCTCTCCGTAAAGCACGTGGAGAACATATTTTACTCACCAGTCTGGTTTGACTCGCTTAATGAGACTGAACTTGAGCAATTGTATATGTTAGCATCCAGTGGCGTGGATACAATGGGCAGTGTGCCGGACGCACGGATCAACTTGGATCTGAAATTCGGCCTAACTGACAACTCTCGCATTCTCACCCTGCCTCACGATGAATGAACGCGACAATGGCAGATACGAGCGAACCGCCGCTTTTGGGATATGGGTGTTGATCTGTAAACGACCGCAATGGGGTCGCTAGCCGAACGGAAACTTGTCTTAGGTCCGAGCCAAAGCCGGACAGTCGGGCATAGTCTAAGCTGCTGCCTTAGAGGTCACTGACCGCCAACCTGTACGCTTTGGTCACCCACATGAGCCTTTGAGCCTCTACGGAATTTTAACGATGTTTCTTGTCCGTGACCATCCACCTGTCATGAACCTGATCACCTATTGAGCGGCGCATTTTCCGTTCCGCAATGCCGAGTTGATAGCAATGACCTCGCCCTTGTGTTGTGCGACAAGACCTTCCTTGTCTGCGCCTGTGAGGCTACTCATGGGGACCCCAATCAAGAAAACGCCTACGGCATCGCCAGTGACAGCACTTCTTTGCTGCGCTTCTACCGCCGTTAACGCTTGGCTCGACTTCCGGTGCTCATCCTGAAGTTGATTGCAGGTGAGACCAGAGTAAGCGTTCACTGGCATTGAAATGGCGGTGATTGCGTCTGGATTTTTTGCGCAGCCCGAAACGACTGCGGCCGCGATTATCTTGGTTTTCATGAATATTCCCCTTAACCCGCTGACATAAAAGCAAACGGTGATTGGGCTGTCTAGGCGGTTTGCGTGCAACGTTGGATTGAGACCACAGATGGCGGTATGCCATTTGACGCGCAGCGAGCGACCTTGGTAGACACGTTTTCCACAGTAACGGGCTTGGTCATCTGGAACCGAGCAGAAATTGTAAAGGCGAGGGGGACGACAATTGAACGAGCCAATCGGTCAATTCGATCTCTTTGATGAAGCGCCGGGCTACCGACAGGTGCCAAGGCCTGCGCTCAAAAAGCGGAAAATGGCTAGCATTGCCGATTATTCGACGTGGGATGCGGAGGTTGCTGCACGCCGCCTCGAAGACACTGGAGACTTCAGGGTTCTGCGCAGGCTGTCGCCCAGGCAGATCGTAGCACGCAGCGAAAGCAATTACTCAAAGCTTGCCGTACTCGTAGATACTGAAACCACCGGCCTTCAACATTCAAAGGATGAGGTCATTGAAATCGGCGCTGTCGCATTCTCGTTCAACGATGAGGGTGAGATAGGTGACGTAATCGCGGTATACAGCGCCCTGCGCCAACCCTCGATACCAATTCCACCTGAGATTACGCGACTGACGGGTATCACGGATGTCATGGTCGAAGGTCAGGACATTGACATCGCAGCATTGGATGACCTGATCGAACCGGCCGATCTCGTCATCGCTCACAACGCCGCCTTTGATCGTCCGTTTTGCGAAAAGCTTTCGCCGTCATTTATTCCGAAAGCTTGGGCCTGTTCAGTCTCCGAAATACGATGGGCAGATCTTGGCTTTGAGGGCAACAAGCTCGGATACCTTGTTGGTCAATCGGGCTTTTTCCATGAAGGACATCGCGCTACCGACGATTGCCACGCTCTGCTCGAAGTTTTGTCACGGCCGATAGGAGAGGGCGGTCGGCAGCCCTTTGCCGAATTGTTGCAGTCGAGTTCCCGATGCCGGGTGCAGATTTTTGCCCTGAACTCACCTTTCGATATGAAGGATCATCTCAAAGCTAGGGGCTACCGCTGGTCCGACGGCAGCGATGGGCGGCCGAAGGCATGGTGGGTCGAAATTGAGGAAGACCTCTACGACGACGAACTTCGATACCTACGTACCGAAATCTACCGTTGGGACGAAGCTGAGCCGCTGACGGTTCGGCTCACTGCTTTTGACAGATTTCGGAAATGAGCTGCTGGGTTGTGATCAGTCGATTGGTGGCGCTACCAACCCAGCGGCCAACGTCGGCTTGTGCCCCGAAACTGCCTTAAGAAATGATTTCCTAGTCGCAGCGTGTTGGGCAAATACCGACGGCTGAATTGGGGTGGATACTAGACAGTCCGCTTTTGCTGATTTGGTTTGCAAAAGCGGACATGTTTTAACCGTTCAGCGTCCATTCCGGGACAGGCGTGTTGCCCGTCGTCAATTCCAAAATGACCTTCTTGGCCGCGGGGTGATCGATAAGTTCGGCGAGAAATGCTGCGACATCGTCTCTTGGGATTTCGCCATAGGGAATGGCGGCACAAGCGCGGACGTGGCCGGTTCCGGCGTCTTCGGTCAAGGTGCCCGGACGCACTATGACCCAATCGAGCGCTGAGGACGCGAGATAGACGTCCGACTGCTTTTTGACTCGCATGTAGTTTTCGAAGCCCTCGTTGCGCTCACCATCGCGGAGTGCATCTGGGAAAACCGACACGAGTAGAAAGCGCTTCACACCGGCTTTTTGTGCCGCATCGACCGAGAGTTCCAGGCCTTTTCCGTCGATCGCGTTCGTCACCTCCATGCCCGCGCCACCAGCGCCGGCAGAGAAAACGACAACGTCACTGCCGGCCATCTTGCCCGCAAGTTCATCGACAGTCAGCTTTGTCAGGTCGCCCTGCACCGGCACCGCGCCTTGGGCTATGATCGTTGCCGCCTGTTCGGGCTTGCGGTGCAAAGCCGATGGCGTGTGGCTGCGCTCAGCCAGGATTTTGGACAGCCGTAACGCAATCTTGCCGGCACCGCCGACGATGAAAACTTTGGCCATAGCTTTTTCCTTCCAGTTGATTAGGAGGCGGGCAATAGGTACCCGTATCCGGTCCAGCAATGATGGGTTAGGCAGTGGGGTGGGAGTGAAAAATTTTACTCAGGATGGTCCACGTTCCATTGATTTTGAGAAGATGGAAGTAGTCCGTAAAGCACTGGCCATCGGAGGAGTCGTTGGTATCGATGCGCGCACTGGCAGCCGTGCCGGTGATATCGATGTAGGCAATGACATGTCGGCTTTCCGGGGTCGCCGTGAAAGCCGTGTCGATGCCCTCGAACAGACCGGAGATCGCACCACCATCTAGCGAACCATCTTTTGAGCTGAACATCGTCGCCTCCTTGGCAAAGGCTGGCTTCATGATAGCGCTGTCCGCTTCGGCAACGCCCTGATTGTACTTGTTCAAGGTCTCGGTGATGGCGTTGTAGTCGTCGATAAACGTTGGTTTGCTCATTTCAGTCTCCTTGGTTTCTAAGAAAAATTATTGGATCAGGCGTCGGTTGTGGCGTCGGCTTTCCACGCACCGAGGCGGTCCAGCTTGCGTTGACGGGCATTGAGCCACCAGCCGATCTGCGGCACCCAACTGGCGTAAGGGGCGTCTGATTTAGCGGCATCTAGCAACTGCTCGGCGTGGTGTGGGAAATTGGGATTGGCGAGAGCTTCGCGGCCGAGGGCCACCAGGTCGGCCTGCCCGGACCGAACGATGGCCTGAGCCTGCTCTGGGTTGACGATTAGGCCAACAGCCATGGTCGAAAGTCCCGTTTCGGCCTTGATGCGATCGGCATGGGGCACCTGATAGCCGTAGCCGTTTGGGTAGTCGTAGGTCGTCCCGATACCGCCCGATGAGCAGTCGATGACATCGACGCCGATCTTCTTCAACTCGCGGGCAAGCGCGATACTATCGTCGATGGTGACTCCACTTTTACTGCCGTCCACGGCCGAGATGCGCACGAAAAGGGGCTTGTTTTGAGGGATGATGCCTCGCATTTCCGCAGCGATTTCCAGTGGCAGGCGCATCCGGTTTTCGAGACTACCGCCATACGCATCCGTGCGTTTGTTGGTCAGCGGGGACAGGAAGGAATTGAGCAGGTAGCCGTGAGCGGCGTGCATCTCGATCACCTCGAAACCTGCGGCAAGCGCGCGGCGGGTGGCAGCTGCGAAGTCTTGGCGCACTTTGGTAATCCCTGCCTCGTCGAGGGCCGATGGGACCAGCCAGCCGTCTGCAACGGGATCTGCGCTGGCGGAAACGACGCCCCAGGGATGATCGCCACGGGCCACGTCGTCGTCATTGAGCGGGCCGTCGCCGAAATAAGGGCGCTGCATAGATGCTTTGGGACCGGCATGAGCAATCTGGATGCCGGGAACCGCGCCTTGAGCCTTCACAAAGCGCGCAATTCGCGCCAGTCCCTCGGTGTGACCATCCTCCCAGATGCCCACATCGCCATGGGTAATTCGTGCTTCGGGCGAAACAGCCGTGGCCTCGACCATAACGAGGCCAAAGCCGCCCAAAGCGAATTTTCCGTAATGAACCGTGTGATAGTCGGTGACATATCCGTCCGCGGCTTCGTATTGGCACATAGGGGACAATGCGAGGCGGTTGCGCAGTGTTATGCCCCGCAATGCGAAGGTATCAAACAGATTTGCCATTTTAAACGTCCAAGCTCTTGGTGTTTCAAGTGATATGAATTATTGTAGCGTTCGTTACAGAGAAACTATATGTAGCGAGCGCTACAGTTAGTCAAGAGCCTTTTCGATTCACCCATCAGGTTGCATTCATGTCTGTCGAAGCTACCCAAGTTCCATCCAAAGTCAGAGGTCGCCCCCGCATGTTCGACCGGGAAGCTGCTCTGCGCAGTGCTTTGGCGCTGTTCTGGCGGGTCGGCTATGAACCGGCGACTATCTCGGAACTCTGCAAGGCGATGGGGATCAATCCGCCCAGCCTTTACGCCGCCTTTGGCAACAAGGCGCAGCTGTTCATGGAGGCGGTGGACTATTATGAAACCACCTATTGGGACGCGGCTTGGCTTCGACTCGAGCAAGCAAAGGACATTCGTCAGGGGATCGTTGATTTCTTCGGTGACGCGGCGCGTATTTTGTCGTTGCCGGATGCGCCTTGTGGATGCCTCGTGACCTTGGGCGCGACCAATGTGTCGCCTGAATCTGGCGAGGTTCACGACGCGCTTAAGGCACTGCGCCTCGAAGGCCGGGTGGCGTTTCAGGCGAGGTTGGAACAGGCGGTCAAGGACGGTCAATTACCGCCGGATACCGCTGTTGGTGCCTTGGCAATGACGCTCAATACGGCAATCGAAGGGATGTCGCTTCAGGCCAGCGACGGAGCAAAACAAGCTGACCTGGAAGCCATCGGCCCGCTTCTCGTGCGGATGCTGCCTACCTTCTGACCGCGAGCCAACGCACATCGCCCGCTCAATTATGGCCGACCGTTCTGATGTCGGTGTGCCACGACGGGCTCACCGACATCATGGCCGCGGCCTGGCTGCAGACCGACCAGTTCGGGGTGGTTCCTGCAGGGCAGGTTCTCAGATAAAAGGTCCGCAAGTTGCCGGGGGCGAGATGCATTCAAGCGACTGCAGAAGCCGGAAACGCAGTAGAAGCGGGTTGGGCATACATCCCGCGACAACTTGAGCTGACGCTGCGTGACGATAGCCGATTCTACTCGTTAGTTCATGTCCGCTTTCGGACACTCCTAACAATGGGCCGAACGTCTCGCATGGGGTCGAAGGCGGCCTGCATGTTGCCTTCTTCGTCAGGATCGAAAGCGACGACAACAATCAGCTTGGCGGGTTTCTTCGGGCCCTCGTCGACGGAAATGCGTTGCACTCCTAATGCATGGCTAAATGGCGTGGCAGGCTTGGAAGCTGATCAATCGAATATGCCGGCGATTGCGGCCTGTTCGGCCTCCTCCCATCGGCGCACGTCCTTGCTCACCTGCTCAATCTCTTTGTCGCTGAGGTGGTGGGCACCGTCCTTGTCGATACGACACAGACTGAATGGCTTGCCGACGCTGGCAGAGGTCAGGTCGAGCGCTTGCAAGACTCGCAGGACGGCTGCGCAACCAAAGCGCAGCGACCGCTCGGACAACTGGAAGTGGGACAGAAGTGAGCCAGCCTGCTGAGCCATGGCCGCGCCGCTACCGATCGCATGAAAGCCGATATCGGCGTAGTTCCCGATCATGCCGGAAGGCGTTATCTCTACGATCCAAGGCTCGCCACCTCGCCATCCTGCAGCCATCACGTATGCCGCTGGCGTCCCGCCGCCTTCGTCGCCCGGAACGTCAGAGATAAACGTCTCGTAGTGATGGCGCAGGATTGGCAGGACCTTTTCTTGCAACGCGCGTCCAATATCAGGTGCGTCCAAAATGGCCGCACTGTTCTCGTTAAAGCACCGTTCGACATCGAACAGCACGGACCGCGCGCCACTGCCACCCCATGCCGCCAACTCTCCCAAGGGATGCAGCTTCTCGGCGGGGTAGGTCATGCCTCGCCCCTTATCTGTGATCTGCGAGTCCGAGCCGAGCACGACCCCATCTTGGCATACGGTGGCAAGCACAACGGTCATGGCTCGATCCTCTCAGGTCGTGTGTTCCTGGAAATTCCGGTGGGTCATGAATCTGGTGTAGCTCGATTCATGTCGTCAATACGTCATGCCAACAGGAGAGCAATTTAGCGATTCGTTCACGCGATCGTCTTCGCTCGATGCTTGGTAGCGCAGCTTTTACGATCGACCGAAATGGTAAAGACCGGTATGGCAGAACTCTCGCCAATGTTCGAGTAAACGGTATCGACGTTGGAAATCAGCTCATTAATGAAGGGCTAGCGCACGTCTGGCGGGGGCGGAAAGAAAGCTGGTGCGGGTAGCGCTCTCTAATGGGGGCAGCCAGTCCAGCCGCCCTCTAAGACGCGCTCAGTTAATGCTCATGCTCCGGCATTTCTTTAAGCTGATCCTTTGTCCAATTCGTCACGGCGTGTACTTCACCGTCTTCATCACGCATGAAATCCAAATCCGCGACGGGTACAGCAACCGGTTTTGCTCCGATCCCGAGAAAGCCGCCAACGTCAATTATTGCTTCAGCGCTTGGTCCGCTGCCGTGCAGATGTGAAACGCTCCCAACCTTTTCTTCGTCTGCGCCGTAAACTGTGGCGTCCTTTAGGACGGCTTCGGTCAGATCGTTACTGGTGAGGCGAATGTGCTTGGTGTGATCCATAGTCTGTCTCCGTCTTTGAGCCATGACAACCGTGGGGAAGTTGGATCGTTCCATAAAATCAGCATTGGCTGAGGTCACATCGAACCATCAATTTACGCTGGGAAGTGAGACCCGGCACGTTGGCGTGAGGCTTCGGAATCCGGGTCTCGTGCCACCGACTAAGTAGCATCACATAAAATAGAACGGGCCCGCGGCTCCGAGAGGGGTTGGCGGGCTATTTTTGCGCATTAGATGCTTTCAGGAATTGGTGGAAAGCGGACTGGCGGCTTTTGGAATGGAAAACGTTGGATGCGGCCGTTCGCTTGGTCAGCACACGCCAACTTTAAGTCGCCCTCATATCGGGCTAGGGATAACTGCTCAGATCAGCCCTAATGGTAGACATTTGGTGGATTTTGCGCTGCGGTATGATTGCTCCACAGTTTTGACGAACCACAGCACCCAGTGAGCTGAAAGCAAACGAGTCACGGCGGCGCGAAGTAGGGGATAAAGGAAGAAAAAACCGTACAAATACTAGAACCGACGAGTTATTACCAGACGGAAGCTTGTGAATAAGCTCGGGGGTTGCTATCACCGACACACGCTTGCGGGTAGATCCTGTCGTCGCGCATCGTGACGGTTGCTGACAATGTCCGGCCTGATTGCTCCTTCCGGACTACCATTTCGTTAATACACGGGAAATCCCGTGACACGCATACGAGTACCCGCAAGCGATCACCATGAGCTTAAAAACACTTCGTGCATGCCAAACCTTGTCAGATCTTGCACATTTATTGCGCGTGTCCCCCAAGGGGCTCAGCTACGTTCTTTACAAGATCCCAGCGCACCTCAAGTACACCCAATTTGCTATCCCGAAAAAGTCCGGCGGGACTAGGCAAATATCTTCCCCCGATAGGCGGCTCAAGTTCGTTCAATCACGACTGGCCGATCTGCTATATGCGTGCCAACGAGAGATCGTGCCGGTAGAACAGCAGGTCAATAAAGTTCTTTCACATGGGTTTCAGAGAAAGCGGGGGCTATCAATCTATACAAATGCGCGAAAGCACACTAACCGACGATATGTGCTGAACGTTGACCTCGAAGGGTTTTTTCCGTCTCTAAATTTCGGGCGCGTCCGTGGGTTTTTTCTGAAAAACAGGGAATTTCAGCTCCCGGAAGCAGTTGCTACTGTCGTTGCCCAAGTCGTCTGTCACCGCAATGAGCTGCCCCAAGGAGCGCCGACATCTCCTATCGTGTCAGACTTGATGGCCCGTGTCATGGACGTTCATCTCTCAAGAATGGCGGCGAGCTATGGCTGTACCTACTCAAGGTACGTCGATGACCTCACATTCTCGACCAACCTCTCGGAGTTTCCTTCGGCTCTTGCGGTCGAAAATCACGCCACCGGGAAGTGGGCCGCCGGGCATGAACTGAGAGGCCGGATATGGAGGCAAGGATTCTCTCTGAACGATCAGAAGACCCGGATGCAGACACGAACATCGCGGCAAGAGGTCACTGGGTTGATCGTCAACAAGTTTGTGAATATCCGCTCTGAGGTCGAGGCGAGCAATCGAGTCCTTGTTCATTCGCTAGTTAAAAAAGGCCGTTGCTTTCACAACGATCCCCATTCAGGTTTGAAGACACCTATGTCTTTGGAACAACTTGGCGGCCGACTCAGCCATCAATTCCAGACCAAGGCTTCACTTCACAGCTTCAAGTCCGCTCGGGAGATAGAAAAGGCCGGAGATCCCATTCCGAAGTTCTATCGGGACTACGCTGCCTACATAAATTACTGCAATTTTCATGCAAACACTCTTCCAACAATTGTCTGTGAGGGGAAAACAGACGTTATATACCTGAAGGCCGCAATTCGCGTTCTCCACCAAAAGTATCCGAAACTTGGAGGGCTCTCAGGCGGAAAATATGCCTCGGATATTCGCTTCTTCGGGCAAAGCCGTCACCATACCGCGGCGACTAAATTGTCGGGGGGAGCTGGCGATGTGCAGCACTTCGTTAAAGAGTACGGGAAGATCGTGCATCCATTTCATGCTGGCGGGCAGCTAATGCCCGTGATCGTGTTTGTAGATAATGACAAAGCGACAAATGGAATTTGGAGCTACATCAAGGAGAAAACCAGTTCCAAAACGGCAATTGATGGATCGCGGCCATTCTATCACATCGAGCGAAACTTGTTTGTAGTGGCCGTGCCGGGAAAAGTCGGCACGGGCGAGCGAGTTGTTGAGGATCTTTTCGACAGTGCCACCAAAGCCAAGAGCTGGAAAGGGTTGACTGTTGACTTAAATCAAAAGCGTGGCCATCCGCCTGCGAAGGGGAAAATGAGCAAGGAGCGCTTTGCTACTAAAATTGTCCGAGACCAACGCGATACAATCGACTTTTCAGGATTTGAGCCCGTCCTCCAGGCCTTCTCGGACATAGCAGATATCAAACTCCCCGGGTCCAAATGACTTCTCTACATACGCAGCAGCAGATCAAGTCACTGCGCGAACTGCAGCTTTCGAGAATCCGCAACCTGCCGTTGAGCGTCTAAGATGAGGTCGGAAGCTGCCAATCAACCTTCGCGCCGCGTTGCGAGCAGGATGTTTAGGACAAAAACAAGTGCTCTTGTCCGGGTTGTTCAAAAGCGGCACTTAGGTCCTCGACGACTAGGCTCAGCTAGCCCACATAACTAGGGTTAGCTGAGCCTCTTTCAACAGGCGAGAACTCAGTTGGTTAAGTCAGGATCGACCTCTTCGCGTCTGGGAAGGCGATACCAGCGCGATGCTGTACGAGCGTAACCCAAGTCGCCCGAGATCAAGTGTACAATGGATGTAACGATTTTTCCCCCACCCAAAATCGGATGTTCAGCCACGTCGCCTACCAAACAGGCAGCGGACCTAACCGTCAGTTTCCAGTTATCGAGTGTTGGGGCATTTGCCTCGATCCCAAGAAAATATTCCTTGGGCTTGAACGGCTCTTGAGCGAAAGCCTTAAGATCCGACACGAGTTGTTCGTATTTTTCGATTTCAGAACGCAGGTCGTACCGCAGTTCTGGTGTCATAGTTTCTGAAAACATAATCATGAAGTTGCCTCGATAGGTTGAATGTTTGCAATCACTGGTCGCCAGAAATCTGGCTGACTGGTCGCACGGAAATCGGCATGCCGGTTTCCAATTTCATGTGCCATTTTCACGTCCACTTCTGATTACGCACGTATAGAACGGCGCTCTGAGATCAGAGCATCGACCTCCTTTTTTGTGAGTTCGCCGCGCATCAACAAGGCATCGGCCAGCCTTTCGACGTCTTGCCTTTGCTCTTCGATAAACTGTTTGGCGCGCTGGAATTCCGTGGACAGGATGAGGCTCACGCGCGCTTTCAATTCCCTGTCGATGTGGAGAGTTGCGAGCAAGTCGGCCTCTTGGGCGCTCGACAAATAAACGAGCTGATCTCCCATCCCGTAGGTCGCCTCCATCATGAGGGCGAAGATCGTTGCGGTGTGGAGGTCTGATCCAGCGCGCCCACCGCCTCCAGCGGAACGCGAGCCAAGGATAGCCTCCTCAGCAGCCAAACCTGCCAAACAGACTGCGATGTGTTGCAGGTATTGTGAGGAAGTGTGCTCCTGAATTTCTTCGGCTTCGAACTTTGCGCCACCACCGGTTTGCACACTTACAGATGGATCGACTTCATCGACGATCGAGATGCGTTCAAGTTCACCTAGACCGAGCGCCAGTCCAACGACTGCATGCCCAGCTTCGTGGATCGCCGCCCTTCGACGTACCGCTTCTGGAACAGCGATTTTGGCGGGGAACTCAGACAACAGGTCGTCGACACTCAATGGACGACTGGCACGACGTGCCTTTCGCCGTGCGTCGCGGACCAGTTTTTCAATTGCCGCGCCCGACCAACCTTCGGACCGGATGCAGACATTGGCAAGATCGATATCGGCCAACTCTGTCTGCAGATGCCACCGAAAAATGCCAAGTCGTGCCGGAAGGTCGGGCAGGGGAATCTGGATATGCCTGTCGAGACGGCCTGGTCGCGTGATCGCGGCATCAATCCTTGCTGGGTAGTTGCAAGCGCCAACCACCACCACACCTTCTCGGCCTTCGGCACCATCGATGCATTCCAACAGCGCAGAGACGACTTCCGTGTGGTACTGCGCATTGTCGTCATTGAATTTTTCGCGATCTCCGAAAGCGTCGATCTCATCGAGGAAAATAATGCTCGGAGCGTTGTTTTTCGCCTCGTTGAAAGCCCTTCGCATCGCCTTCAGCAAATCGCCCAGATGCCCTTTGGCCTGCCAGCGGCCAAGTGAACCCAAGACAAGATGTGCATTGCTAGTTCGCGCAAGTGCTCCTGCAAATGTGGTTTTTCCAGTGCCAGGCGGACCGCTAAGAAGAACACCGCGATCGACCGCGTGCCAGGGGATCTTGCCAGATTTCCAATCTGCCAAATCTTTTGCGAGTTCGTTCCCCCATGCCCCAGCTTCTCCGAACCCGTGCAAATCGTTTAGCGTTGGTTCGGAGACTTTTTGCTCGGGTTGGTCTTTCGCACGCATCGCCAGTTTCATGCGCTCGATCGAGACTGAAATCGGACGTCCCTTCCGCATTGTGGCTGCGATGATGTCCAATGGGACCGAAACGATGAACTCCGCCTGTTCCAGCGTTGCTCGCTGACCGAGACAGAAGCGGCAGGCCGCCATGATGTGGCGGGCTTCATAAGGCTGGATTTGGATGATGTTATCGGCTGAAAACTCGAAGTCCTTGGGCAACGAATCTCTGCTGTCCACGACGACTACTACTCTCGGCTTTTCTCGGATCGCATCTGAAATGTTGCTGTTGCGACTGACCATTTTGGAATCATCGCTATCTCTTGCGAACACGGCAGTGCTTTCGTACTGGAAAAAGAGGCGATCGCCGCCGTCGTCGCGGATTGAAACGATCTTTGCAGCCGAGCGGTAGATATCCAGGTTGCTGTTTTCGGGAATGACGAGGCCGACGACTGCAGGCAGTCCGTTCATGAAGCCAGGCTGTCGAAGGCAGGCTCGCAGAGTTCCGCAATATGCCAGGAATGCAGCAACCGACTTTGTGATCTCTTGTTTGATTTTTCTTAGTTTGCTCATTGTGAATCTTCCACAGCACGGCCGTCGGGTTGCCTTAGGCAATCCGGTCGTCACTCGTTGTCGGGGTTATCAGCCGCGGGTGCGACGAACGGAGGTCTCGGGACCGATCCTTGCCTCATCGAGGTCGATCTCGACGAAGCGATGCAGTATCAAGGACGCGAGCCCCGCTATCGGCGGCGTCTCACGGAACGCTGGTAGACACTCAGCTATGGTCATGGTGCCATTTTCATCGAGAGCGGCCAGAAGGCGAACTCGATCACCAAGCGGCGTCCGCCACCTTGCATATCTCAGGAGTTCTTGCGCGTTCGCAAGTCGCACGCCTGACCTGATCTGCGACTCCGACCAGACTTCATGCTCAAAGCCAGCCTGTCGGCAAAGGTCCAGGATAAGTGTCGGCATCTCGCCGTCGGAACCGCCGTGCGCATCAGCCACAACGGTTCGGTCCGTACGCTCGACGATGAAATCGGGAATGTGGAGGATGTCGCCTTCAGACAGCGTCAGCGGAAGGCATGACCACGAATTGACGTTCGGATCAACGTCGAGCAAGCAGCCTAAATCACGGGCGAGGGCGGTTCGAAATAGTGGCGCGCCAATGCATCGCATAGTGCCCAAGGGGTGGAATGACTGCTTCGCAGCGTCATTTCGTAAAACAGTGATGCAGTCAGTTTCAGTTTTGATAAGGGCGGTCACTAGACCCTCCACACGCATACACAACCAAGTTCGAACGCCGTTAGGAACGGCGGGACTGGATCATCGTATGAGGTGTGCGAAGGCTGTTTTCATGATGTTGGAACAAATAAGGAACAAAATTCCTGACGTCAACATAAAACTTCGGTGGCTCGCTTTCTAGCGATCAATCTTACCAGCGTGGCATTGGAGACAAAGCGCTGTTCCAATGCTGTTTGACATAACAGCAGCCCCGAAAGTCAGCTCACCTGCACCTGTATTTTGGCGTGAGGTGTCGCAGTTGATCGCCACGACACTTGCTGCAGTGCACAACCGCCGCATCAATGCGCCTGCGATGTAAATCATGTGCAGCATGCTGTTGGCCTTGCTAAGATTATGCCGTGGAGACATTTGGAACGCCCTGGGCGTCGACAAAAGCTTTTTAAAAGCACGCCCGTGTGGGCTCCCAAGGACTCCGAATCCATGTATCCTCTTTTGGATCGTAAATTCCTGGCAATTTGAAATGTTCGTCAATGGCGAGAAAATCTTTTCGATTTAAAGTAGCGACGGGCAATCGAGCTTCAATCGCCTGTGCAGCGACAAGTAGATCCAGCTTGGCTCGTGGTTTTGTGCCCGCAGGGCCACTCGTCCATATATTGTTGAGTGACGGTGTGCCCATCATCTTACCGTGGGTAACTGCGACGGCAGGCGTCAAGGGAAGCCACAACAGCGGGGTCTGCAACATGCCTTGGAGAAATCTGTCGAAAGCATCCGCTCGCGTGGGGTCCTTTATGCGTAATAATTCCGCGCCGCGCGCTGACTCTGCGACGGCGGCATACGAAAGCACTAGCGTTTTGGAGTGGGCAGATATCCATTGGACGACGCGCTCATCCGGATATCGGAGGGCGAGCTCGGAGATGACATTTGTGTCTAACAGAAACTCCAATCGCGCGCCGCTTCTCTTTCGACCCAAATCTTCTCGAAACGTACTCCGATCAACCTTTCGCAAAACTGACTTTTGCGGTGTCTGGCCTTGAGCGCGATGCGGAGAAACGGTCGGGAGTGGCTGTACCAGCGCGATGACGAGGAAGTGTCGCAATTATGCGAGGCGGCGGACCGTGAAGGGCCTCAAATATTGATATTTCGGCAGCGCAGGTACATTCTGAGTTCCGCAGGACCAGACACGGACAAATCCGCCGGAGATTTCTTCAGGCAAGGCGGCCCTCTCGATCGTGAGGATATCGATTAGAAGGCCAGATGTGCCGAGGCACTGGTGACATGGCATTCCACTGAGATGAAAACACCCTTTCAGAATGTCTCTTGATCGATTGCTTGGCAATTCACGCGGAAGCCTCCTGCGCTATTGCGGCAATGAGGGGGTGGGAGTCCAGAGATTCGTCGCCTTTACTTATCGATGCAAGTTTCGCATAGGCCTACCTTTGCTTCCGCTGCCGAATATATCGTGAAAGATCGACCGCAGCTATTGCAATCCAGGTCGGCGATAAAGGTAATTTCTGGCCGTTCAGTTTTCACAGCCAGTTCGGCAACCGTTTCATCTACCGATCGGTTATCTTGTGACATAAGCGAGCTCCTTCGCGGAAGATTTAGCAAGAAATAGCCTCAGCTCACAAGCGGCAGCATCAACTTGATGCGCCCGACGCTAAGTCTACTGTTTGGCACAACTCAGTGCTCTTCTCACCACTCAAAATCTCCCCGACGCTCTGTGACAACAGTCGCCTGCCGTTCGCGGCAAGGTGCGAGCTGTCATAGAACCACGCAGCTTCGACAGATGGACTGAAAGAGCATCTCAAAAACAGTTCCATTGGCACGTCTCTGAGAGTCTCGTAGAAGTTCGGCCGCGCCAGCGTCTCCGCCTTTTGATAAACCGACGTCAGCGGCATCTCAACGAGTATCAACTTGTCCGTCAAATCGCTTAACAAAGTGACTGCTCGTTTAAGCGTCGCTTGAGCCAGAGGGTCTCGATAGGAGTTAGCTTGCTCCATCCCGTTCTTTGGTAATAGCTGCTCGGCCTTTTTCCGGGCCTCTGCGTAAATTGAGGGCCTGTCGTATCTGTACTGAATAGCTGGCGAGAACTCGCCTGGGAACAACTCGAATGTTCTCACAGGAGTCTCGGAGTTAATCAAAAGCTGATGCACTCGAAAAAGCCGCTCGCGTAGCGCACGTTGCGCCATCAAACTATGTTTCGCGAATGGCATGCCGAATTTGTAAGCAAGCTCAGCGACAGATGGGTGAAACTCTGCGAAACCAGTCAGGGAAAGCAATGTCTGCGGACGCATCTGGCTGACGTAATCTGTCGGCAGAATATCATACGCGCCGTCTGCCAGCCGATTTATGTAAAAACTATTCAATCCGAGTATGACGCACTCATATCTCTCAGGGTATTGCGATAGTATCGCTGCTTGCACCTCAATCGTGTCGGCAACGACATAGCCTGCCGTAGTTGCAAGATTCACAAATCGGATGCCTGGAACGGTCTTCGCCAAAACTGAATTGTCGAAGCCTTCGCGTACGACAGAAGCACCGATGAGTATGCATGTCTTGCTAGGTTCTTGCTTTGCTATGTTGAGATGGCGTGCAAACCAATGACCCGGCAGAAACTGGTAGTTGGAGGCGTAAAGCGTCGCAAAACCAAATTGGCCAAGCGTTAGCGAGAACACGATAACCGCGATTATCCCGACCAACGCCAAGCGTAGAGCTTTTAGGGAATTTGCCCAGCCATGTATCAAGGCTAGAATCCCCCGTAGACGTATCGTTCAGGTACGCCGGAGACCATGAAAGAAATCGCGACGAGCATGAGCAATGCCAAGACGATTTTTCCGTATTGTCTCCAGGTCAAGTCCGGTTTCATCCCGCAAAGTCCACCAGTGCAATTCGAAGGGTAAGGACAACCAATGAGATCGTGTAGACCATTGCCAACGGCTTGGTCAGCCACGACGGCGCTTTTATCCGAGTGTGTGGTCTGAACTGGTCGCGGATGATCGTTTCAATCCCTACCACAATGCCGACAGCGAGGCCCCAATATAGAAACTCCCAAGTGAACCGGTGCCAAACCCCTACGAACGCAAAGGGCAAAAGTAATGCGACAAAGTTTATTAAGTGAATTTTTGCTTTCTGATCGCGTGTCGGTTTCATCGCACGCGTCAATCCAATGCGCACTGGGAAGTAGATGTTTCGTCGTACGAAGGCACCTAGAGACATATGCCAGCGGGTCCAGAACTCCGTGAATGATGTGGAAAGATAAGGGTGATTGAAGTTTATGGGGGTTGGGACGCCCAAAAGCCGACCGATGCCCAATGTTATCAGGGAATATCCAGCGAATTCGATTAGTACGTAAGTCAGAAAAACCAACGTGTCGATGAATGTCGCGGTTGGCCAGCTCCCGTGCAAACCGATAAAAAAGATGCTGTACGATTGCGCGATGACAAACTTCAGGAAGTAGCCAAGAACTATTGTGAAAACAGAGTCTACGAAATGGGCGGCGGTTGGCTCCGGTGCCGGACCATCATCCATCGATAGATGTTCTTCGTAATCATTGATTGGACCCGAAGGCGACATGAAAAACGGTGCAAGGTAGGCCGACATCCCAAGAGGGTTGGTCAGGCGCTCGCCCGCCAATACTGCGCGGGTCATATCGACAAGTCGAAGGCAAACATACGACAGAGCGAGGAGCTGCAGAATCTGCAGGCCAGGAAGGACAGGCCATAAGCCAGAAAGGTCGGAAAAAAAGTGAAAGGGAAATAGGTTGGCAAAATCATTCCCCGGCTCGAGCACCATTTTATGCAGCACAAAAAATGCCGCGATACCGCCGAACAAAACGAACGGAAGCGCCCGGCGCGCAGTCACGTTCTCTGGTGGGACGAGCTGCGCCGCGCGAAGGGCGCACCAATAGATGATGCAGATGAACGCAAGGATGCCGAACGCTTTCCAACCGAAAAGCAAGATCAATGCGACGGAATTCAAAACGCCAAAGAAAGTCGTCCGCGAAAGCCGCGTTCTCAATTGCCCGAAAATATAAGCAGCTACCACCATTGCAATGAAGGCGGGTTCAGAAAAGACGGCCATTTGGTTGAGGTTATGCGGTCTTGTTCGCAATCAGGTTCATCAGCTCACCGACGTTTTTGAGGTGAGTAATTTCTGACGTCTTAAACCTGACTTTGAATTCGCTCTCGACCATCATCATTAGGTTGATGTGATTGAAAGAGTCCCAAGTCGGGATGTCGGCGGCTGTCGTGTCATCCCTGAGGACGATGCTATCATCGTTGAACAAATCCCGGAAAATTCCGGTCAATTTTGCTTTGTTGGCTTCGTTCAGATCGGCAGACATTGATCTCTCTCAGGACGGATTTTCTGTTCGAGGCCGCAACATATACCGGCCGCTTTCGTATTCTTCAAAACCCATAGACGGATATAGCTTCGAAACCAGCCCATTTTTTTCTGTTGGGATGAACGAACCAACTAGATTGGACTGTCCTGCAATGTTTCTCGCCCAATCAAGCATCGAACGCTCAACTTCGCGATTGAGTACCCTGCAACTCATGAGCCAAGTGTCTATTTCCAGCCCACTATCGGCGGGTGTCAGGATCATGAGACCAATGATGCCTTGGGGGCCGAAGCGGTCGGCATAGTTAAAGACGCCGAATTTTGCGCCATTCGCACGCAGGCGCGTAAGGTCGTCATCCATATGGCGTTTTGTTGTCAGGTTGAATTGGTTTGTCTTCTGCAACAGTTGGGCGACACGTTCCCGATTTTTGTCGTTCAAATCCGAGACTGTTACATCAATTTCAAGAGAAGCGATGAAATCCGCTTTCGATCCGCTGGCTTGCAGCTGACTGCGTTGCATTTGCAGGGCAGAGACCTGAGCGGGCCGAGCGAAATCTGCATCTGTGAGTCTCGCTGTATTGAAATATCGTCCAAACGATAGGCGTCGAAGCGACTGATCAGGTTCGGGTCCTGCCAACACAACATCGATTTGTGGAAAGACGGAGACTACCTCCGCCAAATCGACGTGGTTGTCGTCTATGTAAACCATCAAATCAGTTCCGAAATTGAGCTGTTCGGAAACCTTTGCAACAGACGCGCTCTTGTCACCCCAGGACAGTTCGAGGACGGAATATGCCGCGCGCTTCAACGGCAGGTGAATATTCTCTTCCAGGACTTCAGCCATGCTTGGATCATTTCTGCTCACGGCCGCGAGGAGAACACCCGTTGAGGTCAGGTCACGCATATACGATTGCAACATTTGATACCCGAGGCCGTCAGGTGTTTCTGGACCAACGTCGATCGCTGCAAAGCCGAGTTCGCCGACTTCACCTCCCCAAAGGGTATTATCCCAGTCGGTAAGGAGCGCCCTATGTGATCGTCCGAAAACATGCGCCATCGATGAGGCGGTTTCTCTAGCCAGTCCGACAAGGCCTGTTTCCTCAAACGAAGATCTCATGCGCATTGCCGCAATATGCCCAACGGACGTCGCGCCGCCTGCAATGTGAATGGCCTGTTCCGTGTCGATTATGAGAATGCCGTCGTTCGCGAGTTCATCAAGCGTCCCATTAAGAAGCGAAATGACCCGCCTGCTTGACACTCGATTCTTCGCATGAAGTACGCTTCCAACTCCCGGCCAAGCTCCCGGGTAGAAGGACGTGAATGCGACGGAGCCCATTCGGCGAGCCTTGATCGAGTTGGCAAGTTCTGTAAGCTCGGTCTGAGCCTCTGCTACCTGCACATCAGTTGCCGGTTGAACCGGCATGTAGCGTCGCAACCACTGGTCTGAAAGGTGGACGACGGTCAAATCTACTGCTTTACGGTCAGCCGCAAAAGCTTCAAACGAGACTGAATCGTATCCAGAAACCGCGACGGCCGCAGATATTCCGAAGGCTGCGAAGAACAGCTCAAGGGGTTCGGCAAGCCCGTCAATCGTTACGTCAGACACCAATTGGACTGAAATTTTCGTGTTAGTTTTCTTGAGGTCCGGTCTGCCGTTTCTCGTCCATATGTTTTTTAGGCGGCGATAGAAAAGCGGGTTTTTCGAGAAATGAAATATCGCCGTCCGCATAAGAGAGGCGAAAATCTCGCCATCTGTTCGCGGATCCACTTTTCCGATGATCGCAAGTGCTGCGGACTCATCCTCGTCGCGAAGGGCGACTAAAAGATCAACAAGCGGCTGAGTGTTAATGCGTACCGCATTTTCTTTGTCGGTCATTATGTTGCTCATGACGGCTTCTAACCACGTGGTACAGAAAACTGGTAGTGGGAGCTCGAAATATTCCGGCGGTCAGAGTGTGTCAAACTGCGCGGCGCATAAGGTTCTTATTATCGGAATGCTTGTTCACGCGATGCCGCTGTCTTATAGGCAACCAACCGTGAAAAGCTGGGGCGATACGCATGACCACGTCTTACATCGATAAATTCTCGTCTTGCCTCGTTGAGCGAGCCCCGATTTTCTCTCAGGAACTTGCCCGCACGCGTCTTGCAGAACCCGACACGTTCAACAGACTGGCTGAGCCAATGTTGAAGTGGGCGGAAATCGCTTTAGGGGAAACGTGGGCCGAACAACTGGTTGATGGCTATTGCGAATTCGTGTTGGACGTGAATCGCTCCCAACTAAAATATGAGAAGTCTGGCCGGTACGAGAATTCCAGCTTCGCTGAAGTGTTTTCAAAGGCCTACAGCGATCCCGAATTCATGCAACTCTATCATTGGGGCGTCTACACCACGACATTCGTGTGGACCCATCATCTTCGAATCTACAAGCTATTCGAGTCACAGTTCGTGCCGCTGTTGAAGAACGTATCGGGCGGTAGTCTGGTAGATCTCGGCGCGGGCTCCGGCATATGGCATTTGCTATCACTTCAAAACGTGCCGTCACTGTCTGTCTCCGCTGTCGATGTCTCCGAGCCGACGATCGAGCGCAGCAAGAATATGGCAAAGACACTTGGTTACGGCGATAAAATTACTCACCACGTGGCGGATGCTTTGACGTGGAAGCCCGATGCGCCTGCTCAAGCTGGTATTTCATGCTTTTTGCTGGAGCACCTTGAACAGCCAAATGCACTCCTTGCGGGGCTTGCCAACAGCATTGAGCCGGGTGCGCCAGCTTTCGTCACATCAGCTTTAACCGCAGCCGAGATCGACCATATTTTTGAATATCGCAGGGAGTCGGAGTTGGTTATTGCCTGCGAACAGGCAGGGTTCAGAGTATTGTCGATGTACTCAGCAACGCCCGATACTACCCCTCGATCACGCTACTTCGCCCCACGATCAATCGGACTTGTCCTTCAAAAACGGACAAATGCGATTTGGTAAGGCCACGAATACGGTCTAGCCTTTGTAGCTATGGCGAACTGACAAGGCTGCTTTTGATGGTCTTGCCATTCAAAACTGCCTGCCCATCCAGACGGTTCTCCCAAGATCAAATACAGGAACAAATTCAGAGCGTTGCCAGAACGACATGGCTCTATGGTTGTTACGGTTTGCTCCGACATGGATAGCACGGACACCCCGACCAGCAGCCAACTCTACCCAGGCGTTAAGCAGCCGTCTTCCTTGGCCTTGCCCCTGCGCGCGTGTTAGAAAATTCATATGTAGATGAGCTGGAAAAGTACGGATGACGTCACTGGGTGTAGTCGTAGGATGATGGATCATATGGGCCCGGCGCTCATCGGCCGTCCAGTCAGATTTCGGGGTGTCTGAAGGGTCAGCATAGCGTTTTCGAAGCGCTGGCCACCAGTCCTGTTCGAGCCGAGCTTCCCAATCGAACGTATCCACTGCACCTAGAGCAAACCCCGCCACGCCGTCTTCGTCGGTAAGCAGCAGAACCAGCGTGGGCTCAAGGGTTGCATAGCCGCCCGCGTATAAGTGGCCCATCATGTTGGGATCGGCGTAAAGATGCGAAGCGTCGTTCCCGAGATGACCAGTTGTCAACGAGATCGCATAAAGCTTGTCGATATCCGCTTCCTCGAATTGTCGAATTTGCCACATATTGGCTCCCTTCACTTCACATGCGGTGCCATTCGCGCATCGTCAATGCGCGATGCCTTGTAGCTCTGAACAAATCTGCGACGACGGTAGCCTCATTCATCACGTGCGGTTGTTTTGCAAAAGAGCTCAAAGCTCTCGTTTTTTAATGAGTTGCAACAATGCTTGATTGTCTAGTCGCTCCGTTGCAATATCGCGACGGGGTAGGGTGGATGAATTGTATGACGAGCGATGAGCATGCTGTCGCTGTGGTGGAGATTCCGCCGCAGTTTGAGACGTATACTGCCGCGGCACTGCTTCGTGTTCAGTGCCTGTTTCCGGCGTTACGGTTTGCGCAAAATCAGAACGGCGTGAAAGTGTATGGCAGTACGATTGCCGACGAAGAGAGTTTTCGTCGAACCCTACTTCATGCGGTCTATCGTGAAAAAATCTACGCCGAAACGCTATCTATGCGGCGAGACCTCATCTCCGCCGTCACCGCGTGATGACTGTCTGGCCGCTGAAGTTCCGCGAAATCTCTGACAGCGAAATCCTGTTTGCCGATGACGCAGGCGGATTTTTCAAATCCGACGAAAGTTTCCTCGATCGCTATGTAACTGGCACTATGAGCGAAACGGACGAGGCCTTCCTGAAGGAGGGCGGACATTCGTTCGAATCTAAATTCGATCTGCCATGGACTTCATTCGCGTACAGATGGTCTCGGCGTCAGTCGAAGCAGCAGCAACTGTCATATGTAATCTTGGTGCCAACGCTTCGTTGCAATTTGGCGTGCGGCTACTGCCAGGTTTCGCGTGCTCCAGAGAATGCCCGTGGTTTCGACTGGACGGACGACGTGCTTGAAAGCGTGCTGGCTTTCCTCGGCAGGATTCAAGAATCCGAGATTAAGATCGAGTTCCAAGGCGGGGAACCGCTCCTGCGCGTCGACCTCCTGGAGCAAGTCCGCGAGTTCTGCCGCGCAAAGTTCAAGCAGGCTCAATTCGTTGTCTGCACGAACCTCCAAAGCCTTGGGCCACGAGAATGGGCGTTTCTCGAGGCTGACGATACCTTCATCAGCACGTCTTTGGACGGGGATCGGTTAACCCACGAAAGACAGCGAACTCACGATGCCGCACGCACCGAATCCTTTTTTTCGAATTTGGACGAGGCCGTTCGTCGATTTGCACCGGGCAAGATTTCTGCGCTGCCGACCATCGACGTCGCCAACCCACCTGATTTCGACGCATTGCTCAACAACTTCGAACATTATGGCATCCGATCGGTCTATCTGCGACCCATCAATCATCAGGGTTTTGCCCGTAAGCTGAAGCAAGGCGATGATGTTCTAACGCGCTGGAACGCCCTTCATTCCGAATTCATAGATCGCTTGATTGCCCGAAATCAGGAAACGGGCAGCTTCATGGAAGAATACTATTTTAGCCAATGCTTGAAGCGCGTCCTTCGGCTCGGAACTGATGACCACGTCGATATCAGAAATCCCAATTTCTTTGCGTCAGACTACTTAGTCGTTGACCATGACGGCCGTCTGTATCCGACGGACGAGGCCCGAATGCTTTCACGTATCGGGCGCATTGATCTTAGCATCGGAGATGTTTCGTCCGGGATCGACACAGCCAAGGTTGATGTCCTGAACGCCTCATCGGTCAACAATTTCGACCCAGACTGCATTCACTGCGCATACCAACCGTTCTGCGGAACCGACGTCGTCGACGACGTTTCAAGATACGGGCGCATCGACGTACCACGGGCGGACACCTGGTTCTGCGGCCGCCATACGGCTGTCTTCGACAAGGTATTCGAGGTTCTCTACCGGAAAGATGAAGCTGCACGGAAATCGGTTGCGCAGTGGAGCGGCGTGGCAGGCTGGGGAGACCACATGGTCCCAGTGCACGCATGATTGTGTTTCGGCGTGGAATATTGACCCCTCTGGCAGGGTGATCGGCGTCCAATTTTGACCCCCCTCCTGTTTCGTCTGACCATCCGTCTTTTGATGGCGGATGGAGGGGGAGTTGAAGCGAGTGGATACGATTGCGCGTGTTCGTCGAGCCTTCCATGTGCAGGGCTGGTCGGTGAAGAAGATCGTCCGGGAGCTGCATGTGTCCCGCAACACAGTGCGCAAGATTTTGCGATCCGATGAGACCGATTTTTCCTACGAGCGAGAACGCCAGCCGTTGCCGAAGACCGGAGCCTGGAAAGCCGAGATTGAACACTTTCTGTCGGCCAACGAAGGCAAGCCGTCTCGGGAGCGGTTGACGCTGATCCGGATTTACGAGGAGCTTCGGGCACTCGGTTACGACGGCGGCTACGACGCAATTCGGCGCTATGCGAAGGGCTGGTCAAAGGACAGGGGCGCTGTCATGGCCGAGGCCTACGTGCCGCTCTACTACGCACCCGGTGAGGCCTATCAGTTCGACTGGAGCCACGAGATTGTCCTGATCCAAGGGGTGACGACGACGGTCAAGGTGGCCCACGTCCGGCTCTGCCACAGCCGGATGATGTTTGCGAGAGCCTATATGCGCGAGAGCCAGGAGATGGTGTTCGACGCACACGACAAGGCTTTTGCGTTCTTCCGAGGCACCTGCACGCGTGGCATCTACGACAATATGAAGACGGCGGTGGAGGCAGTCTTCATCGGCAAGGAACGGCTATACAATCGACGCTTTCTGCAAATGTGCAGCCACTACCTCGTTCATCCGGTCGCCTGCACCCCTG
>NZ_JBDUUH010000013.1:0-181557 GCF_039939195.1 Foliimonas ilicis | reverse complement strand
CGACACGCCGCGCAAGTGCCTTGGGTTCCAGACGCCAAAGGAGATGTTCAGCCAGCACCTATTGGCTATGGAAAGGCAAAACATGTAGATTTTCGGCCAGCGTTGCATTCAAGCTGGAACCAGCAGGGTGGGTTCAAGGATGAAGTGCGACTTGCAAATGATGCCAATGGGTTATCAGTCGCAAGGAAAACGCAATGAGACGCACCTACTCGCAGATTGGATTGGAAGAACGCCGTAAGATTGCTCGCTGGAGAACTGCTGGCCTCAGCGTCGAGGTCATCGCCGAGAATCTCGGCCGGCATCGCTCAACGATATTTCGGGAAATCGGGCGTAACACGTTCGTCGACGAGAAAATGCCTGAGCTCGACGGCTTGCGTTTCTCGCATGTCAGGCAATCGGTCATCGACCGGATTATCCATGGCTGGTCGCCGCAACAGATCGCCGGCCGTATGCGTCTGGAACGTCACCCGATCTGCGTAAGTCATGAGACGATCTACAAATTCGCATATTCGGCTGACGGGCATGCGATCAAGCTATGGCGGCATCTGCCTGAACGACGACGGAGACGGCGTCCGAGATATGCGCGCAAGCCCAGAAATCTCGTCTTTCCAATAGAATGCGCCATTCGAAACAGGCCTGAAGCCGTCAACTCGCGCAGTGAATTCGGTCACTGGGAGGTGGATCTGATGATCTTCAGGAAAGAGCACGGCTCCGCCAACATTGCCACCGTTGTCGAGCGCAAGAGCCGATACACCGTTCTTTTCCGCAACAACGGGTTCAGCCGGCCATCAATCCGGCGGCACCGCGTCGCCAATAGGCCGCAGCTATGGTCTGGTCACGGCCGAGGCCCATCGCGCCACGCCACTGGTCGCGCACAGTCTTGGCCGCAGATGCTTCCGCGGCGAACCAGCCAAAAGAGGACCCTTCCTGCGGCCACCGCACCGACAAGATCTTTCTTGCCAGCCGTTCGTCTGCACCCGCCGAAATACCGTTCCTTTCCAGCCAGTGCAGTTCGATCTCCGTCGCATTGTTGATCGACTGCCTTTCGCTCTCGTCGGCAATTTCGATGAATGCCACGCCTTTCGTCTTGGGCGGCAGCGTTTCGAGCAGGCGACCAATTGCCGGCAGTCCCGTTTCGTCAGCGCCAAGCACATACCAGTCCGATTGCCGGATCGGTCGCCCGACAGGCCCCATGACGCCGATCTTCTGTCCCGGCTGCGCCTGCAAGGCCCAGGCAGAACCGACGCTTTCGCCTTCGTGAATGAGGAAATCCACATCCATGAAGCCGGCATCAAGGTCGAGCGAGCGGATGGTGTAGACTCGCGCTGTCGGACGTCGCTCGTCAGCCGGCCATTGCGGCAGGCCGTTGCTGCCGAGCGTCGGCCAGATTGGATCGGGAACCGACCGGGTTGGAAACAGCATACGAATGTGCATGCCACCGAATTTGCCGAAACGGCCGAGGTTTTTGCCCGCCAGCCGGATGCGCCGCATATACGGGGTAAGGTTGTCGACCTGGATGACGGTCATCTCGCGGAATTGCGCAAGCTGCGTTTCGTGCGCGAGATCGCCGGTCCAGACAATTTCCGGTTCGTCCTCCTTGGCATAAACCTGCAGCGCGGTGGCAAGCAAATCCTTGATACGGGCGAGGCCGTCACGGTCTCCCGCCTTCGCCCGCATGACCAGTAAACCTGGCTTCATGTCGAAGTATGCATCCCCAAAGGCAAAACGGAATTCGACGCGATGCTGCTCCTGCAGCACGTCGGCATCGAAACTTTGCAGCCTGTCGGTGATCCGGTCGATATAGAGCGGCAGGTTCGGCAAACGGAGTTGCGATTCACAAGTCAGGCTGGTCATCGTTTATTCCTGGATTCAGCCGCCAATGCGGCCGGTCAACGCTATCTTGAATGTCCGCCCCCGTCCCTGCTCAGTCGCGGCTGTCGTCGACCACGAGCTTTGCGGATCGGTATAGGCAGTATTGAAAACATTATCGACGCCAAGATCGAGGCGGGTATGTTCATTGATCTGCCAATTGGCAAAAGCGTTGACGAGATCAAACCCATCATCGACGATCGGAGGATCGTTTGGCCTCGTTCGGCTTGTGCGTGTTATCTTGCCGACGCTTAGATATTGCGCTCCGAGGGTGAGCTTATTGTCCAGCACTCGAAAGCCGACGGTCGCAGAGAAACGGTCGAGCGGTGTGTTGTTGAGCGCCTGTCCCTCATAGATTCCATTCACGACCTCGGCAGCGATCAGCGCACCGGAAAGATTCACGAAGCCCCAGCCATAGTCGTAAACCGCCTCTGCCTCGACGCCCTTGAGGCGCGCATCGCCGATGTTGATGGCCGTGCGGGGCGTGGTCGTCAGGTCGACGTCGATATAGTCCTCAACACTCGTACGAAACACATTCACCTTCGCACGGACGAGGTCGCCTTGCGTCAGCACGTCATTGTATTTCAGGTTGACGCCGGCTTCCCAACTTTTCGCCGTTTCCGGCTGGAGAAGCAGGTTGGGAACGTAGTTGTCGCCGGAACCGTGGGCGCCGCCGCCGCGATAGACGTCCTGCAAGCCCGGCGCGCGATAGCCTTCCGAATAGGTGCCGTAGACCTGGAATCCATCGACAGGGGTAACACCAACCGTGAGACGAGGCGACCAGCGGTCGCCGGAAATCGACGCATCAACAGGCGGCGAGGTCCTCGTTTGACCGTCGAGTTGATAACCGTCATAGCGAACGGCCGCGATCAATTGCAGCCATTCACCATAGTCGCCCTGCCATTGCAGGAAACCGCCATAGCCCTGCTGTTCACCCGCGCCAAAATGAGCGGTGTCGGACTCCCCTTTCAGATAATAGTAGTCGCCTCCGTAAGTGACGGTATTGGCCAAGCCGAATGCCTCGAAGCGCGACGAGTTCTTGACGTTGAAGCCCGTGGTTGCCACCTCGTAGAAGCGGGAATTGCCGATGGCCGACGCTGGCCAGACCTGGGCCTGATCGGCCTTGGTGCGATTGTGATAGACGTTGGCGCTGAAATCGATCAGCTCGTTGCCGTCAGGACGGAAGGTATAGGCTGCGGTATAGGTCTGGTTGACCGTATCGGTGTGATAGCGGCTCAATGTCGGTGAGGTTGATCCACTCGATCCGGTAATGAAGTCGTTGTAGTTCTGGAGGATCATCCCCAGCTTCAGCTCATGTCCATCCGCCGGGCGCAGCGTCGTCTTCAGATATCCGCTCTTCACCCGCTCCCCGGTCCACGGCACCTGATCGCCATTGCCGTCATCATAGGCGTTGCGATCGCGGTAGATGAGATTGCCGATGATGTCGGCATCGTCGCTGAAGCGGTAGGCGCCGGTCGTGCTGGTGGTGAAACCATCGCCATTGCTTTCATAGCCGAGCTTTTCACTCAGCGCCCAGCGTTCCTCCAGCTTGAGAAAATCGCTGGCGTCCTTCGTCTCGAACGAGACCACGCCGCCTATGCCTCCCGATCCGTAGGCATTTGAAACGGGGCCGCGAATGACGGTGACCTCCTTGATAAGTTCCGGCTCGACATAGAAAGAACCCGAACCATGGCCGACGCGCCAGTAGTCCTGACGCGCGCCGTCCAGTGTCACCACCACGCGGCCATATTGCTCCAGGCCGCGAATATTGATCGCAGTAGCTGGATCGTCGCCGTTCATGGAAGCGGCAACGCCGGGCGTAGCACGGAAAATTTCGGCAGCTGTAGTTGCCTGCAAGCGCTCGAGATCTTCGCTATCGACGGAACTGATCGCCGCCAATGCGTCGATGGCTGCGCTCTTCACCATCGTGGCGGAAATCGTGATGAGATCCAGCACGGTAGTCGCCTGCGTCGGCGCCTCTGAAGCAGAGAGCCTGTCTGCTCTGGAAGATGCACCCTCCTGCTCCTGCGCGCTTACGGAGGACGCCGCAAGTGAGCCGAAGACGAACGCCAGCGCCGTGTTCGCCAAAAGTATCTTCCTGATAGTCCGTGTCATCCTGATCGAGCCCCCGAGTCATGAGATGCATGGCTGGCGGTGGCCCATGGCCGTAGCTGGCGACATTGAATTACGCAACCGTCCGGCGGCAGCGATGGTTAGATATTAAAACATGATGACAGAAGTCAACTTTATTCGTATGGCTCGCGAAAATGATCTAATTCTGGATTGGAATGTCATGAACAGCGGTAAAATGCGGAACTTTCGAAGCGGGATTCGATTGGATTTCCCGCACCTTGCAAGCTTCATCTTCATGGCGATTTTCCTGTTCGCCACCGGAATCGGCGGCAAGCACGTCATCGCGGCTGAGGTCGTCGACGCTCGTGGGCATACGATCGAGACTGGCGCGGGGGAGAGGATCGTTACGCTGGGCTCGGATATAACCGAGATAGTCTACGCACTCGGTGCGAGAAATCGCGTCATCGCGGTCGATAGGGGGAGCAAATTTCCGCAGGTCGTAAATTCCAAACCTAATGTGGGCTACCGCCGCAAACTTTCCGTCGAGGGAATCGCCGGGCTTGGGCCAGACCTGATCGTGGCGGCGGAAGACATAGGACCCGCTGAGGCCGTCGATGTCCTGTCATCGCTGGCTATTCCAATGGTGTTCGTTCCGGAAGACAATTCCCCGCAAGGCATCCGGCGCAAGATCGACCTTATAGCGGCGGCGCTTGATCTCCGCACACAGGGCGACCAGCTCGCTCACGACGTGATCGCCGCGTTCGACGCGGCCACTCAGCTAACCGCAAACATACCGCCTGAACGCCGTAAGAAAGTGGTTTTCTTTCATGGGCTCGTGCGACTGACGGCCGCCGGTGCAGGCACCGCCGCCGATGCGATCATCGGCTACGCTGGCGGCATCAATCCAATGGCGGTCGTGGACGGATACAAGGCGGCTTCCGAGGAAAAGCTGATCGAACTGGCACCCGATGTCATTCTGATGATGAGTGACGGCAATGGCGGTCCGACCGAAGACGATGTGTTTTCCACACCAGCCCTGGCCATGACACCTGCCGGCAGGAACCGGGCATTAATCGTGCTCGACGGCGCCTATATGATCGGTTTCGGCCCCCGAACGGCTGATGCGGTGCGTGATCTTGCCCAAGCCTTGTATCCGGATGTTCTGATCGAGGACTAGACGCGTGGAAAGCGCAATTCGAAACTTCGGTTGCCGTATCGTCTGGATTCAGTGGAACGATCAACGACATTTATCCGGCCTGCTACCGCTCTCGGCGACGATGCAGCTTCCGATGCGCGATGACCCGCGTTAGGCAGGCGAGCCGCAAACCGTCCGCGCACGGTCATGGCTTCGCGGATGCTCGCTAGGAACCGAGAGAACGGTGGCGATCGCACTGCAAACAAGGGCTCGAAAGCATGGGTCATGCTGACGAATCAGGAATTGTCGAAACCGACCGCGAATAGTCAGCGCCTTACCAAAATGCGCACAGCATTCGAGGTCCTAAACCGGTTCGGGCACAATCGTCTCCACACGATCGAAGCGTCCGGCTCTTCGTAGCGACAATTTTGCTGATGACCGACCTTTTCCGGCAGTTGAACCGTTTGAGCAGGAGCGGCGAGAACCGACCACCCAGCGGTGGATCGTAGAGATTGATCGACCCGAATGCCGCGCCCGGGCGTCGTCTCTTCCAGATCACGCAGGCTGAGATTGCAGGCAAGGTGCCAACGTATGCACAGCAGGATCAGTGAGCAATCGAAATGATGACCGTAAATTGAGCGCAGGTCAATTTGGGCTAACGTTGCGTCCTAGAGGTCAGGCGCGCGTTCAGCAACAAGAGCATCAGTCGCTTTCACCCGCAACTTAGGCGGTTGGACGAGGGTCACTGAAGCAGGGCTAGCCGCTGAGATCTGCCTGTTCACCCTCTCATTGATTTCCAAGGAACATCGGCGGTGCGCCCGGCTACGCCAATCGTGAAGCACGCCTGAAGAATACCACCGTCGAGCCGATCGACGTCGAAAATGAAGCTCTCAACCTCGGATGCCGAGAAGACGGTGTCGCCGCCATTCATCGTGTCGCGCTGCGGCCTCGCCAAATATTCTGGATGACCGTGGTAGATTAAGTCATTGAGGTTGTCGTCGAACAGGAGTTGGCTGATAAGCAGTTCCTGGCCGCCGACGAGGATGCGCATATGGATGTGTGGCGCCCGGCTCGAATACCAGCCAGGATAGACCGTCAGAAACGAAGCCACACCGTTCGCATCGGTGATCTGCCGGCCGCGCAGGAAGGCAGCGCTGCGAGCAACCTCGTCGTCGGGATTGCACATTGCCTCCGCCCGTCCGGAATAGACGCCGCGGACATCGGCATGCCAGATCTCGACGTCAGCGCCCTCGATCGGATCGCAGTTCCCCGCGTCAACGAGGCGCAGACTGACGCGCATAGGCAGGCCGGTCGCGCCTTCGGTGACATCGAGCCGGATCGGCACGTCGTTCGTGTGGCAAGGGCCAATCGTCTTGTTGGCCGTGACGATACACTGCGGATCAGCGCGAAACGCAGGTGCCGGCAACTCAGCGGGGATTCCGCTCGTGCCCCCGGAGCGAAGTCCGGATACCGACCAGTCGTAAGCCCGCCTTGAGACGGCCTCGCCCGGCCCGCGCGTTCGCAGCAAGGGCACCGACGCAACGGCAGCGGCAGCAAGCAGGGCGCCTCCTGCGATGACCATCGTCCTTCGTTTTACCATCGAGCGTATTCTGCAAGCCGTAGCGCGATAATCCGGAGCCGCATCGCGATCCTCACTGTTCCAATCATGTTGTCCTCCTCATAATTCTGTCTTTCATCCGGCATCCTCACGCTGAGCCGTGCCCTTCCCCGCCATCGTGTCTGCCGGCGTCCGACTCCGCTGATTGATCGTTTGCGCTGTCGGCGAGCGGAAAGGTGACTGTCTGGACGAGGCCCTTAGGGCTTCGGTTCGCAACCGAGACGGCGCCGCCGAAACGTTCGATGATCTCCTTCGCTATGGCAAGGCCGAGCCCTGCGCCCGGAATGGACTTGCGGCGGGAGATATCCACTCTGAAGAAGGGCTCGAACACCTGTCCGAGGAGATCTTCGGGTATCCCCGGCCCCTCGTCGGCAATCGTCACTATGGCGGTCTCGCCTTTTCGCGAAAGGTCGAGCTTTGCGCCCTTGCCATGGGTCGCGGCATTGATAATCAAGTTGCGCAGCGCCCGCTTCAGCGCCATCGGACCGGCAGTGACCGGGAGCGACATAAGTCGAGGCTGAGCCACCTTGTAACCAAGCTCGCCGAGCTCCTCGACAATCTCATGAACAAGACGGTCGAGCCGAACGATTTGCGCTCCGTCCCGATTTGCTTCCTCGCGAACGAGGCGGATGGCGCTGTCGGCGATCTGATCGAGCTCTTCAAGGTCGGCGAACCATTTCTGGCGCTCCTCGTCGTTGGAGATGAACTCGGCTCTCAGCCGCATGCGCGTCATCGGGGTGCGCAAATCGTGCCCCGCAGCCGCCACTAGCCGCATGCGGCTTTCCATCGCCGATTTAAGGCGAGCAGAGAGTCTGTTTAGGGCCTGCGCCGTCGCGCGGAGCTCGCCAGAACCAGCCTCCGGAATATACGGCAGGACGCCATCTGCACCGATCCGTGCCACGGCGGTTTCCAGAAGCTGCAGCGGCCTGATGATTTTCGACGCCGCGAAGATCGAGACAGCGGTGCTGCCGATGACGATGAGCGTGATCCAACCGGCAAGTATCACCCATCCGCCCGGCGCCGGAGCCAGGTCGGGCATTTCCGCAATCAACCAGGTGCCGTCGCCGAGATCAACAGATGCGGCCAACGCAGGTCCATCGGCGCTTTCGGTGACGATGGCCATCCTCTGTTCGCCCGTCTTCTCCAACGACCGCATAAGGAAGCGCGACAACCGTTCCTTTTCGGGTCCGCTGGCGGGCGCGGCCTCCAGGCGCAGGCCGGATGCGACCGCATCCTCCCGGTTGCGCTCGGCCATGGAAACGAGAATGTGAATCTGCCGCGCGATGGGTTCCATCGTCGCCTGCGGCAAGGGAGGTTGCAAAGCCCGGCTTGCAGCGAAGGTAGCGAGGCCAACGACCGTCACGATGGCCAAGATCAGCAGCGCTGTTATACGGTTGCGCAGCGAGTTCATCGTTCAGCCGTCGTTGATTTGACAGTCACGGTGAGCTGGTAGCCACCGTTGCGGACCGTCTTGAAGATCGGGCCGGTTTCGACTTCACCGAGCTTGCGCCGCAGCCGGCTCATCAGCACGTCGATCGACCGGTCCATCGGATCGCGGTCGCGTCCCTGTGTGAGATCGAGAAGCTGGTCGCGCGACAGCAACCTGCCCGGCCGTTCCAGAAACACCGTGAGAAGATCGAACTCGGCCCCGGTCAGTTCGATCTCCTCGCCGCCGCCTCGCCGCGAAACGCGGCGCAATTCGGGATCAGCGTCGAACGCGGCAAAGCTGTAGACCTTCGCTTCGGCCGCGGACGGCTGCTTCTGACCCGCCCGGCGCAGCACAGCCTTGATGCGCGCGACCAGCTCGCGCGGGTTGAACGGCTTGCCCAGATAGTCGTCCGCGCCGATCTCCAGGCCGACGATCCGGTCAACGTCCTCCTTCAGGGCGGTCAGAAGAATGACGGGAATATAGGGGCGGCGGTCGCGCAGGCTGCGGCAGATGTCGAGGCCAGACCCGTCGGGAAGCATCACGTCGAGGACGATGAGGTCCGGATTGCTGTCAGTGATGCGGCTTTCGCATTCCCGGCGATCCGCTGCGGTCGAGACGCGAAAACCCTGCTCGCCGAGATAGCGCGCGAGCAGAGAGCGTATTTCCGGATCGTCATCGACGACAAGGATGTGAGTGATGGTGTTCATCCTCGTGATTTGCCTGATTGTTGCTGTCAAATATAGTCCTCTCAGCAGTTTGATTTGAAGAGTTTTGCAACCGAACCTTGCTCGCCGCTGCTCAGCAACGTTCGTTTACATTGGCGCGAATCAAGAAACGTTTATTCACGACCCAGACCAACTCAAGACACGTCTGCCGCCTACTTTCATGACCGTGAATGAGGATATGAAAGGAAGATCGCATGAGACGCTCCATCCTGGCCACTGGGCTCCTGTCGGCAACCGTGCTGGCATCGACGATTGCACCGTCGTTCTCCGAGGCCTTGGCCTCCAACCCGATACAAGGCGAGCGGTCCATCGTCCGAATCGTCGCCGACAATAGCGATGTGACCGGCAGGGAGCCACTTCGGTTGGCCCAGGCCAATGCGACCGGCGACCGGGAGGACAGGCGGCAGGAGGAACGTCGGCAGTTCCGGCACGGCGCTGAGCGCGCCGGTCCCCAGCGTCATGATCGCGAACACGACCGTCGACCCGCACGGGGCGAACGGCTCGGCGACGAGCGCGGTCCCCGTCATGCCGGCCTCGACCTCGCGGAACGGCTTGCCGCCACGGAGACCTATGTCGGCATCACCGCCGGCCAGCTTGACGCGTGGCGAGCCTATAGCTCGGCCTTGATCGCGTTCTTCGAGCATCCTGAACAGGATCGTGGATCGGGCGGGCCGCACCGTGAGGAACGTCAGCCATCGGCAACAACGCAAGAGCAAAGGCCGCAGCCGGGCGATACCGCATCGCGGCCGCTCCTCGCCGAACGGCTTGCCGACCGCACCATTGCGCAGACAGGGAAAGCGGAGACCTTGAAGGCAGCCGTTGCCGCGTTGCGCTCGGCGCTCAGCGGCGAACAGCTCGACCGTTTGACAAAGGCCGAGCGGGCGTTCGCTCCGCACGATCACCAGCGAGGGCCTGCTGGCAAGGACGCGGGACACCGCGGGCGGCCTGGCGACGACCTTCCCCCGCCCTCCGACGGGGAGTAACCGGTCGCTGCTCGCTACCCCCCGCCCGGCGAGCAGCGCATGCAGCCGCGAATGGCTGCATCCGGGGGCGCATTGGTCGATCCTTGCGCCCCCGGTCAACGGCAACCCCGTCCTGACACGCATCTTTCACTCACAAGGAACAAAGCAATGAAGAAGATCGCAGCAGCGGCGATGGCCGCCCTGATAGGTTTGACGTTGCTCGCCGGCATGGCGCAGGCGCAGAGCCGGACGTCTGCCGAACAGAAGATCGAGCGGCAGTCAGCGCCGAACCAGCAGATCAAGAAGCGCCAGTGGAAGAAGGGCGGCAAATATGGCGGCCAGGGATCGGCTGTCAGCGACCATCGCCAGCACAATCTGAAGGCTCCTCCGAAGGGACATCGCTGGGTGCGCGACGGCAACGATTTCATCCTCGTCGCGATCGGCACCGGCATCATCGCCTCGATCACCAGCAACACCGGGCGCTAGCCGCAAAGCAGTCGCGCAGCAACGCAAACGCGCGAGGGGCTTCGACCCGAAAGGCATGATTATGTTCGACGTTCAATTCCTGCTGACCGCTGCTGCAACGATGTTCGGCTTCGTGAACGCGATGCCGCCGCGACAGATCCTGCGCCATCTGAGAACGGCGTGGTCAAGAGCCTCCGGTCCCGAAACTCCGGCGATCGGAGATAACCGCGTCCACCACAATGGGAAGATCGGAGAGCGACGATGAAGACGGCTCTTGTCATGATGGTGCTGCTCGGCTGCGATTGCGACGGCGTGGAGTGTCAGTATGTCCGAACGATACCCTCGGGCTGGTCGAACATCGAGACCTGCGAGGCCGCGATCGAGCGGCAGATCGCAAGCGAGCAGGCGTCCTATCCGCTTATGACCGCCCATTGCGGTCAACAGACACCGGAACCGGTTGCCGCCCTGCCATCGCAGCCGGACGGAGCGGCTGCCATGCATACGGCGACCGCCTCCAGCGACGACGGGCCAAAGGCTACAAGCGAGGGATGGTCGCTCGGCAGGGCGCGCAAGGAGGCGGCCAAGCTGGTCGACGGTTCTGTCGATTCGATCAGCGGCACCATTGCGTGGGCGGGCGGCGGCAAGGTGCTCGACCTGGCCGGCCGGCTGCGCCCGTGGCGGCAGAAGCCGTGAAAATGGAAAGCCTCTCTTCCCGTCCCCGTAACGGGTTTGCCCGGCAACAGCCAACCCTGATCGGCGAGGATGAGGTCAGGCGCTTCATTGCACAGTTTCTGCTTCGTCTCGGCGCAATACTGTTGGCGATCATGCTCATGGCGCAGGGCGGAAGTTTCGGACCGAAGATGGAGAACACAGGGCACCAGTGTCCAGAGAAACGACAGTGAGTGATAGTGAACACCCTTCCCAAAACGATCGTCATGCTGCTCCTCGCCATCGCTGTCGCGGGTTGCACCGACCGGGAGGACACCCCCGACCGGGCAGATGCCGCCGCGTCTATCGAGGTCGGATACATCGTGATTGAGCCGCAGGCAGTGCCGCGCCGGACGGAACTGTCGGGCCGGGTCGTGGCGCTTGCGACCGCCGAGATCCGCCCGCAGGTGAACGGCATCGTGCAACGCATTGCGTTTCAGGAGGGTCGGCAGGTCGCAGAGAACGAGATCCTCTATGAGCTCAACGACGCGAAGTTCAAGGCTGCCTATGCCTCGGCCGAAGCTGCCCTGAAGAAGGCGCAGGCCGCAACTGTCGCGGCCCAGGCGACGTTCAACCGCAGTGAGACGCTTGCCAAGACCAATGCCGTCAGCGCGCAGACACTCGACGATGCGCGCTCGACGCTGTTGCAGGCTCAAGCCGACGAAGAAGCTGCCAAAGCCGATCTTCAAACGGCGCAGATCAATCTCGACAACGCGATCGTCCGCGCGCCGATCGCCGGCATCATCGGCGTGTCCACCGTCAGCGTCGGGTCCCTCGTCACCGAGAATCAGACCGATGCCATGGCGACGATCCGTCAGATCGATCCGATCCATGTCGATCTGGTGGATTCCAGCGCCAATCTTCTCCGCATTCGCGACGAAGTCGAGGCCGGGCGCCTCGGCCGGGAACGCGGAGCGCCGGCATCCGTCACACTCACCCTGGAGAACGGCAGGGCGTATGCGGAAAAGGGCGAGATGACGCTTGCCGACATGGTGGTCAGCCAGACGACGGGCACTTTTTCGATGCGTGCCCGCTTCCCCAACCCCGATCGTATCCTGATTCCGGGCATGTTCGTGCGGGCTTCGGTCGACCTCGGTTCGATGCCGGGCGCATTCCTCGTCCCGCAACGAGCGGTGACACGTAGCGATGACGGAACCGCGACCGTCTATGTGGTGTCTGCCGACGACAGGGCGACGCAAAAGGCGGTGAGCACCAGCGGCACGGTCGGCAATGACTGGATCGTCATCAACGGCGTTCAGGAGGGCGACAGGCTGATCGTCGACGGTTTCCAGAAGATATCCGACGGGACCGCGGTCAAGGCCGTGGAAGCCGGCATCGACGATGACGGGGTCGTCAAGCAGACCATCTCCACGGAGAAGGAGACGTCGGAATGACTGCCGCCACCGCCCGCAACGCAATCGCCAGCTTCTTCATCGCCCGGCCCGTTTTCGCGATCGTGCTCGCCATCGCTACGCTGCTTTCCGGTGTGATGGGCATCTATTCGCTGTCGATCTCGCAATATCCCGATATTGCACCGGTCACCATCCGCATCAGCGCCACCTACAGCGGCGCGACTGCCGACGCTGTCGAAAACTCCGTGACGAAGAAGATCGAAAGCGCCATGACCGGTCTCGACGGTCTTCTTTATATGGAGTCGACTTCAAGCACCGGATCGGCCTCGATCTCACTCACCTTCACCACCGGCACGGATGCCGAACTTGCTCAGGTCGAGGTGCAGAACAAGCTGTCGCGCGTCGAATCGCAGCTTCCGGACGCCGTTCAGGATCAGGGCGTCCGTGTGAGCCGGTCGCCGTCCGGCATCCTGATGATCGGCAACATCGTCTCCCGCGATGGGCGCTACACATCGGACCAGCTCGCCGACATCATGTCCAGCCAGATCGAGGAGAGGATCGAACGGTTGGACGGCGTCGGCTCGGTTCAGTCCTTCGGCTCGGGCTTCGCGATGCGGATCTGGCTCGATCCCGTGGCGATGCAGAAGTACCAGCTCGTGCCCAGCGACGTGACGTCTGCGATCGGCGCGCAGAATGCACAGGTCGCCGCGGGCTCGATCGGCGCCACACCGGTGATCAAGGGCCAGCAGCTCAAAGCCAGTATCATCGCCCAAACCCAGATGACCTCCGTCGACGAGTTCAAGCGCATAATCCTCAAGACCACGTCCGATGGATCCGTCGTGCGGCTCGAGGATGTCGCCCGCGTCGAGGTCGGGCTGGAGAGCTACGGTCAGAGCTCCAGCTTCAATGGTGTCCCGGCTGCGGGCTTCGGCGTGCAGCTTGCCTCCGGCGCCAATGCGATCACCACGGCGCAACTTGTTCATGCCGAACTGGATGCACTCGCCGGCTCGCTGCCCGAGGGTGTCGAAATCGCCTATTCCTATGAGACGACGCCGTTCGTCGAGCTGTCGATCGAAAAGGTCGTTGAGACGCTAATCGAGGCGGTCATCCTCGTCTTCCTCGTGCTGCTCCTGTTCCTGCAGAACCTTCGCGCCACGTTGATCCCCATGATCGCGGTTCCGGTCGTGCTGCTGGGAACCTTCGCCGTGCTGGCCGCGCTCGGCTATTCGATCAACATGCTGACCATGTTCGCCATGGTGCTGGCGATCGGTCTGCTTGTCGACGATGCCATTGTGGTGGTCGAGAATGTCGAGCGGATCATGCGCGAGGAGAAGGTGTCCGCTCGCGAGGCGACCGAGAAATCCATGGGCGAGATCACCGGGGCGCTGGTCGGCATCGCGTTGGTGCTTACCGCCGTTTTCATACCGATGGCCTTCTTCTCGGGGTCCGTCGGCGTCATCTACCGGCAGTTCTCCGTGACCATCGCCAGCGCCATGCTGCTGTCGGTCCTGGTGGCCATCATCCTAACCCCGGCGCTTTGCGCCATGTTGCTGAAGCCGTCGCATGGCGGGTTCTTCTCCCGCTGGCTTGGTTGGTTCGATCGCGGCTTCGACAGGGCGACGAACCGCTATGCCAGCACCGTCGGCAAGCTCGTGCTGCGGCCGATCCGGATGTTCGCGGTGTTCGGGGCTCTGGTGGCGGCAGCCTATGGTCTCTATACGCAGCTTCCGACGTCCTTCCTTCCGGAAGAGGATCAGGGCGTGCTGATGACGCAGATCTCGCTGCCTGCCGGCGCCAATGCGGCGCGCACCCAGGCCGTAATCGACATGGTCGAGGATTATTATCTGAACCAGGAGAAGGACGCGGTGCAGAGCGTCTTCATGACGCTCGGCTTTGGTTTTTCCGGCAGCGGCGAGAACGCCGCCATGGGCTTCGTGCGCCTCAAGGATTTCGAAGAGCGCACCGACGAGCGTCTGTCCGCATCCGCAGTCGCGCAGCGCGCCTCCGCCCACTTCCGGCAGATCCGCGATGCAGAGGTGTTCGTTCTGGCTCCGCCCGCCATCCAGGGCCTCGGTCAGACGAGCGGCTTCTCGATGTATCTGCAGGATACGGGCAACCAGGGCCGCACCGCGCTCACCGCCGCCAGCAACATGCTTGCCGACAATGCCGCCGGCAACACCGCGATCTCCGACATTCGCGGCAACACAAGGACGCTGGAGGCTCAGCTCAAGATCGACATAGATCAGGAAAAGGCGGGCGCATTCGGCATCGACCTGTCGGCGATCAACAGCCTGATCACCACCGCTTTCTCCGGAACCAACGTCAACGACTTCGTCTACAGAGGCGAGATAAAGCCGGTCTATGTGCAGGCCGACGCGCCGTTCCGCATGCAGCCCGACGACATCAACCGCTGGTTCGCGAAGAACGACAGCGGAGAGATGGTGCCGTTCTCGGCGTTCGCGACAACGCAATGGGTGCAGGGCTCGCCGTCGCTTGCCCGCTTCAACGGCACGGCAGCGGTCTCGATCAACGGCTCGGTCGCGCCAGACGTCAGTTCAGGTGATGCGATGACCGAGGCCGAGAGGCTGGTTGCCGAATTGCCGGGAGGACATACCGCCTCCTGGTCCGGCCTTTCGTATCAGGAGCATCTGGCGGGTTCCCAAGCAGCGATGCTCTACGCGGTGTCGCTTCTCGTCGTCTTCCTTTGCCTTGCCGCTCTCTACGAAAGCTGGTCGATCCCCCTCTCCGTCATCCTCGCGGTTCCGGTCGGGGTGTTCGGAGCGCTGCTCGCCGCCTGGGCCTTCGATCAGTCGAACGACGTCTACTTCAAGGTCGGACTGCTGACGACGATCGGATTGACGGCCAAGAATGCCATCCTGATCGTCGAGTTCGCCAAGGACCTGATGGAACGCGGAAAAGACGCCGTCGAGGCGGTCGTCGAGGCTGCGCGCCTGCGCCTGCGGCCGATCGTCATGACGTCGCTCGCCTTCATCCTCGGCGTATTGCCGCTGGCGCGCTCTACCGGCGCTGGTTCCGCGGCGCAGAACGCAATCGGCATCGGCGTCATGGGGGGCATGATAGCCGCCACCATTCTCGGCGTCTTCTTCGTGCCGCTACTCTTCGTCACGGTGACGACGCTCACATGGCGGAAAGGCGGGATACGCGGACGCGCCCCGGCCGAAGCCCAACCGCAAGCTACCGATATCTGACGCCAATGGGGATCAGGAAAGGGTCAGAACGGGCAGGACCGCGTCTCGCATCCGCCAGTTCATCCCTGCCTTGTCAATAATCGGAGCCTATCAGGCGATCAGCCATGCGGAGCGCTCAATTTGAAGAAGCGCTTGCGAAACCAGTCTCGCAGCATATCCTTCTCGTAAGCCAGACGCTCGCTGGAGTTTCCGATCTCGCGAACGGTGCCAGCCGCCGATTTCCATGGTTGCAATCTCTGCTGCCGATGGCTGAAGACCTTCAGGATCGGCCAGAGATGGAGGGTGCGCCAGCTCGGCACCATAACCGTTGGGCCATGTGCAACCATCTAATGAGGAAGGGCAATGGTCCTTGATTTTTGAGCAGGCACAATCTATATAGTATCTGCGAGTCGGGGGCGCTTCACCCGGCTTACCGAATTAGGATGGACCCCCTGCGGGTCCGTTTTTCGTTTGGAGAGCCTGTGCACCTACTTTACTTGGACGAATCCGGCCATTCTCACGATCCGAGCTCGGAGTTCTTCGTCCTCGCCGGCTTTAGTGTTTTCGAACAACAGACGCATTGGCTTGAGGGGCAGATTGATCCAATCTCTCTACGCTTTAGCACAGCAAATCCACGAGAGATAGAATTCCATGGCAGCCCGATGCGCTCGGGAAAGGATGAATGGAAGGGCGTTCCCCCCAGGACAGGGTTCAAGCCGTCGTTGATATACTGACGCTACTGCCGAGTTCCAACCAAACTAGGTGTTTAGTCCCGGCATTTGGTGGATTGGATTTAGGGTGAAACGTTCTGGCTCGGTTGTAACTACGGGCGCTCTGAAAACAGACTTAGCAGGAGCAGAGCATCTAATGTCCTGCGCAAGAGACGAGATCAATCGTTTGAACAGCTCAGCTCGCGAAGTATTTGATCTCGCGGCGTCTCTTGGTAAACGGTCTGGCAATTGGCACGTTAGCGGTATCGATCCTGAGGGCATTGAACTATCCACGAGCAAGGAAACCGCGCGCCATTGGTTCTCCCGCCGCATCATGGTGGACTAACAATCACCGCCCTATCTCACCGGTCATTTCCGCGGCTGTACAACCCTAACCGATTCCGCCGCGGAATGCCCGGCCCGGCCGATGGTGTCATTTCATCTTTGCAATGCCGGTGCCATCTCTGTCTTGCGTTCACAGAATTTTTAGGTGCGACTTTGCCGGGTGCCAGTGACTTATTTGGACGCATTGAACCGCACATGACGCACCTATTCCCAGCTCGATTTTGATGAACACCGGAAGATCCTGCAGCGATAAGCCGACCGCCGGGCGTGCAACGTCACACGATGAAAATGCCACCTTGCCATCGGTGTACCTGTGCTCGGCACGACTTTTTCACTTGTCCTTGACGTATACGCGGCCGCCGGCCTTCTTCTCCCCTGTGTCTCTTACCTGTGCAAAATAGCCTTTGCGCACGAGATCCATGAATTCGCGGCCGAGCTTCACCTTGTCGCCGACATAAAGTTCGTTCCAGTCCGCGCCATAAATTTCAGGAAAGTGAAACTCCCCCGGGCCAAGCGCCGAGATAGTTTTTTCAATTCTTTTTAATCGTTCCGGCTGCATCGCTTCTTCCCTTACCTTGCTCTTCGGATAACCCGGGGATAAACAACGCCTTTTCCGACAGCAGGAAGGCACCGACTTCGTCCGGTTCGCCCAGTCGGCGGATACCTGCGGATCGACAGTGAGCCCTGCCAATGCTACCGGCAAGGTTCCAAGTGTCGTGGTGGTACATGAGAACCGAGGCCTCCATATCTACGTCGAGGATGTGGTGCGGCGTGTGGCCAAGGCGGATTCGTGACGCTGGCGCCCAACGGGCTGACCTCGAAGGGCAGTTATCCCGGTAATGACACGAAGGCCGCGAGTTGCAGCAACAGGTCGATCCGACAAAGCTGACGAACTATTTCTTCGCGCCCATCGGGTTCCTCATCGCCAGCGACCTCACCACGTACAAGGTGGGAATCTCCGGCTTCTGCTATGGCGGCGGTGGCCTACCCCGAACTAGCGGCCGCGTTTCCATTTTATGGAGGCCAGGATCCGGCCGAGGACGTTCCGAATATCAGGCACCGCTTTTGTTGCAGCTTACCAAGAACGACACCAACGTCAACGCCGGTTGGCCTGCCTATGAGGCGGCGTTAAAGGAGCAGGGCAAGTTTCATGAGGCCCCGCCCGTTATGATGCACCTGCCGAAAAGCTTATGCCGCTTGCAAGTCGCGCTGGGCATGAACTCAAACTGGGTGGGGCTGTCAAAACGGTCATGCCGCGTAGGGCACCCGGAACCACTCCCAGCCGCCCTTCCGATCGGCTTTCCTGCGGTACATTGCCTCGTCAGCGCGCTTCATGAGTTCCTGGAGATTGTCGCCATCCTGGGGATAGAGGCTTGCGCCGATGCTTGCGCCGATGGAAACCACACGCCCTTGAATATGGATGGGCGCCGAAAGCGATGCGCCGATCCGCCAGCAAACCTGCTCGACCTCTCGATGCGCATGAATTCCCGGCAGAAGCACCACGAACTCGTCACCACCAATCCTGCACACGAAGTCCCCGGCCCGAACGCTCTCCCGAAGGCGATCTGCAACAGCCACCAAAGCGGCATCGCCAGCGTCGTGCCCGAGACGATCGTTGATCGCCTTGAAGCCGTCCAGATCGATCAGCAAAAGCGACGAAATACGGAACGGGTCAGCTGTTTGCATCTCGTCCAGCCAACGTTCCTGAAGTTGGCGCCTGTTGGGAAGCCCGGTCAATACGTCCTCAAGCGCGATCCGGCGCAGCGCGTCCTCGGCGCGCTTCCTGTCCGTGATGTCCTCGAACGTCGCGATCCCGACCGAGATTTCATGCAGCATGATTCCGCGATGCTGGACTGTCTTAAGGCTCCCATCGGCGCAACGGATCTCGAGTTCCTGAGCCGCGCCCTCAGAGATGCTTACACCTTCGGTGAGCCGGAGCTCTTCCCAGTAAGTCCGCGCAGCAACCCGATCTTCGGCGCGCGGATAGAGTGTCTCGATCCATTCGTCGATGCTTTGCAGGTCTCCGGCGCGATAGCCGAAAGTGCGCGTCAGCGAACGGTTCATGAACTTGATCCGTTGATCAGGCAGCGTCGCCCAGGAAATCGGCGTCGGAACGGCATCCAGGATGATATGCAAATCCCGGTAGGAAAGGATTGCTCCCTCCGCAGCACGATCCAACAATTCTCTCACTTATGCCTCCCGATGCACTTTATACGTCTCTTTGGATATATTGTCTTTGCCGCGCGGTTGCCAGATCGTCATGAATACAATTGAGCAAATATAATGGCGCTTTCGGCAAATGGAGCGCGGTGCAAAAAAATGGGCAAATCAGTTTGCGGACGAAGGCGCCTCCAGTTTCGTCTTAGGAGCCGCGGCTTCTTCGGCAGACTGAGATTTGCTGACCAAAGGCAATCTGAACCCGCCTTTCGTTTGACGACGAGAACACCTCGAGCTGACGGACCATCAGCGTCCGACCGCATTTGATGACACGGCAGACGGCTTCGACGAAATTGCCTTGAGCGGGGTACAGAAGGTTCAGCTTGAACTCGACGGTGTCGGGACGTTCGTAATTTCGGGGAACAGGGTGAACCCAACGTATCTGCCTGCGCTATCGGCGATTACGGTTTTTGCCCTGATACTTGGATGAGCCAGCAGTTTGCAAACCCTGTAAGTGATCTTCGAAGACCAGGCGATGGAGTCCGGTCTCGGCGCCTTTCCTGTCAGAGAAATCCTCGAAGGAGGCGATAGTGACGCGGATCTCATATGGAGGATGCCGCGATACAAAGAACTTCGATTTCGAGTGCGCCGGTATTACGATCGTCGCTGGCGGCGGCTATTCAGAGCTTTTGCCAGCGATCATGCGTTTGCGAATGGTGCTCCGCGTGCACATTGGTCTTCTCGGTCCAGTCGCTGACAGTTGGAAACGCACTATCCGGGTAGCCGAACAGATTTCGGACACAGGTTGGTGCACCTGAGTTCACCGTCATTCCTCCGTGAACTTTTTTCGCTATCCGAGCATAATACTTTTACTGCCGTCCCACTGCGTTCCTGCAAGATTTCGAACGAAGTTTATGATTTCGGAAATGGCTTGCACTCGATGGGAAAATCCTCGCCTTCCCCTGAGATTAATATGGCAATTCGAGCACCGGTCAGCTGCGCCTTTACCGGACCAGGGCGATAGGAAAGCATTCATCGGCCCAGTAAATATCGCGCTCGACGGGTGCAACGATAAGCAGTCTGCTTTTTCCGATCGCTTTCATGGTCGGCTCTGCCGACATCCATGGTCAATCTTGTCTTCAAACCGACGGAGCGAAAGCTTGATCGTTTACGGCCTTGAAGCCATCAAGGTCGAGACAGGACGCAGCACGGGACCACCTTGCGCGTGCGCCTGGCACCGCAAGCATTCATCGCGAAAACAGGATCGGGCGCTCAACTTGGTCTAGGATGGTGCATGTGGCGCTTCCGAAGACAAACTCGCTGACCCTGGACTGGCCATAGGCGCCCATGACGATCATGTTGGCACCAACCGTGCTTGCGTGATCTAGAAGGGCCGCGCCAGCATCTTCCGCCTCCAAACGATGCAACGTCACGGCAACGCCATTGCGTGCGAGGTGATGGGAGATATCGGCACCCGGCTCCTGTCCGAGCAGACGCATGATCTTCGGCTCGGGAACCACCACGAGATGGACCGCACTTGCGGCTTGGAGGAACGGCATCGCATCGGCGATTGCGCGAGCCGCTTCTCGGCTGCCGTTCCATCCCAACACGACCTTTCGGGAGAGCAGTTCTCCCGACCATTGTTTGGGAAGCAGAAGGGTCGGACGACCCGATGCGAAGATCACATCCTCGGAGAGGCTAAGCGCACTTGTAGGGCGCTCGACGCTTCTGTCCGAGACGAGAACTGCAAGGCTGGAATGACGCGCATGTAGCATCAGAGGCTCGCCAGATTCATCGACGCAGTCACGCACCTCAACGGAAAAATCGTACTGTGTCCTAAGGTGCTTGAGGAGACCGCGGAGTCTGTCGAGGGCAGCAGCATTCCGCTCCGCGACGCTCGCATCCATATCGGCAATCGCACCTCCGCGAACGAAGCCGGCATGGCGTAAATAACCGATGTTTTGCGGCACAAACGCAATGTTGAGATGCGTCTGCCAAGCCGCAGCCAGAGCCGTACAGGTTGTAAGCGCAGCTTCGAAGGCATCGACGGCATCCGCTTCGAGGTAGGTAACGATATCTTTCGGCGTGGACATGAGGACCTCGGCGGTTTGGGGTGGACTTATCTCAGGAAGGCTCGGAACCTCTTCAGAGCAATTGCGAACAGGGCAGAGCCAATGAGAAGCAGCATCAAAAGCTGCGGCCAGACGACGTCGAGTCCCGCGCCACGGAACAGCACCGACTGGGCAAGGATTACAAAGTGGGTGTTGGGTGCGGCCAGCATGATCCACTGAATGATCTCCGGCATGCTTTCGCGCGGCGTCGACGCGCCTGACAGGACCTGGAGAGGCACCAGCACGAGCATGAGTAGAAGCCCGAACTGCGGCATCGAGCCGGCAATCGTTGCAAGGAAGATACCGAGTGAAGTCGTCGCGAAAAGCAGGAGCCCGGTTCCGACAAGAAACAGGGATACCGACCCCGTGACCGGAATTTGTAGCAGACCCTGGACGACGACGACGAGCGAGAACACGGTGGCCGCAAAAACGACCAGGCCCATAGACCACACCTTGCTGACCATAATCTCGAGCGGCGTCACCGGCATCACGAGCAGGTGCTCGATGGTGCCGTGCTCGCGTTCACGGATCAGCGCAGCTCCGGCAAGCACTATGGACAGCATGGTTATGCTGTTGAGGATGCTCATGATCGCGCCGAACCAGCCCTTGTTGAGCCCGGGATTGAAGCGGGCGCGGAGATTGAGCTCCACCGGAAAAGCGGTGTCGGCGCGATATCGGTTGACGAACTCCGACACCTCGCCGGAAACGATGCTCTGGATGTAGCCGCTACCGCTGAACGCCTGCACCATGCGGGTCGCGTCGACATTGAGCTGTATCGACGGTGACTTTCCTGCGAGCACGTCGCGCTGGAAGTTCGGGGGAATGTCGAGAGCGAAGGTGTCAAGACCGTTGTCCATCCGCACATCCATCTCGGCCGCCGTGATCGACTGCGGTTTCATGAAGAACGGCTCGTAGAAGGACGTCGCTATCCGCCCTGAAAGCGGGGACTGGTCCTCATCGACGATAGCGATGGTCGCGCGGTTAAGTGTCTCCGGCGACGAGGTCGCCGACATGGACACAGATGCCGTGAACGACAGCACGATCAGCACCAGCATGATGGGATCGCGCATGAGGCCGCGCAATTCCTTGATGCCGAGCTGGGCGATGTTCGAGGACAGCATCGTCACTTCTCCTGCTTCTTCAGGAGCGTCACACCGACGAGGAGCAACACGGGAACGGACAGGAACAGCGGCAGGAAAGCGTCGCCCAGTTCCTCGAAGCCCAGTCCCTTGGAAAACACGCCGCGCGAAATCGTGGTAAAATGCGTTGCGGGGTAGATCTGGCCGATGAAGGCGCCGACACCCTCAAGCGAAGAGACCGGATCGATCAGCCCCGAATACTGCACGGCCGGAAGAAGCGTCAGCAGGGCCGTGGAGAAAATGGCGGCGATCTGGCTCTTCATGAAGGAGGAAATGACCAATCCCATTGCCGTCGCGGCGGTCACGTACAAAAACGCGGCAACGATGAACGCAAGGCCGCTACCCGTAAACGGCACCTGGAAAAGGAATACCGCGACGAACCACATCAGCAGGAAATTGATCATCGCCAGCGCCACATAGGGCATCTGCTTGCCGATAAGGAACTCCAGCCTGGTGACGGGCGTGACGTAGAGGTTGGTGATCGAGCCCAGCTCCTTTTCGCGCACGACGCTGAGCGCCGTCAGCATTGACGGGATCAGGAGAAGAAGCAGCGGAATGACTGCCGGGGCCATTGCGACAAGGCTCTTGATGTCTGGATTGTAGCGGTATCGGATTTCGAGGTTGAAGTCGGTGTGGGCCGCGGCCCTGCCATAGGCTTCACGGGCAAGCGTTGCCAGCCAGCTCCCGTGCATGCCCTGGACATAGCCGCTGACGGTCTCGGCGCGCTGGGGATTGGAGCCGTCTATCCATGCGCCGATCTGAACCGCGTTGCCGCGCAGAACGCTGCGACCGAATCCCGGCGGGATTTCGAGGGCGAGGCTGAGCTCGCCGTTGCGCATGCGCCGATCCATGTCGGCATAATCGGTGATCGGTTCCTTCTCGATGAAGTAGCGCGATCCGGACAGCTCGTTGACGTATTGCCGGCTGATCGTCGAATCGTCCCGATCGAGCACCGCGAACGTCAGATCCTCGACGTCCATGTTGATGCCAAGGCCGATCACCAGCATCAGGATCATCGTGCCCAGAATAGCTATCGTCGCCCGGATCGGGTCCCGCTGCAGCTCCAGCGTCTCGCGCCGCGCATAGCTGAACATGCGTCGCGGGTCGAAATTGCGGCGAACGGACGAGATCGGCCGGGTTCCGGGGGGCGGGGAAGCCGGCTCGTCCGTCGCCTCAGATCGCACCGAAAGCGGCGCAGACTGTTTGGTGGTGTCTGCGATCGCATCCTCGAGATAGGCGATGAACGCATCATCGAGGCTCGACGCACCTTTCCGTTCGATGATCCCGGCCGGCGTATCGCTGACCAGCACCTTGCCGGCATGCATGAGCGAGATGCGATCGCAAAGCTGCGCCTCGTTCATGAAATGCGTCGACACGAAAATCGTGACTCCGTCCTTGCGCGACAGGTCTGCGAGGATCTGCCAGAAGGCGTCGCGCGCCACGGGGTCGACACCCGACGTCGGCTCGTCGAGGATGAGCATATCGGGCGCATGGATCATGGCGACGGCAAGCGAAAGACGCTGTCGCATGCCAAGCGGTAACGCGTCCGGCAGGACATCCAATACCGCGTGCAGATCGAAGCGCCCGGCCATATCATCGATCCGGGTCGGGATCTTTGCCGCGTCCATCTTGAACAGGCGGGCATGGAGGTCGAGATTCTGCCGGACCGTCAGTTCGCCGTAGAGAGAGAAGGCCTGGGTCATGTAGCCGACCCTCTTGCGCACTTCCATGTCGTTCGGAGCGACCTCGCGCCCGAACAGCTTCGCCGTGCCTTCGCTAGCCGCCAGCAGACCCGTGAGCATCTTCATCGTCGTGGTCTTGCCGCAGCCGTTCGAGCCGAGAAAACCGAAGATCTCACCGCGCGGGATCTGAAAGCTCACATTGTCGACGGCGGTGAAATCGCCGAAGCGCATGGTAAGGTTCTCCGCCTCGATGGCGAACTCCTCCTCGCCCCTGAATGTGATCGGCGCGATTTCGACCTTGTGGTGGTCCTTGCGGTCTTCCTCCGGCAGGAGCTGGATGAACGCGGCATCGAGATTGTCCGTGCCGGTCCGTTCCAACAGATCGGCCGGCGTTCCTGTCGCAAGTATCTGGCCAGCATTCATCGCGACCAGCCAGTCATAGCCTTGCGCCTCTTCCATGTAGGCGGTGGCGACGATGACGCTCATACCCGGCCGCTCGGCGCGGATGCGGTCGATCAGTTCCCAGAACTGCCGGCGCGACAGCGGATCGACGCCCGTCGTCGGCTCGTCGAGGATGAGCAGGTCAGGGTCGTGGATCAGAGCGCAGCACAGGCCGAGCTTCTGCTTCATGCCGCCGGAGAGTTTTCCCGCAGGCCGATCGCGGAAGGGAGCCAGTCCCGTGCTTTCGAGAAGGTCGGCAATGCGTGACTCGCGCTCGGCACGATCCTGCCCGAAGAGCCGGCCGAAGAAATCGACGTTCTCAAAGATGGAGAGTGTGAAATAGAGGTTCTTGCCGAGGCCCTGCGGCATATAGGCGATGCGCGGGCAGGCCTGGCGCCGGTGCGCGCCGTCACGCATGTCGCCATCCAGCACATGCAGGCTGCCTGCCTGCATCCGGCGCGCACCGGCTATCAGCGACAGCAGGCTTGATTTGCCGACGCCGTCGGGACCGATCAGTCCCACCATGCGTCCGGCGGGGATGTCGAGGGACACGCCATCCAGAGCCCTGGTTCCGCCATAGGTCAGTTCCAGGTTCTCGAAACGGATGACGGGAGGCGCATGCCTTTCGTCATCGCCCGGCGTCATTGCGCGGCTTTCCTTTCAAGAAAGGCAGGCCACACGGCGTTCGGATCGATACGTACATAGGCCATGCCCGGCACGCCCGTCTTCACCAACTCGATATATTGCCTCAGAAGTTCGGCCGGGATACGCGCCCTGATGCGGAACATCAGTTTCTGGCGCTCTTCCTCGGTCTCGACCGTCTTCGGTGTGAACTGTGCAACGTTGGCGACAAAGGAAACAGTGGCCGGGACAACGTATTGCGGCGCTGCATCGAGCACGAGGCGGACCTCTGATCCAAGGGCGACCCTGCCCGCCTGCTCCGTGGGCAGGAAGAAAGTCATGTAGACGTCCGACACGTCAACCATGTTGATGACGCGGCCGCCGCTGGCCAAGACCTCGCCCGGCTGCGCCACCCGAAACTGGACCCGGCCGTCGCGCGGCGACTTGAGCGTGCTGTCGGCGATATCTGTCTCGATGCTCTCGATCGCGGCCCTGGCGGCATCGACCCCAGCCTCTGCATCGACCACCATTGCTTTCGACGCGCTGATAGCCGCGTCGGAAGCAGCAAGCTGCGCCTGTGCGGCACCCAGATTGGCGCGGGCGCCACGTGCGGCCGCGCGGTCATCATCGAGAATTTGCCGTGAGATTGTATTGCTCCGGACCAGTTGCTCGGAACGCGCCAGCTTGCCCGCAGCGGATTCCAGTTCCGCCTGTCGCTGCTCGATCACAGCGAGCGCCGTGCCTTTCTCGGCCTCTCGCTGAGTGACAAGGCTGTTTGCGGTTTCGATGCCGATCTCCGCGCGCCGCAACTCGGCCTGCGCCTGCCGCTTGCGCGCTTCCAACTGACTGGTATCCATCACCGCAAGCTGCTGTCCGGCATGGACAAAGTCGCCCTCATTGACGAGGATGTCGCTCAGGCGCCCGCCTGTCTTGGCGGAAATATCGATCTCAACCGCCTCGAGCCGCCCGTTGCCGCTGGCAAAGCCCTCCGGCAGGCCGGTATCGTTGACCTGCTGCCAAGCGTAGTAACCTCCGGCTGCCGCAACCGCGATCACGAGCGCAACCAGCCATCCCTTGCCCGGCAGTTTCATGGTAAGGCTCCCAGCGCCGATCGCGCCTTGAGCGGCGCACTAATTCTACTAGTCAAGCAAAAACACAGAGGAGATGCTAAGTCAACGACGGTTGACTTAGCATCTCCTCTTGAGCGACATTCGGGCCAATAAAGGAACACACTATGCCAAATCGACCGCCACGTGGAGAAGGCATCACACGCCAGCGTATTCTCGAAGCTGCGATTAAGCGGTTCGGACAGCATTCCTACGACGATACGAGTCTCCGCGACATTGCCAATGACGTTCACGTCGATGTCGCTTATGTGCACCGGAGCTTCGGATCCAAAGAGAAACTATTTCTGGAAGCTCTCCGGGCGGCATCGAAAGAAATCGATCTTTCCAGTGTAGAACGTGAGAATCTCCCTGGCTATCTGGTAAGAACGGTTTTCGATCAACCCCGCGGCAAGCTTGTTCCGGACACAAGTGCGTTCGATATAGTTACTCGCTCGCTTTCCAGCCCTCACGTCTCCGGCTTCCTGAGCCAACGTATTCAGGACGAATTTGTCACGCCCCTTGCGAGAAAGTTCGGGAATCCAGACGGTACTCGCGTACTGATGGTGATGTCACTTCTTGTCGGGTTCGGTTTGTTGCGCGATTCTCTGAAATTGCCCGTAGCGGTGGAGCTAAGTGACCAGCAGGCCGAATTTGCGCTTATCAGAACGATCCGGGAAATCGCGACCAGTTCAAACATCTCATCGACAGCCGAGTGCCCGTGAAATGGACGATCAGAACGACTTGATCAAAGAAGGTTTGGTAACCAACATGAACGAGAAAGAACTCTCCCTGCTCGACCGCTACTGGAGGGCTGCGAACTATCTGTCGGTCGGGCAGATCTACCTGCTGGACAACCCCCTGCTCAGGGAGCCGTTAAAGGCCGAACACGTCAAGCCACGGCTTCTCGGCCATTGGGGCACGACACCGGGTCTCAACTTCATTTACGCCCATCTCAATAGGATCATCAGGGCGCGTGATGCCGAGGTGCTTTATGTGTGCGGTCCAGGCCACGGGGGCCCCGGCATGGTGGCGAACACCTGGCTGGAAGGCACCTACAGCGAGGTCTATCCGGACATTGCCGAGAATGCGGAAGGTATGCAGCGGCTGTTCAGGCAGTTCTCCTTTCCCGGCGGCGTGCCGAGCCATGTCGCGCCGGAAACGCCAGGCTCGATCCATGAAGGAGGAGAACTGGGCTATGCGCTGGTCCATGCCTTCGGGGCCGCCTTCGACAATCCTGATCTCATGGTGGCCTGCGTCGTGGGGGACGGCGAGGCGGAAACAGGTCCGCTTGCCGCTTCTTGGCACTCCAACAAGTTCCTGAACCCCGCCCGCGACGGCACGGTGCTGCCGATCCTTCATCTCAATGGCTACAAGATTGCCAACCCGACGATTCTGGCGCGCTTGGACGACGAGGAACTGACACACCTTTTTCGGGGATATGGCTACGAGCCGTTGTTCGTGGAAGGCCATGAACCGGCGGCGATGCATCGCCGGATGGCCGCCGTGCTCGACAACGTGTTCGATACGATTGCGGCAATCAAGCAGCGAGCGGCGTCGGGTGATGTCAGCCGCCCGCGCTGGCCGATGATCGTGCTTCGCAGTCCAAAGGGCTGGACGGGTCCCAAGGTTGTCGACGGCAAGCCGGTCGAGAACCACTGGCGTTCGCATCAGGTTCCCGTCGCGGGCTGCCGCGAGAACGCAGACCACCGGCGCATCCTCGAAGACTGGATGCGCAGCTACGATCCCCAAGACCTGTTTGACGAGGACGGCACTCTAAAACGGGAGCTCAAGGCGCTGGCTCCGACCGGGAACCGCCGCATGGGAGCGGTGCCGCATGCGAACGGCGGGCTGCTGCGGCAGGATCTCGCCACGCCCGAAATCGCCGCCTATGCAGTTGATGTCTCGACGCCCGGAGCCATCGACGCGCAGTCCACCAAAATCCTTGGCGACTACCTTCGCGACGTCCTCCGACTGAATGCGGAGACAAGAAACTTCCGTGTTTTCGGCCCGGACGAGACGGCCTCGAATCGGCTGCAGAGCGTGTTCGAGACGACGGACCGCGCGTGGATGGCGACGACGCTGGAGACCGACGACCACCTCGCGCCGGACGGCCGTGTCATGGAGATTCTGAGCGAACACTTATGCCAGGGCTGGCTCGAAGGCTACCTTTTGACCGGTCGCCACGGCTTCTTTTCCTGCTACGAGGCCTTCATCCACATCGTTGATTCGATGTTCAATCAGCATTCCAAATGGCTGAAGGTGTCGCGGGAGCTCACCTGGCGCAAACCGGTCGCCTCGCTCAACTACCTCCTCACCTCCCATGTCTGGCGGCAGGACCACAACGGCTTTTCTCATCAGGATCCCGGCTTCGTCGATCTCGTCGCCAACAAGAGCGCCGACATCGTGCGGGTCTATTTCCCGCCGGACGCTAATACGCTCCTTTGGGTGGGCGACCATTGCCTGAAGACATGGGACCGTATCAATGTCATTGTCGCCGGTAAGCAACCCGCCCCGCAATGGCTGCCGATGGCCGACGCCGTAGCCCATTGCGAGAAGGGTCTCGGCATCTGGGACTGGGCCGGCAGCGAGGAACAGGGTTTCGACCCGGACATCGTCATGGCATGCGCCGGCGACGTGCCGACGATGGAAACGCTTGCTGCGGTCCAACTGCTGAAGAGTGCCCTGCCCGATCTTCGCATCCGCGTGGTCAACGTGGTCGATTTGATGACGCTGCAATCGCCGCAACATCATCCGCACGGGCTCGCCGACGCCGAGTTCGACCGGGTGTTCACGACCAACCGCCCGGTCGTCTTCGCTTATCACGGCTATCCCTACCTCATTCACCGCTTCGTCTACAAACGCACCAATCACCCGAACTTCCATGTTCGCGGCTTTATCGAGGAGGGCACGACGACAACGCCCTTCGACATGGCGGTGATGAATGGGCTCGACCGCTTCAGCCTAGCTATCGCAGTCCTCGAGAACCTGCCGTCGCTCCGCGCCAAGGCCGGCCCGCACATCGCGCAACTGCGCGCAAGGCTCGACGAACACGTCCGTTATGTCCGCGAGCATGGTGACGATCTTCCGGATATCCGCGACTGGCGCTGGAACGCCGTCATGGAAGGAAACCCTTCGATATGATAAGCATCGAGGAACCGAGCCAGGCGGAATGGTCTTCCGGCAGCCTCGTCCCGGCGGTGCCCGGAAACGAAGCGCTCGCCCGGTAGATCAGTGACAGAACCGGCATGGCGATGGGCACAATCGTGACGCCGCGATTTCCCGACCGGGAAAGCTACGTCCGGCTGTTGTCGGACATCAGCGGCGACCAGGGACGTTGCCCAGATCATTCTGAAGGACAGCGGCTTTCTTCAGGAGAAGGACGCCGGGTTTCTCAATCGCCACGGGGCCACGTGGCACCATCCCGCGCTCGCGTTCAACGGGGTCCGTGACGCCGAACGAGCGATTGAGCACTTCTCCACGATCGAGTTCGGCCAGACCGTCAAGCTCGCCGGTGGGGCGCTTCTTCGTTTCGAGCGTGCAGGCCATATTCTGGGCGCAGCCATCGCCCGGATCGAGTGGGGCAGACGCCTTATAGCTTTTTTCGGGTGATCTTGGCCGTTTCGGCGATCCCCTCCTGCCCGATCCGACGCTGGTGCCGGAGGCCGACTACGTCATGATTGAATCGACATACGGCAACCGCAGCCACGGAGGCGCTCGGCGCGATTGTCGAACGCACGGTCATGCGTGACGGGACTATCGTCATTCCGTCCTTCGCCGTCGGGCGGGCGCAAAGCCTGCTCTTTCATCTCTGGAAGCTGAAGCCGTTCGGCAGGTTGGGCAACGTTCCAATCTACCTCGACAGCCCAATGGCGATCGACGCAACCCGACTGATGGCTGAACATCCGGATGATCATCGGCTGGGTACCGGCACCTACCGAGAGGTGTTTGCAATCGCACGCTACACCGACGATGTCGAAGTATCGAAGAAGATCAGCACCAATTCCTACCCGAAGATCATCATCTCGGCATCCGGAATGGATGGGCGGCCGGGTCCTGCATCATTTGAAGGATTTTGCGCCCGACGCCCGCAACACCATCATTCTCGCAGGGTTCCAAGCCGCAGGCACGCGCGGGCAGTGGTTTCCGGTGAACGCCGAGGTCGCGCAACTCGACATGCTGTCGGCACATGCCGACTCCGGCGAGTTGATGCCCTGGCTCTCGGGCTTCAAAAGACCTTCGCGCCGCGTGTTCATCCTGCATGGCGAGCCTGGAGCGTCGGAAGCCTTGCGTGTCCGGACCGGCCGCGAACTCGGCTGGGGTGCGGTCGTTCCGCGTCAGAATCAGGTTTTCGCGCTATGAGGAACGGTCCATCGGAATCGTTGTTGGCGTCAGGGTCGAGCGCAGACAACTGCTGTCGAAATCCATACCCGCACGACGAGCGAGCTTAGCTGCGCGCTCCAGTTGCTCGCCCTACGATACAGTGGGCTCCATCACGGACTACATATATGCCGAAATTTTTTGCGAGACGGTGATCTAGACACTAGTGCCCTTGAAAACAACGCCGTTTCCAGCCATTTTCCAAACGAGGTTGTCGAGATGGCCTTCAGTGCATCCGACAGTTTGAAAGGGCAACTTACAAAAAGTAGTGAAAACGCACCCAAACGCCAGTACTGACATGGTCCCTGGGCAATCCGGGGAGCACCTGTCTGACCACACCGAGAAGGTGATGCTACAGGTCGTACCGCGGCATCGTCCTATTTCCTGTCAATCCATCGCTCTCAACTGCATCCGTAGTGCTTCGGTGAGGGTGCGTATCAGGTTTCTCCCGCTGCTCATCGCATTCAGTTCAGTCTCAATGGCAATACCTTCGCTCCACAGGTTTGACGCATCTTCGACCAAGGTCTTTTCGATCTCGGTTAGCCAAGGGCCATCCTGAAAACCGTTCGCGGCGGCCAAATGCTCAAGCGTCGTACGCAGTCCCGATTGAAGAGCCATGGTTATGGCGATAAGTTCAGCAGTTTGTTCACGCCGCAGTCTTGTATTTATTGGAACTCGCTTTAAGCGCAATTGCTCTATCGATGTCATGCCTTGATCAGTACCCTATGGAATCATTTTTGAAAACTTACTCAAATATTCCCTATTTTAGCGAGTGTGACCCTATCGACGGGAGGGGATGTCTCCTTGAGAAGCGAGGCTACTCCTATCAACCCTTGTAGTCGTCGGCGATTTCTATGCCGGTTGCGATATCGCTTTGAACCTAGATAGATGGGTCTGTTACATCGCCCGATTCGGGAGGATCGATTAATATTATCCACCACGCTGGGTGAAACAACAAGATGGCATCACTACGAACTCTAGTAGTGTTCTTTCTTCCAGATGAGCTGAGTCCCGGTCACCATGGCGATTTTCCGTGTAGCTCGCATATTCCAATACAATCACAATGCTTTCGATAGGCCCTGCATTTTTCCCCGTAAGCTAACATATCCCACACGAAAATGTTGCAGAGCAGCCTTGATTTGAATCCACCGGAACAGAGGCGTCACTATGGTGATAATGTGGGAACAGCTCGAAGGACTGCAAGTTCTCGCCGTCGTGACGCACATCGACCCGTGGTCGCTATCCGTTTTTACTTTAATTTGTGGCGACGGTAGGCGGCTGACGTGATGTGAGAGTACATTGTTTTGTGTTAGACTGCTGCTTCGGCAGACTGCACTTGGTTGCGACCTCCAGCTTTTGCCTTATAGAGAGCACTGTCTGCAGCTTTTAGGACACTTTGAAAATCCTCAAAATTCAGATCTGTGCCAGCAACCCCGGCACTCAGCGTGACGGCAAGTTCTGCATCTACATGCGAGAAATCTAATCTGGACACGCGCTCGCGTATCCGTTCTGCTGTAGCTGTTGCCGCTGCTATGGAGGTGGATGGCAGCAAGATCACCATCTCCTCACCACCGAAGCGAGCAACAAAATCAGTACTTCGGACTAATCTGCTGACAGTTTCCGCGACTTTTTTGAGAACCTCGTCACCGATATGGTGCCCCCAGCGGTCATTGACGTGCTTGAAATAATCGACGTCAATCATGATTAACGCCGCTGGCTTCGTCTTAGGAGATCCCGTTGCAAAGACGGGTAAGGCTCTGTCCTCAAATGCCCGGCGATTAGCCAATTTCGTCAGGGGATCTCTGCTGGCCGCGTCCTCAAGGGCACGTTTCAGTCGAACTCTATTTCGCTCTCTGTCCAGAAAATACCCGAGGACGATTACTCCAATGACGTTCGCGGTGAGTATCGAGAAAAGTATTTCGGCTGAAATGAGATTCGAGAAGTCATTGTTCAGAAGGAACAACAATATCGGACCGACAGAACCAGCGGTACCTAACATAGCAAAACGCAGCCACTTTTGCCGGAACAGGCGGTGTGGCAGGCGGGCAATCATTAGTGCACCAACGCCGGTAAGCGCGATTCCAATTGCGCCAAAAGTTGCGCCCTCTCCTCCAATCATCAATCGATAAGCGATCAGAACGACCCCGGAGACCATCGCACCAGTTGGCCCGCCGTAGGTTGCCGCAAGGACAACCACAATCGTCCTCGCGTCGGTAATTCGTCCTGAGGCAATCGTAATCGGATCGCTCATTGACACCAAGCCAGCAATAGCAAAGAGGGCGCCTATGGCGCCCTCTTTGGCAACACCACGCGGAAGGTGCTCAAATATCCACGCGAATCCAAGAGCCAGCAGTGCTGAATAACCTAGGCTACGAACCAAGCCGAGCAATATATCTGTTTCGTCCATCAATCTTTCCGACGAATCCTCATTGGACATACTTAACATAAATTGGATAGATAGCGGTACATTTTGGCCCACATAAAAACAATGTGTTCAAATGCAAAAGACCTAGTCGTGAGCGATCGGTGTTTCAGGTCAAAAAAGACGCCTGCCACCGGTTCTTTCGGAAAATTACGCTTGCCATCATATGCCTTGACGACGTGATATTTTCCTTTCATTGGACGATAAGATATGCTGGCGTCGCCGCATAGAAGACAGCCGTAGTTTTGCGAGAAATGCTCATCAAATCACTTTTCAGAATTGTTGGCCAACCAGATTCTATGTGAATTTTCATGCACCGAAAGTACGCTCAGTGGTGATCGGGATTTGCTATCGTAATGATAGTCTGAAACCATACGCCACATCGGCGGACAAGCGGTGTTTTTGCAATGCGATTACTTTACAAAACTGGTGCGTTCTGTGCGTGCTTATTTATCTTTCTAATGATTATGCCGACCCTGCTGATGATAGGGACAACAAAGGCACAAGTGTCCGAACCGACCCCATCGACCCTTAGAGTCGGCGTTTATTCCAGCCCACCTTTTGTTACAAAAAATAGCAACAATTACTCAGGCATGTCGATCGAGATTTGGGAACGTGTCGCCGCGCGGCTGAATGTCATTTCAGAATATCAAGAATTCCAGAACTATTCTGACCTTGTTACGGCTACGGCGAACGGCACAGTCGATGCGGCGGTGACAAACCTCACGATAACCGAGGGTCGAGCTGAAGTTTTAGACTTTACCCATCCATGGTTTGATGCCGGTCTTCGTGTCATGGTCCATAAGGGTTCAGGTTCCAATTTTTCCGATATTATCGATGACTTGGGAGATGCTGGCCATCTTATGAACTACGCTTGGCTTGGTGTCATGCTGGTGGTCGCGACCGCAGCATTGACACTCTTTGACCGACGATTTGATCCGGAGTTCCCGCGCCGCTGGCGGGAGGGCTTGTCGGAGAGTTTTTATCACGTAATGTCGGTGGCTACATCTGGACGAACATCCCGAAAAAATCTGTTCGGATGGGCAGGTCGCATTTGGCAGGCAATCTGGATGGTATTTGGTATTGCCGTCATAGCCTATGTCACGTCGTCAGTTGCAAGCGTAATGACCGCGTCACATCTCACGAACCAAATTAATAGCGTTGCAGACCTGCAAGGCAAAATCGTGGGGGTGCGCTCCGGAAGTATCGCTGAGGAATATATGAAGGGCGCTTTTGTCAACACAATGCCTTTCAATCATATCGAGGACGCTACTGCGGCACTTCTGAACGAAGAGATAGCCGCAATTGTTGGCGACAAGCCAGTTCTGGAATATCACGCCCATGCCAATCCTGATCTACCGGTGGAGGTCGTCGGAGGCACTTTTCATCCGGACAAGTACGGCTTTGCATTTTCTACTGGCAGCCCTTTCACACGTCCTGCATCAGTGGCAATCATTGGACTTCAAGAGAGCGGAGAAATTGAAAAACTGAGGGTGAAATACTTCGGCGTCCAACCGTGAGCACCAGCACTGGCAACGTTCGCCTTCGACGTTTTGGCTTCGGCCAGCGGCGGCCCATCATTTTTCATTCGGAATCAACGCGTTATTTGCCACGATCCAAGATCGTGTCCAGCAATTGTAGATATTCCTTCCAACCCTGAATTCCAAATGTTGTGGATACGAACATTTTTCGTAGCGCGCGGATACAATTGGAAGGCTGCAAGATAAGTGGGCACTCTGTCAATATCATCTTAACTTGACGTTGGACATGCGAAGAACATTCTGCCTAGTGCTTTGGTTTCATGTAATGCTTACATTCACATATCTCAACCCGGAGCCCAGAGACAGTGTAGAAAAATTTGTAATACGGGGTGTTTCGAGCGCGAATGAGATCAGAACTGGGCCGCCAAGCAGTCTACTTTTGGTCATCTGGCGGGCTTCGGTACATAGGCTGTTGACCGCTGCTGCAGTTGCTCAGCACGAGCGTCAACAATCGCCCCTTCAGCGCCCAATCCAATGCCTGCAGCGTTAGCTTCATCTGTGTCAATATGCATTTCAGTGAAGGAATTCGAACCGACACGTACAAGGGTGCGCTCGAAGGTGAGACCACGATCCTCATCACCGACACGCACGTCTACGAACTCGCCATCTTCAAGCCCCAGCCTCGCCGCATCCCGAGCGTTGATGTGGATATGACGCGCCGCAATAATCAGACCATTTGTTTTATAAGTTCCAGCGGGCCCAATAATAGTTACCGTCGGTGTACCGTCAAGATTGCCGCTGTCACGGACAGGCACATCGATACCAAGTGCGAAACTGTCGGTCCGAGATACTTCGATCTGAGTAAGCGCTCTGATTGGGCCAAGGATTGCGACTCTTTCCAGTCGTCCTTTCGGACCTTCGAGAACAACACGCTCCCTCGCAGCCCAATGTCCAGGTTGGCGCAACGATATGGCTGGCGTTAACGCATACCCTGGGCCAAATAGCGCATCAACAGATTCTCGTGAAAGATGCACGTGCCGAGCCGAGACTGCGATTGGAACTGCCTCTGCAATGGGTTTGGGAAGGGCAAGCACCGCTGCTGTCTCGCGCGCAATCATGAGTTGCTCGGCGGTCTCCGTAACGAAAATGCGCACCCGTGATCCGTAGGCCTGAATCTGTGGAGCTGCGTGGCCTTTAAGCTCAAGCGACTGGTTGCGGTCATGATCTAGCTGCAAGCCCATAAAATCGAGCCCGTCACAGATACGCCGTCGCATCGACGGTGAGTTCTCACCGATCCCACCGGTGAAGATTACAGCATCCAGCCCGCCCATAGCGGCGGCATACGCACCAATGTATTTACGGGCGCGATAGGCGTAAATCTCGATGGCGAGCTGAGCCTCATGATCGCCGTTCGCACCCATGTCTTCCAGGTCGCGCATGTCCGATCGACCCGCGAGCCCTTTCAGGCCGCTTTCATTGTATAGAGCCACTTCAATGTCTTCCACTGACAGGCCGAACTCGCGGCTCAAGAACCCGAACAAGCCCGGATCGACATCGCCCGAACGCGTTCCCATAACAAGGCCCTCAAGAGGCGTCATTCCCATTGAGCTGTCCATACTTTGCCCACGGTTCACGGCGCAGACGCTGGCGCCATTGCCTAGATGAACGCTGACTAACTGTAGGTCGGAAAGCGGACGGCCGATCTCGTCTGCGGCCTTTAATGCCACATACTTGTGCGACGTACCGTGGAACCCGTAACGCCGCAAACCCGCCTCGCGCCAGCGTTTAGGTACGGCATAGGTCGTCGCAAAAGGTGGGTTGGTCAAATGAAATGCCGTGTCAAACACTGCAACCTGCGGGATGTTCGGCCACAGCAATTGGCAAAGCCGTGCGGCTCTTAGATTGGCAGGATTATGAAGAGGAGCCAGTGGGTTCAGCGCTTCTATAGCCGCCAAAGTCGCTTCGTCGAGGAGTGTAGGAGAAGCAAAAGATGCGCCACCATGGGCGACCCTATGACCGATAGCGCTTACGTCGGCCAAGCCACATCGTGTTAGAATTGCTGGCACTTCGCCTAAAGCGACATCTATATCATGATACTTAAGCGTTCCGGCGTCTTCGACGGTACCACGACGAAAGCGGAAGTCGCAATGCCCATCTCGAAATCGCTCGAATGACCCCTTAAAAACCTCATCTATTCCGTGGTCCAAATCGAACACGCTAAATTTAAGGCTGGAACTTCCCGCATTAAAAACGAGTACCCGCATTCTATTTTCCTTCTTCAACCATTCCCTAGCGCAAAAAACTCTCCGCCTGCCATTGATCCTGATCAAACACATGCGCTGGTAGATTCTGTTACACTATTTTTGTTTCTCCGGCGTCACTGGCCCGTAATGTGCCATGGGCATTTCCGTTGAAATTAAGGAGTAGCAAAATGTACAATCATATTTTGGTCGCGACGGATGGCTCAGAGGTCGCTCAGAAGGGCCTTGATCACGGCCTTTCACTGGCCAAGAGCCTTGGCGGACGGGCCACCATCATCACCGTCACCGAACCATACCCTTTTCATGCAATCGGTGCTGGTGCAGGATGGGTACCCAGTTCAACTGACATAGCCCGCTATGAGGAAGGCCAGAAAGATATTGCAGAGAAAATACTAGCTTCTGCAAAGGCAGTTGCAGATAAGCTTGGGCTAAAAGCCCGCGCTTTGCATGTGACAGACGTACGACCGGCGGAGGCAATCATCGAGGCCGCGAAAACCGAAGGGTGCAGTCTGATCGTTATGGCTTCACATGGCAGGCGCGGGCTCGGGCGGCTTTTGCTCGGGAGCCAAACATCGGAAGTGCTCGCGCATAGCCCTGTACCAGTTCTGGTGATCCGCTGAATCAACACAAAACCCTCGGACCATCTGTGAAATCCTTAGGAAATCCCCTATGACCGAAACTACCAGCTATACATTCCCCCATCGGGGAAATGTTCAAGTTGCGGCGCAGTGGCTCGCCGCTACACCTGACAAGGAAAAGGCTCGGCCGCTGGTACTATATCTTCAAACAGAGTTTGGCTTAACAGCGAGCCAAGCTATAGAGGCATTGAGAGAATCTTGGTTGTTAAAGGTTAGATCACTATGAGCGATAGAATCGACAACGAAGAAATGCAGCGGCGCATGTCGCAGGCCTTATTCCGAAGCGAAAACGGAGGTGTCAAGGTAGAGGTCAGACGCTCCCGCAATCTCCTTGAAATCGAGCAAAGTTCAAAGGTTCCCCGCATTAGACGTGAGGCGGATATTTTGACTTACGAAGGGCCTTTGAGGCATAACAAACAACAATCCGCTTCAACAAAATCACCATTTGTTAATCAACATTCTATGCTGCGTCATAGTCTCGACAAACATGCCGAATCTAAATAAATTTACTTGGTAATTTTTTCACAATGCGAAGATATTTGCGGCATAGTTTAATTAAAATTGATGTTATTATTTCAATACCATCGGTATCTGGTTCATTATGAACGCTTGGCTGAACAGTATAGCACTGGTTGATGCCATTGATAATAAGGAGGGGCGCTGGGAGTGCGCATAAGAATTCGCGGCGGAGTGGACATCCGGCTTGAAGGAAAACCGAAACAAGAGATTGATGACACCGTTACAATCCCTTCAGTAGCCGTTGCTGGCGAGGACTATCCCGGTCTGCGCCCGATTATGGCCGTTGAGGCAGGACAGACCGTCCGCGCTGGCGAGATTCTCTTCACGGATCGCCGCCGTCCCGGACTGATTTATACCGCGCCGGTTGGTGGAACGGTCCGTTCTATCTCCCGTGGCAGGAGAAGAAGTCTGGATTCGCTGGTCATCGATACGGGCAGCGACGATACCATCCATTTCGAAAGGCCTGCGCAGCCTGACCGTATAAAACTTCAGTCGCTTCTTTTGCTAAGTGGTTCCTGGCAATCTTTTCGCACACGCCCCTTCGGGCGAATTGCCGATACCGCGAAAACTCCAGAGGCCATTTTCGTAACCGCCATCGATACCGCACCGCTGGCGGGCAATCCGGTTCCGGTTATAGAGCGTTTCGAGCTATGGTTTCGGCTGGGTGTAGGCGCATTGCCTCACCTCACTGACGGACCGGTCTATATCTGCCGTGCGGCAGATGCTTCCATTCCGGAAGTTAAGGATACAGTGACCGTCCGTTTTTCAGGCCGGCATCCTGCAGGATTGCCTAGCACCCACATTCACCACCTCAGCCCTGTTGGGATAGACCGGATAGTCTGGCACATCGGTTATCAGGACGTGATCGCGATCGGTTGCCTGCTGGATACGGGCCGAATCTGGTCGCAGCGCGTGGTCGCCCTCACCGGCCCGGGCACCCATGATCCTCGCCTGGTCCTTGCGCCGGTCGGTGCAAACTTGCGCAATCTTTTTGGCAGTTCGCTGACCGATCCCGCCATTCAATTGCTTTCGGGTTCGCCGCTCGGTGGTACGGTCGAACATTTCCTGCGCCGCTACGACGTGCAGGCCACCGCGATGCCGCACGGGCGTCCGTCCCATCGTTCCTTTCTTACACGCTATCTGGGCCCATTCGCCAAATGCTCTCCTCGGCCTCTCATCCCCAACGCGGTTCATGAGCGTGCTGCACCCTGCGGAATCCTGCCGGCGCCCTTTCTGCGCGCCATCAGCATCGGCGATGTGGAGACAGCCGCGAAGCTCGGAGCGCTTGAGCTGGTGGAGGAGGATTTGGCGCTCTTGAGTTATGTCGATGGCTCGGGAACAGACTACGGGGCGCTGCTGCGAGCGACGCTCGATGAGCTGGAGGATACGATATGACCGTATTCCGTCAGAGCCTTCGAACAGGCCATATCGGCGATATCGCATTGGCAGGCAGTGCCATGCCAGCGTTGCTTGGTCTGATAGCACCGGTCGTGGCCGCAGTCCTAGCGGGAGGGGGGAGGTTTGCCGTCTGGCTGTTTCTCGCTCTATTCCTGACACTCGCTTGGCAATATCTCTTCGCCCGCATCCGGGAAGAGAAAGTCGGGATCGATGGCATCGTCACCGCGATTCTTATCGCCCTCCTTGTTCCGGTCGAAGCGCCGTTGTGGCAACTGGCTTTGGGTGTCAGCTTCGGCGTGCTGATCGCGGAACAGGTGTTTGGTGGGCGCGGACGCAACTTCGTGCATCCGGCCGTCGCTGGCCTCGCTTTCCTGATGTTCTCCTTCACTGACGTCGACTATCGCGCCGGCCCAAACATTCCGTTGCCGACATTGATTCCGGCTCTGCTGCTACTTCTTTCCAGCGGTCAGGCGTCGTGGCGGCTGCTACTTGCCGTCTTTGGCGCGATGGCCTTGGTTGTTTGGTCGCAGGGTAACGATCTTTCCGTCATCCTGCTTTCGGGTGCGATCGGTTGCGCTATCCTTTTCCTTGCGGCCGATCCCGTGTGCTCCGCCTCGAGCAATCCCGCCCGCTGGACCCAAGGCATTCTGACCGGCTTGCTTATCGGCCTCTTCTCGCAGGCTGGATCTGTATTCGGGGCGACAATTTTTGCCATCCTGATGAGCAGCATCTTCGCGCCGTTGATCGACTATGTGGTCATGTCGGTTCATGTGAAACGGAGGATAAGGCGTGATGGCTGACACCCGCCCCCCCGGCCCATGGCGGCGCTTTCTCAATCGCCCAAACACTGATCGGGTGAAGACGATCGGCGTGTCGCTGCTGATAGCGGTCGGATGCGGCCTGACCGTCTCCATTGCAACGGTGGCCCTACGACCAATCCAGCAAGAAAACATATCTGCCCAGCAACAGGGCCGCATGGCGAAGATGCTGGAGAACCTTCCCGGTATAGCCGAAATATTGAAGGAGTCCGGGGCGAGTGGAGTTGAAACCCTTGTCATAGACCTCGCCAGCGGAACGGTCGCAGCGGATATAGATCCAGCAAGTTTTGATCAGCGCGCCGAGGCGGTAGACCTGGAGCGAAGTTCCGCCCTACCCCGCGCTGACGACCTCGCCGGCCTCGGCCGTCGGGAAAACCATGCGCTTGTCTATATTTTGCGGCGCGGCGAGGAATTGGCGCTCGTCGTGCTGCCGGTTCGCGGCGCAGGTTATCAATCGACGATCAGCGCTTATCTAGCGTTGGAAGCCGATCTCGACACCGTTGCCGCCTTCACCGTCTATGAGCAGGGCGAGACGCCTGGTCTTGGTGCACGTATCGCCGAGGATAGCTGGCAAGCGCAGTGGGCGGGAAAACACATTTTCGACGACGGTGACTTCGCTATTTCCGTCGTGCGTGGCAGCGCCAACGGTCCCCACGAGGTCGACGGCATCTCAGGCGCGAGCGTCACGGGATACGCGATTTCGGACATGCTCGAGTTCTGGATGGGGGAGCGCGGCTTCGGTCCCTTCCTGGACAGACTGAAGAACGGAGAGATCCGATGACGATCCCATTCCGCAACCTGACGGATCCCCTGGTCGACAAAAATCCTGTGACCGTCCATATCCTCGGCATCTGCTCGGCGCTCGCGGTCACGACCTCCGTGTCCACCGCGCTGACCATGTCGATCGCACTGACAACTGTGCTCGGCCTATCGGCCGGGATCATAAGCGCTATCCGCCGCCACATCCCATCTTCCGTCCGCATCATCCTGCAGATCACTATCATTGCATCACTGGTCATCGTCGCCGACCAGATGCTGCAGGCCTTTGCCTACGAGATGAGCCAGCGGCTGACGGTCTTCGTCTCACTGATCGCGACGAATTGCATCGTGCTCGGGCGAACGGAGGCCTATGCGCTGCACAACCCGGTAGTTTCGAGCATGGTGGACGGTGTAGGCAACGGTCTCGGCTACAGCTTCGTCCTTCTCATCGTCGCTGCAATCCGCGAGTTGTTCGGATCGGGAAGCATCTTCGGCGTCAATCTGCTGCCGATGGCGGCTGATGGCGGCTGGTACGAGCCTTTGCGACTGATGCTGCTCGCGCCGAGCGCCTTCGTCATTCTCGGCCTTCTCGTATGGGCGATTCGAAGCGTGCGTCCTGCCCAGGTGGAGGCCCCCGAGTTCGAACTGCGCCAGCAGGAAAGAGCGGCCGAGACATGATCGAGTTGTTCCAGCGCTCCATCTTCGAGGAAAACCTGGCGCTTTCCTTCTTCCTCGGCATGTGTACCTTCCTCGCGGTTTCCAAGCGGGTGGAGACGGCCTTCGGGGTCGGGGTGGCGCTGATCGTCGTACAGTCGCTAAGCGTTCCGCTGAACTATTTGCTGCACGCCTATATTCTTAGCGCGGGAGCGCTTGGATGGGCAGGGCTACCCAGTGTCGACCTTGGTTTCATGAGGCTCATCACCTTCATCGGCATCGTCGCGGCAATGGTGCAGATCATCGAAATGTTGCTCGACCGGTATATCCCCGCTCTTTACCGCGCGTTGGGCATCTATTTGCCGCTGCTCGCCATCAATTGCGCCATCATAGGCGGCAGCTTGTTTATGGTCGAGCGGCAGTACGATCTCGCCGAGAGTACAATCTACGGCATCGGCACTGGCATCGGCTGGGCGCTCGCCATCATCACGCTAGCTGCAATCCGCGAAAGATTGCGGTACGCCGATATTCCCAAGGGCCTGCAAGGCCTCGGCATCGCCTTCATCGTCACAGGACTCCTTTCCATGGCATTCTCTGCTTTCGTGGGAGTGCGCGTACTATGATGGAAATCCTGCTCGGCATCGGATTCATATCCTTGCTGCTAGTCATCCTGGCAATCCTCGTCCATACCGCGCGGGAGTATTTGTTGCCGTCGCGGCCCGTCACGATCACCGTCAATGGCGAGCGCCAGTTCACCGGGTTGGCAAACTTCAAGCTGCTCGACATACTCAACGTCAACGGCGTCGCCGTACCATCGGGCTGCGCGGGAGCGGGGACCTGCGGCCTGTGTCGGGTCAGCGGCATCACGGGAACCGGCGAGCCACTGCCGACGGAACGTGCCCGCCTGTCCCGGGCCGACATCCGTGCGGGGATGCGCCTCGCATGCCAGATCGTGGTGCGCAACGATACCAGTGTTACCGTCCCGGAGGAGGTCCTCGGCATCACCACAATGTCCTGCCGCGTGGTATCGTCACGCAGTGTCACACCCCTGATCAAGGAGATCGTGCTCGCCTTGTCCGAAGGGGCGAAGTTCAAATTCCGGGCTGGTAACTTCGTGCAGATCACCGCGCCCCCCTACAGCTTGGCCTTCTCCAGTATCGCACTCGAACCGCAGCACACGGCCGAATGGAAAAAACTCGGGATTGACAAGCTCGCCTCACAAAGCTCCATGGCTGTCTCTCGTGCTTATTCGGTCGCAAGCCGCCCGCAGGACGCGGGCCTGATTGTGCTCAACATCCGCTTGGCCACCCCGCCGCCCGCCAAACCTCGGGTGCCTCCGGGCATCGTTTCATCATGGCTATTCGGTCTACGCGAGGGCGACACGGTCGAGGTTGCCGGCCCTTATGGGCATTTCGCGGCGCAGGACAGCAACCGGGAGATGGTATTCATCGGCGGCGGCGTCGGAATGGCGCCGTTACGCGCCATCATAACGGATATGCTCGAACGACAAGCGAGCAGGCGTAAGATTAGTTTTTGGTACGGTGCGCGCAGCCGCGGTGAGTTGTTCTATGCCGATGAATTCGACGAGCTAGCCCGTCGCCACGAGAACTTCCAATGGGTGCCAGCCCTTTCCGAGCCGGCCAGAAACGATGCGTGGGAAGGCGAAACGGGCTTCGTTCATGATGTCGTCTTTCGCGCCTATCTCAAGGACCACCCGGCGCCGGAAGACTGCGAATACTACCTGTGTGGTCCACCGCTGATGATCGAGGCCGTGTACGCAATGCTCGATGAATGCGGCGTCGAGAGTGAGAGCATCTTCAACGACGATTTCGGGATTTAGAAGCATGACAACAAGACGCGAGATTGTGCTTGGACTGGGCGGCCTGACCGGAATGATGGTTATGCCATCATTTGCCGGTATTGCCAGTCTTACTCGCATCTCCGGGCGCGCTTTCGGAACTCGCTGGCACGTCACCCTTCCAGCTGACTTCGATACTCCTACACTTGGGATAAATCTCCGTCAGATACTAGCCCGGATTGAGCATTCGATGAGTCCGTTTCGTGCGGATTCTGAACTTTCGCGCTTCAACATCCAGCCTAATACCGCCTGTTTCGCGATATCGGATCAGTTGCGAACGGTCGCCACCCAAGCCCTCAAAGTCGCACAATTGACCGATGGTGCGTTCGATCCGGGTGTCGGACCTGCTGTTCATCGCTACGGCTTCGGACCGATCGCGTCCGGGCGTCCTGGTCCCTATACAGCGTTCGCGGTCAGCGCCGAAGGACTTTCCAAAGCCAACCCGGCGCTCTCACTTGATCTCTGCGGTATAGCAAAGGGCTATGCCGTAGACCTCCTCGCCGAGCATTTAAACACTCTTTGCACGCCCGGCTTCCTGATTGAGGTAGGCGGCGAAGTCTATGCCCGCGGGACGCGCCCTGACGGCTCCCTATGGCGCGTCGGAATTGCCGATCCACTAGACTCTGGCGTGCACTCTATCCTTCTCCTCACCGACATGGCGATGGCGACTTCTGGCGATGCGATCAATGCCTACGAGATTGCGGGCCGTCGCTACAGCCACACGATTGACCCTGCGACCGGCGAGCCTATTCGCAACAACGTTGCATCCGTTTCTGTGTTGGCTTCAACCGCTGTGGAAGCCGATGCTTTTGCGACTGCGCTCCTGGTTATGGGTCCGGAAAGCGGCCTTGCCTACGCCTCCGCCAATGGCATTCCCGTCCTTTATCTCCTGCGCGAAGCGAGCGGGCTCCAGACTAAGGCTAACCCCTTGTTCAAAAAATATGGGAGGGTTTGAGACATGGAGACCGTTCTTGCTGCTATCGTGCTAACCGGGTTCGCCATGCTGGCTCTGGCTGCGGGCATCCTTGCCGGTTACGCGCCGCTGCGTGGATCCTGTGGGGGTGCGGCCTGCGGCGGCAAATGCCACGCATGTGACAGGCCTTCCAAAGGAAGAATACCATGAAGCTCGATACTATCGCTGATCACATGCGCACGGACCTGATCACGCTGGCACCGGACATGGAGATCGTGCAGGCCGTCCACGTACTTATGCAAAATGGAGTGTCGGGCGCCTGCGTTGTCGATCAGGCGGGCGATCTTGTGGGCGTACTGTCGAAGCGCGACTGCCTGAAGGCGGCGCTCAACGCCTCCTACTACAAACAATGGGGTGGCAGTGTCGCCGATTATATGAGTACGGAGCTCGAAACACTCGACGCAGGTATCGACATCGTTGAAGCCTGCGAGCGCTTTGTCGCGAGTTCGTTCCGACGGTTCCCCGTAACCCGCCATGGCCGACTCGTCGGCCAAATCAGCCGCACAGACGTCCTCAATGCCCTTGCACGGCAATGGATATGAGCGGACAACATTGATAAAGAAAGGACTGACATCATGAAACAGCAGCTTTCGAGAAGATTGTTTCTCGCAGGAACCAGTGCAGCCGCTTCCGCCGGTCTCGTTGGCGCGGTCAACGCGCAATCGGCCTCCGGTGGCGCGGCGAATGTTTCGGTGCAAGAGGCTTTGAAGCAGCGCCGTTCGACCAAGCGCTTCGGACGCGGCGATGTGCCACGCGAAAAGGTACTTGAAGTGCTCTGGGCAGCGAACGGTGTAAACCGCATTGATAGCGATGGACGCACCGCACCTGCCTGGCATGGCGCAAAGCATATCGACATCTACGCCGCGCTTGAGGATGGCGTCAGCCTTTACGACCCCATCGCCAATGCGCTCAAAAAAGTGTCCGATGCCGATATCCGCGCCGATGTCAGCCCCACCGCCTTCGTTCGCCGTGCACCAGTGGTGCTGATCTACGTCTCAGACAGGCAAAAGCTCGAAGCCGCCGCCGGGGATATCGTCACTTCAGCCCCTGAGGAAATAACGATCGCTGCCCGCGTCAATTCGGCCATCATGGCGCAAAATGTGTATCTGTTCTGTGCAGCAGAAGGACTGGGTACTTGCCTGCTTGGGACGGTCGATCGTGAAGCAGTACAGTCCGCCCTGAAATTCGCCGATCATCTCTCCATAACCTATATCCAGCCTATTGGTGAGCCAGGCTGATATGGAAGTGTAATTGTGTCATCATACAAAAATCGTGGTTTGACTGCGGAGGGCAAACCCCACCGGTAATTAAAAACGGGGCCTCATGGAGGCCCCGCCATGCCGATTGCGTTTAAAGAAGCGCGACTAGTGACAATCTTATAGTGCGCAGTGAAAATGGTGGCTTTGGTTGACGAATTTGAACTGCTGATACGGTGCCTCGACCTTTGCATTCCAAATGTACCGGCCTTGCCCTTTGGGGCTGTGGCAGAAAGACCTCTCTGTAACACTTCATCTGAGGTAGCGTCATCTCTGCTAGACGATCTCGCTTACCCGCTTGCGCATTGCGTCCTGGCCGACCACCACCAGATAAGCGGCCAGCATCGAGATCCCAAGAAGCTTGAAACTTTCCTCCAAGAAAACTTGCCCTTTGAAATAAACTGGGTAGAGATCGAATGCGAATGACAGACCAAAGGCGCATATCACGGCAATAAGAGCGGCAAATGGCGTCTGTGTTCGGAGCATTACGCTGTGATAGCACATTAGCGCACCCAGCAGTGCGTGAGGTGTGAGTATAATGGATTCCGGTAATCCTGTTGCGCCCGCGACTGATTCATGAAGCATCAAGAAATCGTCGAGTCCCATGATCGTCGCAAACATGGCTCCGTAAAATAGAAGGCTGCCCACGTTCCCAGAGCGGTTTGGTCCAAGCGCTAAGTAAGCTTGGAAGGCGCCTGTGGCGGTGCCAATCCACAGAACGATCCCAAGATTGGAAATGATTCCAAAATAGTTGGGATTTCCGGCAATGGCATTCGGATCGCGTACGAGATTCCAGTGATCAATGCCACCAATGAGTTCGACAATCACGACTAAGAACATAACAGCGAACACCGCGCTGCCCGTTAGAAATACAAGGAGGATGTCAAAACGAGATGCTCGGGAGCGTTCGGATTTTGAGAAATAGACAGACGAATTCATAGAACAAGCATCCTTTAGAATTGCGGGATGCGTTGCAATGTAAAGGCAATGTGAAGAATTTACGACAGCTTTGTGATGCTCCATGGTTGAGCATCCGCGCATCCCTCGCCAGTAATTCTTTAAAAAGTTTATAGAGCAATCGTGCTTTGCAGGACAGATGGCATGGGAGAGCTTTTCAAGCCGACACAAATATGCAAAGCGCGAGACTTAAGGCTTCAGAATTTTTGCCGATCGGCCGTCTTATCGCCATGCAGAGCAGGTCTGGCGATTCACACCTGAGGACGACCAAGTGACCAGCCTGTTGCTATAGAACCGAAACGCCGGGGTGAGACCATCACATCTACGTTCGCTTCATCAGAGGAACGTTTAAAGGCCATCTACACCACGTCGGCATTTGCGACAGCGAGGCCTGCCATGCTGAAATCTCAGGATTAGCTGCCATAGGCTTTCACATATGGTAGATAAATCTCGGTGCCATCTGACAGTTCAACAAAGCCGAAACTTTGCTGGCATTGAAGCAAATTACCTCGGCCTCCACAGCATTTTCTATCATAATCGACGAGGGCTGAACATAGTTAGAACCAGTTGCCCGTTCCAAAAGGAACGAGTCCTCGTCATGTCGTGTCGGCGTGGCTCGCAGTTTCGATATCTGCCGATAATCAACTTAGCGTGGTGGCCTACTGCGTCTCTGTGAGGATAAACCACCATCGGGCGACGTGATTATGCCGAATACCGGTCCGGCGTTTGGGCTTTCTGCCGAATGCGTGGTTCACTAAATCACGGACACCGATTCCGGTAATTCACGGACAGTTTTCGGAGCGGATATGACGGTTAGTTTTCGGGAGCGCCGTTCTGGCATTTTGCCCTCTCATCATCGGGTTGAGAGGGCCATGTCAGGACGGAAGCAAGCGAGACGAACGAGCGTGAAGGACATACGATCGATCCTGCGACTGACACATGAGCATGGGCTTTCGGTGCGTGCGGTGTCGGAACGGCTGAAGATCAGCAAGACCTCGGTTTCGACCTATCTGTTGCGAGCGCGAGAGGCTGGGCTTTGTGGCTGGCCGCTTCCGCGCGGCTGGACGACGATGCGGCTCTTGAACGGCTTCTATTCCGGAGGGTGGGCCGTCCGCCGCAGGATCTGAGCGAACCGGATTGGGCGATAATCGCACGCGAGCTGAAGCGCAAGGGCGTAACGCTGACACTGCTTTGGCAGGAATATCGCGGCGCCCATCCCGACGGTTACGGCTACACTTGGTTCTGCGACAGGTTCGGCGCGTTCCAGCGCGACATTCCGCAACCGTCACGTGGCGGGGGCGGTGATGCAGACCGACTATGCCGGCCACACATTGCCCGTCGTCGATCCCGATACCGGCGTCATCCGCCAGGCGCAAATCTTCGTGGCCGTGCTGGGTGCGTCGTCCTTCACCTTCGCCCATGCCAGCTTCAGTCAAAAGCTGCCCGACTGGATCGAGGGGCAGTGCCGGGCGCTGAGCTTCTTCGGCGGCGTGCCGAAGACGATCGTCTGCGATAATCTGAAGGCGGGCGTCGTCAAGGCGCTGTGGTTCGAGCCGACGCCCAACCAGACCTTCGCCGCCATGGCAGAACATTACGACACGACGATCCTGCCAACCCGAAGCCGGAAGCCGAGGGACAAGGGCAAGGTCGAGGTCGAGGTCGAGGGTGCAGTGCTGATCGTGGAGCGCTGGATTCTGGCCCGGCTGCGCAACAGGCGCTTCTTCAGCCTCGCCGATCTGAATGCCGCAATCGCCGTTCTCCTGGAGGATTTGAACAACCGGCCCATGCGCCATGTCGGTAAATCCCGCCGTCAGATGTTCGAGGAGATCGAGCGGACGGCACTATCGCCATTTCCGCCGGCGCCGTTCGAATATGCGGAATGGAAATCGGCGAAGGTCCATCCCGACTACCATGTCGAGGTCGACAGGACATTCTATTCCGTGCCGCATGCGCTGATCGGCCGCCGCGTGAATGTGCGGCTCACGCACCGGGTTGTCGAGATATTCCATGCCCACAAGCGGATCGCCAGCCATATCCGCCGCTCCCAGCGCTCCGGCCATGTCACCGTCAACGAGCACATGCCCAAGGCGCACCAGCGCTATGCCAACACGACGCCGGCGAACCTGATCCGGCAGGCGACGACGATCGGCGCCAACACGGCCATTCTGGTCGAGCGGCTGATGCGCGACCGGCCCCATCCCGAGCAAGGATTCCGTTCCGCGTTCGGCATTCTCTCGCTGGCCCGGCGCTATGAACGAGATCGACTGGAAGCGGCCTGCGAGCGGGCACTGATGATCAACGCGATCACCTATTCCTCCGTCAATGCCATCCTCAAATCCGGCCTCGACCGGGCAAGGCACACCGCCGAGCCCGTCAAACCAACGCCCCTGCACACCAACATCCGTGGCGGCTCCTACTATCAGTGAAGGAAAGGATAAAACTCATGCTGACACATCCCACCCTCGACCAGATGCAGGCCCTCGGCCTTGGCGGAATGGCGACCGCCTAGCGGGAACTGGCTGAACAGAATAACCCCGACGATCTCAGCCGCGATGAGTGGCTCGGTCTGATGCTCGATCGTGAAGCGGCCATCCGCGCTGACAAGCGTTTGTCCAATCGGCTCGCCGCGTCGAGGTTGCGTTTTGCGGATGCCTGCATCGAGAATATCGACTTCGCCGCCCATCGCGGTCTCGATCGGCGCAACACGATGTCGCTGGCCCAAGGCGCATGGCTGAAGGCCCACGAGAACCTGATCATCACTGGACAGACCGGAACGGGAAAGACCTGGCTGGCCTGCGCCTTCGGACGACAGGCGGCGAGGCTCGACCATTCGGTGCTCTACCTGCGCATGCCGCGCCTGTTGGAGGATCTCGGCCTTGCCCGCCTCGATGGGCGCTTCCCGCGGCTGGTAGACAAGCTGGCCCGGATACAACTGCTGATCCTCGATAATTGGGGTACCCACACACTGAACGATCAGCAGCGTCTCGATCTGCTGGACATATTCGAGGAACGCTATCGTCGGAAATCGACCCTGATCACCGCGAAACTCCCCATCGCCCGGTGGCACGCCATGATCGGAGAGCCCACAATCGCCGATGCCATTCTCGACCGGATCATTCACAACGCTCATCGCATCGGGCTCGAAGGTGACAGCATGAGAAAGCAAAAAACACCGCCGCCCTTGACCGACGCTGAAAACGGCGAAATCAATAGCAAATGACTTCAACCAGGCAACCGGGAACCGACCCCATCCTGCTGTCCCGGAGTTAGTGAAACAGCTGTCCGCGACTTAGCGGAACGACTGTCCCTTTTTTGCGAAATGCGCACCGATCGCCTACCGCCCCGGTCAGTATTATCTTGGCCGAGAGGTTAAACAAAAACTCCTGCGCCAGCGCGCCCGGCATGAGGCTGAGCATCACTCAGAGCGCGAGGCTATTTTTCGAGACTGGCAGCATCGGTCTTCGGCATGTTTTTGCACGAGGTCACTGACGGATAGTTGAGCGACCCAGCAGGCAACCACATCGATAAGCCCCCATGTTACGCCGGGCAGCCCCAAGCCGGGGACAGACCGTCATAATCATTGCCAATCGTCACGAAGCTGCGCTGCCTTGCCCGCCCGCCGCGCGGCTTCAGCGCGATAACGCTGCCCAACAGCACTCTTTCGCCCTCTGGACCCTTGGCACCTTGCGCCTGACAATCATTGCGCCAAACAGCCCGTGAGACCCATGGCCGACAACGCCACCGGTGGATTTGATCGGCAAAATACCGAACGCATGTGTCCAGGTGACGTATTCATCGCCGACCAGAATTTTCTGCACTGCCGGATTCAAAGCCGTTTGGGTATGGCGCGCAGCGGCTTCCGGAGAAACGCTCGGCCCAGATTCTGTTTCACATCCGGCACCAGCGGCTGAAAGGGATCGTGTACTGCACGTAGGCATAAACGCACGATCCGTCCGAGCAACTCGACATCCGTCGCCCTGATCCGCCATGCACGTATCGGCATTGGCCGATGACCTATCCATTTTTTCCCGACCATCAACATATTGAAATTGGTCATGATCGCGGAGCGTCCGGCATAAAAAGTCTGGCGCTCGATGGAATTCTGCCGCCTGACAAAACGTGCCGTCGGCGAAGCTGAAATTGCGGAGGCTGGCATCGAACCGGTGCAGTTGGTGGCATCACCGCCGCTGCCCAGCGGGCATATTGCGAGCGCCAGCGTCGAGGTTAGAAGCCGCCCGAATGGCAACGGAATGGATTGTGAATAATCCAGCGAAGGCAGCGGGATCGAAATGCCGAGCCTCGCCGCCACCCGTCGGTGGCCGTCAGCGATTATGCTGGTTATTTTGATCATTCTCACTGCGTTGGTGGCAATTGAGACGTTCGAAGCGTCAATGGCTCACTGCGGCCACCTTCAGCAAGGCTGCGTCGATAAAACGAAAACCTTTAAGTTTCTTGGACGCTCCGCTCGGTGACGCTTCGAATTCCAACGCTAGTTAGGATCACGCTTCTTCTTGAGAGTGTAAGGCCCTTTGTTAACATCAGGCTTTATCTTTAGGCCAAGACCTTGCCTATGGGCAAATGCTACGCGATTTGCAGAATAGCTAGGTGCAGACATTGGATAGTTCGATGGCAGTTTCCATTTTTTCCGGTAATCCGATGGTGTCATATTGTGTTTAAGCCGAAGATGACTTCTCAACGATCTGAAGCGCTTACCCTCTTCAAGGCAGATTAGATACCGGGTAGTGATAGATTGTGAAATAGGCACTGCGGGAACTGATGGGTCTTGCGCCGCCGAGACCTGAGATTTGGCGCTGGCTAGAAGGAGCACCGCCTTATAAATGATACCGATAAGGCTTCCTACTTGCCCAATCGGCACATGGTTCTTGGCTACATAAGCTGAAGCAATTCTAGACGTTAAATCAGCTAAGTCGATCTGTTTCGTTAAACACTTTGTCATCGTCAAATGTAGACCCTGCGATTGACCTAGTCAGTTTGAGTTTATCACTCTGCATCTGGTTCGAACAGCGGCAAAGACAGTCCCAGGACAAAGAAAGGCCAATGACCGGATTTTAGAAGTCTATCGCAGCTATATTTCGATAAGCATTAGTGTGATCTGTCTGGCATTAAGCAGGTGCTGGAGCGCGACCTTTGCATTTCTCCGGCATTATGGAGCAGTTGCCACAAGGTTCAGATGTCGGCCGATGCTATTTCCTGACGGTGCCTCGGGCGTGTTGCGTATGGTGGAGTCGTATACGAATTGAAAGCAAAGTTGGTCGAGATCGACAGCAAGATGGAAGAACTCCGATGCGAGATCGTCGTCCTCGAAGCGAAGAAATCAGCATTCGAGACGCCCAACGCAAAAGCAACTCAGTCACATGGCAACCAGCGGAACGGACTGGTCACATCGCCCCGGAGATCTAGCACATGAGGCCGTTATCCGGCAGGCTTACGAACAACGTAGGCGTTTAGACGTGGAGCAGTGCGTAAACGCCTACGTCGGCGGTGCGCAGAGGACCTGAATGCGAGAATCAACGCGTCTCTTGTCAATTTGAGACCGGCTTTCGTGCCCGGAACGAATGTACAGAGCGAAACTGTGATCGCGATCAGGCGATTGTCGCCATCAGCCGCCGTGTGGATGAAATTCGGCAAAAAATAAGCGACATCTATGGAATCCACAATTTAAACTTGGACCTTAAGAAAAGAACCGGCATCCTGCCGTAAATAATAAACCGGCCAGATCTAAGATGTTATCGGTAATGCTTGCGTAGATGTAGTTGATATGGCTTTGTTACAGGAGCCAATGAGCTTTACGGCCTTGATGGTGTTTTACGTTGCGCTGCTGTTGATACCAGCAGCAATCATTTCATCGAGCATACGATCAAACAACGGTGTCAGCGCTCTATCGAGGTCAGGCGCTTCAGGCTTAGGAGAAAATTTTTCCAACATGTGACCCCGCTCGTGATTTTCATTATAGTTCTACCCCAAGGCAGAGCGTTGAAAAGACAGCAACGCGAGAATTTAACTTTTTCTCAACGGGATTGGCCCATCAAGGATGACTGCGCTAACACTAACACACACCGTGTCTGTCTTATTTTATTGATCTCGGCCATTGCGCTCCGGTTGGGGTGTAGCTCTCGCCGAAGTCACAACGGTTGACGAGGTGCAACTGAGCCGCGCGCACTGCTCATCATCCGAAGGCAGACCTTGCTCGCGATAGAACTGAAATATGGCTTACAACTCACGATATGATTGGACTGGGGAACGAACCCGAAAAATACGCATTATTCGGCGTATCGCTTCGTTGATTGTGATCGTCGGTACGTTCTTTTCGTTGATTTATCTCATGTACCGGCAACTGCCGCTCACGTTCTAAGCAAGATCACGTGTAGGTGAAACCCACTTCAGTTTAGGATTTAGTGAGCCGCCTCTCGTGCTGCTAGGTAGCCGCAAAATTAATCTAGGACACGTTCGCCGCGCCGGTGGCGACCTGCCTCGGGTCAACCTTTGACCACCTTGTGCGTTGCATATGTACAAGGGAGACGATAGCAATGGCTAAACGCAGGAAACCTCAGCAGCAAGCGAAGTACGCAAGCAGCGGCAGATACAAGCCAAGGTGGACGCAGACGATCGCGCCAAGCCACGCGCGAAACCGAAATCTGCGATGCAGGCCGGAGCACGAAGATACCCGTTCCGCCCTTCCCCAAACAGCACCATCCCAAACCTGGTGAGGAATGGAAGATCGACCCCCAACCGCTTTATGATGCGCCTTTCTATCTTGGCTCCAAAAAGCTCGACGGAAAAATTGCTCTGATCACCGGCGGCGATTCAGGCATCGGGCGTGCAGTTGCAGTGCTGTTCGCCCGCGAGGGTGCCGACGTGGCTATCTCGTATCTTAGCGAACACAAAGATGCGGAGACAACGAAGGCAGCAGTCGAGGCAGAGGGAAGAAAGTGCATTCTGCTTCCCGGCGACGTAAGCAGCCGTGCTTACTGCAAGAAGGCCGTGTCCCAGACAGGCCCTTGCCAATCCCAAACCGACCGAATGAAAGGCAGAAAACAGGCGATCAGGAAAATATCGCAAATAGGATGCGCTTTCTTGATTTTTGTATAGCTGACAGGCTGGACGCCTCGTATGATCCCACGGAATTCGTCATAGCTTCCTCTTGTTTCAAGACTATTCACCGGCGAGTAGGTGAACAATTCGGCGGAATTGCGTAGCCTGCATCTGGACCATTTCCCTAATTCCACATGATCGCTCCCTGAAACGGATCCTATGAAATTTTCCGCGAATAAAGTTTGTCTATTAACGTCGCCGGATGAGCGGTGAGGAAGATTCGAGCACCACACCCGATTATACGGTAGCGACAAAGGAAAACTGAGCACCTTGTGACGGGTGTTGTCAGGAAGACTATGCGAAACTTCTTTTCGATGCCTGCCGAGAAAGGTCTTTTGATTATGAGGGCAAAGCAAACGAACGACCTTCAGCAAATCACTTATGCTCGCCGAGCGCTTCCTGAGTTATGTAGGGGAGCTACCGCTTCGTAAATCCTGCTAAGCCAAAACCACTCGGCCGAAACCAAGGGTCCTGACCGTTTGGCCCACAACCGAAGTCGCGAATTATGTTACGTGACGACCGTTTCCGCCACTGCAGCCATTTGACTCCGACTGATCTCGGTTGAGTAGCGCTCATTCTTTGCGCAGTTTAACTAGACGAACCGATTAAGGCGATCACTTCCTCGGAAGTTGTTGCCTCCCTGGTCCGGAAACGCATGTTGCTGTCCCAACCTACCCACCTTTGTTAGCGCCCGTCGATTTTTTATGATTATTTTGGCGGAACTTTTGCACCTCCTAATTTGCTGCAGTGACGGGTCGATCGCTGCGCTACGTCCAACGCATCACATATTCGTGATAGTCAGTTATCGATTTCTGGATTCGGCAAGCGCTATCACATGGCTGTCATCGCCCGCCGTTCACGCACACGACTGGCGAAGATGGTTCGCGACGGCGCGCCCAGCTTGACGCCAATCTCGCGCATCAGGGCGCGTAGCACGTTATCGATCGTGCGCATCTCGTTGAGCACGGCGTGGCGGGAGACGAGGAAGGCAGCGCCAGAGACATGAGATTCTACTGAGATCATGATCTCCAAAATGGATTAGCGAAGCTGATTTGCGAGCCTGCTGCGCAGCCTATGCGTGCCGAGCTTCACCGGGAGCCCCGAAAACGAAACGGAGGGCTTACGCCCATAGAATTTGACCGCCTACCTAGCAGATGCCATGAAAATGGTCCCAGATGACTGCGACCAGCAGGAGTAATTGCCCAGATATGACCAAATCGCGCTTTGATCCTTCGTCACTTGGCAGTTCCAGCCGAGCCGTGAGCTGGTTTCTGGGAACGATAGTGGCGGCGATCGTGCTGGTGCTCCTGGTGCAGGCCCGGTTCTTCCTAATCCCGCTGGCCATCGCGATCCTGCTTTTCAGTCTGACGAGCGCGATGATCGGCACGATAGCACGACTCCATTTCGGCTCGTTGAGGATACCCAATTGGTTGGCAAGCGCGACGGCCGTATCGCTTATCACAGCCATGCTGCTGGCGCTGTTCGGAATCGTCTCTTCTCAGATCGACGCGGTGCTTACCGTCGCACCCACCTATGCTGAACGCGGGCAGGAGGCCGTGGCGGCACTGTTCGCATGGCTCGGCGACGACGTCGTCGAAGGCGTGCTTGGCGCGTTTCAGGACATCAATATCAGCGCCTGGCTCCGCGCGGCGGCCGGCTCGGCCGGTAACCTGTTGGTCGCCATCATTCTCGTCATCCTCTATGTCGGCTTCCTGTTTGCCGAGCGACCATGGTTCGAGGTTAAGCTCTCGATGCTCTTTCCAGATTCCAAGCAGGCGCGGCATATCAGCCAAGTCGTCTCCTCGATCAGCCGCAGCGTTCACCACTATATGCTGGTGAAAACTGCGGTCAGCGCCGTCACCGGCTTAGTAGTCTACGGTATCCTGCTCACGTTCGGGCTCGATTTCGCCGAAGCGCTGGCCATACTAACCTTTGTGCTCAACTTCATTCCCAATCTCGGCTCGATCGTCGCGACAACGTTGCCGATGCTGGTCGCGTTGGTGCAATTCGAGAGCTTGCCACCAGTCATCGCGCTTCTCGCGGTGGTCGGGACCGCCCAATTCCTGCTCGGCAATGTGGCCGATCCGATGCTCATGGGACGCACACTGCAAATGTCCTCTTTCGCCATTGTGATTTCGCTGACGTTCTGGGGTGCGATTTGGGGACCTGTCGGCATGTTCCTAGCCGTTCCCATCATGGTCATGGTGATGATCGTTTGCTCGCATATTCCTTCCCTCAGGGCTTTCGCGATTCTTCTGTCACGCGGCGGCCTACGCATGACGGAAGAGAAGGAAGCGGATCAAGATGTCAGAGAATAAATCCAAGGACAATAGGTCCTAACCCTTAAAATTGACTCCGACGGGACGAGAATTTTCGTGCGTCTCAAAAGGCTCCATCGAAGCGTCGCATGCCGCCGAAATCACGCTTCGCGACAATGTCCCGAAAAAACTGGTCAGTTACATGGCAGAAACCAAACGGCTCGCTGAGCCATGACGGCACCACTACAATGATAACCGGCCTCACAACGGCAAAACTTCGACAGAGTTTACCTAAATATCAGGCCTGTGCATGGTGGGCAGGCCAACATGTGCTCTGTGATGGATACGATGAGAGTCCTTCTAAATTATGCATCTTGGTGCCATTTCTACTAATTCCACCAAGACGTCTCATGGAACAAAATGGTTTGAAGAAATGTTATTGCGGCTCCAACACTGGAGTTTGAAATGGACCACTCAAAGCATGTTCGCCTTACAGCCGCCGAGCTAACCGAAGATATCCTGCAAGATGCCACCGTCTATGGCGCGGATGATCATAAGATTGGAACCGTTTCCCATTTGCACGGCACTGGACTCAGCGCCGAGGCCATAATTGACGTCGGTGGCTTTCTCGGCATCGGAGCGAAGCCGGTTGCGGTGGCTATAACAGATTTGGACTTTATGCGCGATGGAGATGGGGACGTCCATGCAGTGACGACCTGGACGAAAGAGCAGCTGAAAGAAATGCCTGAGCATCATCACTAGCGTAAAAGGTTGGCGCATCTTACCTACTTTTTCGACATGAATTTGCCCCACTCTCTCCAAGCCTTGTGGGGGTTGAATGGACGTTGTCGCTAAGCAGATGTGTTATTTGGTAGTGGAATGGTCGCAACGGCGTACGATAATTAAAAGCGCCTTGAGTCCCGCTGACTAAACCCTAGCTCGACAAACAGGTCTCACTTCTAAATCTGGTTGATAAGATCTAAGTTTTCTGGAAAGCTGATCTTAGCTGCGACGACCTGCGCAGCCACGAGACCCGGTTTGGCGTCCGAGAAATCTCCGGCCGGGTCTCACCTTCAACCTGATCCTGCTTTGGTCTAATTAGATACTGTTTTGCGGTAAAAAGTGCGTTTTCATTCAAACGGATGATTGCCGAAGACATTTATCGACTTAGTTACATTTTGCGAACAGATTAACGAGGGAACAATGTCGTCTCTTCAGAGGGCGCAATTATTCTATTTGAAGAAAATTGTACGATCCGAAACAATACTCCCCGCCTATCACAGACAGGCAAGGAACCTTGCAGTGAAGGGTTACGTTCGCTTGATTGGTCCGGACGATCTTGGCGAATTTGTCGTGAAGATAACACCGAAGGGATTGAAAGCGCTCGAAGATGCCAGCCCCCGTCCGTATCCAGACACCATCTAATTACCTAACGCTTAATCTGAACAATTTTGAAACTTGAATGCTTTAGGGGTTCGCAGCGCATCATCGTCCTCGACAACTGGCAGCTTTGCATTGTCGTTTTCCCTGTCTTTTGCAGCCTGTGTGCACCCACCATATCTATCAGTGACTGTCTGGCGCTGTTCCTATCCGGGCCTTACACTATGAGGATAATCACAGTCGTTGATGCTGTCCCTCGGTCCTCTTGAAAGCGCTCTTGACAAGATGCCGCGTTCGGCATGGCCGTATCATGAACTTTGCCTTTCACGGCGTCCCATCTTCCGAATTCCTGCTCGCAGGATTTGCAAGCAATGGAGTTGTCGGTGTTTTATCGGTAACTGGATGACGGTTCCGCCACCCGTTTTGCACTCGACTTGCATTTCGTTTTTACGCGGTGCCTCTACCGGATCGGCCCGTATTCTCGCTGTTATGTTTCATTCTTGTCATCTCGATACGGTTTGCTTCGATCCGATCAGCAGCGGCAAGCAAAATTTCTACCATCTCTGCCTTTGTCCGGCTGGCCGGGCTGGCCGCTACGGCACGAAGTTCTTCAACGAGCGTTGGCATTTGTCTATCCTGTTTAAGTGCGACGATTAAGGTGTGTATAATTCTGTTTTTCATTTTCCAAGCCCTCCCAGAGCTAACCTTTCAAAGAAATTATTACCTGCTCGTAGCAGGAACAGATTGACCGTCAGTCGAAGCCGTTCTTGGATTTGTGTCTATTCATCCATGGACGGCCCCAACGAGTTCCTGCTGTCATTGCGTTGATAGATTCCGTGCATGTGTTCGTAAGCGGCCAACTCATACTCGATGCACATCTCAATAGCCGCGACGCGCCCCGGCAACCGAAACGTACGGTCAGCCCGCATTTCTTTTATGATTTCAGCCCGTTCGCGCGTTATGGCCACGATGAGTTCCGCAACTCTGCGCCGAAGGATTTTCGGTGCCGGTTCTGGCTGGCGGAGTTGCCATGGCAACAGGACCATTCAGGGCTTGCATGCGCTGAGCCCAAAAGACAGACTTGCCACCACTTCATTCCAAACCCCAAGATACATACGATCCATGCGTCACTGCATTCCAACCTCTTAATGCGTCCTGCTTCTGACAAATTTTGGCTTTTCGCTTTCCATCGCCTTGCGCATCAAACCAGCGTTTCAATCCAGGCGACGGCCTTCGGTGAAATTTCCCAAGTACTGTTCAGCCAAGAATGTACAAGCTCACGCATTCGACGGTAGATGCGAGCGTCACCGGGATTGAGTAACTAACAACTGAGATGTCGGCCTAAAAACATGAACACCCTCGTCTGAAATTGAATAACTGTTATGCGTCGGTCCAAGTTGACAATGGGATTGCGATAAAGCCCGCAATCACGTGGTGCATGGAAGCCAAGTACGTTATAGAAAGAAATCATGCGTGAAGACGTCCACACAAAGGGAATTCCCGTCCTCTGCGCCTCCTGCGAAGCGCGGCACGGCGGCATTTGCGGCGCTCTGCACGCGGACCAGCTTGTAATGCTTGCAAAATCGTCCTCCAAACACAAAGCATACACAGGCGAAGAACTCATCGGCGAGGCGGAAAGCATTGACCATTATTCGAATGTGATGTCAGGGGTCGTCAAACTGACGAAAACGATGCCCGACGGCCGCCAACAGATCGTCGGGTTGCAGTTCGTTCCAGACTTTCTCGGCCGACCGTTCAAGGCGGAGAGCGCGGTTACGGCTGAAGCGGCGACCCAAGTCGAGCTATGTTCCTTCCCGCGCGGGGTTCTCGAGCGCATGATGGTCGAGCAGCCCGGCCTGGAGCACCGGCTGCTCGACCAGACGCTGAAGGAACTTGATCAGGCGCGCGATTGGATGGTGACGCTCGGGCGCAAGTCTGCATCGGAAAAGGTCGCGAGTTTCCTGCTGATGATTGCCCACAACATCGACCCCGCGGCAGAGCCTGACCGCCGTAGCGCCGCTTTCGACCTTCCGCTGTCCCGCTCCGAGATTGCCGATTTCCTCGGCCTGACGATCGAAACTGTGAGCCGACAACTGACGCGCCTGCGCGGCGACACTGTCATCCGCATCGAGAACAACCGTCACGTTGTCGTGGACGATCTCCGGCGGCTGGCTCTTCGAGCCGGCGGCTGAGTGGCTCAACCGCTAGCCATGTCAGGCAGCAGATGATCGCGCTCGAAAGCGATATGCCGCCGCATGGAGCCGAATAGCGCGCGTAGCATGTAGCCGAAGGCCTCCGGATTCTCGATTGGCCGGCCGTGGCCATAGGCCAGCAGCGCTTCGCTGAGATCCTCCGCCGCGCAATCGTCCTCCAAATGTTCTGAGGTCAGTCGCGCCACGATCCCGCTGCCACTGCGGCTACGTGCAAACACAGGAAAGACGAACTCCTCCTCGAAGCGGTGACATTCCCTCAGCAGGGGCACCAGGCTGCTGGCAATCACCAGACATTGCAGTTGATCAAGACGTGACGGCAAGTCGTCAGCAATCGCCTCGAGTGCGTCGCAGAGTTTGAGCTTCTGCACATGCACCATAGCCATATCGATGCAGGGAATGAAGCGAGCCGGAGCGCATGCACCATGTACGGGGCATTGTTCCGTTCGCGCGCACCGCGGCGCGGATTCCCTGTCCTTCATGACGGCTTCCTCCAGGCACGGCGTCAAGGCGTGGGGAGTTGAACCGTCTCGTCGACAGGTTCGTTTCGGACGGTGCGCAACTCGTACCAAAGCGCGTTGAGAATGCCGACGGCGGCTGCGAGACCAAGGCCGAGGATCCAGGCAAAATACCACATGTGTCAATTCTCCGAACAAATGTCAGTAAGAGTGGCCGCTTTCAATGCTCTTTTCGCTCACCTTGCCCCACAGCACCTTGTAGACCCAGGCGGTGTAGGCAAGGATGATTGGCATGAAGATCACGGTGGCGATTAGCATGTTGCGTAGCGTCGCGCGGCTCGACGAAGCATCAAACACAGCAAGCGAGTGGTCCGGGCTGGTGCTGGACGGCAACAGGATGGGGAACATGGCGACGCCGACTGTCGCGATTATCATGGCAACGCCGAGCTTCGAGGCGAGGAAAGTCAGCCCCTCCTTGCCTGCCCGGAAGCCTAGGGCGGCGAGCAGTGGTGACGCGACGCCAAGCAAAGGCACCAGCCACAGGATCGGGTATGCGTGGAAGTTGGCGAGCCATGCTCCCCCGTCCGCAATAACCGTCTTGCCGAGAGGATTGGACGGCCCGTCCCAGACAACCGGCGAGGTGACGCGATAGCCGCCGAGCAGGCCCAGCCACACCAGCACGCCTCCGCCAGCGAAAAGCGCCGACGCGATGACCGCGGCTTTGCCGCCGAGCACCCTCGCCCGCGCCGCCACCGCGCCTTCAGCCTTGAAGGTCAGCCAAGCCGCCCCGTGCATGACGATCATCGATAGTGATACCAGACCGCAATAGAGCGCCAGCGGATTGAGCAGCCCAAAAAGGTTACCCTCGTAGATCGGGCGAAGGTCCGGCGTGAAGTGAAACGGTACGCCCTGCAGGGTGTTGCCCACGGCGACCCCGAAGATCAGGGCAGGAACCGCGCTGCCGACGAACAGCGCCCAGTCCCAGCGGGTTCGCCATACCAGCTCCGGACGCTTCGAACGGTACTTGATGGAAACCGGCCGCAATATCAGCGCCATCAATACCAGGAACATCGCGAGATAGAAGCCGGAGAAGCTCAGAGCGTAAAGTGCCGGCCAAGCAGCGAAGATAGCCCCGCCCCCGAGGATGAACCAGACCTGATTGCCTTCCCAGACCGGTCCGATGGTGTTGATGACGACGCGCCGTTCGGTATCGGTTCGGGCCACAAAAGGCAGCAGTGCACCCGTGCCCATATCGAAGCCATCGGTTGCGGCAAAGCCTACGAGCAAGACGCCGAGCAGGATCCACCAAGCCAGCCGGAGCGTTTGGTAATCGAAGAGGAATTCAATCATTGTCATTGACCTTTGCGAAGCGGCGTCATTCGGCGGGCTGGAAGCGTGAAGCAGAGGACGCCGTATCCTCAAGGAGTTCGGCGACTTCGGGTCCTTTGCGGATCGCGGCCAGCATCAGCTTCACCTCGATGACCGCCAGAACGCCATAGACGATCGTGAAGCCGGCGATGGTAATGAGCAGATCGGTAATGCCGAGCGCGGACGTCGCCAGGAAAGTCGGTAGCACGCCCTCGATGATCCAGGGCTGACGGCCGAATTCGGCGACAAACCAGCCGACCTCCGCCGCGATCCAAGGCAGCGGCATAGCCAGCAATGCCATGCGGAATAGCCATCTCGGCGCTTCCTCCTCGCGCATCGTGTGCCAGAGCGAGACGACGAAGACAGCGAGCAGGACGAAGCTGCAGAGCACCATCAAACGGAAGGTGAAGAACAGTGACGGTACGTGCGGCACCGTTGACCATGCGGCATCCTTGATCTGCTGTTCGCTCGCCTGCCGCGGATCTTCTACATATTGCTTGAGCAACAGCGCATAGCCGAGATCCGCAGAGGACGCATCGAAGGCCGCGCGAGCGGACGCGTCTGTGCGGTCCGACTTGATCGCCTCGAGCGCATCGTAGGCGGGAATACCGTTGCGAATCCGCTCCTCGGCATGTGCCACGAGCTCGGTGATGCCTGGAATCTCCTTGTCGATAGAGCGAGTGCCGATCAGCCCCATGACCCATGGTACCTGGACATGCAACCGCGTCTCGCGACCCGATTGGCTAGGAATGCCGAACAGGGTAAACGACGCGGGCGCGGACTCTGTTTCCCACATGGCCTCCATGGCCGCGAGCTTCATCTTCTGGTTGTCGGTCAGAGCATAGCCGCTTTCGTCCCCCAACACGATGACAGACAGCGTCGAGGCAACACCGAATGCCGAGGCGATGACGAAGGAACGCCTTGCGAGTTCAATGTGGCGACCGCGCAACAGATACCAAGCCGAGACGCCGAGCACGAACACCGCGCCGCAGACATAGCCGGCCGAGACGGTGTGAACGAACTTCGCTTGCGCGACCGGATTGAGTAGCACAGCCATGAAATCGGTGACTTCCATGCGCATCGTGTCGGGGTTGAACGCCGAGCCGACCGGATTTTGCATCCATCCATTGGCGATCAGGATCCATAGTGCTGAAAAATTTGCGCCGAGCGCCATAAGCCATGTGACGGCGAGATGCCCTCGAGCGGAGAGACGCTCCCAGCCGAAGAAGAACAGACCGATGAAGGTTGCCTCGAGGAAAAATGCCATCAGGCCCTCGATGGCGAGCGGCGCGCCGAACACGTCGCCGACATAGTGCGAATAGTAAGCCCAGTTCATGCCGAACTGAAACTCCATGGTAATGCCGGTGGCAACCCCGAGGGCGAAGTTGATGCCAAACAGCACCCCCCAGAACTTCGTCATGTCGCGCCAAATTGTCCGGCGGGTCATCACATAAACTGTCTCCATCATCGCAATGAGTATGGAGAGACCAAGCGTCAGCGGAACAAAGAGGAAATGGTACATGGCAGTCAACGCGAATTGCAGCCGCGAGAGGTCGACAAGCAAGGGATCTGTCATCAGAAGAGTCCTTTCGGAGATGTCTACCTCCTAGACCCACGAGCATCCCTGCCCTTTGATCTGGATCAACTCGCCTCAACCAAGCACATGAGAGAAGCGGCATATGACCATGAAAGTCGTGTCAACTCCGAAAGTGCCGCCGTCGTCTGCGTTCGGCGCCATTTCTCGCGCACGTGTTTCGGCCGCATCCGGTTTGAAGCTGCTGCTCGGTTGGCAGTTTGCGCGCATGGTCCTGCGGCTGAGCTTTGCCGCAGCCACCGCACTCCTCGTCGGACGGCTGGTGATGGGTGGCGAGGTGGAAACGTCGCTTCTAATCGCCCTTCCGGCCCTGCTCGTGGCGGCCACTCTGGCCGGGCTGATCTCGGATCGCATCCAGATGCGAACCGAAATCACGGTCTCGGCAAATCTTAGGGGCGGGGCTGCCGAGATGCTACAGAGTATGAGCGGGCGTGCTCTTCAATCCATTCCCACGGGCACGCTCACGATGAGCATGCAGCGTCACCCAGCTGCGATCGCGGCACTAGTCACCAGCCATCGCGCCGCGACTTTGATGATGGCCATAGGTCCTTTGGTGACGGCGGCGGCCCTGATTTGCGTTTCATGGCAGGCCGTACTGCTGTTGTTGTGCCTCACGCCCGTTATGATCATCTTCTTCGTGCTGGTCGGCGATACGATCCGCACGCGTGCTGACGCGCAGGAACGCGCATTCAGCCGCCTGGCCGGTCAGTTCGCGGACCGCATCCGTACCCTGCCGACGATCCTCGCCAATCATGGGCTGGCGGCTGAGGAGGCCAAGCTGGCCGAACGGCTCCAAGTATACGCGTCCAACATGATGACTGTCCTGCGCGTCGCATTCCTCAATTCTGCCGTCATCGACTTTTTCGCGTCGCTGTCGATCGCGATGCTCGCCGTGTTCCTGGGGCTCGGTCATCTGAAGCTCGCGATGATCCCAGGATTCTCAAATCTTGAACTGTGGCAGACCCTGTTCATCCTAATGATCGCGCCCGAGTATTTTGCTCCATTCCGCCGCTTTTCAGAGCAATACCACGCCAAGGCAGACGGACTTGCAGCGGCTGCGGCGCTTAATCGGCTCCTCATTACCGAAACCCCGGAACTGCCGAGGCTTCACGCCGTCGATCACGTCATGGCTGGCATAGATTTTCCAGAGAGCGGCCTCGTTGTTATCGTTGGTCCGAGCGGCTCAGGCAAGTCAACGCTCCTGCGTCGTGTCGCAGGTATCGAACCTGCAACAAGCACGGAGAACAGGAGCCTTGCGGGAAGCAAACTCGCGTGGATTTCCAGCGATTGCTACGTGTCAGGAGAGACGCTGACAGACGCCATCTTGTGGAATAGCGACAGCATTTCTCCAACAATGCTCCGTGACGCAGCCGAAAGAGTGGATCTGCTCGATAATGAAATGTTGCCCGGTGGTCTTGAGGCCCCGCTGGCGGCGGGCGGCGCCAATCTGTCGGGTGGCCAAAGAATGCGAGTTGCCATCGCCCGTGCCATGCTTGGCCACCGGGTAATCATTGCCGACGAGCCCACGGCAAAACTCGACTACCGGACGGCAGCGGTGATCCGCAAGGCGCTCCGCGACCTGGCCGGAACCCGGCTCGTTCTCGTCGCAACCCACGACCGTGAGCTCATCGCGCTTGCGGACCGCCTGTTCGATCTCTCTCCAGTCGCGGCAATGGAGGCAGCGTAATGGTGGCGGACGCATCTCACTCAAACGGGCACGTTTTGTCGGCCGGTACAGATGGACTCGGCTTGCCATGGCGATATGCCATGGCGCTGGCGCTAACTGCGCTCGCATGCGGCCTTCTGCTTGGCGGCCTGTCGGCATGGTTCCTGGGCTCGGTCGCTATTGCGGGCATGTCGGCCGCAGCCTTCACCTTTAATTTCCACATTCCGGGCGCGCTGGTTCGGCTGTTCGCGGTCGGTCGCACAGCGGCAAAGTACGGCGAACGGCTGGTCGGTCATAAGGCGGCGCTGACCGATCAAGTTACCCGGCGGGTGAACCTCTTCCGGGCGATGGCCGGCTCGCCTGCCATCCGCCGCACCGGCTGGCAGCTTGGCGATGAAGCGCGGCTGGCCGATTATATCGATGACGTCGAGGACCTAGATTATGCTAAACTGCGGATCGACCTCCCGACAATTTCCCTCGGCATCGGGCTGATCGGCGGCCTCCTTGCTACCGCTATCGTGACGCCGTTCGCACTTCTACCAATCGGCGTTCTGCTACTCGCGGTTCTGTTCTCAGCGGCAAGACTGGCCGGGGCTGGCGCCATCGCGTGGAAGCATCGCCGAGCCTTGCAGCGTCGAGGAGCGCAGAAGCTCGGCATGGCCATGGCGTCAGCCGTCCCCTTGTGGGCTGAGGACGCGTGGCCTGTAGCCATAACAGACGCGCTCGACCAGTTGTCCGAGGCCGAGCGGGGAATCCTGGCGGTATCCCGGCAACAGGCGATGGTCGACGCACTTGCCGTGTTGCTCGGACCTGTCGCGCTACTCAGCATCGTCGGCGTCGCTTGGTGGATGGGATTACGTAGTGAGGGCTTGCTCGTACCCCTTTTCCTCGGCTTTGCGTGGTTCGCTCTTGGTGAAACCATGCAGGGGGCATCGCGCATTATGGTGGCCCGGTTCCGTCGTCAAACCGCACAGGCAGAAATCGGAAGATGGACGAATGTCCTGCCCGATCTGCGATCAGCAAACCAAATTTCATCTTCCCTCCAGACGCTGAAGCTATCAGCCTTGCCACGGTGCGCGCCGGACGGACGGCTAATGGGAGAGCCTATTACGCTACACCTGCAGGCGGGCCAGCCCACGGTATTCACGGGCCCCAGCGGTTGTGGCAAGACGAGCCTGCTCAAGCAGATTGCCGGCTGGATCGGAAGCGATGCGATCGTCGGCGATGCGAAGCTTCTTTCTGCTCTCGATCGTCAGATGGCCTCATGCTTTTGTCCGCATGACGCGGCGATCCTTGCTGACACGGTACGTGCCAACTTCTTTGCGCGCGGCGCCGCCGACGATGAACTTTGGCAGGCGCTCGCTGCCGTCGAGATGAAGGAGCGTATCGAACTGGCTGGTGGGCTCAATGCCTGGATCACGCAAGACGTGCTGTCGCTGGGCGAGGCGCAGCGGCTGAACCTTGCACGCGTTTGGCTATCTGACAGGCCAATCATCCTTCTCGACGAACCAACAGAGCATATCGACGAGGCACAGGGCGTACGAATCCTGCACCGGCTCCTGGAACATTTACGAGGCCGAGTCGTGGTTCTTTCCAGCCACCGCGCCTTTGACCTTCGGCACGCCACCACGATTCGCCTATGATTTGCACATACTGTCGCCAGGCCAAACCAAGACTCGCGTCGCGGGACAGCGTCAGATCCCACACACCGGCCAACCGCCTTGTTACGATCAGGGCGCGTCGCTGCATTTCCCGACAGCGCCGCTGACAGACTCGGTCGCCTATGCCGGGTCGGGATGCTCACATCGCCACTTCGCGTTTCTTGGGGCGTCTGTCAATCGCCGGTCAGTAAAGCTCTATAATGCGTCCTCCCGGTAGCATAGCCTTAACGGGTTGAGGATCGGCAGAGTGTATTTGTGACTTCGTCAGCCTTCAACTGACAGTGCGATGTCGCGCCAGGTTGAGATGGTGTTACGGCGAAGGTGGCAGTAATCGACGGCGGTCAGGTGTTTCCGGTAAAGATGGAAAAGGTTGGCAAACTGACCGTGGGTTGAAACGAAACGCTGGCATTGGCGACCCGATTTGAAGCCCATCATGTGCCGCTCTCGTTTTCGCAAGAGAGGTGGGTACTCTCGGCGCGATTGTTGAGTCGGCGCCTGGGCGCTGCTGGAATGTCGCCGCGTGGCCTTCAACTATCGCCCTAGACATCATCTGGCGCTGATCGTGCAAAGTGCTTAAGATTGTTTGCCCGCTATGCCGGCACAGGATAGGGCCGGTGTCAGGAAATCCCATCACCTGCGCGCAGCAAAGGCGATATTGTCTTGTGAGAACCTCGATTTGTCTGACAAAAAATTGGTTGGAGAAGCTATCTCTACGGGAAGATCGAAAGAAGCCGCAGGCTATCAAATCAACCGGAATGGAGACTTTCTGCAATGGCCGAAGAAAACGCCAAATTCGCCGTGGATACTTCACTGAGCCATGGGCTTGCAAATCCGGCGCCGATTTACGTAGCAGGCAAAAGGAGTTGTAACACGGATCGTTCCAAATCCCAGAAGATCCCACGCTGATCGTGTCACTTCAGGATATGGGTCGGAATTCCTAGCGGTAGCTTTTCGAGACAAGATTTTCATGCTGATCAGTCAGGGCGCTGCACGCAACGAGCGAATCAACCTCAACTTGGCATGCTCACTTGCAGCCATTGCTGGCGCTTTGAATGCAGCAGCGTTCTATGCGGTCGGCTTCTTCTCCGCCAATATGACAGGCAACGTCTCGGCGCTGTCCGACCACATCGCGACATTCCAGTGGATAGCTGCCCTGTTCTATATGGCGATCGTTGTGATCTTTATCTTGGGGGCGGCCTTCTCCTCAATTATGATCAATGCTGGCAGGCGGCGCGGCATTCACGGCATCTATGCCTACAGCATCCTCACCGAAGCATTTTTGCTCTTTCCGCTTGGCGCGGCAGACCTCTGGCTGCACGATACCATCTTGCGAGGGTCGATCCTCGTGCTGGGCCTTGCATTTCTGATGGGATTACAAAACGCCACAGTGACCCGAATTTCCGACGCTCGCGTGCGGACCACCCATGTTTCCGGGATGGCAACCGATATCGGTGTAGAACTCGGCATAGCCTTTGACATTCTGCGCGGAAAAGAAGGTGAAGCCAGTGCGATCGATAATCGCTCGAAACTGCGTCTGCACCTCCGCACCATTGCCGCTTTTCTTGCCGGTGGCATCGTTGGCGTTCTGCTTTATCAAGCGATCGCAGGCTATCTGCTGGTTATCGCTGCAATGCTGCTCCTACTGATCGCACTGAACGGACTTCATCGCGCTCGTGACGTGCGAAAGACCACTGGCACCCGCCGCATGCAGTGGCGACCGCGCCAGAAACGGTAGTAGCGACGACTACCCGCCGCGTGCGTCCCTGCCTTTTGAGCTGCAGTAGTAACTATTCTACTCAAGCCCTTACTTAGATCCAACCAAGCCTAAGCCCGCAAAAGAATAAGATAATGGGACTTGGACTAAATCCGCTCACAACCTATTTGTAGCCGCTGTACTATCGGGCAATCAAAACTTCGAATGACGCGCATCCACATACAGGTTAAAAAATCTGGCGTCTCCGCCATTTGTGGTAGCTTATGCCACCTCAGGCTCGATGCAGTTTGATCTAACCAGCGAGCCTGGATGGCGAATCCCACTGCAAAGCATAGTTTTTGCTCGTCCAGCATCCGAAAATAGATCAAGCACCGCAACTGTCCAAAAACCTCGCCTAGCTCAATCGCAAGATAGGCGGCATCCTTATACGGGCGACAAGCGCGTGGCCAACGATATCGAACTGACCGTCACCGCCGAAAAGCCGATTTCCATCTAGGCCGAGTGGACAATACGGACGGCCCAGCCACAGGGACGTCCTGGGCTGACGATGCATCATCGTGTCAAGGCGGATCCATACGCTTTAATGAGAAGCTACAGAAGCCATCACACTGATCGATTTCGACACGCTAGGAGACAGACGCAGTCTACGCGATGCACAAAACGCAAGGTTTTCAACCGGTGTTCGTTTCTAAATAATCCGAATGCTCCACGCCTCCAAACCCTTCCTTCCCATACCGTATTTGAACAGGACTCTCTGGCCCTCGGTCAGTTCGGTTAATTCTGAACGGACCAAGGCGGTAGCGTGAACGAACACGTCTTTCTCTTCGCCATTTGGAACGATGAAGCCGAAGCCCTTATCCGCGTTGTACCACTTGACTATGCCGTCCCTCTCTTTTTCCTCAATGTCCGTTCGAGCAGGCGATGCCGGACCAATCACGGGCTCATCATCGATAGGTTTCGCGACTATATCGCCAACTTCAAATATCCGTGAAACTTGATAGCCCTTCTGGCCCTCCTCAATGCTGACCTTTAACTGCGTTCCTTCACTGACGCCGCTTTTCCCCACAGCTTCTAGTAAGCGAATGTGAAGGTAAGCCTCTATTCCATCCGCCGCCTTGACAAAGCCAAAACCCTTTTCCGCGTTAAACCATATTACCTCGGCGTCTATGGACGGCGCCGACGCTATGGGTGGCTGTTGAAAATAGCGCGATTCGGCAGAGCTGTCAGGAAACGGTGCGAAGACATCTTCAAAGCGGTGGCGCCGCAACTCTCGACGGTCTCGATGTCTGCCCATTGATCGTCTCAACTAATTGAGGAAATGCGGTTACTCCCTTCAAGATAATCTTCCTAGGAGAAACGTTGGAGTCAAATCAACGTGATCGCCTTCTGTAAAATTGAGATTGCGGCTGTAAAGCACCGCTCGATCCGAGTATTGACCCCACACACGAAAAGCAGCGATCGCAGCACGAAGGCACGACCGGGGCAGCGCTTCTGATCGGTCAAGCCCGCCTGGAGAGTGCCCACCCCAACACTTTCCAAATGAGATGCCGACGTTGCCTTATAGCATCTCCCGTGCAAGGCCTGCGGCTGAAGGAGATGTGCTCACCTTCATCCGTACCGAATATCGAGAAAATTAAATGAAACATTCGCATCATCTAGTATTCTCGAGGGTTGCTACGGCACTCTGAATTGGGGCGGCGGCATCTCAAAGCACGACAAAAGCCGGCGTGGCAAAGGCACACATGGCTCCACCCGTGATGCGACTGCATCTCTCGTCACTAGCTTTATTTTTCTGCCTTTCTAGCCCCCCCGGCATTACTTCCCCTTCGCCGCATTCTGTCCAGCGTTTTTTCGGAGGTCAACTCGCGAACGGCATTCTTGCCGATCCAGCGAGTCGTCTTTTCGCCGGACGCTGCGAGCTTCTCAGCCAGAGCCAGTGCCGGCCCGTGACAGATGAGGTTTCGTTTGCCGATATTGCGCAACGCCCAGTTGACCGCTTTCATGATGTAGTTGCGTCCATCGCTCGAATGACGCTCTATCAGAGGCAGCCAGCCCAGCAGCGTGGCGTCCGGCTCCTTCTTGCGGTGTACTGACATTCCAGCGATCATCGCGAAGGCCGTGCGGCCAACGAACTCGCGACCATCAGCCGCGAGCTCAGAGATAAGCTGGTCCAGCCCCGCTTCGACGAACAGGTCAGCAGCGGCGTCAACAATCTCCCAGGAATCGAAGCCCTCCGCCCACCGGCGGGCCTGTTCCACCGTTAATTGCCGAGGAACAGCCGTATAAATAGCGAGCACGCGCGCATCACGCACACCCGATTTCCAGAGTTCGAGCGCACGGCTGTGATCACGGCCGACCTGTTTCGCGACCCGCCGCAAGTCCCAGTTCGAGACGCCGATGGCCGTATCCGTGCGGATGCCGACGCGTTTCATGTCAGCAAGTGCCATTTTCGAGCCCATGCTTTTTAGGTGGATAGCTATCTCAGCGGACGTGGATTGGAAAGATAACGAGCCCGATGCCATTTTTTACCTTCAGAGGAGGCAGCCGCATTTCTCGAACAGTACACCCCTGTAGGGCTCAGCGTGATCTGTCGTGCCCACAATCGCAACAATAAAACACAAGATTAGGAAAGGCTGGAGCAAAAGGCAATTCATACCTCGGCAACGCCAATGCATAAAGAAGCGGGGCGGGATGAGCACACGGCTTATCCCGCCTGCGAGTTGCAGGTCGTAGGAATTGTATAATGGTAAATCCCGGCGCGGCAACATAGCCGTCGCTTTCGGTCTTGCCCTAAGAACCGAAAGCCGGTCCATATGAGCGACGCAAACGAGAACAAGCCGAGCCATGGCAACTAGATTTCGGACCACTTCTGGCTGACGGACACTCAGTTTGCGAAGCTGAAGCCGCATCTTCCAGCCGACACCCGCGGCAAGCCACGTGATCAGCGGCATCATTCATGCGATCAAGAACGGTGGACGCTGGGTTGCACCTGCAGTCTACGGCCCAAGGAAGACTTTCTACAATCGTTTCCGGCACTGGGCCGCCAAAGGGATCTGGAGCGGCATATTCGATGCCTTGGCTAATGCTGGCGGGGCACCGACGCAACTGCTCATCGATTCCTCGGCGGTTCGTGCCCATCGCAGTGCGGCGGGTGGAAAAAAGGGGAACTCAACCAGGCCATCGGCAGATCGCGGCGGGCGCACCACCAAGATCCACGCCCTGACAGATGGGATGTGCAGGCCCGTCGCCTTCCTGTTGACGGGCGGCCATGTCGCCGATTGCACGGCGGGCGAACTGCTGATCGATCGGATGCCGCCCACGTCCCTCCTGAACGCCAACGATAGCGACGCCATCCCGTCGCCAGGTCAAACAGCGCGGCGCTTTCGCCAATATCCCACCGAAAGCGAACAGGAAGTGGAAGAACTGCTTCTCCCCGTATCTCTATCAGGACCGCAACACCATCGAACGCATGTTCTGCAGGCTCAAGGACTTCCGTCGCATCGCCACCCGCTACGACCGGCTCGCTACCAACTTCCTGGCAGCAATCTGCATCGCCGCAACCGGCCCCTAGGTCTGGACGGAATATTGAGCTTCAGAACTATCCACCTTCTTGAAACCTCATTTACGAGATCCCAAGTTTTTTCTTTAAATCAGCGTTTTCTTTACGAAGTCTCTCGGCAAGAATCTTTTTCAGCCGAGTATTCTCCGCCTCAAGTTTGACGAGGTCCTTAAGATAGTCGGATTGACCTGTCTTTCTCTCAATAGGCTTTTTCCACTGATAATACGTTTGCTCCGAAATCCCCACTTTCTTGACTGCTCCGCTTACACTTGCCCCAGCGCTAACGAGTTTGTGAATCTCGCTCAGTTTCTTGGCGCGCTCTTCCACAGTGTAGGTCTTCCTGCCAGTGCGAGAGGCTGCCGATGGGGCAGTCGTCAATACAGAAGCCGGTGCCTCTTTGGATTCGGTGGATTTTTTCTTTAAGGTGCTTACTATTCTCGGCTTTTTCGCCTTGGCTTTTGTCGGCCTTTTCGCGGGGTTAGGAGCCGTTTGCGTGGCAGTTGCAGAAACGTTTTCGTTCTTAGGTTCATCGAACTTTATGTCAGGCATCATCTATCTCCTTAATGAAGCTCTGAATAATATTATTCAAATGGTTAAATTACAGTACTCAAGCAATCTAATGTCGCAGCGAACATTGTATAACTTGGGCTCAGGACTCATTGATCATATCCAGAACCTGGCGGCTGCTTCGATGCCGATTGCGGAAAAGAAGGTGTGGGCGCATCGGTCGTAGCGGGTTGCGATGCGCCGCCAGTCCTTGAGCCTTGCGAACAGGTTCTCGACCTTGTGGCGCTGGCGATAGGGCGGGATGTCATAGGCGTATGGGACTTTGCGGCGACGGCTGGACGGGATGCACGGCTCGATGCCCTTGGCCCTAGCTTCGAGTTGCACCTGAAAGTAGGCGCTGTCTTAGCCGTGATTAGCGATGAGAGGCGGGCGGCAGGGCGTCGAGCACGAGACGTGCACCCTTGTGGACCGTCATCTGGTTCCGACGGGAGCAGGATGATCGGCCGGCCTTCACTGTCGCAGACGGTGTGGAGCTTGGAGTTCCGCCCTCCGTTGGTCGCGCGATATGATGGGGGACATCCCTTTTTTAAGCAGGCTCGCCGCCGTGCGATGAGCCTTCAGATGCGTCGCATCGCTCATCATGCGCTCGGGTTTGGGTCTTTCTCCGGCAAGGCCGGCGAAGATGCCGCCAAAGACACCCGTCAGGCTCCAGCGGATGCAGCGATTGTAGAGCGTCTTGTGCGGGCCGTAGCCAGCCGGCGCGTCTTTCCACTGCAGCCCGTTGCGGACCACATAGACGATACCGCTCACCACCCGCCGGTCATCGACACGCGAAACCCCGTGCGACAACGGAAGAACGGCAATATCCGCGCCATCTGGCGCTCGCTCAGCAGAAACAAATCAACAATTGCGGCCTCCTTCAACGGAGACCGTGAATCACATCTCGATCGGAATTAATAGGTCCTGAGTCTAGATGAAAGCATCTAATCGAGAGGTCGCCTTTGCCCATAACTCGCTTGCTCACCGCCGCATGTTTGCAGCGCATATCCAACGGAGCGCACCGTTCGTATCATGTCGAATGCGGACATGGCGCGCAGACTTTTGCGTAGCCGCGCGATGTGAATATCGACGCTCCTTCGATTAATGCGAGCATCCCTTGGCCAGCCAGCTGCCATCAAAGCCTCACGGCTCAATACACGTCCCGGAGTTTTCAGGAGGCACTTCAGCAGCCGAAACCCGATTGGCGGAAGCTCAAATTGACGACCATTGCAATGGACTTGCTGACTTTCAACATCCATTTCGAGAATGTGCTGTTGCAATGACTTTCCTTCGGCCAGTTTGCCCACCTCGCTGGGAGTGACGGCTCCGCCGGATTTCTTATGTAAGAATTGCAGTAATCTAGATGGTATCAATGGCCTCAACAGACCTTCATCGATACCGGCTTTGATAAGCTGAATGTGTTGCGCGCTGGCGCCTGAAGGTATGAGTGCGGCCACCGGAACCGATCGCGTTCCTTCGGTGCCCATACGGCGACTGCATATATCCATCGAGCTCCAAATATCGGACGCGCCATCAAGGATTATGGCATGAAGTTTTTCGGCTTCAAGAAGTCGATCTAAATCTTCCGCGTCCGCAATAAGATGCAGTTCGTATCCTTCTGCTGCTAATATGTGCTGCAGCACCAGATACAGTTCGGGATCGTCAGAGTTCAGGGCCACGACTGGCCTCACTGCGATCATCAGTGAGTGCTCCACTTTTTACTCTGTGCGAATCGAGCAGGCATATTCATTTCATCCTATCCAGGTACAACCTCGCCACCGTTGACATCGATCACAGCCCCATTGACGAAACCAGCATCTTCGGATGCCAGAAACTCAATCACCGCAGCGACATCGTCTGGCTCGCCGAGGCGGCCGATCGGAATTCGGCCCAGAGCGTCTCGATTGGTAGAATCGGTGGAAGTTCCGGTCATACCGGTCAGAATTCGCCCCGGTGCCACGAGATTAATAGTGATACCACTTGGTGAATATGGACCGATCAACGCTTTTGCCAAACCGGCAAGTGCAGCTTTCGAGGCCACATAGCTAGCTCCGGCTATTTTTGGCCTCGACCGCGCTGCTACCGAGCCGAGCAGAATTATTCTGCCAAACCCTTTCTTGATCATCCCCGGCCCGACGGCCTGGCAGCAGAGCATTGTTCCGGTGAGGTTTACCGCCAGGACTTCGTTCCATTCTTGCAAGGGAATAGCGGAGAATGCCACGGCACCACTTGGTCCTTTGGGAGAGATACCTGCATTGCAAACAAGGATATCCGGCAATCCCCACTCCTGTTCAACCTCTTTGAAAAAACCGTTTATTGCGCAAGGGTCGAGAAGATCGACGGTACGAGCGAACACCCGACTTGGCGAGTATTCCTCCGCGAGCGAACATCGGGCGGCATCAACGTTTTCCACCCGTTGGCTGAAGAGCGCGACGCGATGTCCCGCTTTCAGAAGGCGTCTGGCCGTTGCCAAGCCGATACCTGTCGTTCCACCCGATACAACGGCAACTCGCGATTTGCTCATAGTCATTATGCGGCCTCGTCTATGCCGGCAAATAGCGATAGCGGCGGTCGTGCATTTGGATCTGTCATAACTTCGATAAGGAAAGGCTTCTTGCTCTCCAGACCGTAGCGCAGATGGTTAATGAGTTGCGACGGATCATCGATGCGTTCGGCGTCACAGCCACATGCACGGGCAATCATTACATGATCCACGTCGCCAAGTTCGCATGCCGATGTGAAAGCCCCGAATTTCACGGTCTCGGCATCTTTTTGGAAGCCGAGAATACCGTTGTTGAGAACGACAATTGTCACAGGAAGATTTAAACGAACCATCGTCTCCAGTTCCGCCCAGCTATGGGCAAAACCGCCATCACCAACAATGACCACAACAGGGTTTTCTGGCTGAGCAATTTTGGCGCCCATCGCCAAGGGCAGACCCCATCCTAGTCCGGCTAAGCCGCGCGGAGTTAGGAAACGCATTCCGGGCGCGAGCGCGCGCAACTGACCTGCCACCCACATGGAGGAATAGCTTGCATCCGCGACGACCGTAGTTTGCGGCGTCATGCAGGCCTGAAGATCAGCCATAATCTTCTCTGGACGGATCGGCGTGGAGGTTGCCGCGGTAAACACTTGCCCCTCCTTTCCGAAAGCGGCCCAGAATGAACTGATTTGCTCAACCAGAGCCGGTCGGGACGACTTGCGACGAGAAAGATCGAGGCTGTTCATGTGGTTGCAAAGCGCGCGTAACGTTTCCGAGGCGTCACCCACCAGCCGCAGGGCTTCGTAGGTCCGGCCAATTTCTGTAGGATCCACATCGATGTGTATTATTCTCGCGGCCTGGGGAATTTGCTTCCAGCTATCGGTGCCATTTTGGTTGGTTCTGGTACCGATCAGAAGGAAGACGTCGGCTTGTTCGATCAGAGCCACCGAATGGCTGCCCAGAGAACAGGGGCCAACCAGGGAACCGAGTACACCGGCTGACAGGGGATGATGTTCATCTACGCTGCCTTTCCCCATATTGGTCGTGAAAACAGGCAACGAGCATTCTTCCTGCAGCCGGCTGAGTTGATCGGATGCGTTGCTGCCATGAACGCCGCCTCCGGCGATGACAACGGGGAATTTTGCCTGGGCAAGAATTTCAGCGGCACGGGCAATATCGGCATCGGCAGGGCGACCTCGGTCGAGTGGCCATCGTCCGAGTGATGCGGAACGCACAAAGCGTGGTGCCGGTGCTTGCGCACGTAGAAGATCGGCAGGCAGGACAAGAGCCGTGGGGCCTGGGCGGCCTGAACCGGCAATTGCAAAGGCCGCATCGACATAATCGTCGATACGCTCGGGCACGACGACCTTACGCACCCATTTGGTACAAGGCTGGAACAGGGCCAGATGATCAAGCTCCTGGAATGCATTTCTGTCGGCCTGGTCTAGTTCAACATCCTGGACGAGCGCTACGACAGGCACACTTGCCTTTAAAGCTTCAGCCAAGGGCGGCACAAGCAATGTGGCTGCAGGTCCATTCTGAGCCGCAACTACGCCAATCTTTCCCGAACGTCGCGCATAACCGTCCGCCATGGCGCCACCCATATTTTCCTGTCGGTAGGCGACTTGCCGGATGCCAAGGTTTTCCGCCGCCAGGATAACTGCCGATGGTAGACTTTGCGCGAATATATGCGTGACCTCATGGCGGCGAAGGGCACTCGCAATCCGGCCTGCTACCGTATCTGTAAGCTCGATGGGCATAATTTCGTCCTTAATTCTTCTTGCAATTTTCGGGGGCGACAAAGTCCCGGAAACAACGGATTACCTTGTCGATATCCGCATCGTTCATCGCCGTTGACAGGCAGGCTGCCGCACCATTGGGCAGCAAAATACCGTGATCGAAAAAGTGCCGCGAAAGGCGACTCATCAGGAGGGCCTCCTGGTGATCCACAAAAGCCTCTCGATATTGCCTGGGCGCAGTGACCTTCGGATGGATGCGGAACAACGACGCCGCGCCGGTGACCGAAAATGCAGCATCCGCGGCCTCGATGACGGCGGCAAGACCAAACCTGACCCGTTCACCCATGTTTTCCAGGCGAGTGAATTCCGCTTCCGTCATGGCTTCCATTGCAGCGCGACCTGCCAGCATGGAAATCGGATTGGCGGAGAAGGTACCGCCCTGCGGCAAAGCGGGCTTTGCATTCAGAGCGCCAAAAACCTGCATGACGTCTTCCCGGCCGGCGACGGCCCCGATTGGAAAACCACCACCGATTATCTTTCCCAATGCAATAAGATCTGGCGCTAGACCAAAACGGGCCGACGCACCGTGGTATCCTTGCCGAAAATTCAGCACTTCGTCGGCAAGGATGAGAATGCCGTATTTGCGCGCGCTCGATTCAAGCATCTGCAGAAATTCAGGACTTGGCTCAATGAGGCCTGCTCTGCTGGGCATCAAGTCTATGACGATGCAAGAAAGTCTGTCTGCCGCTTCCGAGATGCGTCTTTGGGCGCCCTCAATATCGTTGAAGCGCAGAACCGTCACATCGCGAGCGACCGTTTCGGGAACCCCGCGGTAGAGTGGGACCGGAAGCGGATTTTCATCGGTTCCCCAATTCGACGGCGTTCCGGCCTGCCCGGTTTCGGCCCAATCATACGCACCGTGGTAGGCGCCTTCTATCCGAGCAATTCCCGGTTTGCCGGTAAAAGCTCTTGCAGCCTTGATGGCAAACATCACGGCCTCCGTCCCGCTATTGACGAACCGTATCCGATCGGCAGCCGGTATCCGGCGCAACAGCAAGTCCGCCAGAGCTATTTCATGCTCGGTAGGATTGGCAAAACAGGAGCCGCGCTCCAACTGGGAAACGACGGCTTTCGTGATCGGTGCGAAACCGTGCCCATGAATGAGCGTAGTATAGTTGTTATTCAAATCCAGCAGGCGCTTTCCATCCACATCGACGAGATAGGCACCCTCTCCGTGCGATATATATGTGGGAATTGGGCTGCGCTCGATCGTTACGCGACTGGTGCCGTCAGGGAATACACGCAAACCGTTCCTGAAGAGATCCTCGGATCTGGACGAATATTCCAAGTCAGCCGGCACGGTGTCCTGATAATGCATCTGTTGCACCTCCTGTGATATCAATCACCAATTTGATGCAACAAAAATCACACATACGTCACTGACGCAACAAATTTATCACGAAAGATGCAAATTCTGAGCTGATCGTTCGCGTTCGGCCCTTCTAAGGCGCCTGTAACCGTCACGAATATCGCTTTCTATTGCCGCACGTACCGCGCCGCCATCCCGATCAAGGAGCCCTTCTATTGCCGCCATATGGTTGTGGACCCCGTATTTCGCTTCTGCGAATTCGGGGTAGAGGTCGTTGAATGCCGCCCCTATCCGCAACCACAAGGTTTCAATTGTGGTCATGAGATGCGGCATCTGCGACAGCCTGTATATTAGAAAATGGAACTCCTTATTGCTCCACAGGGCATCAGCATAACGGGCATCACCGAGCGCGGCGTTTATATCCGCCTGTATTTTTGTAAGCTCATCGATGTCGTTTTGAGTTACCCGCAAAACTGATTTTTCAGCCGCGAGCCCTTCCAAGGCAAGGCGCATTAATGTAATTTCTTCAAGGGCTTCCGGGCCGACAAAAGGAACAATTACCGTTTTTGGCCCGGCGAAAACGAGAGCCCCTTCGAAGGTCAGCCTGTTGATTGCATCGCGCGCTGGGGTGGAACTGACACCAAGGGCTTCCGCAAGGGCGCGAACCGTAAGCTTGTGGCCCGGCTCGAACGCACCGCGTATCAGACGCTCCTTCATTTGCTGGTAAACTACCTCGCCCAGCCGGACAGGTGGTTTGTCGTCGTTTTGCGCCCCATCAGTGTCATCAATCATTTCTTGCTTCCCATCCGTTGACATTGTGAACTTTATGTTGCATCAAAAAGTCACATAAACTGTGTGCATCAATTCTGTGACAACAACATAACACATACGGCACATCTCGTCGCGTGGTCCACTGAATGAAACGGAGTTCAGCCGGCAGATGGCTGACATCTCCGGATTTTTCCAGCGAAGGATCGAAATAGCTATTGAGGTCCTGAGAACGCGCCTTGGCAATCGGGATTCATCAACGGAGTTCCAGAGGAGAATCGGCATTGATTGGCCAGACGCTAACCCTTCACGGGCTCGGAAAACGCTACAATGAGACCATTGCAGTTGATGATGTCTCATTCGAAATTCAGGCCGGAGAATTTGTTTCCATTTTGGGCCCGTCCGGATCGGGCAAATCGACGCTTCTGGCGATGATTGCCGGTTTTGAGAGACCTTCCTCAGGACGGATATCGATCGGTGAGCATGATGTAACGTCGCTCGCACCCAACCATCGCAATATCGGCATGGTTTTTCAGAAATACGCATTGTTCCCGCATTTGACCGTTGGGCAAAATATTGCATTTCCCCTGCGTATGCGTGGGTTGAACCGGTCAACGGTCGCAGAGCGCGCGAAACGCTCGCTGGAGCTTGTCCAGCTTGCAGATTATGAAAATCGTTATCCTCATGAGTTGTCGGGAGGACAACAGCAGCGCGTTGCGGTCGCGCGTGCAATAGTCTTCGAACCGCCTGTTCTTCTGATGGACGAACCCTTGGGTGCGCTCGACAAGAAACTGCGAGAGAGCATGCAGCTCGAGATATCGAAGCTGCAAAAGCGACTTGGCGCTACGGTTGTCTATGTAACCCACGATCAAGACGAGGCATTGACCATGTCGGATCGTGTCGCCGTCATGACGCAGGGCAATGTCGTCCAGGTCGGCGGACCAATGGAACTCTATCAAAAGCCGCAATCAGCATTCGTCGCGGATTTCATCGGCAAGATGAATTTCATCGAGGGCGAGTATCTTGGGCATAAGCGTGATGCCTGCGTGGTTCGCATAAGCGAGGCAATCACGTTGTCGGTTCCAGGATTGGATACGGAGGAACGAAACCGCATTACGAAAGGCGATCCGGTACGCCTCGCAGTGCGGCCGGAGCAACTTTCGATTGCAAACGCCGGAACAAGCGGCTCAATTGAAGGCTGTATCGAGTCCAGCGTTTTTGTTGGCTCTTTCCAGCTTGTTCTGGCGAAGATAAACACCTGGGGAAATCCGCTGGTGCAAATCCAGATTCCGGTTACCGGGCGTGCGCCTATTGCTTGTGTCGGCGATCGCATTGGAGTCATTGCTCCAAATGATGCGTGCCATGTCTTTCCTTCACTGAGGGCTTCGACATGAGCAGGTCCAGTGCTCATCCGAACGGTCTGTACCGGCGCTTTCAGCAGGCGTTTGCACAGCAGTCCTTCCGGCACTATTCACCGATGCTGTCGCTTTATCTACTAACGCCCTTGCTAGCCGTCCTCACGGCCGGTTTTCTTTATCCGATCGGATATCTCGTCAAGCTGAGCCTGTTCAACCCGGGGCTTGATTTTTCCCCGTACATGCGCGTTTTCGAGCAGCCACTTTACATGGCGGTCATGGCGCGGACATTCAGAGTGGCGCTTGCGGTAACGATTGCCTGCTTACTGCTAGGATTTCCAGTCGCCATGGCGATGTCCCGACTGAAAGGCCGACTGGCACTTGTTGCGACGGCCGCTGTTTTTATCGCGCTCTGGTCGCCGGTCCTCGTCCGTTCTTATGCGTGGATAGTTCTCTTGCAGCGCAACGGCGTCGTCAATCGATTTATCACAGACACCGGTATTGCCGCGGAACCAATACAACTGATCTACAATGAGACGGCCGTGATTGTCGCCATGACCCATGTGCTCATGCCATTCATGATCCTGCCCATCTTCGCAGTATTGCGTTCGATTCCTAACGAATACGAGCTCGCCGCAAGAAATCTCGGAGCAACTGCCGTTTTAGCTTTCGTCCGTGTAACACTTCCGTTGAGCCTTCCTGGCGTGTTTGCAGGATGCGTCATGTGCTTCATCCTTGCCCTCGGCTTCTACATCACGCCTGCGCTCATCGGTGGACCGGGTACGCTGATGATGGCGACATTGATTGGTCAGCAGGCGACAGCGCTTCTTGACTGGCCGTTTGCTGCAGCACTGTCGACCGTACTTCTATTTCTGACGCTTCTGTTCGTCCTGGTTTTCCGGAAGGTGCTTTCATTCAACAAAGGATTTCACGGTGTCAGCTGAATCAAACACTTTTATGGGTAGAGCTCGCGGCACATATTTCGGGACGCGCAGTTTAGCGCATCCATACCGTCGTGCGCTTGGAACCCTGTTGGCCGGATTGGTGCTTGGCGTTATCTTCTTTTTTCTGGTCCTTCCTACACTAATCATAATCCCGATATCGCTAAACAGTGCGAGCTATATCGAGTTTCCACCGCAAGATCTGACGCTTCATTGGTATCGCGAATATTTCAACGATCCCGACTGGATGACCGCAACGCTCTTCAGCTTTAAAATTGCGATCGGCACAACGATTTCTGCCACTATCATCGGTACGCTCGCAGCGATCGCTTTGGTGCGCGGCAATTTTCCCGGTAAATCGCTTCTGCAGGCCCTCACCTTCAGTCCGATGATAGTCCCCCACATTGTGCTGGGCGTAGCACTATATTTGGTATTTGCCCCCATGCGGCTCACGGGCAGTTTCTTCGGCTTCCTGATCGCACATACGGTACTTGCAATACCCTATGTCGTGATCACAGTGATGGCTGCGTTGCAGCGCTTCGATTTCACAATTGAGCTGGCAGCTTTGAGCTGTGGCGCCGGCCGTCTGCGCAGTTTTTTTAGCGTGATACTTCCCAACATCGCGCCGGCAATCGCGATAGGTGCAGTCTTTGCCTTCCTATCGTCCTTTGACGAGGCGACCGTTGCATTCTTTATCTCCGATATGGGCGGCAAAACGATCAGCCGTAAGATGTTCGAAGACATCGACTTCAATCTCACTCCGGTCATTGCAGCGGTTTCCACCATTATGGTCGGCATATCCCTGATGCTCATGTCGATCATTCATCATGCCAGACGCACCTGAAAAATCAGGCGCAACAGCTCTCCAATCTCCGTTTAAGCAAAGAGGAGGCCGCCCCATGGGCTTAGCAGTCAGAAATCAATCCTTGAAGAAGATCATACTGTTCACAGGATGTCTTTGTGCAGCCATGACAAATGGAAGCGTTACGGCATCTGAAAAGGTGGTCATTGCCACGACTGGCGGCGCATATGAACGAGCATTGCGACAAGCCTGGTTCGATCCGTTCACCAAAGAGACCGGAATCGAAGTCGTAACCGTCGCGGGAACAAATGCCGAGATGCGCGCAAAAGCGTCCGCGATGGTCCGGACCGGGAATGTTAGTTGGGATCTCTACCTTCAGGGCGACATCCAGGCGAGTTCAGACGAGCATGGCCAATCAGCGCAGGACTTGTCGGCGTTCTGTGAAGAACAGTTCGTCAAACATCCTGGCCTTTCGCAAGACGCCTGCAGCGCAGCCGGCGTGAGATTGCTGTCCAATTCAACTCTTCTTGCCTACAAGACGGATGCGTTTGACGGATCAGTTCCCGAGAGCTGGGCTGATATGTGGGATCTCAACCGGTTCCCGGGAGGCCGCACTTTCCCGAATTTTGATGATCCTTGGCGCGTTATGGCAGCGGCACTCCTTGCCGATGGTGTCGCCCATGAGGATCTGTTTCCGCTCGATATTGATCGTGCTTTGTCCAAGCTTGAAGAAATCCGGCCCGCTGTTTCACTTTGGTGGAAAAGCGGTGATCAAAGCATGCAGGGTTTCCGTAACGGAGAATACTCAATCGGGCAGGTCTGGCTAACGAGAGCCAAAGCCCTGAAGAGCGAAGGCTACCCAGTCGCATGGTCATACAACGGGGCCTTTCTTGTCGGCGATCGGATTGCCCTTATCAAGGATGCTGCCAATCGGGACAATGCGCTCAGACTGATGGACTACTGGCTAAGCTCACCAGAGGCCCAGGCCAAAGTCTGTGACGTTCTTTCCTGTACACCACCGAGTGCGGAAGCCATGTCGATGATGTCGGCAGAGGCACGTGCCGATCTGCCGAGCGCTTACGAGATCGATAACCACATCGTTGTCCCCGACGCAAAATGGATCAACGACAATGCAGCCTTGATGCTCGAGCGCTGGAACAGCTGGATTCAATAGTCCGGCCAAGGACACGGATAGGGAAACATTGAGATGAAAGACACACCGTCCAGGGTTATGGTCGCGCGCTTCTGGCATGAATCGAATGGCTTCAATCCGCAAGTCACGGCCAGGGCGGATTTTCAGGTATGCGAGTGCGATGATCTGACTGCATCGGGCTCGACGCTTGGTGGCATGATCATAGAGTTGCAGCGACATAGCTCAAAGATAATTCCAAGCCTTTCCGTAACGGCACCGCCGAGCGGCCTTGTCGATCACGATTTCTTTGAATGGGTGAAGGCGCGGCTGATTTCCGACGCGCTCACCCACAAACCGGACGCAATCGCGCTGGAACTCCATGGGGCAATGGGAACTACCAGGCTTGCCGATGCTGAGGGCGATTTACTAAGAAGCCTCCGCGATGCGGTAGGCCCAACCATACCGATTGGCGTCGGGCTAGATTTACATGCCCATATTACCGACACAATGGTTGCGGCGGCTGACATATGCATCGCATGTAAGGAGAATCCGCACTCCGACGTCGTTGAATGCGGGGAAAAAGTAGTTCAAGGCTTACTTGCAATGCTAACCGGTCAGTTGCGGCCAGTAACCACCATTGCAAAAATGCCGATGATCTTGCCTGGTGCAGCTGAAACCGCAAATGGGCCGCTTTTTGAAATTCATAAGCACGCGCGGCAGTTAGCACGCGACAACCGCACAATCTGGGACATCTCGGTTTTCAATGTGTTTCGCTATGCAGATGATTTCGACATCGGCCAGGCCGTCGTCGTGCATACGAATGACGATGAAAAGAGCGGCTTGATCGCCAAGCCAATCGCGCGGCATTTCTGGCGCGAGAGGTCGCGGTTCGAGGACGATCTGGTGGAAATTGAGGATGCCCTGTCGCTAGTGGCTGCCCGACAGCCCTGCCTTCCATATGTATTGGCTGATATGGGAGATCGCGTGCTTGCCGGCGCACCTGGAGATAGCACCGCTGTCCTCGCGGCAGCGCTCAGGCGTCGGGACAATCTGAGAGGCGCACTACCTGTGACTGATCCGTCAAGCGTCCAAAAGGCGCATGAGTGGGGCATACATCGCTCGATCACCCTTTCGATCGGGGGCGGCATAACACCGGGGTTTGAACCCTTGGCTGTGACCGGCAAGATTGTGCATTTAAGCGACGGAGATTTTGTTCTCGATGGTCCTTTCCAGGGTGGCGAGGCGAGTTCCATGGGACCGACAGCCATCATCGAAATTGAGGATCGATTGAGCGTCATACTAACAACCAGACCAGCATTCAGCCATGATCCAGCGGTGTTCACAAGTCAGGGTATTGACCTCGCCTCGTTGGATTTCGTCGTCGTTAAGTCTGGCTATCATTTCAAACTGAATTTCGCCGGTCGGGCGACGCCTCTTCTGGTTCGCAGTCCTGGAATTGGCTATTACACTAAGGGATCGCTCAACTACGCGAAGGCACGTTTCTGGCCAGAGCATGACATTGGCGAACCGGTTGTCGGCATGAGAACGTACCGAAATGGGCGTGCGGTTTCCTACGAATCCGACGGGGCACTTGCCGCGCTACCAGACTTGAAAATTTCATAAGGCCACCGAAACAATGTCCGTCCACAACGAACCTCTGAGGCAGAATTGCTGCATACTATCTCGACTTGGTCCGCAACGAGGCACCCGTCATGAAGGGGGTCAGTTCGTAAAAGCGGTAGTCCACGCCACGGTGATTGATTATCTCGCGGTAGGAGAAGCCAAGCTTCTCAAGGACGCGCTGTGACTGATTGTTGGTAGGTCGGACCACGCCGACGAGTCTCTCCAGGGCAAGTCGCGAAAAAGCGTCGTGAATCACCGACTTCGCTGCCTCAGTCGCCAATCCTCGTCCCGATGATGCTCCCGCAAAGCAGTAGCCCAGCTCCACATCCGCTCCGTTAAAATTACGCAAGCCGCAGCGACCGCTAAAGTGGAGATCGCCATTAGGTTGCTTTTCGTAGACGATGAAAAACCCGAAACCAAAACGTGTCCATTCTTCGAGATAGAGATCCAGGCGCTTATCAGACTGCCGCTGGGTCATGGCGTGACCATCTGTAGTGAGCCGTACGACAAGAGGATCGCAATGGAGGCGATAGAGCGCATCTGTATCAGATAGCCGTATGCGTCTCAGCAAAAGCCGTTCGGTTTCAAGAAGCATATCGGACCTGCTTCAACCCCGTCACTGCTTGTTGGCCGGCGGAGCCACGCTATCATGCAGAACCTCTCGAAGAATTGTGCAAAGGCCCCTGATTTCATCGACGGTATGGCCTGCCGTGGGGCATACGCGCAGCCCCGCTCTGCCCTTGGCGACTGTCGGAAAGAAGACAGCTGAAACATAATATCCGCCGTCGAGGATTGCCTTGGCGGCTCCGATCGTCATCAACTCATCGCCGATTGTTATCATGCGAATGGGCAACGGCCCTTCAAGTCCAGTCGCAATCAATGAATCGAAGAGTGCAAGTCTGTCCTGTAAACGCGTCTGCAGTTCAGCTAATTCGGCAGTCTGATGTAAACGCGCTGATGCGAGCGCTGCGCCAATAGCGGCGAGATTGGGTGAGGCAGAAAATGCATGGGCAATTGCGAAACTCCGAAACAGATCTTCTTGGGCTTGTGTGCCAAGCATGAGCATTCCGCCCGACGCTCCGAAGCCCTTTCCAAGCGAAGCGGCGACAATGGTTCGCTCACCCAACTCGCCAGGAATTTTTGATCTGGCGAAGCCTTCACCATTCTTGCCGAACAGAGAAGTCCCGTGTGCATCATCAATATATAGGAACAGGCCATAACGCTTCTGCAGAGCAAGCAAATCCTCGATCGGAGCCTTGCCACCCATTGAGTATATGCCATCGCATACATAAGCGACGTTTCCATGCTCGCGGCAAATTGCTTCAAGAGCGGACAAATCGTTATGAGGGATTGTGGTTACCTCGGTCTCCTCGGCGATCGCAGCTTTATGAAAGGCGAGCGTTGCGTGGGCGACGCGATCAAAGACGATCAACGGCTTATGCTTGTTGGTAAGATGGCCTGAAGCCAATAGTGGCAGTGCGCCCATATTGGCGGCCAGTACACTGGAATAGGTGATTACGCGGGCTGAGAACAGCCTCGAGAGAGCTTCCTCCAGATCTCCGATGAGATTGAAATTCAGGCGGGTCCGTGCGCATGACCAGTGCAGGGAGCCGTGATTTTGAACAGCGGCGATGGCGCCTTCAACGATTTTTGGATGGTTATCTAGACCCAGATAGGAGCAGCGCACGAAATCGGTGACACGATAACTGTGCTTCTTGCTTAGTTCGATTTCAACACCACGGCCACCAAGAGGTCGAGCATAGACCGCCATAAGACCTTCGAGCTGCGCACTGGCAAAGTGAGTCGCCGCATGCCCTATCATGCTGCGGGTGTTACGATTGTGGCTCGTCGTTTTGAAACTCTTGGCGGTAAGATATTGATTTACCACGTATTCCTCCATGGTTCCCGACCCGCGTGTTTCTAACACGGTCTCAATCAATTGAATGCTTAATATGCTTTTCAGCCTAGTCTTGCTTGTGCATTGAGACGGCCAAATAGTCCGCGCGAATTGACGTAAACTCCACGATGGCCAAGCAAATTTTTCAAGAATTTGTCACTGCAGTTCGGATTCAGGGCCAGTCTTGCTGTTGCGTTCGGTTCACATAGGTATGTCGAAGGCGCAACTAAGTCATCGCACCCATATCTGCTTACTCGGGCCGCACCTGTAGCGCATACCCTGCTGATCGCACTGTGCGGATCAGATCACTGCCGCTAGCCTTCATCAGTGCCTGACGCAGGCGTCCAATATGAACATCAACCGTTCGTGGTTCGACATGTACGTTGTCGGGCCAAGCCACCTGAATAAGTTCGTCACGGGCAACCACCCTGCCCGGTTCCAGTATCAACACATACAGCAAGCGAAATTCCAACTGGCGCAATGAAAATTCCTTGCCGTCATATTGGACCCGATGCTGGCGTAGAAACAATTCCAATTTCCCTAGCCTAAATGTGTCCCTCATTTCTGTCAGCGTTGAGACACCATCTCCTATACCGACAACTGATCGAAGGTAGTTCAGAAGCTGTTCGGGATCGAACGGTCTTACAAAACTCTGGGTGACGCCAGCCTTGATAAGTTCCATGTGCTGATCTGAATGGTCGGGAAGCACGCTGGCAATTACCGGAATTTCTCCGGTAACCGTCTCGTGTTTGATGCGGCGGCAAATTTCGGTGGCATCCGCGAGATCTGAGTTGCAATCGAGGATGACTGCCGAACCAGTCTTATCCGCCGCCAACCTGATCAGCTCTTTAGCATCTTGTGCGAGTTCGACTTCGAAACCGTCCGCTTTAAGAATATGACTGAACATCAGATAGAACCAAGCATCCTGGGTGCTTACAAAGATGAGTGGTTTCATTGACGTTCCCCTTGCAAACGGCCAAAATTCTGCCGTTAAGTGTTCCTGATAACGCCGCATAATTTGATGCAACAAAATCACCGTTCAAAAACAATCTATATGTTTTTTTGCCACACAATCACGTCATTGGGCTATTTTTCTCAAATTTTCCGCTCTATTTTTAACTTGACGCAACATAATTTGCGCCTCATGGACGGATGTCGGAAGCTGGAAGGCCTTGGTAGCAACGCTGACAGTATTATGCCTTTTCGATTTCAGGCTGTGGATTCTGAAGCTGGCATAACCTATTGATTTCCATGAAAAGGAAAATATCGGGGTGTTCAATTGATGATGAAATCCAGCCTCGCCCATTTGCCTGACAAAAAGCAGCGTGAATTGGACCGTATCCTGCAAATCCTGCTGGAGGAATTCTCAGATGTGCTCAAGGGAGGCTCAGCGGAATTCAAAAAAATGGGCAGAATCTTGAAAGTCATCCTGTTCGGATCATATGCACGCGGTGACTGGGTAGATGAACCGCATACGATGAAGAGTTACCGATCCGATTACGATCTGCTCATCATCGTCAACAACAAGAAGCTGACCGATTTCTCCACATATTGGTACAAAGCCGCTGACCGATTGCTACATGACCGGAGCGTCTCGACGCCGGTGAGTTTCATTGTTCACTCGCGGCGCGAGATAAACACCGCTCTCAGACAAGGGCAATATTTCTTCTCCGACATCCGCCGTCAGGGGATTGTGCTGTATGAACTGGATGAGGAACCTCTTGCCGAACCCAAGCCAATGTCAGCCGCCGATGAATACAATGTGGCGAAGACGCATTTCGAAAAGCGGTTTCCGGGTTCGAATAATTTTCGGAAGCTTGCAAATCTGGCATCAGCGGAAGAAATGAACAAAGAGGCGGCTTTCCTGTTTCATCAAGCGATAGAGCAAGCCTACGCCACATTTCTCTTGACCCTGACAGGTTACAGTCCGCCATCTCACAACCTCAACTTCCTACGATCACTTGCAGAAGAGCGTGACCGTCGGCTCACCGAGGCTTGGCCCCGCGATCAACAACGCTTCCGCGCATCGTTCAACACAGTCAATGAAGCCTATGTCAAAGCGCGCTATTCCAAACATTATGAAATCAGCGCCGAGGCACTGGAATGGCTTGGTCAGCGGACTGCCGTCCTGCAGAACCTGGTCGCGCTGATCTGTAGGGAACGCCTCAATAATCTGGCTGAAAAGACAGGAACCGCGTGAGGGAGAAAGTTCCAGTTTGGGAAACTGCACTGCATAACTGAAAGCGTGAAACGGTATTGGGAAAAATATACCAGCTAAGCTTCGAGTTTGTTTTGCCAGGGACGGCACGAATATCAGGCAAACGCTTGATCGTGATTCATGCTCCATGAAGCCAACGTCCGGCGAACCACTCGAACCCTGCGTCGGATAAACCGCAGGAGCAAACTTATGCTGAAATCCCAGAGAAAATTCCCCATCGCAGTCCATACGCACGAGACGACGGCGCTTGAGATATCAACAAAAAAGGCAATCAACGCCGCAAAATTCAAGTATGAAGATAAGGCATCACTCAGTGCCGCATGGTGCGCCTTCGCTGCCCGCTGCGAAGGCAAGGAAGATGACTACCGCTTCTGGCTTAATGTGTTCAAAAACCTTACCGGAAAACGACAAGCTGAATGCATCGAAGTGTTGACGTCAGACACCAATCCCGAAACTAAGCTTTAACCGGTCGCCCGGCTTCGGGGTCGGGCATTTTCATCTATTATTTAACATGTCCCGTCATGTTCTCGGCGCGTTATGTAATGCGTACGCGTCTCGGTACGGTCGACGGACAGCTAGCTGTCCGTCGATCCCGCCGGCTTCAGCGCATGGAAACTGGTCACAGAAAACCCAGTTTGCGCTTGAGCTCAGCATTCTCATTGTAAAGCTTGTCAGCAAGCAGCTTCTTCAAACGCTTATTCTCAGCCTCAAGCTTGTTGAGGTCTTTGCCGAGATCGTATGACGTCTTTGTATCAATCGATACCGTTCCCGGATTTTTCCTTAGGCGGTGTTTGCGCCGTCCGACCGATTTTAGCACATGGCTCGCGATGTTATTGGTAGCTTTCGGTCCAGCGGTTTGCGACTCACTATCTACCCGCTGCCGGTCACTTAACTTTTGCGGCGGGCTTTTCACGTCGGCGCGAGTCTTCGGCATCTCATCGACAATCGTCAGATTTTGCGTGCTTGCGACAGCGGGATCAAGAGCCTCGCTTGATACACCAATAACCATTTCGCCGCGTGGCGTCATGTTCGAATTGGGAAGCCTATCAGTATTTTCGATGTCGGGTTCGGACGGAGTCTTAATCCGATTTGGAATGGCCGCGCCATAATCCTGCTGGCGCAGTTCATTCTCAACCTCGGCGGCATGCGCTTTCAGATCAAGCGAGCCCCAAATCGAACTCGACTTTGATTTCGGGGCGCGCCGACTCGATTTTATCTCCACCACGAAATCCCGGTGAGGCCATTTCATTTTCAGAAAACCTATGAGTTTTTAGGAACGAAAATCTATGCGATTCACTCGCTCGTAGCTTATCGCTTGTTAAGATTAGCAACTCGGTCTTTAACGATATCTCGTTCACCAATCAACTAGCTTCGCCTTCATGCGGTATCGCATATGGAGACCAATCATGGCCGATCTTGGAGACGACTGAGTATCTCTCTCCAAGCAAAATGGAGATTATCATCTCAATTTCGAAACGTCGTCCGCCGCAATCCGCATCTATGATGACGGCCTGTTGGTCAGAGTTGGAGGCGATCCTGTGGTCGACTGTCACGCCTCCAAGACACTGATTACTAGCCAGGTCAGTAAATAAGCGACCAGGTATGCCTCTTTGGATTGAAGCATCAGATGAACTATTGCAGCTATCCCCGCCAACCTGTGAGCCTCAGATGAAATCTTGGGGCGGCGAGACCGTTCCGGTTTTCCGCCGATGCGCTGTCCTGCAACGATACTTCTGTGTAGGTCAGCGACATTGGGGGAGCAAGAGCGCCTGTGTTCGATTGAGGTTTCGATTGAGGGCGGCGGACAGTTCGGTTAACGAGATGGGGCGAACTTCGCCTCCGTTAACGGCTCTCCAGTGACAATGAGCTGACTGCCGGCGCAGGTGAAAAAGGGGCAGGGTGTTCGCGATTCGGCCTCATCGACTTGCAAGGTGATCCCTTGGGTAACGGCAAGGCCGAATGGCAGCACCAGCACCCCGCTGGTGGCATCGCCCGCTGGCTGCAATTCGACGGAGAGAACGTTCTGCCCCTTGGCATTGGACTGCGGCTGAGAGAAGGCACAGAGCCATGGCCTTGCTCGTTCCGGATCAGGACCTGGCATTGCACCGTCCAATCGCCGTGCGTCTAGTTGAGCGAGGACGCGCTGCCGGGCAGAAGTGTGGGTTCACTTTCCTGCGCCGTCGCGATGGCGGGAACGACCGCGGCCAGAAGGAAGCGCGACAGGATCGTGTCGCTGTCGAGCGATGGTGATCCGGCAACATTATTTGAATACAATTTATTGAACGTAATGCGACTGATTTCGGCCGCGCGTCGGCACAGATTGTGCATGCAGTCCTTGCGCTTAATTTCCCCGTGCAGAAGCGGCACCGGGCGCGGTCATTGCCATGATTCCGGCTACCGCGTAACGGCGCTTTGCACCATGATTAAATGCTGTAACCAACCCGCCCGTCGTGGATAAGTAATGTCCGATAATGCATTATCGGACATTATTGACAGGCGCATTAACTGCGGTAGAAAACGGCGAAAAGGTAGATTTTGGAGGTTTTCGTGTCGCTGAACATCAAAAACCCAGCAACCGTTGCGCTGGTCGATGAACTTGCCCGCCGCTAGGGCATCAGCAAAACAGCGGCGATACACGAAGCCCTCACAGAGCGCCTTCATCGGTTGGGGCATGGCGAAGTTCCGAAGAATCGCATGCTTGATGAACTTCGCGAGATCCGGTTGAGAGTGGCACGTCTTCCGGAAATGGAAAAGCGCAGCGACGAAGACATCGTCGGGTTCGATGAATATGGAATTCCGAACTGATGGTCATCGATACGTCGGCCATCGTAGCAATCCTGCGAAACGAGCCGCCCGCGGAACGTCTTGAGAGAGCCCTTGTCACAGACCCGGTCCGATTGGTCCCTGCCACATGCGTGTTCGAAGCCCGTATGGTCATGGTCAGCCGACGCGGCGAGCACGCTTTGGCCGAAATCGACTTGTGGCTCGCCAAGATCGAAGCCGAAATCATCCCAGTCGACGAAGAGTTGGTCGATCTCGCCACACAGGCCTGGCTGAGCTACGGCATGGGCCGACATCCGGCAGGATTGAATTTCGCAGACTGTTTTTCCTACGCGCTGGCGAAGCGTGCGGATGACGCCCTGCTCTTCATCGGCGACGATTTTAAACAGACGGATGTCGAAGCGGCATGAACAGTGAGGGAGAAATCGCTATCGATGAGGACTTGGCAAAGTTCGCCCCTTTCCCTACCCCGGCTCTCAAGCATCGGTCTGAAACTTTTCGATGATCGCATCAGGTAAGGCTCGCCGTCAGCAGGGCTGTTTTGCCCGAACTAGGCTGGCCGCCGAGCACGATCAGGGTCGGACGATTTGCCTTTCCGATATCGTCGGGCAGAATCTCCGTGCGAAAGATGTGTTCGTTCTGGGCCTACGTCAGCCGGCCGAGGGTAGCTTCGTCCACCATGGATCAGAGCTCCCGCCAGAACGAGGCCGCGTCTTTGACCCGCGGCCCCATTCCGCGATCACAGCTTCGATCTGCTCGGCTTCGCCGACACGGAGGCGGCTCTGCACTGCAAGCAGCTCACGCCGCTTGGCGCGTAGCGCCTCGATGGCGGCGACGTGTTCCGATACCAGCCCGCGCGCCTGATTCATGATTTCGATGGCGAGCTCGGCCCGCACGATCGCGTCGAGAGTTGTTTTCTGTTCGGCCATTATCTTGTCCCTTCATCTATCTGGTGATGCCCTTGATCTGGTTGAGCGCCCGCATCTGGCGCTCGGCAATGACGTCTTGGGCCTTGTCGGCCCGTACGGCATTCTGCAGCACCGTGAGGCGGGTCTGCATGGCCTCGAAGACCTTGCGCTGCGCCGCCGGCACTCGATCGGTGACGTTCGCCTGCCCACGTCCGATCGCATTCGGGCCGAACCTCTGGTCGAGCGCTTTGCTGACGGATGCGAACTCCGCTCTCACCGTTGCGTCCAGAGAACGCACCAGACGGGTTATATCCTTGGGTGACTTCTCGGCCGCGGCCGTCAAACGGGACAGCTCGGATACCGCCCGTAGCGACAGGCCCGGCACTGGCACGCTCATGCGTTCCCGATCGGCAGCAACGGCCGCCTTCTCAGCATCGAACGCGCCCTGCCAGGCCTTGCCCGTCGCAACGACGCTGGCGGAGACACTCACAACCGCATCGACAGCCGCCTTGCGTTCCCGCCCTATGGCCATGAGCCGATCCATGACGCGGTCGGAGCCGCGTATTGCACCATAGGCCGCGGGATCATTCCCGACGGCACGAGCGATACGCTCGGGCCCAACGCCCTTGACGACCAGATCCTCAATCGTCGCAAGGGCTGCGGCAGGATCGCGCCAGACACGCTGGGCAGCCTCGGCAAGGGCTGCACGCTGCTGCCTGTAGTGGGGGATCTCCAGCGCACGCACCTTGGCTTCATCATCAACGGATGCTGAGAACTCGGTGACGGCCGCGAGCATCGGCAAGGCGGGTGGCATCGACATCTCTGGAGCCTTGGCCGGGTCGTAGGCCGCTGGTGCTGCGATCCGCGATGGATCGCGCCTCTCGGCCAGATATTGCAGGTCGTTGAAACGGCGCACGGCGGCAAACAGCGTCGTCAGTTCTTCCCGTCTTGCCTCGGACGCTCCCTCGGTCATGCGCGCGACCATCTGCTTTTCGGCATATTGGTCGGCCTTTTCGGTAAAGGCGCTCCAGCCGAAGCGGGCGGTCAGCGCCTCACCGACGGCCTTCATCTCCTGCACAAGCGAACGCTCTTGCGCGGCATAGCCAAAGGCGGTCTTGTAGGCGCCGACACCGCCCTTCTCGCGCACCGCTTCGATTTCGTCGAGCCTCGCCCTCGCATGCGGGGAAAGTGCCGGAACCGAAAGCGACATGGCGGCGCGACGTGCATGTTCACGGTTCTCATAAGCGGCGCGATCACGCTGGAAGTTGTCGGCGTGACTGCGCGCCAGAGGCTCGAGTTCTGAAACGGCAGAGACGGCCTCAGCCCGTTCTTTCCGGGCTATCTGTCCATCGACCAGGCTGTCGCTGCCACGCATGGCACCAAGCATCGAGGGACTGCGCGCCAGATCGTCACCAAGCCGTCGAGACTCGACATCGAAGTCTGACGCTTGGGGGTTCAGACGCTCGAGGGCAGCGGCAGGGTCGCGATAAATGCGCTCGAGCACAGGCAGCAGGATTGCCTCGCGCTCCTTCCACCGTGCCGAGGCCAGATGTTCGATCCGCGCGTCTTCTTCGAGCGAGCGGACAAAACTCGCCTGCGGCACGAGCAGATATCGCGTCTCTTCGGCAGCGGGCGCAATCTGCGCCGGTGCAATCCCAGACGCACCGACATAGGCTGGATCGACCGTTTGCGTCCGAACCGCCTGATGGTCATAGGAGACGCTGCGCTCCTTCTCGATCGCAAAGCCGAGCGCGACGCGATCACGCTGTGCGCCAATCCACGATAGATGTCGCTCCACCCCCTGCTCCACTCCGGCAGCAAGCTCGATGGCGTGATCCATGTTGCGGCGGCGGGCGAAGTCGACAATCTGTGCCTGGTAGCCTGCTTCGGATTCGTAATCGAGCGTGGTCGACTTGGCGCCGGAGCGGGACAGGCGCTCGACCAATTGCCTGAACAGTTCCGGACGATGACTTTCCTGATCGAGACGCTCCTGCCGGACTTCCGCGGTCTCGACCTGCTCGGCGGTCCAGACATTGCGCTCGACCTTACGTTCCTCGACGGTCTTCTTTCCGGTTTCGGGATCGACGATCGGTACGTGCACCATGACTTTCCCGACGCCGTCCTTGCGCAATGTGACGGTGTCGCCGAGGTCAACACCGCCTTTCTCAATGGCCTTTGGAAGGCTTACACCCCAGACGCGATGGATCACGCCATCGTCGATTTTGACGTCGGCATATGGGCTCTCTTTTGCGTCCTCGTCATTTGGCCTGAACTTCGCTTCGCCGATTTCGACAAGTTCACCGGTGACGCCGGCGGCGTGATCGACACGCTGCGCCCTGCCCCATTTGTCGCGCGGCGCAAAATCCTCCTGCGCCATATAAAGATCAGCCCGATCGCGATGCCGCGACATCGCAACATAGGCGAGATGCTGGTCCATCATGCCGGTGGCGAGAACCAACGTCCTGTCGACGGTCGACCCTTGAGATTTGTGCACAGTCGCCGCATAGCCATGGTCGACATTGCGATAGGTGTCCTGGCCGAAGGTTACCTCCCGGCCCGCATCCAGCTTTACCGTGAGCAGCGTCTCGCCGCGCTCGTTCGTCGTGCGAATGACGGTTCCGAGCATACCGTTCTTCACATGCTGTACGGAAAGATGCTCGGCGCGCTTTTCAAAGAAGCGGGCGTTTTCGAGGAAGATCAGTCGGTCACCAATGGCGAACTGCCGCTCACCGCGTTCGGTCTGGTAAGCGCGGTCCTCACCAAGCGCTTCCTGGCGACGCATCACGGAGCGGATCGCATGGTTGAGCTTTCCGACATCATCATTGGTTTGCGCCAGAACCAGCAGTTCCAAACCGGTGAGAACGCGGCTTTCCGATTCCGCCTTCTTCCGGTACTCCTCCCTCGCCTGCCCCCAATCCTCGACGATCCGCTCGATCGCCGCATCGCGTGTTTCAAGCTGGACGATGCGGTCATGTTGCGCATACGCGTCGAGCGCCTCCTCGACCTTTCCGCGCGCGAACAGGCGGGACGCGTCGCGCGCCCACTGGTCGCGCTGGCGGCGCACGCCGGTGAGTTCGGCAAAACCGATGCGCTCGACAATCGCCCGGAACGCCGCGCCCGCCTGGATCGGCTGGAGCTGCATCGGATCCCCGACGAGCACCGCTTTCGCGCCGGCGTCTTCCACGATCTTGAGCACGCGGGCCAATTGCTCCGACGACACCATGCCGGCCTCATCGACAACCAGCACGTCGCCCTTTTGCAGCGTGTCGCGCCCGTCCGCCCACGCCAGTTCCCATGACGCGAGCGTGCCCGATTTGATACCGGAACTTTGCTCGAGACCTTCCGCCGCTTTACCGGCAAGTGCGGCACCGATGACGCGACGGCCATCCGCCTCCCAGGCAATGCGCGCCGCATCGAGCAGGGTCGATTTGCCCGCACCGGCCAAGCCAACCACGGCGGATATGGCGCTGTCACCGGTGAGATGCCGGACCGCGTCGACCTGTTCGGCGTCGAGCCTGTACGGCTTCTCCGGATCGCGGCTCTCCACCAGGCGAATGGCGTGATCGACCTTTTCGAAGGTCACCTTGAAGCCCGATCGGCGCGAAAGCGCCGAGGCCGACTGCGCCATATCGAATTCGGTGCGCAGCATGGCGCGCGTGGTGAACACCGCGACATCGCCAACCTTTCCCGTGTCCGAATCGACCTGCTGCGGCTTGAGCGTCACCAGATCCGACGATGCCATCAGCTGCGCACGGATATTGGCAAACACCGTCGGATCGTCGACATAGCGATGCAGCGCCTTGGCGATTTCCCGCTCATCGAATGTCGAACGTTCCCGGCTCAACTGCTTCAGCAAAAGGCCGGGTTCATCGGCAAGGCGGTCGGCCATTTCCTGCCGCTTCGCCAAGGCGGCCGGTGCGAAGTACATCTCCCTGCCCTTTCGGGCCAAGGCCGCTTTTGCCGGACCGAGATGGCTTTGGGCGATGCCATCGAGGCCCTGTTCGGCATAGGCACGACCGTCCAGGCGGATATCGTGACCGGCAAGCGCCAGATGCTTGTTGGCCGCTTCCGCCCAGCCGATCTTCCAGCCCTTCATCGTGTCCTTGTCACCGGCCCACAGCCGATAGACGATCTTGCCGTTCGGCCGATCCGGGGTCACGACACGCAGCGGCTTGCCGTTATCGTCAAGAACCGCGACCTTCTTGTTGCCGAAGCCGTCATCGGTCAAAGGCCGCAAGGTGGTCATCAGGTGGATATGCGGATTGCCTTGCCTGTCGTGATAGACCCAGTCGGCGACCATGCCCTTTGATGTCAGATGGTCGCGCACGAATTCGCGCACCAGGGCAATGTTCTCCGCCTTCGACAGCTCCTCCGGCAGCGCGAAGATCATCTCACGGGCAAGCTGCGCATCGACCCGCTTCTCGAAGGTATCGACGGCATTCCACAACACCTCGCTGGCGCCGGCAATCGTCCGCCCGTCGATCATGGTGCGCAGCCACGCCGGTGTCTGATCCGGCAGAGCCAGTTCCTCGTGCACGAGCTCGGCCTTGCCGCCCTCATAGCGGAAGCTCATCCCCGTCTGCTCTTCCTCCATCCTCGTACGATGGCGATAGGCGGCGGCCGAAACGACGCTGCGTCCCGCCCCCCTGCTGATCACCTGTGCCCGTACGAACATGATCGCCATGCGATCCAGACCTCTTCAAGCCAAGTCGCTTCCGCGACGTATATTGCGCCCTCGAACAGATCGGGCCGTAGGACCGATGCCGCTTCTCGGGATGCGCCCTTGCGGGCGCAGACCAGAAATGAGCCTTACGGCTCGACGCAAACTAGCATCTTTTACTATGCGTTTCTACACGGTATAATCGTAGCACAAAGAAGGCTTCCGGAAAGGATAAGGCGGAAAATGCGCGCTAAATCATCGATCTCAGAGATTGACGCCCAGATAGAGAAACTACGCGAAAAACGCCGTGGAATTCTCGCCAAAGCCAATGAGCGCTTCGCGCGCGCGGCGGCCAAGGCAGGACTGGCCGAGATGGATATTCCCGACAATGAGCTCGACGCCGTCTTCGAGGAGATCGCCGCGCGATTTCGGGAGCCCGGCAAGAAACCTTCAGGCGCATCTGCTTAGGCGTCTCGATCAACGCATTGTGGGCCTTGAGCGGAGGCGGCGGAAGGAAATGACCGACGACCGGAAGAAGGACGCCCGCGAAAAAATCACGCTGGGCGGATTGGTGGTGAAGGCAGGCCTGCGAGAGGCAGACCGCGCCTTCCTGCTCGGCGTGCTTCTGGAGGCGGGATCGATCCGCATCGGATCGAATGAGCACCACAGGCTGAAAGCCAAGGGCGCGATGGCATTCCGAAGTGACCGGATCGAGAAGTCTGGTGAGCGCAGTTCGGAACCATCGGACGAGAAGGCATCCGGAAAGACAACGAGCGGCTGAACGCCGGAAGGGGGAGGCCGTTTATGGCGTCGAGAAGCAAAGTCAGTCCGGCGCTGTTATGGGCGATCGTGCCGATTGCCGTAACGGCGATCACGCTGGCGATCACATCATACCGCTGGCAGATATTAGCGAGCGGCTTCTCGCCCGGTAACGCCTGGTGGTTCCTGCGCGCCGCCCCGATTCCCAATCTGCTGTTCGGACCGGTTGCGGGCCTGATCACGGTTCTGGTTCTGCCGCTGCATCGCAGGCGGCCGGTGGCGATGATCAGCCTGCTCTGCTTTCTCGGCGTCGCGGGGTTTTATGCCTTGCGCGAATATGCGCGCCTGTCGCCCTCCGTCAAGAGCGGAGCGGTCACCTGGGACGAAGTGCTCTCCTATCTCGATTTCTTTGCCGTCACCGCCGCGGCCTTCGGTTTCGTCATCGTGGCAATCTCGGCTCGCCTCTCCGTCGTGGTTTCCGATTCCGTCAAACGGGCACGGCGCGCGACGTTCGGCGATGCCGACTGGCTAACCATGGCGGCGGCGGGAAAGCTGTTTCCGCCCGATGGCGAAATCGTCGTCGGCGAGCGCTACCGCGTCGACCGGGAAACCATCCGCGACATTCCATTCGATCCGGCCGATCGGGAGACATGGGGTAGTGGTGGAACGGCGCCGCTGCTCACCTACAAGCAGGATTTCGACTCCACCCATATGCTGTTCTTCGCGGGCTCGGGCGGCTTCAAGACCACCAGCAATGTGGTGCCGACCGCGCTGCGCTACACCGGACCTCTGATCTGCCTCGATCCGTCGACCGAGGTTGCGCCGATGGTCGTCGAGCATCGAACAGCCAAGCTCGGTCGCGAGTGCATGGTGCTCGATCCATCGAACCCGGTGGCGGGGTTCAATGTCCTCGACTGGATCGAAACCTCACAGCACAAGGAAGAGGATATCGTCGCGGTCGCGCATATGCTTTTGTCAGAAAGCGCGCGGTTCGAATCCTCGACCGGCAGCTATTTCCAGAACCAGGCGCACAATCTCCTGACTGGCCTGCTCGCCCATGTCGTGCTCTCGCCCGAGTATGCCGGCCGGCGCGATCTGCGCAGTCTGCGCCAGATCGTCTCCGAGCCGGAGCCTTCGGTGCTGGCCATGCTGCGCGAGATTCAGGAGACGTCGGAATCGACCTTTATCCGCGAGACGCTTGGCGTCTTCACCAACATGACCGAGCAGACTTTCTCCGGCGTCTACTCGACCGCCTCAAAGGATACGCAATGGCTGTCGCTGGAAAACTACGCCGCTCTGGTGTGCGGCCGGACTTTCCGGTCGGCCGACATCGTTGCCGGCGGCAAGGACGTGTTCCTGAACATTCCGGCCGCGATCCTGCGCTCTTATCCCGGTATCGGCCGCGTCATCATCGGTTCGCTGGTCAACGCCATAACGCAGGCGGATGGCGCGTTCGAGCGTCGTGCCCTGTTCATGCTCGATGAGGTCGATCTGCTCGGCTATATGCGCGTGCTGGAAGAGGCCCGCGACCGGGGAAGAAAATACGGCATCACGCTGATGCTGATGTACCAGTCGGTCGGGCAGCTGGAGCGTCATTTCGGGAAAGACGGCGCGACGTCATGGATCGACGGATGCGCTTTCGCCTCCTACGCCGCAATCAAGGCGCTCGACACGGCGCGCAACGTCTCGGCGCAATGCGGCGAGATGACGGTGGAGGTGCAGGGCAAATCGCGCAATGTCGGCTGGAGCAACTCCAACGGTGGGACGCGGCGGTCAGAAAGCCTCAACCTGCAACGCCGGCCGCTAATCATGCCGCATGAGATCACGCAGCAGATGCGCAAGGATGAGCAGATCATCATCGTGCAGGGGCACGATCCGATACGCTGCGGTCGCGCGATCTACTTCCGGAGAAAGGGCATGGACGCGCAGGCCAGCCCGAACCGGTTTGTCAAGACTTCCGCTTGACTGCGGGGCGGTAGCGGTCGAACGGGTCTGTCGCGTCGGGCGGAGCGAACCAGTCGAGGAGGAGATTGTAGCCGATGGCGAAAGCGAACATGCCGAGCGCCATCATCAGGAAAGACCACGATGGCATTGGCGCGGCGCTCGGGTCGATGAAGACGCCCAGCGCCATCGGCAGCATCACGATGGCGGCCAACATCATGAATGCGGTGAAGGCCCGAAAGGCACAGGCGATGCAATAGAGCAGATGCCATGTGCCTTAGAAGCCGGCGCGACCGATTGCTTCAAGCACGTTGAATGGCAGCGCGATGAGCGATGTTGCAAACCGGCACGCGAAGTCGCGGCGCGACGATGATTCTTGCGTACTGACAATTTCCCGGTTCGTTTCCATCACATCACACAGTCTTTTTTCGGATCGAGCAGGCTTTGCCTTATCCCCATGTTGGAGCTCTATGAGAGACCATACCAGGCACCGCGACCGGCGCCGCGCAGCGTCAGATGACCCTGTTCGGTCAAGAGCTTCAAATGATCCTTCACCGTGTTGCGGCTTGCGCCTGTAACGCGCACAGCCTCCATGACTGTCATCCGGCCGTGCTCGCGCACCAGTTCGAGGATCGCAACTGACAGCTCAGGCAGATCGCCCAAAATGACGCGCTCGCGTTCCATTTTCCGGTCCAGCCGTTGCTTTTGCTGTTGTAGAGCCCGAAGGAAAAACTCGATCCACGGATTCCAGTTGGGCGTGTCCGTGCGGATCGTGCCCTGGGTTCGCCGCAAGGAGAGATAATAGCCCTCCTTGCTCTGCTCGATTACGCTTTCGAGCGAACTGTAGGGCACGTAGGCATAACCCGCGCGTAACAAAAGCAGGGTCGTCAAAACCCGCGATAGACGGCCATTGCCATCCTGAAAAGGATGGATCTCCAGGAACACTACAACAAAGATGCCAATGACCAGCAAGGCATGGAGGTCCTTTGACTCCTCCCGTTCCCTGAGCCAGCTGACAAGCTCGGCCATCAGCCGAGGCGTATCGAACGGCGTCGCAGTGGCGAACACGACGCCTAGGCTTTGGCCATCCTCGCCGAAGGCTTCAACGTGGTTGTCGAGCGTCTTCCATTCGCCGCGATGACGCTCGTCTTTTGCGGAATGCACCAGCAGATCGCGGTGAAACTGGCGGATATGGTTTTCGGTCAAGGGAATTGCGTCGTAAGCGCGAAATACCGTCTCCATGACATCGGCGTATCCGGCCACCTCCTGCTCGTCCCGCGTGGCGAAGGAGCCGATCTGCAGATTGGAGAGGAGCTTTTCTACATCACGATCACTGAGCCTCGCGCCTTCGATACGTGTCGAGGAGCCGATACTTTCAATCGTTGCGACGCGCCTCAAGCTCGACAGGCGCTCTGGCGCGATCCGGCCGATTGCGCGCCATGCACCCTTGAACTCATCGATCTCGGCGATGATGGACAATATCTCGGGCGTGATGCGCAAGGTCGATGCATCAAGCAAAGGCATTCGTTTCGGCATCCAATTCCACCCAATGGATATCGCATTTGCCGAACCAATAGTCCACCCGTTTCCATCCGATTAGCGACGTAATTGAAGATGCGTGTCCGATGGACCAAGGAAATGAACCGCATCCAGCGACCAGCCGGCGCAGCACCGCCCGGTACACCACGCGGACCTCCCCGTTTGCTGCGCTATCAAGCGCCGCACGAGGATCGTTACCGGATGGCGGAGACCGCGTACGGGCTCCGTGAACGCCGCCTTGCGGCGTGAGTAGAGCCGACCGCTCCCCGAGCGGCGCGCCCAATCCCTCCGGTCGAAAGTCATCGTACCGGCACAACAGCACCAAGTTGTGGGAAGCCGGATCCGTCCCCCAAAGGGGTCATCACTCAAATGAATCGGTCACGCCCGAGCGATTCACGGAATGCGTTGGACGCCGCTTCCATAGGAAGCGAGACTCCGGCCATGGAGAACGAGGAGACAGGTCCGGTTCATCTTCGCCGCATCGACCCGACGCAGAATATGCGCCGGTTCTATACGCTCGCCATCCAGCCGACATTGTTCGGCGGCGCGTCCGTCATCCGTAACTGGGGCCGCATCGGCACGAACGGCCAGTCGATTATGGAAACCTTCGACGAAGTCGAGGAGGCGGGGACGACCATGGCGAAGCTGGAACGAAGCAAGCGGCGGCGCGGCTATCGGAATTGAGCCGGGTTACGAAGAACCGATGCAGAAACCGCTTCCGAATCCATGAATTCCAGCCGATTTCGGTGGATTTGCGCGGATGATAGGATCCCTGGCCTCTTCCGAAGGAAGGATTTCGTTGTCATAGGTGGCTGGGGCTTTCCAACACAAAGGTATTTCAATGACAACAACGAATGAGATTGCCGACAAGATCGCAACCGAGCAGAGCCTGACGAAAGCTCAGGCCAAGACGATCGTCGAGAGCGTGTTCCAGCAGATCGCCGATGCCGCCAAGGCGGGCGCTGAGACCAGCATTCCGGCGTTTGGCAAATTCAAGATCAAGGATACCCCGGAACGCGAAGGCAGGAATCCTTCGACCGGTGCGACGATCAAGATTGCGGCGTCGAAGAAGCTGACCTTCACGACGGCGAAGGCGATCAAGGATGCCCTTAACGGCTGAGGCGAACGGCCGGTGCCGCACGCGCTCGCATCCGGAAGCCGATGCGGCGCTGACCAAAGCCTCTCTAAAAGGGAGGCTCGCCGAAGAATGGCCCGTAGGCTTCGGCAAGAAGCAGGTCTCGCTCGGCAATCGCTTTGGCCAGTTCCGCCGCGATCTCGCGACGCTCGTCGGGATACACCGCGTTGCGCCTCTCGGCTTTCAATTCCTCGATGTGCTGATCGATCGACATTGATCGTCTCCTTGACGTTGGTGAAAGACGACACCGGCTGTCATGGCGGACCGGAGGGGTCAGGGATCGCGTAGCGACCGCCAGCGGCGGCGAGTGGGGGAGCCGAAATGCGGCCAGCATTTTGGGGAACCGCTCGTCCTTGAGGCCTTCGGGCCGGCATGGCAGACTTGGACGATCTGAGCAGACCCCTTGCTCCACCGGTTGGCACTAGAAAGCCGGAAGCAGGCTCGATGCCTGTTTCCGGCTTCATCAAGCGCGAAGAAGCGCCCCGCCTTGCGGCGGGGCCTTCTGGCGGAAGCCTCAGTCCCGGGTCGGGCGGGACCAGATAAGCTGCAGGCCCTCCTCGCCTTCCACCTCGATCAGGGTGGCGTAGATCGGAGCGGGAAAGCTCGGGTCGTCCAGCTTGACCGAGAGGTAGTCGCGGCCCTCGTTGGAGACCTTCTGCCAGGCGGCGCCGAGCTCAACGCTTGCTCCGGCGAAGATGCGGAAGTGCGGTCCCTTGTCGGAGGGGTTCTCGACGCGAACCAGCTTGGCCTTGACGTTGAGGTTCAGGGTCTTGATCGAACCGGAGAAGCCGTTGCCCGTGGAGGTGAAGGTGCCGATGGTAGCCATGTGTTTCAATCCTTGTGTTTCTCGGGCCGCGCCCATCGCGACCTCGATAAGGGCGGGTGGACCGGAGGCGATCGACCTGCACCCCGAAGGGGCTGGAACACCGTGGAAGAGGGCCGGGAGAGACTTTCTTGATCCGCGTGGAATGACGGCGCAGCCGGCAGGGGAAGAAAGTCGCGGAGGCCATTGCCTGGTTAAGATCGAAGGGGCGACGCAGCGCCCCTGCCCTTCGGTCAGACAAGCCACATCGAGGACGTCTTGATGGGTGTACCCGTTGTGGAAACATCCCGGAATGAGACTTGGCGAACCGCCATCGGCCCCATCACGTCTGTCGGACGCTGCAACGGCCGCATAGGATCGTAGCCGCCTGCTCAGGCAAAGCCCTGCTCTCGCCGAAGCTTCGCACAAGCACCGTCTCGTCGTGTTCATTCGGGCGAGCAACCGGTGCTCAACAAACGGCAAGGAATCCGAAGGAGCCCTCCTGCACAACTGCGGGCATCGGCGGCTTGCTGACCGCTCTCCGCTCTTTCTTCCCACGCCGACCGAGGTGGATGGCGATATCTCGATCTGGTCCCAGGGTCCGGCTTTCCGGGACTGGCCTTCCGACCAGCCCGGCGCGAGGTGGTTGCTTCAGCCCCTTATAAAAAATGGTGCAGCCGGAGGAGATGCATGAGCTCCGAGCTCGACGGACTGCTTGAATGTCATCCAGATGGGCGAAACGTAACCGTGGGCCGTCGCCTCGGACCAAAGCAACAGCGTGTTTATGCCTTGGTAGGGCAGACCATTCTGGCGCAGCGGGCGCGTGATGCGGCAAACTGCATTCCCGGCGCGCCACGGCTGCACCCAGGGGCGCACACCCTTCTCCAGATCCGCTACAATGCGGTCGGTGATCTTAGCGTAGATATCGACGCGGGTTTTACTGCTCTTTCTGTCCATTTCCCGGACCTCCGTTTGAGGCCGCGCCGATCGCGGCCGTCACGAGGTCCGACCGCGCAGGACCGCAGGTCCGCGAACCCGCAAAAGAGCAATCGGAAGGAAATGTCGCAGGCGGGCCGCAACGTCAGTGGAGGACGGCGCTGCCGTTTCGCGGGGCGAGGACGTAGCAGGACCAGCGTTCGTGACGGTCGCGATCGGCACGGCCTCTCAGTCGGTTTCCATTCACCGGATTCGGATGTCCCGACACATGCGAAGAAGCCGGCGTCCCGAAGGACGCCAGCCTCTGTGTGACAAGATGGGGCGGAGCCGAAGCTCCGCCCCCGGTGGGCGATCAGCCCAGAGCTGCCATCTGCCGGCTGATGGTCTGGCCGGGGTTCTCGACCTGACGCTCGTAGGGCTTCCAGGTTTCGCCGATGATATGCTCGTAGGCCGCGACGGCGCCCTCGGCGGCCATGCACAGGGCGTGTGACTGAAGACCCATATCGGCGGCGAATTCGCGCTTGCGCTGAGCATTGCTGTCGAAGCCCACCGGGCCGTCGAGATCCTCGTCGCGGATGTCGTTGGCGAGCTTGGCCGTGGCATCCTTCGCCTCGGTGACGGCCTTGGAGTAGAACTGGCCTGCCCCGCAGGCAGAACCGACATAGGAACCGACGATCCGCTGCAGGTGGATCTGCAGCGCCTTGTCGGAGAGGGTTTCGGCGCCTTCGATCAGGCTGCGCTCGTGGAATTCGCGGATGCCGTCGCTGTCGAGGACCGGAAGACCGAAGCTTTCGGAGATGAGGGCGGCCTGTCTGCCGCCGGGCAGCAGAGCCGGACCATTTCGAGGGTCGTGCCCTTGCGGAGCGGGACGACGCGGGCCTTGGACTTGGAGGAGCGGGTTGAACTGGACATTGAGCTTACCTTTCTAGCGATGCCCTTCAGGTGATCGGCCCTCGGCCGTTCTTTCCTGCGGGTGTGGTCGAAAGGAACCGGCGGAAGCTGGACCCTTCAGGGTCCGGACCCTGACAGGCGAGCGAGGTCGGCTTGCGGACAAGCGGGGCCAGTTCTTCACGGCTCCCTGCGTGGGACGCGGGCCGGCCTTGACGAGATCGGCGGGGTTCCGGCCGCTCCGCGGCGCGATAGCGGCCTTGAAGGGGCCAGCCGCTGGTTCAGACCGCAGCAAACCCGCCGGGAAGAGCGGCGAGGGATGGTCTGCGACACCGGCATGCGCCTCGGTAAGCGTCCAGTCGGCCCGCGCCGCCATGGTGTTCCAGGGCATGCCGCGCACCCGAAGGGCATTCAGGATTTGCCTTGGGTCGCCTGCTCACCATGGTTGCAACCAGCATCGTCGTCACGGATGAATGTCGTCCCGCGGCGAGAACGACATCCGCGTCACGCACACAGCTCTTCCGGGTCGAGCTGCGCCCGCAACGCCGTGATAGCGCTTTCCTGGCGTGCCAGTTTGCGCGTCAAGGCGTCGATTTCCGGCTGTCGCTCCGCGGTAATGGCAGCCAGATTGGCACGATATCGTTCGAGGAAAGCGCCGGGGTCTGGCGACTTTCCCCGGCGATACGTGGTCTGGCGCGGATGCAGTTGCGGGATCAGCGCCGTCATAAGCCGCGTGATCTGCCGGTCGATCATGTCCAGCTAGCGCTGGATTTGCCGGCGAGCCTCCTCCATGCGAAAGAGCCGCGCTCGACGATCTGGAGAGGGCATTATGTGTCCCTCCCCTGCCAGCCGATGAAGCTGGATGGACCGTCATAGACCGCGTGTCGCTCCGGATCGATGACGAAGCCGAAGCCGCCGGGATCGCGAGCAGGCGCGGTTGAGCGCAAGCGTCAGCGGTCCGACCGCTCTGCGAGCGGATTCCTTATTCTCTTGAATACTATTCCCTCTCTCCTTCCCTCGAAAAAGGCCTCGGTTTCGACTTGCGGAAGTCGGGATCTTTGGTTCGGCCATTTCATGGACGGGATGGGGAGGTGAACGCAGTTGAACGGCCGAGCTTCCGCCTCCTGTCCGGATGTCGAAGTTCAGTTGCCAACGAGCGTGTTGATCCGGTCGAGTCCGGCTGAGAACCCTTTCAAGGAGATGGTGAAGGCAACATCCTGCTCGGTGTCGCTTGACTTTGCCCTGAGCTTCAAAGCAGTGCCAGTGCGTAGCTTTGCGAGATTGTCCTGATCCAGACTGAGCGTCACGATACAGCCGGCCGGCAGACATGTCCGGAATCGAGCCGGACACATGGCCGGCTGTTCATCGATTTGTAGCGCTACGCCGGCATCAAGCAGAAGGCCAAATGGCAGGACGAGATTGCCCGTGATGGTATTGGTTGGGCTCGGTTGCATTTCGATCGCAAGCAGGCGCTGTCCGTTCTGCTGTGCCTGTTGCTGAGAAATGGGCACACCGCTTCAGAGCCTGCACGATCTGGCAGGAAACGCGCCAATCCTGATAGGTTTCCTGAAGGGATGATGCGCCGCCAGGAAGGGACGGGGCTGCCTGGGCCAGCGCCGCTGGCGCTGGCGAGGAGTAACGCGACGACGCCAAGAGTCCGATTGAAACTCCTGTAACGAACATTTCGCATGCTCAGAACTTCACCGCGATATTTGCCTTTAAGCCGTTTTGGCTTGCGCCGTCGCCAAACTGTCCGTGATAGCTGACGCCGAGCGTGGCGTCAGGGCTAAGGTTAAGATCGAAACCAGCCTCGATAACGGCGCTGTCCTCGGCTATGGGCACGCCTGCGACAGTGAAGGCGTCGGAGCCGGCGAAGGCCTGGGTCGAAAGGGGCGTGGTATCGCCGAAAGCGTGACGCCAGCCGAGCATGCCGCGTGCTGTCGCCTGCACCGTGCCAATGGCAAAACCGGTTGAGGCCCTCAGGCCGAGCGTGGTGAATGTAGTATCGGTCGTCTGATCGGACGCTGCCAGTGCGGCAGCGCCGCCACTCTCGATAAAGCCGTCAGTGTGCAGGTTCACATAGGCAAGATTGGCAAAGGGCTCGAAGGAGACGGAAGGCATGTCGACCCGATATCCGAGCTCACCGAAGGCTTGAACGGTACCGGCGTCATAATTGCCGGTCAGACGATCCGACAAGCCGGGAATGGCGACCGAACGGCTGGTGTCGATATCGTGCCAAGTGTAGGCGAGGCCGGACCGGAAGCTGAAATCACCCCATTGACTGCCGCCATAAAGGCCGAGATGGTAGTTGTCGCTCGATCCGGACGAATTTCGCTCGTCCACGTCAAAGCTGGTGTGGCTATAGCCGGCCAGGAGCCCGAGGCGCCAATCGCCAATCGGCGCGTCAGCGCCGATTAGGAAGCCGCCTGTCGATGTATCGAGATCAGCGGCGTTGCCATCTCCGTCGAAGCTTCCCCAGGAACCGAAGCCCTGCGTCCAAACGGCCAGGCTATCGGCGGTTGCAGACGCCAGGGTCGGTCCGCCGGGCCCATAGGCAAGGATCGGTGCAATGGACGCGCCGGGCGTTGCAAACGCCGCGCGCATGCGATCATTGGCAGCGTTGCGCAGGAACCGGCTGTCCTCGATCAACACCGATTTTGCAGAGGCTTGTATCTCGCCGGAAAGCGCATCGAAGCTGGCGCGCACGACATCGATGTCGTCGGGTAAAAGGGCAATGGCATCATAGACCGGATTGCCGGCGGCCAAGCCGATGCTCTCGATAGCGTTTGCCGTTGCGATCTGGTTGCGCGTCAGTGCGACCGACACAAAGTCGCGGCCGTTGCGGGCGAGATCAAGGCTGATCGAGCCTGCGCCATAGTCATAGGCGAGATAGGGTATCAGAAAGGCGAAGTCGGAAGTTACGTCATCAAAGGCACCGCTGAGCGTGCCGTCGGCCGTAAGGATCGTATACGAGGACCTCAGCTCATAATTGCCATTGGCGCCGATATGGGCGACCGAACCGCCATTGAGCGTGGCATCGCCGGTAACATGCACGAGGTCGCTGTCCGTGCCTTCTGGATTGACTTCGACGGCAAAGCGCGAGCCGGTCTCGAAGATCAGATCGCCGTTGACCGTCAGCGTGCCGATCGAATTGCCGGGCGAAAGTGTGCCTCCTGACAGGATCATTGTCGATCCAACTGTGCCGGTTCCGGCGAGTGTACCGTCCTGATCTACTATGAGCGTGCCACCGAGGGCGGCATTGGCGCTGCCGCCAACGGAGAGAATGCCGTCGGCAATGGCGGTCGTTCCGGCAAAGCCGGAGCTGTCGCCGGACATTTGAAGGAAACCGGACCCTGACTTGCTGAAGGTGCCGGTTCCGGACAGGACACCGGCATAGTTGTAGTCGTCCGGCTGCTCGAAATTCAGTCTTGCGCCGGAGCCAATGGCTGCATCGCCGCCGAAGCGTGCAGCCGATGTGACGAGCCAGCCCGCCTCGATGTTCCAGTCGAGCGCAGAATTGCCATCGAGCGTCAGCGTGCCGCCACCGCGCTTGATCATGGAGCCGTAGGTACCTCCATTGCCGATAAAACCGCCTGAATAGCTCGCGTCGGTGATCTGATCGAAAACGACAGTGCCCCCATTGGCTACCGTGCCTCGGATCGAAGACGCATTGCCGATCAAAGTACCTGTGTTGACCACTGTCATGCCGTCATAGGTATTCGCGCCCGATAGCACGAGTGTGCCCTCCGTTCGGTGAGCAAGGTTCCCGTTCCCGCTGATGACGCCGGACAGCACAAGCGTTGTTCCGGTCGCGACATCTATCAAGGCACTACCGGCGATGTTGATCTCCCGGCCGCTCTCGAAGCTCGATGTGGTCGCCAGTGCGCCGCCGTCAAAAGTGAGTGCGCCGCTGCCAGCACCGAGATTGGCGTCTTCCGAGACCTGTACGGCGCCACCGAGAAGGGAAGTGCCACCCTGATAGGTATTTTCGCCCGACAGAATCAACATGCCAGCTTGCGTCTTGGTGATGCCTCCCGTTCCGCTGATCACGGTGGCAATCTCGGCCCGGTCGGCAAGCACGCGAATCTCGGCATTGCCGTCGGCCCGGTCGGAACCATCCACCACGATCTGGCCCGAGCCTTCGAGCCGGTAGCCTTGGTCGACGAATTGTAGCCCCTTGAAGCTCTGCGCCCCATCGACCGCGATTGTGCCGCCGTTAAAGCCGCCCGGCTCATTCTTGAACACGGCATGGTTCCCCGCCCAGGCGGCGGCCAGATCGCCGACCTGGTTCAGCCATTGCGGATTGCCGGTGTTCCATATGCCATCGCCACCCTGCCAGTGTTGCAGGGTATCGTCGCCGGGGATTCCGGACGCGGCGATGAACAGGTCGACATTGCCGCCGCCGGTCTGGATCTCATAGTCGTCGGCGGCAAGAAGCGGCATCGTTCCAATCGTCAGCCCCGCGTCCGACAGAGTTCCCCCATAGGTCATCAGGCGGTAATAACCGAAACCGACAGTTCCATCGCCTGCATCGCCGCTTTGCCCCAGATTCAGCGTGCCGTTCAGGGCGAGGTTGCCGGTCACATCGATGCGGTCGCTGATGCCTCCCCCGGCGGCCGCACCCGGCCCACCGAGTTCATAGTCGAGGATCGAGCCGGATGAGAGTATCAGGTCGCCAGCGACCGTCAGCGTTCCCACCGAGTTGCCGGGAGCGATGATCCCACCATCGGCCACCATCGTCGTCCCGACCATGCCAGAGCCACCAAGTGTGCCCCCGGTCTCGACGTTTACCGTGCCGCCGAGCACATTGTTCGACAGCAGCGCGCCGCCGGAGATCGTCGTCGCACCTGAAAATCCGGAGCTGTCGCCGGTCAGAATCGTCGTGCCCGCGATCTGGCTGATGCTGGCGGTCTGATTAATGCTCGTGATCACTGGCGCGAATACATAGTCCGATCCGTCGGGATTGCCCGTGTGATTGAAGACGAGTGCGCCGGTTCCTGCGCCGAATGCGACCGAGCCGGCTGCAAGCGTGCCGGCCGCTCCCGCATCGTCGTCCGCTGATGCACCGATATTAAGCGTCCCCGTCGAAGTGGAGAATTCGGCGACCGCCGCGATTCCGGTCCCGTTGCCGATACGAACAAGGCCATCATCGGCAATGGTCAGCGTGCCCGTGCCGGAATTCCCCACCCGGAGATCTGCGCCGTTCAGCCACTGCGATCCCTGGCCCGTGACGACGACAGTGCCCGACGATGTACCTGGGTTCCAACCGATATAGCCATAGTCACCGTTGACGACCTTACCGCCGTCGGCAATGGTCAGGGCGCCGTTGCCGTCGAGGCCGACAGCAAGGCCCTGACGGATGTCCCAGCTCGATCCCTGGCCGGTTACCTCTACCGTACCGGGGCCGGTGTCTGCGTTAGCTATGATCCCTTCTCTGCTGGTGACGCTGCCACCATTTGAAACGTCAAGCGTGCCTTCACCGTAGTTGCCGACAAACAGGGTCGTCGTCCCCCAGGTCGAGCCAGAATCCGATACGTCGACCTTACCGGAAGAACCGGTGTCATAACCAATATAGCTGTATCCACTGGAGACCTGCCCGCCGTCGGCAACGGCCAGCACGCCGGTCCCGTACTCGCCGACATGGAGTTCCCAATTGTTTTCCCATGTGGACCCCTGGCCTGTGACCTCAACTGTGCCAGACGAGCCAGCCCAATAGCCAATGTAGCCTTCGAAATCATTGGTGACCGTGCCGCCGTTTTCGATGACGAGCGAGCCGGTGCCAGCGTAACCAACAAACAGACTCTCCGAATTCTGCCATAAAGCATCGACGCCCGACACTGTCACAGCGCCGCTGGAGCTGGCGGCGTTGCCGATATAGCCGGCAGTATTTATCACCGCGCCGCCATCTTCTACAGCCAGAGTGCCGGTGCCGTAGTCGCCGACATAGAGTCCTGAGGAGTTCCGCCACAACGCATCGGCGCCCGAGACCGTCACCGTGCCACTGGAGCCTGCGGCCATGGCGATAAATCCGATGGCGTTGCTGACGGAGCCGCCATTGGCGATCCGCAATGTTCCTCCATTGATGACGGTGTCACCATCATAGTTGCTGTCGCCACTCAGCGTCAGCGCGCCGGAGCCGAGTTTGGTCAGCCCGCCGGTACCCTGAAGGCTGGTCCCGATTCCGATGTCAAAGCCGTTGCTGTCGATAAAAGCGCCGTTGCCACTGATAGTGACTTCGCCAGGCGCAAAGCCACGCAGGAAATCTGTCTGGTCGGCGGTGGCGCGCAGCATGCCGCCATCGAAAGCAAGGCTCGCGGCGCCGCCGCCAGCTTCAACCTGCATGACTTCCAGCGTGCCTCGCGCGCCCGCTGTACCGTTGAGGTTCAGTGTGCCGATCGAGCCGGTATCGAATGCGATCGTTGCAGCGGCACCACCAAGAACCTGGACGAGGCTGCCGTCGGAGATGGTCAACTGGCCATCGCCCATCAGGCCAACAAAAAGATTGCCCGAATTTTGCCACCGCGCATTAGCGCCCGAGACTGTCACTGTGCCGCTGGAGCCGTCGTAGAGACCGATATAGGCCTCGCGGTTGGTAACCGTGCCGCCAGCCCCGATAGTCAGCGTGCCGTTGGACCCGTCAAATTCGCCGACCCACAGACCCCCCGTATTCTGCCACCGTGCATTCGCGCCCGAAACCGTCACTATGCCGTTGGAGCCGTCGTGGATGCCGATGTCGCCGTCGGTGCTTGTAACTGTGCCACCCGCATCAATGGTCAGCACGCCCGTTCCAATGGTCCCGATGGAAAGGGAACCGACATTCCATTGGGAGGTGGGTGAGGGGAATGCAGGGTTGATGTCGCCAGTGGCTGTAATGCTTTGGCCAAGGGCATAGCCGCTGGCTGCCAAGAGCGCTATAATCGATACCCCGGCCAGTCCGCGCTTTGATGTGAAAGCCTGTTCCATTCCCCGTCACGACTTCTCGGCCCGTCACTCTTTGATTTTCATCGCGCGTGTGTGCGAGCATCGGTTGCCACGCGCGCCCCGATCTCATTCAGAAGGCGCGCATAGGTCAATCTTAATACATCTTCACCGGGCAAAATGACTGGCTCTTTCGACGTTTTGAGATGATTTGCCCGCTCGATGTGCTAACATATACTATGCCCCATCTTCACCTCCATGTTGATCACAGCACGAGAGCCGCCGACCGGATTGCGCTGTGGCGCGACGTGATGGGGGCGGCCGGGAATGTCCAGATCACCGATCCTGACGATTTCAACGGCTAGTTCGTTTCGCGCAGCATCGGTGACCTGCGCACCATGCGCATCCGTTCCGGAACGTTTCGCTACGAGCGCGACAGAAACCGGGCCAAACGCATACGGCGTGATCACGTCATGATCAATCTGATTGAAAGCGGCCGCATCGTCGGAGATATTGCCGCACGCAAGTTCGCGGCGGGACCGGGGGCCGCACTTGTCTCGCGGCTCGCCACTCCCATGAATATCGTCCTCGAGGAGGCAGAATGGCTTGCCCTGATCGTTCCGCGCGCGGTGCTCGACAGACACATGGCATGGCAACCGGCCCTTGACGGCCGTGCGTGTGCACCTGAAACCGCTCAAGCGGTCATCCTGGGCGGCCTTCTGCAGTCGCTGGACAAGCTGCCGCAACGCCTTCCCCTACGAGACATAGCCTGCGCTGAGCGCTCAAGCCTGGCTCTTCTGGCCACCTGCCTCGGCGGGTCTGCGCCGACACCGCGCCTGGGTGACGCTATCAAAATCGATCAGGCCACATCTATCCGCCGTTTCATCGCCACCCGCCTCGCCGATCCAGAGCTCGACGTCGATCTCATTTGTCGTGAATTCGATATCTCGCGATCGCGACTTTACCGTGTGATGGGCGAACGCGCGGATATTGCGTCCGTCATCCGGCGCATGCGCCTGGGCGCCATACAGCGCGATATTGTCTCCAACCGCTTTCCCGAGCTGGCGTTGGCGGAGATCGGCCGTCGATGGGGACTCGTGGACGAGCGCAACTTCCGGCGGGCCTTCGTGCATGAATTTGGTTATCCGCCTTCGGATCTGCGCAGACAAGCCCAAGGCGATGCCACTTCGAACGTGGCCGATTTTGCAACAATAGGCGCAGACATCGAACGCTGGCTCCTGGGAATAAGCTCGTAAGCCTTACCGAGGCGTTGGAACCCTTGCAGTCTTTCGCGCAGCAAGTCTGACCCAAGGCCGTATGATCGCATCCATCCCAGAACCATGATTGCTTTTAAGCGTCAGCATTTTCACGAAGTTCGAGCCGCCGTCGAGCCGAACGACCGCCGTAGTGTAACTAGTCTACCCGATGTGGTTCACGCGGGCTTTTGTCGGCCCGCCCACCCCGGCGCTAGGCGGCATCCCTTAGAGGTGCGGCCATTGTTTCAACGTTCGCCGGCAGCGCCGCCTCCACCACCCCAAGCTGCCGTCGCTTGTCGGCCAGTTCACCGGCGAAGGCGAACTCGGCACCATTGTCCCGAGACTGGTACGATGCGAGCCTGCGGCGGGCGTCAGTTAGGCGCTGGCGATACCGCTCGCGTTCGCCCTCGAAATCGTTGAGCGCGTGCTCGAGTCGAGAAATCGCTCCAAACGGCGCGACCGTCATGGCAAGCTCGATTTCGGAATCGGCGCCGGTGCGCAACAGCATGGTGGTATAACGATAGCCTTCCTGGCCGAAGCGCTGGCCGTCGTATTCGAGATCGAAACCGCCGATGGAGCCTATGATGCTCTGGCCTTCCTGCTGAAGCTGCACCAAGGTCAGGATCTCCTTCATGAGCGCGCGACCTGCCTCCTTGCGTTCGGTATAGACCTTGCCGGCCGCCGTCATGGTGAATGCGTCACTGGCGGTCGGAACCAAAATCTCGATATTGCGGCCGATTTCAGCAATACGCCGCGTGCAGAGCTCGATATCGCGTTCGGCGTCGCGAAGCTGTCGGCGAACGGCGTGCTGATCGTCGATATGGGCGGCGCAGGCGCTCCAGCCGGGCGATATCGGCTTCGAGTCCAGCTTTCTGCATCGGGCGCTGATCGCCCGACGCTGGCCTTGGCCATGGCGAACTGGTTGGCCTGACCCTCACCGAGATCTTCAAGACGCCGGACCGAAGTGTCACCCGAAAGCGCTGCTGCGATGAACCGAGCCTTGCGCTCGTTGTTCTGCCACATCGTGGCGTCGAGCGATCCCTCCGTTGCATAGGCGAAGATATCGACCTCGTCGTGCTGGTTATCTGGATCGCCCGCTCGCTGGCTATGGGCGGTCGACTGGTGACCGGGAAGAGCAGCGGCTTTGATTTTCCTTCCTTGCCCGCGACGATCATGATGACGCAGGTTGGTCGCGCCTTGCGGCCGCTTTCCTCGCCGCGTTCGTATTCACGCGCCCATAGAGACGAATACGGGATGACATCCCCGTGCCGGGGATCAATCACCTCTACCACCCTCCTTCGCTACCGCCTCGAGGCCCGCCAGGATCTCATCACGCTCTGCGCCTGCCAGGTCTTCCACACGATGTGCCCGCTGTGCGGCCTCGGTCAGGCGGTCGAACTGCTCGGCCGTGAGTAGCACGAATTTCCGCTTCCCGCGTTTGGTGATATCGACCGGGCCACGGAACGCTGCCTCGACGACTTCGCCGGAGCGGTTTCCAAGATCGGTCAATGAAAAGCTGGCCATGTCCTATCTCCTTGCTTTCAGCTAAAATAGGTGAATTAGCTATTCTCAGCAATATAGGAAATTCGGTGCGGATTGCCACCGCTTTCGCCTCATCGAAAATCACGCGTGCGAATGGGGATCTCATCGAGATGAAGATATGGGTGCGGCAAGTTGCGAGCCTTCGGCATTTCCCGCGGGCCGGGCGCGGACAACAGCACAGCATAGCCCCCTTCGGCGTTTCCAACGTTAGTGAGAACAGGATTGATGTATCGGCTCTTCTCATCTCCGTCGCCTGCCGACGGACATGATTTCAGAACGCGGCGTCTCGGGGGGAATTCACAGTTCGCTTAAGTTCCGTGACGAAAGTGAAAACAAAAAAGTCAATCTCCTGATATTATCAGGTTGTACACTTTGTCTCTTCACAATGATTTCAGCGGGAATGCTACAGACTGGCTCGGGATTTATAAACCACGGATTGGCGGATAACGTGCTGCGTCTCCAGAACAGTATTCTCGAAATGATTGCCCGGGGCGAACCGCTGGAGGCGACGTCGGACTATCTTTGCCGTCGGATCGAACAACTGCTGCCGGGCGTATGGTGCTCCGTTCTGCGGGTTGGCCGTAACGGGCTCCTGCATCCGCTCGCGGGTTCCAGCTTCCCGGATGGATATACGGCTCTGCTTGAAGGCTTGATGATCGGCCCGCTGGTGGGTTCCTGCGGCAGCGCGGCTTATTTCGGAAAGGCCGTCGCTGCCCAAGACATCGCGACCGATCCGCGCTGGATCGACTTTAAGGCGCCAGTCCTGGCGCTGGGACTGAACGCCTGCTGGTCGAGCCCGATCTGCAACGCAAGGGGCGCGGTGCTTGGCACTTTTGCCCTGTACTTCCCAGAGAAGCGCGGACCCACCGCGCGCGAGGAGGAAATCGTCGCCTCTTGCACCTCCTTGTGCGCCATTGCGCTTGAGCGCCACCAGCGGGTCATCGAGCGCGAGCGCCGAGCCTATGTCGATGCCCTCACAGATTTGCCGAACAGGGCGAGCCTGGATATCGCTCTGGAGCGCTTGTCTTGTGCCGAACCAGGCACTTGGGCGCTCCTGGTCGTCGATCTCGACAACCTCAAGACCATCAACGACACCTTCGGCCATGCGGCCGGCGACGCTCTTTTGCAGGCGGCAGCTTCCCGTATCGCCGAAAGCGTGGCGCCTGACCGGGTGTTCCGCATGGGTGGCGACGAGTTCGCCGTAATCCTCCAGCGAGCCGGAGCGGCCACCGGCATCGAGAGTACGGCGCATCATATTCTCGACACCCTGTCCGTGCCCGCCGACTGTGACGGGCACATGATCCTACCGCGGGCAACAATCGGCGGCGCGGTGCTGGCAGCCAACGACCATGATGCGAAAGGCGTGCGCCAGCGCGCCGATTTTGCACTCTACCACGCCAAGGAAACCTCGCCTGGGAGCTTCGTACTCTACTGGCCGGGAATCGGCAGTGCTATCAAAAACCGCATCGAGGTGATCCGCGACGTCGATGCGGCGTTACGCGAAGGACGGATCGACGCGTTCTATCAGCCGATCCTGCGTCTGGACACCCGGGCGATCGTCGGCATGGAGGCTCTTTGCCGCCTTCGCAAGCCGGATGGAGAGGTCGTTTCCGCAGCTGCGTTTCACCATGCGACCTCCGATGTCAGCGTCGCTTCGCATCTGACGGAACGCATGATGGCAATCGTCGCGGCGGACGCGCGCTCGTGGCTGGATCAAGGTATTCCGCTGCAGCATGTCGGCATCAACATCGCCTCGGCCGATTTTCACAGCGGCACTCTTTATGCGCGTCTCGAAGCCGCTTTCGGTCGTGAGAACGTCCCCTTGAAACATATCATTCTGGAGGTCACGGAGTCGGTCTATCTCGGTCAGCGCGACCCGGTCGTCGCGCGGGAGATCAAGGCGTTGCGCGCCCATGGTCTGCGGGTCGCACTCGATGATTTCGGAACTGGCTTCGCTTCGCTTACGCATTTGCTGACGGTGCCTATCGATATCATCAAGATCGACAGGTCCTTCATTGACCGCCTTGTTCAGGGCGATCCAAGCCTGGCGATCGTCGAGGGACTGATCGGCATCGCTCGCAAGCTCGACATCCGGGTCATTGCCGAAGGCATCGAGAATGAGGCCCAGGCAAGTCTACTCGTGGAGATCGGTTGCCAGCTCGGTCAAGGATATTTGTTCTCACAAGCAGTACCACGCAAGATAGCGACAGGCCTTTTGAAGCGGTTCGTGCAACCCATTGTTGGGGAGGCAAGCCTGAACTTGCGAATGCTCGCCCCGAAGGACAGCTCCGCCCCCTTGCAATCACAGAGAGACTGACTGGGCTCGGTCACCACCGTGCCTTCGACGTGCGTTTGAGATAGCCGAACGCCTAAAGGCCCCGATCGAAAACTCGGTTTCTCATGTGAAATGCTTGGTCCCTGCTGCAATCTCGTAGCGGGACTTGGTGGTTGCCTGGAGTGATAAAAGCCACCGTTGGCGGAGGGAGGCGCGAAGTACATTCTCTACGGCGTCAACATCGAGACCGTCACGGGGCGGCAAGCGCTCAGTGGCTCGGTCTCTTTCATCTTCAGTCGCTACGCAGCGATTTTGGAGGGCGCAGGTAGAAAGGTCGGCCCACATCAACCAACGCGTGGAACCGGTCTATCCACCGCTCCCTATTTTCTTCCGAAGGATTACGAGCGTTGCATCGTCGGGATAGGGTTCGGCCTCAAAACCATGCTCACGTTCAAGTTCAATCGCCTGATGGTTCTGGCGATTCTCAAGTGATTCGATCGTCCTGACGCCTTTCGCTTCAGCGTATTGGGCAATATGGCTGAGCAGCTCCCACCCAACCCCTTTGTGTTTGTCTTCGTGACGAATGGAAATCGCGACCTCTCCCCGATCGAGAGCGGAGTCGCAGGCCAGCATGGCTGTGGCAATGATCGATTTACCGCCATCAGCAAACGCCACGAAGCTCTCCGTTTGTAGATGATCGACTTGCGTCATCTCAACAAGACGATCATGGCTCACTTCCTTCACCGTGGTCAGAAACCGAAAACGCAAATCCTCAGGCGTTACGTGCGTAAAAAATTCGGCCAGGTTCGCTTCGTCTTCGGAGCGAGCAGGCCGGACATGAAACTTGAACCCAGTCCGGGTGACCAAGTCACGGCTCCAGTCATCAATGGTCATACTTTTTCCTCCAGCGGCTTACATCGTTCGCTCACGATCGCATATCTCTACGACATTTCCGCAAATTTTGCACATCATGTTGTTCTGAACCTCGCTTCCAGCAGATCGACTTCCCTGACAAGCTTGCGCGCAGTCTCATCTGTTAGGCCCCGACCGCGAGCGATCCGGTAGATCTGGTCTCGCTCGGCGCGCAGACCCGCAAGCCGAAGCTTGCGTTCGATCTCATCGATCCTTCTAGCCAGATCACGCTCCTCACCGGTCTTGGAGCGGCCGTCGATGCGCTGGCGGTAAAGCTCCATGACGCGTGCTCCGGCATCGGCGTAAAGATCGGCGTCGGCCCGTCCCGCGTCCATATCATGTTGAGCTTTATCGACCGCCTGCAGGGCGATCGGTGACATGCGCGCCAGCGCGCCACTGATCACGACAGCTAGTAGAAGAATCAAGGCAATTGAGTTCGTCTCCGCGTCTACTCCAATCGCGTATTCATCGTTTCGGCCAAGCATAGAGCCGGGATTGTCTAGTGCATACGATCGCGGGTCTCCCCGTACAGTCTGCGATCACCGCAATGCAAAGCAAGGAGCGGCGCTTGTGGCGCGCATTGCCATTCAACGGATCCGGCCATTGGAGGATGGCATACAGGTTAGTCGCACAAACGATGATAGGCCATCGGCAACATAGTGAAGCCAAGAGATTTTGGCATGGCGTCAAGCAAACCGGAAAACTCGAACACGCCGCAAGGGATCCTAACGTCCAACGTGCTGGACGCGATGCATGCCTGGTGGCGTGCTGCGAACTTCTTATCCGTTGGTCAGTGCATCTGCTCGACATTCGTTCTGCGCGAATCGCTGAAAATCGAGCATGTCAAACCACGTCTGCTCGGCCACTGGGGTACGACGCCAAGGCTGAACTTCATCTACGTCCACCTAAACCGCGTCATCAAAGCCAAAGATCTGAATGTTCTTACATCGCCACCCTGGCCATGGCGCGCCGAGCGTGGGGCCAACACCTATATGGAAGGAACCTATAGCGAACTCTATCCCGAAATTTCACAGGACGAAGACGGCTTGCGTCGTTTCGTGCGGCAGTTCTCGTTTCCGGGGGGCATTCCCAGCCATGCCGCGCCCGAAACATCGGGCTCTATCCACGAGGGCGGCGAACTCGGCTTGCGCTGGCGCACGCCTTTGGAGCGGTCCTGGACAGTCCGGATCTGATCGCAACCAGCGTCGTCGGCGATGGCGAAGCCGAGACCGACCCACTCGCAGCGTTCTGGCATTCCAACAAGTTTCTCAATCCGGTCGCTGACGGCGTCGTCCTGCTATCCTGCATCTGAACGGCTATAAGATCGCAAACCCGACCGTGTTGTCGCGCATCCCGCCGGAGGAACTGGAGGCGTTGCTTCGCGGTTATGGCTACGCTCCTCTTTTCGTAGAGGGTGACTAGCCGGAGGCGTTGCATCAGGCGCTGGCAGCGGCCTTGGCCAACGCCTTCGCAAGCATTGCGGCTACCCAGAAGACAGCGCGTGAGGATGGCGAGACCGAGCGGCCGTGCTGGCCTATGATTGTACTGCGCAGACCCAAAGGTTGGACCGGGCCAAAGACCGTCGACGGCCTAAAGAGCGAGGGCTTCTGGCGCTCGCATCATTTGCCCTTCAGCGACATGTCGAAGCCCGAGCATCTGCAACTGCTCGAAGAGTGGCTGCGGAGCTATCGTCCTGAGGAGCTGTTTACCGAGACAGGACGGCTTCGCACCGAGATCGCGGCGCTGGCCCCTTGATCTCAATCAATGCGCAGGGCTAGCGTCTTCATTACTGGTAGATAAACAGAAGGGAACGTCAAATGAGCAATATGATGAGGGCTGCCATTGTACGTGAGTTTGGCAAGCCGTTGGTGATTGAAGACGTACCGATTCCCGAACCCGGTCCCGACCAGATCTTGGTCAAGATTGCCGCAACAGGTGTATGCCATACCGATCTTCATGCCGTGAAGGGGGACTGGCCGGTCAAGCCGACGCTGCCTTTCATTCCCGGCCATGAGGGGGTCGGCACCGTCATCGGTATCGGACGTGAGGTAAAAAGGGTCAAGGAAGGCGATCGGGTCGGCGTGCCGTGGCTGCACACGGCCTGCGGCTATTGCCCACACTGCCGGACTGGCTGGGAGACGCTTTGCGGCGTACAGCAAAATACAGGCTACTCGGTCAATGGCAGCTTCGCCGAATACGCGCTTGCCGATCCAAATTATGTCGGCCGCCTGCCGGACAACCTCGACTGGGGGCCGGCCGCGCCGATCCTGTGCGCTGGCGTCACGGTCTACAAGGGCCTCAAGGAAACCGAGGTCAAGCCGGGCGAATGGGTGGCAGTTTCCGGCATCGGGGGGCTTGGCCACATGGCGGTCCAATATGCCAAGGCGATGGGCATGCATGTCGCGGCCATCGACGTCCATGCCGACAAACTGGCCCTGGCCACCAAGCTTGGCGCGGAGATCGTGATCAATGCGCGCGAGACCGACCCCGCGGTCGAACTGCAAAAGAGGCTCGGCGGCGTCCACGGGGTTCTCGTCACCGCAGTCTCCCCCAAGGCTTTCGAGCAGGCTTTCGGCGCGCTCCGCGCTCACGGGACGATGGCGCTCGTCGGACTGCCGCCAGGCAGATTCGCCATGCCCATCTTCGATACCGTGCTGAAGCGCATCACCGTACGCGGCTCCATCGTCGGCACGCGCCAGGATCTCGAAGAAGCCCTCGACTTCGCCGGTAATGGCGCGGTGGCCGCGCATTTCGCCTGGGACAAGCTAGAGAACATTAACGCCATCTTCGCCCGCATGGAAGAAGGCGGCATCGATGGCCGGATCGTGCTGCAGCTTCACTAGGGGCGGCAGCCGCTTGGAACCAGCAACGCCGGACTTCCTGAACAGGCCGCCACGAAACGACAGGTAAGTCTCATGGCCTACACAACCATCAATCCCTTTACCGCAGAAGTGGTGAAGACGTTTGCCGACGCCACCGACAATGAGGTCGGGCAGGCAATCGGCAAGGCCAATGCGGCGTTCCTGCCATGGAAGGACGCGCCGTTCAGCGAACGTGCCAAGGTGATGCAAAACGCCGCCGACATCGTGCGCGAGGATGTCGATAGCTACGCCAAACTGCTCACTCTCGAAATGGGCAAGGTCGTTTCAGAAGCCAAAGCGGAGGTGGAACTGTCGCCGGCGATCTTCGAATACTATGTCAGGAACCCCGAGAGGCTGCTGGCTCCTGAAAAACTGCCGGTGAACGAACCCTGCAGAGGGCGAAGCCACGCTTGTCCACGAACCGCTCGGAGTGTTGTTGGCGATCGATCCTTGGAATTTTCCCTACTACCAGATCGCCCGGATCATCGCCCCGCAGCTGTCGGCCGGCAACACGATGCTGCTCAAACACGCCTCCAACGTCCCGCAAAGCGCGGCGGCCTTCGAGAAATTGATGAAGGAAGCAAGTCTGCCGGACGGTGCATTCCAGAACCTCTACGCGATCAACGTCGTCGACATCGACGCCCGGTTCTAGTCGGATCAGCCCGCTACCCTTGTGGTGAGGAGCTTCTCGCGGTCTTGTCGGCTATAGTGGCCGAGCACGATCGGTACGAGTGTGGATCCCGAGGTTAAGGGTAGCGATTTGAACGGACGACGCCATTCTTCCCCGCTCAACGACTACCCGCTGCGGGCAGCCGATGCTGTCGTGCACAATTTTGGCAGCGACGCCGAGTACGGCCTGACCGGAACTGAGGTGCCGCGACGTCTGGCGGAATATGGCCGCAACGAACTGCGGGCGGTTGCGCCGATACCGACTGGGCGCCGCGTGCTTGCCCAGTTTCAGGACCCGCTCGTTTATCTGCTGCTCGGCGCGATCATCATCGCCATGGTGGTTGTGGCCAATGCGGTTCTTGGCTTCGTGCAAGAAGCAAGGGCCGCCAACGCCGTTGCGGCTCTTGCGCGCATGACGGCTGTCACCTCTTCTGTACTGCGCGACGGTGAGAAGGCGCATTCCGAGCGCTGAGCTGGTCCCGGGCGACATTTTGCTGTTGGAGGAAGGCGACGCGGTCGGAGCGGATGGTCGGCTGCTGCGCGCGGCGAGCCTGAAGGTGCAGGAAGCCTCGCTCACCGGTGAAAGCGAGGCGGTTCTGAAAGACGCAGCAGCGTTACAGGAACCCGCGCCTCTGGCAGAGCGGTACTGCATGGTGTTCAAGGGCACCGCGGTTGTCCAGGGGACCGGCCGTGCCGTCGTCACCGCGACCGGCATGCAGACCGAGATGGGCGCCATCGCAACCATGCTCGACTCAACGGTCGATGAGCCGACGCCCCTTCAAAGGGAAGTGGCATTGATCGGGCGAATGCTCGGCATCGCGGTCGTCATCATTGCCATAATCGTGGTCGCCACGGTGTTGCTGGTGTCCGACATCAAAGGCCCGTCGGACGTCATCACCGTGCTGCTGCTTGGCGTCTCGCTGGCGGTCGCGGCCGTGCCTGAAGGTCTTCCTGCCATCCTGTCGCTCGTGCTGGCGCTTGGGGTCCAGCGCATGGCCAAGCGCAACGCCGTGGTCAAGACGCTCTCGTCGGTTGAGACCCTTGGTTCAGCGTCCGTGATCTACTCGGACAAGACCGGTACCCTGACGCGCTCCGAGATGACGATCGAGCGGATCATGACGGCGTCCGGCGGCAGCCGCGTCACCGGCGTTGGCTACGCCCCACTCGGCCGCCTGGAGGCCGAGGGCGGAGGTGCACTGGAAGGATCGCTTCGCGCAGAGCAGATCGTCGTGCTGAGCGGTGGGAGCCTAGCAGGCAATGCCGGGCTGCGGGAGACGGAAGATGGAGCTTGGGAAATCCATGGCGACCCGACCGAAGCCGCATTTCTCGTGGCTGAACGCAAGCTTGGCGTGGAGGACCGCCGCCAGCGGCGCTTCGAGCGTGTCGGCGAGATCCCTTTCAGTTCCAACCGCAAGATGATGTCGACCATCGAACTCGACCACAAGCACGACGGCGAGCGCATCCTCATCACCAAGGGTGCGCTCGATGTGCTGATGCGGCATTGCAAACGCATCCGGGTTGGCATGGAGGTGGTCCCGTTCGACGAGGCGCAGCGTTCACGCACACACACCGACGTGGAGCGCCTGTCGGACGAGGCGTTGCGAACCTTGGCGGTCGCCTATCGGCCGCTGCGAGCCGAAGAGGACCCGCAAGCCAGCGAGGCTCTGGAGCACGACCTGATTTTCGTCGGCACCGTCGGCATCATCGACCCGCCGCGTGAGGAAGCAGCGGTCGCGATAGCGGAGGCTCGCCGCGCCCGTGCACAAGTTGCGCATCGTCGATGCGCTGCAGGCCGATGGCAATGTGGTGGCGATGACCGGCGACGGTGTCAATGATGCTCCGGCGTTGAAGGCTGCCGATATCGGCGTGGCGATGGGGATCACCGGCACCGAAGTCACCAAGGAGGAGGCCAAGATGATCCTGGCCGACGACAATTTCGCCACCATCGTCGAGGCGGTGCGGGAAGGGCGCGGCATTTTTGACAATATCCGCAAGTTCCTCCGCTATCTGCTGTCATCCAACATGAGCGAGGTTCTGACCGTGTTCCTCGGCGTCGTCGGCGCTGGCGTGATCGGGCTGGGCGGCGGGAGCGGCGAATTGCTGCTGCCACTTCTTGCCACCCAGATCCTCTGGATCAACCTGATCACCGATTCCGGTCCCGCGCTCGCCATGGGAATCGATCCGGAAACCGACGACGTGATGGCTCGCCCGCCCCGCAAGGCGAACGAGCGCGCCATCGATGCGCGCATGTGGCGCGGCGTGATCGAGATCGAGATCGGCCTGGTTATGGCACTGGCGACATTGCTCACCATCGATCTCTACCTGCCCGGAGGACTGATCGAGGGTTCCCAGACTCTTGATCAGGCGCGCACGGCCGGATTCACCGTGCTGGTGCTTGCCCGGTTGTTCAATTGTTTCAATGCTCGGTTCGAGACTACCAGCGCTTTTAGCCATCTGTTTGTGAACCGGTGGCTGTGGGCGGCGATCGGACTGTCCGTCCTCCTGCAGATCGCCGTGGTCAACTTCGGGCCGCTCAACGTGGCGTTCGGAACCGTTCCCCTGCCCCTAGAACAGTGGCTGGTCTGCATCGCGATAGGCAGCAGTGTGCTTTGGTTCGGCGAGATTCGCAAATGGACGCTCCGGTCGCAGAGCAACGGCCACAAGGAATTCATGATCTGACACAACAAAAGACCACACGCCATGACAGAACCTTACGAGCGCTCGGAGGCCTTGAGAGATGGCCTTGGCAAGAATTCAGCGGGGTTTCGGCGCGGGCAGTATGGCCCATGACGCAGACGGCTAAGCGGGAGACAATCTGTCGCCTGCCCCAACTTGCATCAAAAGTGGCCGATAAAGGGCTTTTGACGTATGAAGCTGTCATTCTCGATGCAATCGAGAATGAATGTGGCGACCTCCGCGCGGGTAATGGAGCGCAGTTGCAGCGTCTCCGGAATTTCCGTAACCACTTGTAGTTGCCCACTGCCGGCACGGGCGGCGAAGGGAGCGGGACGAACGACCGTCCAGTCCAGATCGGCTTGCTCGACGAGTGCCTCCTGTCGATCGTTGTCGGCGTAGCGATTGCGGGTGAAAAGAGGATAGATGACCAGATTGTAGAGCCATCCGCCATGTCCTCTGGTGTCCCCCGCCCCGATCCCCGTGATCGCCACGAGGCGTTTGACGCCAGCGGTCTGCATCGCAGCGATTACAGCCTCGCTGGCCTCGGAGAACAATGTTGTTCTACCAAGTCTGTCGATGCCGATGGCAATCACGACGGCGTCGTGGCTGGCGAGATGTTGTTTCAAGAACGCTTCATCTGTCGCCGAACCGACGATGACGCGGACTGCTGCCGATTCCGTCAATTTACCCGCGTTGCGCGTTTGTGCTGTGATGTGATGTCCGCGTGCGATTGCCTGCTTCAGTAGGTTGGGCCCTACCCCGCCTGAAGCGCCCAGAACAAACAATTGCATATCGGTTGCCACATTTTCCAATGAACTCTCGACCAGCCTAGAGGTTTAGAAAGAGCGCGCAATTGACTTCGATCAAAAGCGATAATCCTGCGGTGCCAGTGTGGTTTCTTCTATGGACAATGACGGCGTCGTTATACAACACCGCGTTTTATCAATAGCCGTTTCTTTGCGTTAGCTATTTTGGGCCAGTGCAGTCGTCTGCGATGTCAGCTCCTTGCGAGGCACAGGCCTACAGCATGACGGCGTTTCTCCGGCAGCGGGAAGTGCCGCAAGCATGAAACGGTGTCGTGCATGATCCGACACGGACATGAGCGATTGGCAGGCCGGTTTCAGGCGGCCCTGCGTCAGATCGAGGACGACCTTGAGGCGTTGACGCCAGCAGGTGCCTGGCACGTGGTCATCCTCAGTATCGCCTGTATCGTGGCCGCCAACTACTTTCTTTATCACTTCGTCCTTCACGTGCAGCCGCTTTGTATCGTGCCATTGTGCCTAGCCGGTTGGCAGACGGACACCCGCAACAACCTCGCGGGATTGGCAATTTTGTGATTCACTTGCTCTGTCGTGATTTGGAGGCAGGGCAATGGAACAACGGTCTCTGTGAGCATCTCGAACGGCTGAGCAAGAACGGCGACCCGCTGGAGACGCTCGAGGCGACGGTGGATTTTGAGCATTTCCAAGGCTGGCTGGTCGAGGGGCTGGGCTATGGTGATGGCCCGAAGGGCGGTCGGCCGCCGTTCGACCCGGTGTGAATGTTCAAGGCGCTGATCCTGCAGGCGCAGCACAATCTCAGCGACGCGCGCATGGAGTTCATGATCCGCGACCGGCTCTCCTGGATGCGGTTCCTCGTCTTCGATCTCGGTGCGCCGACGCCTGACGAGAACACCATCCGGCACTTTCGCAACAGGCTGGCGGAGACGGGAACGCTGAAGCGGGTGATGAAGGCGTTCGACTGGCAACTCCACAAGAAGGGCTACATCCCGATGTAAGACCAGATTCGACGCCTCGCTGGTTCGAGCATGTCTTCAGTGACACTGGACCTGGATGCGTTTACGATTGCACCTTCTGCAGCGAACGCCGATCTGTCACGGGCGGGATCAAAGACCCGGCCGGTGGGCCGAGGCGCCATAGAGCGAAGCCAAAGGTGTGAGTTCGTCATAGTCGATAGGGATGCCGGAACTAACGATTGCCTCACGCCCCGACGTGAACGCCAGAATCCAGTCGCCGGGTGTCTTTGGGTCGATGGACCGGGCCACTGCTTCAGGAGAAAGCGTCCCGTTGCGACCTGCCACGACCTCACCGATCGCAGCGATGATGTGCTCGCCGGCACCTGATATGACAGCATCGAAAAGGTGCAATATCTTGCCTTCACACATCAACCGGATAGGAGAGGAACGGTGGTGGACTACGTCATCAGGGGTCCGACCTGTTCAACGCAGTCGCGCCTTTGCGGACCCTGCACGCAGTGTTTGAGTACATTCAGTCATCGCTGATTGGATTCGTTTTGCGCCCGCGCTTGCACGCTCTCGCTAGCTAAGGGGCCAATGTCGTCAAGCTTAATCGTCAGCTCACGCTGTGGACTATTGCCCAATCTTGCCAAGGCTTCTCGATTGGACGAGGTTGATACGATCACCGTTCCATCAATATCGAAGGCAATCCCTTAAATTGTACAGTCATTCCGTCATTGAGGCGCCTAAGTATCCCTAGGCGGTTCATCGATGCCAATTCACTAGAGTCCCAGGAACCACTGCCCGAGGTCGGCACCGATGGTGCCGAGGTTTGCCGGACCGGCATGCGCTTCATCTTTCGCCTGCCTGCGTAAGGTGGAGGGCGGATAACCGAATTCCTGCACGAAGGCGCGCCGGAAGTTGCGCTCGTCCAAAAGACCCCAACACTTCCCAATGGCGGTCAAAGAGGTGCCAGGCGAGCGGTTGGCTGCGATTTCGCGGTGCACGGCCCGCAATCGCATACGTCGAATAAGGGCGGCTATGTCTGCGCTTTCGCCCATGACGCGGTAAAGGCGTGACCGCGAGATGTCGAACTCCCGACAAATGAGATCAAGCCCAAGGTTCGGATCGGCCAAACGCTCCGCGATAAAGCGGCGGATCGACTGCGCCGGATCCTCCGCCCTCTCATCTCGTGCATGTAACGCTGGTGCCTGCCCGCCAAGACATGACGTCACCAGCGCAAGGCCCGATCGCATCACGCATGTTGCCTCGCGCACCGGCAAAGGATCAGGTAGAGCATCCAGCGAACGCAGGAGACCGCCGAGTAGGATAGCTTGGGCCGTTTCTGGCGCAAACACACGGGCGTCCAGAGAACGCGTCCAGGACAAGTGTTTTTCGAACACAGCACGGGGAAAGAGCAGACCCAGCCATTCGGTGTTGTCCATTGTGAGATCCATCGGACTGGCAAGACGCGACAGCAGTACAGCGCCTGGCTCAACGACAGTTGTGCGTCCGGCAAGCGTCCCCGTGAAGCGACCCCGTTCAACGAGATTGACAATCACATGGTCACGTCGAATGCGCGATGCCATATTCCTGGTGCGCAGGAAGCGAAAGGTTTTTGATTTGATGCGCATGATGCGCATGTCGCCGAAGCCACGCGACACAAAGGTCCCTGTGAAGGCGCTCTCGTCGGGAATATGGACTTCGCCTGCGAGGCCCATGGCGTCCCGCCAAAGCGCCAGCCTTTCTGTCGTTGTAATGGCGTCGCGTTCAAGGTCGAGCGTGATTAGTGTTGGTTTTAAAAATCTCATCACGTGACATTAGAGCAGGCCAGCGGGCAATTCATCCCAATTGTTCGAAATATAACGCCTGAATGCCCGGTTATCGGATTTTCCATTGACGATGATAGCGCTCTCGACCACCGGTTATTCACCTGAAACCGGCTTTTGCAGGGATCAGCTTGCGCGCAGGCAATACCGATAAAGGGACTTTCGGTTTCCTGCTTGCTGGTAAGGCTATGGCTGGCTACGGGGACAATATCGATGGCATCGACGAGACAGATCGTTCGCGGAATCGTCCCAGGGCGCTTGCTGGCTTGGACGACGAGCCTGATGGCGACGACGGCGCTGTTCGGGCTTGGCGACGCACTGCCAGTGTTTGCCCAGACTGTTATCATTGATGGCGCCGTCAATCCCAACCCGCCACAACCTGGTTCAAATCTTTACGTCGGCTTAGGGACCGGCGCGCTGACGATTACAGATGGCGCCACAGTTACCAATGCGGACGGCTATATCGGGCACCTCGGTGGCTCCGATGGTACGGTCATCGTGACCGGCGCTGGCTCGACCTGGACCAATACCGGCACGCTCGATGTCGGTAGTGGGGGGACCGGCGCACTGACCATTGCCGATGGTGCCACTGTCACCAATACGAACGGCACAATAGCATACAACTCTGGCTCCAATGGCACAGTCACCGTGACCGGTCCGGGCTCGACCTGGATTAATACCGGCTACCTATATGTCGGTAATCCCAGTACAGGTTCACTGACGATTGAAGATGGCGGGACGGTCACCAGTGCGGTCGGATATATCGGGGTCGGCCGCGAGTCAGATAGCTCAGTTATCGTGACCGGCCCTGGCTCAACCTGGACCAATACCGACACCCTTAGTGTCGGTTACTCTGGCATCGGCGAACTGGTTATTGAAGACAGGGGCGCCGTCCACAACTCCAATGGCTTTATTGGCGAGTTCGCAAATTCAACCGGAACTGTCATCGTGACCGGCGCAGACTCGACCTGGACCAACACCGGTAACCTCTATGTCGGCTATTCCGGCAGCGGCACGCTAACAGTTGAAGATGGTGGTACGGTCAGCAACATGGCCGGTTCTATCGGCAATTTCGCTGACGCCATCGGAACGGTGCTCGTGACCGGAGACGGTTCGACCTGGACGAACCGAGTTCTTGATATCGGCGCTAGCGGCGATGGCACCTTGAATGTCGAGGCGGGCGCGACGGTTATCAGCAGTGGTTCTCTTATTGCAAGCAACGCCGGCTCGACCGGCAAAGCGACGGTGACGGGCGTGGGCTCGAGCTGGCTGAACGATGGTCTGCTTTACGTCGGCAACTACGGCAACGGTACGCTAAACGTCGAGGCTGGCGGAACCGTGACTAGCCTCGTCGGCTATATCGGCTTCTGGTCGTCCTCGATGAGCGCAGCGACGGTGACCGGGCAAGGCTCGAGCCTGACCACCGAAGGTGTTCTTTATGTCGGTGTGAATGGCAACGGCACGCTGCTCGTCGAGAACGGCGGGACGGTCACCAACAGGTTGGCCAGTAATGGCGGTGTGGTCATGGATACGCTCGTCAGCGTCGGCTCCTCCCATGGCTCGGAAGGTCGGGCAACGGTAACCGGCACCGGATCACGCCTGGACAACGGCGGCCGGCTCTATGTGGGCGGCAGCGAGGACGATGCCGGCGGGACCGGTACGTTGACCGTCGAGGACGGTGGCGTGGTTGGCAACACGATCGGCCTTGTCGGGGTCGGATCCAACGCCCTTGGAACGGTCGCCGTCACCGGCGCGGGCTCGGCCTGGACCAATAGCGGCAGCCTCTACATCGGCCGTTCTGGCGCAGGCGCGCTTACCGTCTCGGATGGCGGTTCGGTGTCGTCCGATAACGGAACAGGCCTCGTGGAGATCGCTCAGAACCCAGGCAGCACTGGCACGATAAACATCGGGTCTGCGGCGGGTGACGCTGCGGTCGCTGCGGGCACACTGTTTGCCCACGAAGTGCGGTTCGGAGCGGGGAACGGCACGCTGGTCTTCAATCACACCGGCTCGTTCGCCGGCGGCGCCGCTCATGGTTTCCTGCCCGCGATCACCGGCACCGGAACCATTGATCATCTGGCGGGGGATACTTCCCTCCTGACGGACAGCTTGGGCTTTGGTGGAACCACGTCAGTATCGGGCGGCAGTCTCACCCTTTCCGGGGCACTCGGTGGTTCGGCCACGGTGACGGGTGGCTCCCTGATCGTCCAGGGTGGGATTGCCGGAGATATCAACGTGTCGGGGTCCGGCTCGCTTGGTGGCTCCGGTATGATCGGCGGATCGGTCGATATGGCCGGAGGCGTCTTGCTCGGACGTTCCGGCGCCACACTTACGATCAATAGCGACCTGATGCTGAATGCCAGCTCCAACGTTAATGTGGCGCTTGGCGCGCCGTCCATCACGAGACTGTTCGATGTGGGTGGCAACTTGACGCTCGACGGCACACTCAACATCACCGATGCTGGCGGCTTTGGCGTTGGTGTCTATCGTCTGTTCAACTATGACGGCGTGCTGACCGACAACGGGCTTGTCTTTGGAACCGTACCTCCGGGCATTAACCCCGATGGTCTGTTCATCCAGACTGCTGCGTCCAACCAGGTCAATCTGCTGTCGACATCCGGTGTTGAGCTTGGCTTTTGGGATGGCGGCGACGACGCATTGCACGACAACGACTTGATCGATGGCGGCAATGGCATTTGGCGCGCGGATGGGCGCAACTGGACCGATCATGACGGCGTGCTGAATGGAGCCTATCAGCCCAATCCGACCTTCGCGGTCTTCCAAGGTCAGGCCGGCACCGTCACCGTCGATACCGGCGCTGCCGCGATCGCTGCGACAGGCATGCAGTTCGCGACCGATGGCTATCGTATCGAGGGCGATGCGATCACTCTCGATGGCCTGGGCGGGGAGAGCATCATCCGGGTCGGCGACGGCACGGAGGCCGGAGCGGTAATGAGCGCCACGATCGCCTCGGAGATGACGGGCACCACGCGGCTGGTCCTCTCTGATCGAGGCACGCTCGTACTAGAAGGGGCCAACACCTATACCGGCGGCACCGAGTTGCGTTCGGGCACCCTGTCGGTGTCCAATGACAGCAATCTTGGGGATCTCTCTGGCGATCTGGTCTTTGCTGGCGGAGCGCTGGGGACGACGGCGAGCTTTGATAGCACTCGGGCAACTCAAATCGATGGCGGCTTTGCCGTGCTCGACATCGCTGCCGGAACGACACTCGGCCTTTCGGGGGAGATCAGCGGCGTGGGCGATCTTGTGCATCGCGGCACTGGCACGTTGGTGCTGTCGGGCGCCAATACCTATACTGGCATGACGGTGGTCAACTCAGGCGCGCTGATTGGTGATGCATCCTCGATCCGGGGCATTGTTGCTAGTGGGGGCACAGTCATTTTTGATCAAGTGAATACCGCGAGCTATGCTGGTCATTTCGTCGGAGCCGCAGGCGTATTTGGCGAGATGATCCTGCGCGGCGGCGGCAGGCTGACGCTTGAGGGCACCTCGTTTCTCGACTGGTCGATCGAGGGCGGCACGCTTGTCTCGGCCACGGAGCGCTTCACGGGCGATCTCGACATCGCTTCGGGTGCAGGCTTTGTCTTCGATCAGGCCAGCGATGGCAGCTATGCCGGAGTGGTCTCGGGTTCTGGCGATCTCGCCTTCATCGGCGGCGGCACCATCGCGCTTACCGGCAACAACCCCGGCTTCACTGGCTTCAGCACAATCACCGGTTCGACGCTGATTGTCACCGACACGCTCGGTGGCTCGGCGCTGATCGGCTCGGGCAGTATGCTTGGCGGGTCGGGCACCATCGGCTCGGGAGCCCGCTCACTGGTGACCATCGCATCGGGCGGCACGCTTTCGGGCCAAACCGGCGCGACGCTGACGATAGACGGCCATCTGGCGTTCGACGCGGGCTCAAGCGTGAACGTCGCGCTCGGTGGCCTTTCGACCACGGCGCTGTTCAATGTTGCGGAGAATCTGACGCTGGACGGCACATTGAACGTCTCGGACGCAGGCGGTTTCGGCGCGGGCGTCTATCGCCTGTTCGACTATGGCGGCGCGCTCACCGACAACGGGCTCGATATCGAAACGGCACCAGGCGGCATCGATGCGGACGATCTCACCGTGCAAACCGCTGTGGCGGGGCGCGTCAACCTGATCTCCTCGGCCGGGGTGGATCTCGGTTTCTGGGATGGCGGCGATACGAGCCTGCACGACAATGGCCAGGTCGATGGCGGCGCCGGCGCATGGCGGGCCGACGGGCGCAACTGGACCAGTCAGGACGGCATCGCCAACGGTCCGTATCGTCCGAACCCGACCTATGCCGTATTCCAGGGCAGTGCGGGAACGGTGAGCGTCGATAATAGCGCGGGCGGGCTCGGCGTCGTCGGCATGCAGTTCGTCACGGGCGGTTACCGCATCGAGGGCGACGCGATCGCGCTCGAAAAGAAAAATGGGCAAAGCGTGATCCGCGTCGGCGACGGCTCGGCGGCGGGCGCCTCGACCACGGCGACCATCGGCTCGGCGCTGACTGGCGCATCGAACCTCGTCAAGGACGATCTGGGCACGCTGATCCTGACCGGTGCAAACACCTATGCGGGCGATACGCTCGTGCGGGCCGGCACGCTGATCGGGAACACCACCTCGATCCGCAATAACATCGCCAATGCCGGTACAGTCGTCTTCGATCAGGCGGACTCCGCGACCTTCTCTGGTGATATCACCGGCCTCAACGGTGCGACCGGTGAGATGACCCTACGCGGCGGCGGAGTGCTGACCCTCGCCGGCATCTCGACGCTCGACTGGTCGGTCGAGGACGGTACGCTGGTCTCGGCCTCCAACCGCTTCACCGGCGATCTCGATATCGCCTCGGACGCGGGCTTCATCTTCGACCAGGCTGACAACGGGACCTATGCCGGCATGCTCTCTGGTGCGGGCGAGCTTTCCTTTATCGGCGGCGGCGCTGTCATGCTGACCGGTGACAGTTCGGGCTTTCGTGGCCTGAGCACGGTCGCCGGTTCTACCCTTATCGTCAACCGCACTCTCGGCGGTTCAGCCCTGATCGGCATGGACGGCCGGCTGGCTGGAACCGGCACGATCGGTTCGGGCAGTGGCTCGCAGGTGACCATCGCCTCGGGCGGCACGCTCGCTCCGGGCCACTCGATCGGTACACTGACGGTGGATGGTGACCTGGTGCTGGCCTCCGGCTCGCGCTTCGAGGTCGAGGTCGCACCCGGCGGCACTAACAGCGATCTGGTCACGGTGACCGGCACGGCGACGATTAATGGCGGTACCGTCGCCCATATCGGCATGACCGGCGCCTATGATCCCACGGCGACCTATACGATCCTGTCTGCCGATGGCGGGCTGGCCGCCGGCAGCGCCTTCGACGATGTCACTTCCGACTTCGCCTTCCTCGATCCGACGCTCGGCTATGGCGCCAACGACATTACCCTGACGCTGACCCGCAACGATATCGGCTTTGCCGATGTGGGCATCACGCGCAACCAGATCGCCACGGCGGGTGGACTGGAGAGCCTTGCCTTCGGCAACGACCTTTATGACGCCGTCGTCCAGCTCGACGTGGCGACGGCGCGGTCCGCCTTCGACCAGCTCTCCGGCGAGATCCATGGTTCGGTGATCACCGGGCTCGTCGAGGACAGCCGACAGATCCGCAATGCTGCCAACGATCGCATCCGCGCCGCCTTTGGCGATGTCGCTGCATCGGCCACGCCGGTGCTGGCCTATGGCCCTGACGGTCCGGTGCTCGCTCCGGCCGATGGCGATCATTTTGGCATGAGCGCGTGGGGAACGGCCTATGGCTCGTGGGGATCGACCGACAGCGACGGCAATGCCGCCTTGATCGATCGCTCCACCGGCGGGGTTCTGCTGGGAGCCGACGCTCTGGTCACCGATCAGCTGCGGCTCGGCCTGCTTGCCGGCTATAGTCATTCCAGCGTCGATCTCGATGCGCGTGCATCCTCGGCCAGTATCGACACCTACCATCTCGGCCTTTATGGCGGCACGCAATGGGTTGTGCCGAACGGCACGCTGTCGCTGCGTGGCGGGCTGGCTTACTCCTGGCACGACATCAAGACGGCTCGTTCGGTCGGCTTTATCGGTTTCGCCGATAGCCTCTCGGCCGACTATGACGCCAATACCTTCCAGGCGTTCGGCGAGCTCGGCTACGGTATCGAGACTGACATCGCCCGCTTCGAGCCTTTCGTCAATCTGGCCCATGTCAATGTCAGGACCGACGGCTTTTCCGAGGATGGCGGGGTGGCAGCGCTTTCTGGCGCGAGCGGTTCGAACGGCGTCACTTTCACCACGCTGGGTGTTCGCACGGAGACCGCCATCGATCTGGGCGAGGTCAATGCCCGCCTCAACGGCATGATCGGCTGGCGGCACGCCTTCGGCGACACCATACCCGAAAGCAGCCATGCCTTTGCCGGCTCGGACGTCTTCACCATCGCCGGCAGCCCGATCGGACGTAACGCGCTGGTGCTCGATGCCGGTCTCGATCTCGACCTCACCCCCGACGCCACGCTGGGCCTGTCTTACCAGGGCCAGTTCGCCTCCGGCGCACAGGACCATGGCTTCAAGGCAAACCTTGCCATCCGCTTCTAGGAAACAGCTTTCGTGATCATCAGAAGACCAAAACCCAACCCCACGAGCGCCCTTGCGGCGCTCGTCATCGCAGCCGGTCTAACCACGCCCCTCATGGCGCGGGAGACGGCAACGCCGAGCCTTCTTCCCGGGGGCGCGTCCTCCTTGACCGAGACCCATGGCGACTGGACCATCCGCTGCCAGGTGGTCACGCAAAACGAGACCTTGGAACGCGTCTGTGTCATGGGCCAGCGCCAGACCAATGCCCAGGGCCAGCAGGTGCTCGCCATCGAACTTCTGCCATCGCCCGATGGCCTCGAAGGCGCGCTCGTCCTGCCGTTCGGGCTTGCCGTCACCCAGTCCGTCTCGCTGACCATTGACGAGGGTGAACCCATCACCGCTTCCTTCTCGACCTGTGTGCCCGCCGGCTGCGCCGTGCCCATCGAAGCGGGCAGCGATACGCTCGCTGCCATGCGCGCCGGAAGCCGACTCCTCGTCTCGGCGCCAAACCTCAACGGCCAGAACCTCGAACTGACCGTCTCCCTCACGGGGCTCGCAGCCGCAATAGACCGGATCATCGAACTGACACAGTGACGAAGTAAGCAACCTTAAAGTCGGCTATTCGCTGAAAAGAAACTAACAGCGGACCGGCAGAAAGTCACCCAACTGAAACATGCGCGGCGTAGGATACCTTGACTATGTCGAGCGTGCCAGCCGGATCCTATCGGAAGTTCCGAGCCTTAGGCAGCTTGATCGGTATAGTCTCCGGCTCGGGATAAGATCCAGTATGCCGATTTCGGCATAATGGATCGGGCATGTCACGAGCTTAGGAAGCCCACGGGGATCGGGCACCGGCGAGCCACGGTGAAACTCGTCGCCTCTTCCGTGCGGGAGCGGGAACCCGGCCTCGCGCGAACTCACGCTGGCAAGCTCCGACGACAGATCTGTGAGATGGTGGGCGACGATATAGACCACCTCGCCGTCGCGCTGTACCCTACCCTTTACGCCGATCATGCCGGCGCCGAGCACGATGCGGCGGTACTTTTCGAAGATCCTGGTGCAGACCACGAGATTGGCGACGGCCGTCTCGTCTTCGAGTTTGATGAACATCACGCCCGTGGCGGAGCCCGGGCGCTGACGCACGATCACAAGGCCGGCGATGTCGACCCAGCGGCGGTCGAGCGAAGCAACCGCCTCGGCATACGTCACGATGCGGCGACGCGTTAAGTCCGCCCGGAGGAAGGAAACCGGGTGCTGGCGCAGGGTCAGGCCGACATGGCCGTAATCCTCGACCACCTCGCTGCCCGCCGTCATCGGCCTAAGTGACACGATCGGCTCGTCCTGCTCGGCGACGGATACAGCCTCCCTGTCCGCCGCGGCAGCGAAGAGCGGCAAGGGCTCGTCGCGGCGTGCAAGTCCGATCGATGGTCGGAAGGCGTCAGCCTCTGCGAGCTCGCCGAGGGCGGCCGCAGGTATGGCGGGTCGACGCCAGAGATCGTCGACAGAGCTATAAGGTTGGTCGCTGCGGCAAGAGATCAGGCGCGCAGCTTCGGCATTGCCGAGGCCCTTGACCATACGCAGGCCGAGCCTGACTGCGAGGCGGCCGTCATCGGCGTCGCGCGGTTCCAGCGTGCAGTCCCATCGAGAGGCGTTGACGCAGACAGGGCGGATTTCGACGCCGTGCTGCTGCGCATCGCGGACGATCTTCGCTGGGGCGTAAAATCCCATCGGCTGCGCATTGAGGAGTGCCGCGCAGAACACATCCGGATGCCAGCATTTGATCCAGCTCGAGGCGTAGGCGATCAGAGCGAACGACGCGGCGTGGCTTTCGGGAAAACCGTAGGAACCAAAACCCTCCAACTGCCGAAACGTGCGCTCGGCGAATTCGCGCTCATAGCCGTTATCGACCATGCCTTGGATGAGCTTGTGGCCGAACTTGCTGACGCCGCCGGTATGTTTGAAGGTCGCCATGGCGCGGCGGAGCTGGTCGGCCTCGCCGGCGGTGAAGCCTGCGCATTCGATGGCGACGCGCATGGCCTGCTCCTGAAACAGCGGCACGCCGAGCGTCTTGCCGAGCACCGCCTCGAGCTCAGGCTTGGGATAGACGACATCCTCCTTGCCCTCGCGGCGGCGAAGATAGGGATGCACCATGTCGCCCTGGATCGGACTGGGACGGACGATCGCGACCTCGATGACGAGGTCGTAGAAGGTACGGGGCTTGATCCGCGGCAGCATGGCCATCTGCGCACGGGATTCGATCTGGAAGGTGCCGAGCGTGTCGGCCCTGCGGATCATCGCGTATGTGCGTGTTTCCTCGGCCGGGATCGTCGCGAGGTCGAGCCGGATTGCCTTATGCTCGGCGAGGAGGTCGAAAGCGGGGCCATAGTCGAGCTTCTCGATCAGGCGCAGCTCGTGCTCGAGGCTGCGCTGGACCTTGCCCGGCAGGCCTTCCAGATAGCGTTCGGTCGCGCCCTCCCAAGTCAGCTTTTCAAGCGCCTGCTGGGACGCAAGTTCCGGGTAGAGCTTCTCTTCGGGATACTGATAGGCGAGTTCGTCGAGTCGGAATTTGCAGCGCTCCACGATCTTGATCGTGCGGGCGAGCGCCTTCGGATATCGGCCGGTCGGTCGGATAGACGAGTACCGACATGCCTTCAGTGTGGCTCCGACCAAGGTGGCAAAGTCCAAGATGCCAGACTTCATCGCGCCAACAGCTCTGCGAGACGCTGGAACGGCCACCATCAGTTGAAGGCTGGATCCACGAGATCAAGTTCGACGGCTACCGCATCCAGATGCGGATCGAAACCAGTGAGGTCACGCTAAAAACCCGAAAAGGTTTGGACTGGACCGGGAAATATCCCGCCATCGCTGATTCCGCCGCAGTCCTGCCCGATGCTATCATCGACGGCGTGCCAGATTTTGCCGCACTGCAGGCGGCCCTTTCGGAGGGTAAGACCCATGCAATGGTCTACTTTGCCTTCGACCTGTTGTTCGAAGGCAATGAGGATCTCCGTGAAATTCAGCTGACCAAGCGGAAGGAACGGCTGCAAAAGCTGCTGGAATACGCTGGCGAGAATCCGCGCTTGGGTTTCGTTGAGCAGTCGAGACAGGTGGCGATGCGGTCCTCAGATCAGCTTGCCGGCTGTCGCTCGAAGGAATTGGTTCGAAACAGGTGATGTCCCTACCAGTCAGGCCGCTCCGAGACCTGGGCCAAATCAAAATGCCGCTCCGGCCATGATGTTGTCATTGGAGCCTATGCCAAGACCAACGGCAAATTTCGCTCCCTGCTGGCCGGTGTCAACCGCGGCGACCACTTCGTTTATGTCGGACGGGTCGGCACAGGCTACGGCGCAAAGGTGATCGACACGATCTTGCCAAAACTGTGCGAAATCGAGACCAGCAAGTCGCCGTTCACCGGGATAGGGGCTCCGAAGAAGGATCCGAACATCGTCTGGGTCAAGCCGGTGCTGGTCTCCGAAATTCAGTTCGCGGGCTGGACAGCCAACGGCCTTGTGCGCCAAGCGGCATTCAAAGGTTTGCGAGAGGACAAGCCCGCCGAAAAGCCAACGTCACCGAGTTCCCCCAGAGGTACCCGATCCGGAGACCGAGGCGAAGGCACCTGCGACAGCAACTTCGAAATCCTACAGGAAGGGTGCAAAGCCAATGTCATGGGGGTGTTAATCTCCAGTCCGGAAAACCGCTTTGGCCAGACTCGAAGGACGACAAGCTCGTGACCAAGGCGGAGCTTGCACAATATTACGAAGCTGTCGGCCCGTGGCTCATTGTTCATATCGAGGGCCGACCATGCTCGATCATTCGTACGCCGGATGGTATCGGTGGCGAACAGTTCTTCCAGCGGCATGCAATGCCTGGAACGTCAAACCTGATTGAACTGATGACAGCCTTCGGCGACAAGAAACCCTATTTGCAAGATCAATCGGGTCGAGGGGTTGATTGCGGTCGCCCAGATTGGTGCAACCGAGTTGCATCCATGGAGTTGCGAACCGAAACAGCCAGAAGTCCCGGGCGCCTCGTTTTCGATCTCGATCCCGGCCCCAATGTCCCCTTCTCCACCGTGGTCGAAGCTGCCCGCGAAATGCGCGATCGGCTGGAGGAGCTTGGCCTTGTCAGCTTCTGCAAGACCACCGGCGGCAAGGGTCTGCACGTCGTCACGCCACTTGCTGTGGCGAAGGGCAAAAAACTGGCATGGCCGGAGGCGAAAGGTTTTGCCCATGACATCTGCCTGCAGATGGCGCGCGACAACCCGGAACTCTATCTGATCAAGATGGCCAAGAACCAGCGCAACGGCGCCGTGGCGCCACGGAGTCAATGCCGCTGACCTGGAGCCAGGTGAAGACGGATCTGGATCCGAAGCGGTTCACCATACGCACCGTCGCTGCCCTGTTGAAGAAGACAACGGCGTGGCAGGATTATTGCAACGGTCAGCGGTCGCTCGAACATCGGGCGATCAAGCGGCTGGCGAAGTCGATGAAGCAGGGAGCATGAATGCACGATCCGTCAGATGCCAGAGCGTCGATCCATTTCTTTGAGGGCAGATTGCACTTCATTGATCGAAACCGGCCTTAGTGTTCCCGGCCGTGACGGCCGGCTTCGAGTCGATCGCGTAAAAGTCCGATGCCGATGCTGCGAGGATTGTCCCGCTTAGCAGCGGTAGAAAGCGTCGCCGCTTTCACGACATCAATTGGCCGCCGAAACCGAACTCCCCTATGGCGCCAGAACGGCTGGTCCCAGTGCTTTTGCACTTTTGGCCACTTGCTCTGAATGACGTCGATCATGGCTTTACCCTCAGCTTACGTGTGGATCCTGTCTCGCTGTCGACGGGACGCGACCAGGCCGTTTGTGTTGGGCGCGAGCAGATCGTGTTTTTCGGCTAAGGCGACAAACAGACTCCGCGCCGTCTCAGCTTCGATCTCACCTCGCAGAGCAGCGCGGGAGGCCTTGAGCGCTACCGAATGCGCGGCGTCTCGCATTGAAGCCGGCCACTCAGCCAGATGATGGCAGGCATCCATCACATTGCGAACTTCTGCCGGAAAACCGAGGCCGACAAGGATAGAAACAGGTTCTCTGAACATATCGGGCTTCATGATTCTCTCCTTCCTAACCCGGATGTTGAGGGAGTCGACGCACGCGCCGGCACCCTCGAGAGAGGATTTGCGTCAAGCAGCCTTCTTATGGCCTTCGATCCGCGGCGTCGAAGACGTCAGTGCGGCTGCACTCTGGATAGGAATTTTCCGTGGCTTCAGTTCTTCTGGTATCTCGCGGATGAGATCAATCGACAGAAGACCGTTGGACAGATCCGCACCGTTGACCCTGACATGGTCAGCAAGCTCGAACCGGTGTTCGAACGGCCGACCGGCAATGCCGCGATGCAGATAGCCGTCAGCAGAAGCTTCCTGCTTCTTGCCGGTGATTGTTAGAAGATTGGACTGGAACGTGATGTCGAGATCGTCCTGGGCAAAGCCCGCCACGGCAATCGAGATCCGGTAGCTGTCATCACCCGTCTTGACGATGTCATATGGCGGCCAGTCACTGATTGAAAGAGCGCGCTGGGCGTTTTCCAGGAGATCGAAAACCCGATCGAAGCCCACGCTTGACCGAAACAGGGGTGCATAGTCGAAAGATGTTGCCATAGCCATATCCTCCTTGAAGCAACATGGTTACGGAAGAACCGAAAGACGGTGCCTCCAGCAAAGCCAGCCCGTCATCAGCGGCTGGCAGCAATCGATTTGGTTTTTGAGATTTTCGAATTCAAGAGCAGACGGAGAAAAATTTTCGTCTGTGTTTCGTCTTCCGCCTATCGGTTCAATACAGCTTATAAACGGCGGCGTTATCCTGAACTTCGCGCAGGCCTTTATAGGAGGCGTGACGCAAATTGCCATCGTCGGTCCATCCCCGAAATTCGATCTCGGCGATCAGCTTTGGTTGAGCGGAAACATAGTTGCTGCCCTTGATTGGAACGACGGGCGTCCGTCAGAGTATCGAGCGTCTTTCAGATAAGCAGCTTCTTTCCGGCTGAATCCCGTACCGACCGCGCCGACATAAATTCAATCATGGCCGCAACGGGCGGCGAGCAGCAGGCTGCCAATGCCGCTACGGGCCTCAGCCGATTGCTCGTAACCGACGACCATGAAGCTCTCGCTTTGGACGCATTTGATCTTCAGCCAGTCGCCCTCGGCCGGATCGATAAGAGCTGTCGCGATGTTTCGCGATCAGACCTTCAAGGCCGAGGTTACAGGCGTGAGCAAGCAGTTCCGCTCCATCCCCGGAGACCTCCTCGGAGAGACGGATTGCCTCGGCCGCCGAGCAAGCGCTGCAGCGCACAGAAATCGGCACGGCCGTCATCATTAAGGACGACTGCCTCGCCGTCGAGGACCGCCGTACCAACATCAAGCCTATAGGCCGCCGCGACGATGTTCGGAAAACGATGTGTCCGGTCATGGCCGCCTCGCGTGATGATCCGGACACTCTTCGGCTCTATATGGACGGCCAGCCGATATCCGTCCTATTTGACCTCATAGAGCCAATCAGGATCGACGGGAGGAACTGGTCTCAAGAGGCCAGGCAGAGCTCGATCCGACATGGGTTCAAGGGAAGATTGGGTTGCGCCGGATCGAAACGCTGTCGTCGTTGAGCAGCGGCTAGGATCGTTTTGGCTTGGTTGTCGTCATTTGCCCGAGCGTTTCTCCGCAGCCACCGATTTACGAAGGGCGTCCATGATATTGATGACGTTATTGGGAGCGGCTTTCTCGGGGCAGAAGGTTTTGCCTTGCCAGGCTTCTTCTGCTTTTTCTTCTTGTCTGCGATGATATCGAGTAACCGTTCCTGAACCGGATCGATGACCAGCTCTGCGTCCCAATGCCGACTCTGCTTTTTGATCAGTTGCTTCACCAGGGTTATCATCTCGGAATCCGCTGTCTCATCGCCAAGGCTGCCAAAATAGGCGTCCTCGTCCCGGACTTCGTCCCCATATCGCAACGTCCACAGCACGATACCCTTGCCGCGTGCCTGGAGCAGGACGGCCCGCTCGTGCCGGGTGATGACCAGTCCATGGATCGCGGATGACAGAGAATGCGTCGTGCCCGGCGGGATCGTTCGGGTAGAGATAATGGGCGTGTCCAGCTAGATCCATTCGACGCTGTCACGCGGTGCAAAGGTCGCGATATCGATTGTTTTGGTGCTGTCGAGCGCGACGCTTTCCAGCTCATCATCTTCCAGCATGACGTAGTCGTTCTCGCCGCGCTGATAGCCTTTCACCTCATCCTCGTCCTTCACCTCTTTTTCCAGTAACGGAATCGACGTAGTGACTGACAATGAGGTTCTGAGTATCTCGATTGAGCGTATTAAACTTTACCTTTTCGTTGTCAGAGGTGGCAGGAATCATTTGTACCAGGCATGTAACCACCGATAGCTTGAGGTAGCCTTTCCAGTGGGATGGCGGCAACCGTCGCCTTCTTCATGCCGTCGCGCAAAACCACGAAAGCACCGGTGCCCATCCTGGAAGCGAGATAGTATGCTTGTCGAAATAGACGTCGTCGATCTCGTTTGGATCAATCGGGGATTTCTCCCAGCATCAATCTCCATTTTTTCCGTGCGTGCGGGAACGACAAGCTTTTCGAGGCGAGGTTTTTGCCTATCAATGAGTCATCCATTGAAATCTCCTGTTTAGCATCTGCTAAATTCCGAGCGCCACTCGAAGGACCTGGAACTCATTTGCTACGCAGCCGGGCGCCAAGACACAGGCCGACTATTATTATCGTTTCCAGTCATCGGCCAAGAGGATTCAGGTTTTGTCTAAAACAGACGTTGGTGATCTCATCTGGAATCATGTGCCGCGCCGGCATTTTAGTCGGACATCAAACTCACCGTCTCAGCCGAACAGCTCTGTAGAGACGGACCAACCTTTCCTTCCGCTTCCCTGCGGCAGCCCCGAAGCATGAGTGAGCGACGAACTGAGTGTTCCGACCGAACTATACGTTCAATTGTCGATATTTGCTGCACAGCGGACAACAGCAAAAACTTTCACTGGTTGGGGCAACTACACTTTGCGAAACGCCTGGGCGATTGAAAGAAACTGATAGCGATTCTGTGCCAAGGACAGTGGCAGGCGATTTCAATTATCGTATGGCGGAAAGACGATGGCTACAGAGTGCTCCTTGCCTAACCACTTTTGTGGTGTCATGGGCTAAGTACCGCCAATCAACTCACGTATCCATGAGCGATGAGCATCTGTGGCTCAAACTACCGACCATCCACCTGGTCCATCCGGCAATTTGTATAGGCGCCTAGTACCAGCGTCCACGACCATAGAAGCCGCCGCCTAAAAGCAGAACGACAAGAACGATGATGAGAATTGTGGTGAGATCCATGTAGGCTCCTATAAGCGCCAATTGCACTTCGACTTCAAAACGTCCGCTACACGCTTTCGTTCCAGCGGAACAATCTGAACGCAGCCCGCTCGCTGCATACGCGGGGAAAACGCACTCGCGCTGAAGCGGTGTGCGCGGTTGATCGCTGACGAATGCCGATAGACGGAGAACATGTTGTGGAACGATAGGTGAACCCAATCGTTGCGTTTGTGAAGGGACAAAACCAACCTCCCTCGTTTAGGAAATTTCATGAAAAATATTCTGTCGGGCCTTTGCGCGGCGACGCTTGCGTTGAGCTTTGGATTTGCCAGCCTTGCGCCAGTCACCGCGGCTCCCGCATTCGTCCCCAAGCCCAGCGAAGCTTCCGAGAGCATTCAGAATGTCCAGTTCAGTCCGGTCAGGCGGCACAAAGGAAACCGCGCCGAAAACCGGATGGAACGGCGCAAAGGCGGATTCGAACGCCGAGGAAATGAAGCCTATTACAATGGCCACCGTGGCTACAATGAACCGCGCCGCGGCTACCGGCAGCACAACGGCGTGTGGTTCCCGGCGGCAGCCTTCATAGCCGGCGCGATCGGCGGCGGCGCGATTGATAACCAGCCGCGCGCGCGCGGCAATGCCCACGTCCAATATTGCTACGATCGCTACCGTTCATATCGGGCTTCCGACAATACGTTTCAGCCAAACAGTGGTCCGCGCCGGCAGTGCATCTCGTCCTGAACCGGGACGAAACAGCACAGAAAACCCGCCGCCGAAAGGCGGCGGGTTTTCTCGCGCTAGCTGCACGGGTCAGCAAGCTTGCAATCATCCAAGGCCCGATCGTCATCATGATCGAGAATTCCGCAGCGGCCTCATCTGGAACCTAATCATGAGCGCGCCGGAAGTGCAAGCCGCCTGCGGAAGCTGGGCTAAAAGCCATCTGTCAACACCTGCGGTGTCATGCCTGTACAAGCGTAATGCTTACCGCAACATCCATAGCGACGAAGTCCCCTGGCGCGCCGACGTAGCCACCAACGATCGGCATGATCTGGCGGTTGCTGCGGGCAACGGCAACCGGGATGAGACTGGCGCCGCCCAGCCGGCGGGTCGAAGGCGATCCATCCCGCGCCGGGAAGATAGACTTCCGCCCACGCATGGGTCGATCCGGGGTGGTCGGCGCCTTGCTGTGCATTGCACAGATATCCCGAGACGGCGCGTGCACCGACACGGAGATAGCGGATCGCCTCGATGAAGAGCGCGGCGATGTCCCGGCACGAGCCGCTCGCCAACGCCAGCGTCTCCAGCGGAGTCTGCGTCCCTCTTCGTCACGGACGCGATAGGCTACGAAACCGAGGATGCCGGCGTTGATGTCTTTGAGAAGTGAAAGCGTGTCGGTTGTCGCGCCTCGAACAAACGCTCGTGCCCATGCGCCAATCCTTCCCTCCGGATCGCCATGTTCCGGAATGCAAAGCGTGCCCAGATCGTCGGAAGAATATGCGAATGGGAAAGAGTGCGCCTCGGGCGTGATCCGAAACAGCGGCCACGCCCCAGCCGACTGCTCGACAGTGAATTCGCTGGTGGTGACCAGCTCGTCGGTTGGTTCGGAGAACAGGGCGGTGGCGATCAGATTGCCGAATATGTCCTGCGCCCACTCGAGCTACGCGACGGGCAAGCAAGACAGCGAATTCACTAGCACAGCGATGTCATAATTACCGCGCGGTCGCAGAATCATGCGATGCGGCTGGAACGCGAAGGGACGTGCGTAGCGATAGGTAGTCCTGTGGTAGACCTCCAGTTTCATCTGACTTGGCGAAGGGCGGTCGGGCACGCCGTGGCCCTAAATGGAATTCTCGTGCAAAGTCCTCTGGGCCAAAGCCGAAATAACCACCGACGGCTGTAGAACGCTGTCCCAGCATGATAGTTGCTGCGTTGCACAAAATGATGTGCAAGCCCCCGGAATGCCGAGCGACCGTCTGACAGTGCCCCGTAGTTCCTGCCGCAGCCCAAGCAGATCGCGTTTGCGCTGGACGGCCGCCTCGCTCTCGGCCTAGCGGAACCAAAGTGCGCGCAGACTGTTACAGATACAGGTACGAACGGTCACGCGGCACGTTCCACACAATTGGTGTGTTCGATACCACGAAGTCAAAGCCGCGGATCGGAACATGCAATGAAATTGATCACAATTGCAGCGTCTGTGGCGCTGGCCTCCCTGCTCGGCGTCTGCCCGGCATTCGCTGTCTGCAACATCTCTGACGCAAAACTTGAAGAGGCAGTCCTAAAAAGCCCGGAACTGCGAGACCCTCAAAATCGTCAGCTCGTACGCGACCTGCGTACGTTGCGCGATGCCGCATTCCTTCTGTGGTCCTATGGCCTGCATGACGATTGCGAGCGCGTCCTTGCCAACATTCGCGAGTTGATCGCATCGCCCTCGATGGGACAACTTGGCGGTAATGACGAGGACGAAGCAGATCAGCAGCTTGCGGCCAGCGAACCTCAAACGCACCAGGGTGGCGAAATCCAGGGCAATCGTGATGCACCGTATGCTCTTCCTCTAATCGATATCAACGAACTCGGCCCTGGTCTGCGCGTCGACGAGATCGTCGGTTCCGAGGTCCGTAGTTCGGATGACAGGATCGTGGGGGAAGTCCGCAACGTCGTCATTGGCACCAAGGATAGGTGGGATTATGCAATCGTGGCCTCGGGCGGGTTTTTTATTCCCGGCAAGGACAGCATCGTCGTCCCGCTTCGCTATCTGCAGGTAAACCAGACGCGGAGCAGCTTCTTCCTGCGCATCTCCAGCGCCGAGGTCAAAACCGTGCCACTTATGCCCGACCAGGATTATCTCTGGCTGGCAGATGAGAAATGGCGCGCGACAAACGATGCGATCTTCCAAAGTCTCATTCCGGATACCGCTGGTTCGAACTCGTCTCTTCCAGCAGACGCCAGCGCCAAGTGAGAGGTAAAGGGATGATTTGTGTGCTAATTAAACACCAACCATGACCGCAATGGTGGCCGACAGTCGCGATAGTAATCGCTGACGCGGCTATCAGGCCTTCGAGGCTACGCTGCGCCGAGGCCGTCCGGACCGAGCGAAACCGGATTTGAATCGCGCACGAGATTCTTGTTTCGGCACGCAAAACCGACGGCTAACTCTCTTGCAGATTTCGTTCATGTATAGATCCTCCACCGCTGTCGCTCACTGCCAGAACCGCTTCGCGCCCACTAGGGGAGGGTCGAGCAATCTTTTCGTTCGGTTCTATCAAGCAGCAATAGCGCCGGAAGCAGTCAGGGCTTCGAATTGCGAAGGTCTCGGAGCCGTTTGACTGCTCGACGGCAAGGGTCTTGTCGGCGGGATTGGGGCCAACTCGCTTGTGTCGGGCATCGTGTCTCTATCCACACGTCGCGCGAACGACGTGGCCGGAGGTCGGATCGGTTTCGACGGTGACGCGATTGTCGCGCCAATCCTCGTTGATGGGATCGCCTGGCCCGATCTGGCGCACGATCGTCGGCCCTGTAACACGTTTGGCGTCGGCATCGGTCGGCTTACTCTAGCCGACGAGACGTTGCGCAGCGTCCGGAACGCAGACGCCACAGGGGCCTGCGTGCTCCCGCCCGGCGTGCAAGCCGGCAAGCGCCAGAAGGGCTACGGTGGCAATGAAGGGTCTCAAGCGGTCATGATGAATCGAACATCCTTTGACTTTGAGCCGGGATAATAGCCGAACAGTTGTTACATGCTGCTTGCTGCTGTCCTTAATAAGTATTTTGGATTGTTCATTATTATCCCTTTTTTGAAGATTGAGAGGCGCGTGAGATGATCGATCCTGCAATCCGGCAACAAACCGTCGCCAAAGACGTTCAGAAACGTTGCGCTTCGTGTCTATGGGGTTTTTACGTGCAACACCGCGTCAGCATTCAAGATCTGGGCATTCTCGCAGCGGGTCTGCTGGTGCTTTTCTATCTTGCCTTTGAGTTGGATATTTTCCTAACCGAAGGAGCCCGGACGGAAGCCCAACAGCGTCTTGAACTGGATGAAGTGCTTCTCCTCGGTGGATCGCTCACGCTTGGGCTCCTGATCTTTGCCTTCCGGCGGCACCAAGATCAGAAACGCGAGATCGTCCGTCGCACTGCAGCCGAACACAAAGCGAGGGAACTCGCTTATCAGGATCCCCTGACCGGTCTGCCGAATCGGCGGCAATTCGAAGAAGCGCTCAATCAGGCTGCGGCGTCACCGCCTGAGGCGGGCTTGAACCATGCCGTCTTTCTCCTGGATCTGAACGGCTTCAAGCAGATCAACGATACCTATGGCCATGGGATCGGCGACGAGGTGCTCGTCATTGTCGCCCAGCGTCTTCTGAGCGCCATGCGCGATGGCGATCTCGTGGCGCGCCTCGGCGGCGATGAATTCGTCGTGCTCGCCCGCCATCTGATGGGACCGGAGGCCGCGTCGAATGTTGCCTTGCGCATCCTCGAAGGGCTTCGGGAGCCGATCGCGACGGGAAGCAGCAGCCATCAGATCGGTGCCGGCGTCGGCATTGCCCTGCTGCCCGATGACGCGGGAGATGCCCGCGAAGCCCTGCGCAAGGCGGATGTCGCGCTCTACCGCGCCAAGACGGAACGTCGCTCCGCCTTCCGCTTCTTCGAGGAAGATATGGATCGCCTGCTGCGCGAACGAGAGCACATGGAGCGCGATCTGAGACAGGCTCTTAAAGACGGTCGCATCGAACCGCGCTTTCAGCCGTCATTCGATTTGAAGAGCGGCGCGGTGGTCGGCTTCGAGGCGGTACCGAACTGGACCTCCGACGCGGGCGACGACGTTCCTCCGGAGCGGTTTCTGCCGATCGCCCAGGAAAGCGGCCTGATTCACGAGCTTGCGAGCCACGTCCTGCAGCGCGCGTGTAGGGCAGCGGCCGGCTGGCCAGATCGGATCATCCTGTCGATGGATGTGTTGCCCGGGCAGATTGCGGATGCGAATCTTGGATCGCACATTCTTGAGATTCTCAAGAGTGCAGCGCTCGATCCCCATCGCCTCGAAATCGAAATTGCCGAAAGCACCATCGTCCAGAACCTCGAAGCGGCCAAGGCCGCCTTCGCCCCACTCAGGGAAGCCGGCGTCAGCATCGCGCTAGACAATTTCGGAACGGGCTATTCGAACCTGTACCACATGCAGGAATTCCGCATCGATAAGGTCAAGATCGCCCGTCGCTTGGTCGAGAATATGGGCGGGGAAGATGCTGATCGCATGGTGCGGGCCTTGGCCGGTCTTGGTCAAGGCCTCGGACTGACCGTCAGCGCCGATGGTCTCAGCAGTCGCGCAACCACGGGTGAAGCTCTTCTGAACTCCGGTGTAGAGGAAGGTCAGGGTACCGGACAACTGCTCTCCGCCATGCAAGCAAAGGAACTGATTGACCATCCGATTCGAGGGGGCTTGCCGGGCTCATTATAGCGGCTCATGGATTTACAACATGCGGTTGAGAGCCAGCGTTCCACGCTCAATCCGCCAAGGCTCAGCACCTATAGGGCGTTCTAAAAGCTAGGATAGGAAGCAGCAGCTACGCCGAAAGGTCGAGGTAGGGTCAATCGATAGTAACTCATCGTAATTTGTGCGGTTACGTGTCGTTGTCGAGTGGAACCGCGAAACTGTAATGCCCATCTCCTACGCTCCTGGCCCGCCACGCCGTTTTACGCAAAACTACGATAAAGCTCGCTGATCCACGCCGTTCAACAGCCATTGTTCTCATCAGGTACGCCCGCTTCGAACACGGTGTCGAGCCGGAGTGCGTTCGTGCCTAGCATACCGGGTACTTCCACGTCGAATCCCTTTGAATTCGTTTTCTGGGAATGTGAATGAAATGATCGCAGGAGGCATCTTGTTTCTCGAAGCGCTTGGCGGCCATCTCGCCAAAAGGCCGCGGCTCAGGCAAGAAGCGCCGGAAGAGGTTGTTCCGACCGAAGAGACGCCAGATCGTTAAGACTGTACGACATCGCCGTTGCATCCGCCTCATCGTAACCAGTATACGATTTTCGGCGCAGGACGTGTGGCATGGATGCAACAATGTCATGAATCCTCGACATCCCCGGTTGAAAACCGCTCGCTTGTTGCGGCGCGGAGTCTGCGAATGAAATCAAATACAAAACTTAGGTAATGTACTCATGTTTATCGTGCGTTGCTCGGAGATGCTGGATCGGTTCTAATTCATTGTAGTTGCCTGCGTTTTTGCGATCGTATAATCGGCGGCGAGACCTCCTGCCCAGCCATTCAAAGCCAAGGCGAGCCAAGTCAACACAAGATGCTGTGCAGAAATCCGTACCATGGTCCGTTCATTCCATCATTTCCTGAACGATATTTTCCGAAGCTACCACGCGGAGGCCGTTCGCTTTGCTTCTCGTCTGGTCGGCAACCGTGACAATGGAGAAGAGGTCGTTCAGGACGCTTGGGTGAGCCTCGCGGTTCGCGGCGGAGCCACCCCGATCGAGCATCCGAAGACCTATTTCTTCACCGCCACCCGCAACGCCGCGATCGCGTTCACCATGCGCGAGCAGCGCGAATGGTCGCGCCGCGTCGACTTCGATTCACTCTCGGAGGCCGAACTTGCCGACGACTCCGTCGCCCGCTACGAGCAGAACCGGCAGCTGGCCATGCTTGCCGTCTTCCTCAACGAACTGCCGCCTGCATGCCGCAAGGCTTTCGTCATGAACAAGTTCGAAGGCTATTCCCATCCGGAGATTGCTGCAAAGCTCGGCATCTCCGTCAGCATGGTCGAGAAGCATGTGGTCCGCGCGCTTCTCCATTGCCGCGAACTGATGCGCGCGCACGCCGACGATTAGAATGTTTCGTCTCGCGTTGCGGTTTTTGCGCCTGTTTCCGCTCTATACCTATGAAGAGGTGTGTTTGTTTGCGGACTGGTGCTCATGACGATGGAGGAATCCGATCGGGAAGCGGTTGACCTGACCGAAGCGGCGGTGCGGTGGATCGCACGCCTGCATTCGGGCACGGCGACGCAGGCCGATCGGCAGGCATGGCGCAAATGGCGCGCGACAAGCCCTGCACATGAGAAGGCGGCCGTCGAGGCGGAGCGACTATGGTCGGACATTTCCGATCTGCACGTCGATCCCGCCACCGGTCTCGTCAAGCCCGGCAGGAAGCCGCCGTCCGTGTCGCGACGGGCGGTGCTGACGGGTATCGGCGGCGTCGCCGTAGCCGGCGCGGCCGGCGGCACCCTCTGGTCTTCCGGCGTCTTCACGCGCATCCTTGCCGACCATGCCACGCCCGTCGCCAGCACCAGCCTGATCGAGCTTCCGGACGGCTCCAGGGTCACGCTCAATGCCCGTTCGGCCATCGACGTCGCCTTTGGGCCGGACTCGCGCGGCATCTCGCTTCTTCAGGGGCAGGCGTTCTTCGAAATTGCCGGCGGTCCGTCCCGCCCGTTCGAGGTCGTGGCCGGCGACGTCTCGATCCGGTCGCACGCGGCGGCCTTCGATGTCACCCGCAACCTGCCCCATGGGGGAATCGAGATCGCCGTCGCGGTCGATACGGCGAGAATCTTGCCGCCGCAGACGCCTTCCATCGACCTCATGGCAGGGGAGATCGTAGCGGTGGATGGATCGGGCCGCATCGGAACTGTCCGAGCCCAGAACGCCGCCGACACCGGTGCATGGCGGGACGGCATCTACCGTGCGAATGCGCGCACGCTCGAAGAGGTCGTGGCGGCGCTTTCGGCCTGGTATGGCGGCAGCATCGTCATTGCCGGTCGCGGCCTTCATGCGCTTCGTGTCGATGCCGTGCTGGACCTGCGTGACCCACGGGGTTCGCTGGATGCGCTTCAGGGCGGCTTGCCCATCCGAGTCCGTCATGTCGCAAATTTTATCACGGTCATTTCAGCGGCTTAGGTTTTTTATGAGTCTTTTTCTCCTGTTTCATTGAGGATTTTTCTCGCCCCCACCCTCTAAACTCATGAGGGGTTACGAAAGCTCTGCCGGCCTCCCCTCAAGTCGAGAATCGAGGACAGGGAATTATGGTGCGAAATTCGAGGCGTGTGCATTTATTGAGGGCTTTCCTGATCGCGTCGACGGCGATCGTGCCGATGGCGTCGGCGGCTCAGGCGCAGACTGCCGCCAGGCTCCAACCCGCTTCCTTCGACATCGCTGCTCAATCCCTGTCGGATTCGCTCGCCGCCTTCGCACGCGCGGCCGGCCTGCGCATCGCATATCCGTCGGAGTTGGCGCAAGGCAGGTCCGCGCCAGCATTGCAAGGACCGCTCACGCAGACGCAGGCGCTGGATCGGCTCCTGTCCGGCAGCGGACTTGCCTATCGCTTTACAGGCGGAACCTCCGTTACGGTCTACGACCCGTCTGCCGTTGCTGCTGCCGCGCCGATCGACGCGGACGGCTCACTTGTGCTCGACACAATCACGATAACCAGCGGCCAGTCGGGCGTTGGTTGGGATGGCTCCGCCGAGACCGTTTACACGACCCCTGCAATGGTTTCGCATGTGTCGTCTGAAACTATCGAGCGCTATCGCGGCACCACATCCGGCGATATCCTGAAGGGCGTTCCTGGCGTGCTGTCGGGAGCGAACCGCACCAGCGGCGGCATCGATCCGAACATTCAGGGGCTTCAAGGGATGGGACGCGTGGCCGTAACGGTCGACGGCGCTGCCAACGCCATGACCAGCTATCACGGCTATCAGGGCATCAGTAACCGGTCCTATATCGATCCCGATTTTATCGGCGGTGTCAGCATCGAGAAGGGGCCAGGCATCGGCGCAACCGGTGTCGGAGCCATCGGCGGTTCGGTTTCGATTCGTACGATCAACGCGGATGACATCATTCCCGAAGGACAGAATTCCGCTCTGCGCATCAACGCCGAGATGAGCACCAACAACTCGACTCCTCCTCCGGTGGGCACTCGTACGCTGTCGCGGAGCCTTCTGGGCTATCTCTGGACGGCCAACAACGTTGGAACACCCTCCGCTCCATTGCACGACATCGACAGGCCGGGCTTGCTGCTGCCCACGGGCGGCGCAGGCAGTGTCACCTATGCCTCCCGCAGCGAGAATTTCGATCTGGTTCTGGGCGCATCGCGTCGCAAAATCGGCAACTATCATGTGGGCTCCAACGGTTCCGACGCACCAAGCTTTGCCGATATTTGCGCGACCGCGACGGGCGCGATGCTCAACTACTGCAACAGCGGCAGTATTCCGTATCACCTTGGTCTGACGACCTACCTGCCCGGTGAGGAGGTTCTCAACACGTCGCAGGACATCATCACGACACTTGCGAAGGCGACGTTCCGCTACGACGATCATACACTTGAACTCATTAATACACGCTACGATTCGGTATTCGGCGAAACCGGGACGCTCGGTTTCGTGACCAGTGGTACGCTCACCGACCAGAACCTCACCTCGACCGTGGCACTCGACACCTATGCCGCCCGGTACCGGTGGAATCCCGAAAATGATCTGCTCGACGTCAGATTCAATATTTCCCAGACCAGCATGGATGAAGAGAATCCAGCCGGCATCGGGGATGCCGGGGTTATCGGGAAATGGTCACGAATCTTTAGTGCAGACCTCAGCAACACCTCGCGACTGGATACTGTCTTGGGGCCGGCAATGTTGAATTATGGCGGGACCTACAAGCACGAAACGACCGCTCCAAGCGATCGCACGACGAGTATAGGAAGCATAGCCCGCAATGGCGCGCGCTCGGAGGGTTCGGCATTTGTCGCCGGGACACTGGATCCTACCGACTGGCTGCAGTTGAGTGCGGGCGCGCGTTATCACGCCTACGAAGCCAGGGACAAAGGAAACGCAGCGCTGATCTCGGTCGTCAGCCCGCAGGCAAATGAGTGGGATTACAATATCGGGGCATCCGTCACGCCGATCGATGGCCTGCAACTGTTCGCCAACTACAAGAATGCGGCGCGTATGCCCTCCTTGGTGGAGAGCATCAGCACAAGCCTGATCAACGTCAATCCTGCGATCCGCCCGGAACGGTCGAGCAACATTCAGCTTGGCGCCAATCTTTCAATGGACAACCTCGTTGCGGACGGAGACTCATTGAAGCTGAAAGTCGGATACTTCCATAATACGGTGGACGATTTTCTCTACCGCAAGTCCGATCGGGTCGAGATCATCCCCGGTTACTTCCTAACCCAGCTTTCCATCGACAATCTTGAGAAGGCGAAGTTCTCGGGCCTGGAATTCTCGGGCCAGTATGATGCCGGATCGTTCAGTGCCGCGGCGTCGGCGACATACTACACCGACTTCTCGTTCTGCCGGACGGCCGCGACCTGCATCAACAGTTCGCTCGGCAGCGATTACGCTACCAATCACGTTCCGCCGAAGTTTTCCGCCAGCCTGACATTGAGCCAAAAATTGCTTGAAGACCGGCTGACCTTGAGTGGTCGTGCAACCTACCACGGCAAGCGGGCAGCGGCTTTCGAACCGGTGGCATCGGGTGCCAACCCGCTCATTGCAGCCATCCCATGGAATTCCGTGCTGCTGTTCGATGCCTACGCCGAGTACAAGCTGTCGGATCAGGCGAAACTCACCTTGGGCATCGAGAATCTTACTGATCAGTATTACGTCGATCCGTTGAGCATCGCGCTGGTTCCCGCACCCGGCCGCACCATCAAGTTCGGCTTTTCAGGCACGTTCGATCCCGAAAACGGTCTCGGACTTGGGTTTGTCGATGGCGTTTCGTCAGGTCAAACCCGCGACTGGAGCGGCTTTTACGCCGGCGGCAGCATCGGTGGCGCCACGATTTCGACGCGGGTCGAAGATCACCGAACCGTGTCAACGGGAAAGAGCAATGGGCAAATCACGGAAGGCGGACCTGTCGTCTACGAAGCCGGCTCGGCCTCTGGTTTCGTCGGTGGCGTTCGAGCGGGCTACGATCATCAATTCGCAGGCAACATCGTGCTTGGTGCAGATGTCGAGGCGGGTTGGGGAAGTATCGCTGCTGTGCAGAAGCAGACAAACCTGCCGTCCAGCATGACGATGTACACGACCTACGACATGTTGGCATCGGCCAGCGTTCGTCTGGGATACGCTTTCGATGACATCCTGATCTACGGCAAGGCCGGGCTGGGAGCCGGGCGGGTGACGAGCCGCTTCCCATTTGCCACGGAACAAGGGCATTCCAACGATATCGAAGACACTACCTTCGCTTTCGGTCTGGCGGCAGGCGCGGGTGTTGAATACGCGTTGACGGACAATTTCAGTATATTCGGAGAATATCAGCATCTTCGCCTGAACAGTGGAAAGTTGGGAGGAAGCATAGAAACCTCAACCCAATTCCAAGACATAAGCTGGCGCAATCGCATCAATGTCGATCTTGTAAAAATAGGCATGAACTATCGCTTTTGATGGAAGAACTTCCCGTTCTCCTATCCGCATATTAGTTCATTAAGGCAGGATTTCTGATGTCTGTTCATTCAAAAGGCCGACCGATGGTCGTCGATAATCTATATAAGTCCTTGACGATTTCGGCGTCACTTCCCCGTTCGAAGCGGCTGAGGGTGGCGACGAACGTCACACATGATCGTCTGGATAAGGCGATCATGGGCCACGAGCCGTTTTCGAGCCGGGATCGCTATGCGCGGTTCGTGAAGGTGCAGCATGCCTTCCACCGCGACATCGACGCGCTCTACGACGATGTGGCGCTGGATGCTCTGCTGCCGGACCTCAAGGGCCGCCGCCGCTTCGACCAGATCGAGCGGGACCTTGCCGACCTTGGCGCGGAGACGCTTGCTTTCGACGCAGCCCCGGCCTTCGCGCGCGGGGCTTCGGCCGACGTGCCGACGGCGCTCGGTTGGCTCTATGTGGCGGAAGGCTCGAACATGGGCGCCGCCTTCCTGCTCAAATGGGCGAAGGAGAAGCTGGGCCTGTCGGAAGAGTTCGGCGCACGGCACCTTGCCGGCGCGCCCGAAGGGCGCGGGCTGCACTGGCGCACCTTTACGGCGGCGCTCGATACTGTGTCCTTGTCAGAGGCGGACGAGGCCCGCGTCATCGCCGGAGCCAAAGCCGCCTTCCGCCGCATGCACGGGCTGGTGCGGGAGGTGTTCCGATGATCGCGGTAGACACCCATGCCCGCCATCGCGCCGCACAGCCGCCGGCATCCGTATCGCCGCTGCCTCCACATAAACTCGACGAGGCGAGCCGGTTTCGTCAGGAAGACGCCGAGTTCCTCACCAGCCTGTGCCTCGACGAACAGACCGGCCGGATGGGGTCCATCGTCGCCGGCAGCCGTGCCAACGCCGTGGCTATCGCCATGGCACGCGGCCATGGCGAAAAGATCGTCGGGCTGATGGGCCGAAGCCTGCACAACATGAAGATGCAGTTGCTGTCGCGGTTTTGAAACCAGGCCGGGCCATCCGCGTCACTGGGGCCAATTTTTCGACCCTGCCAATCTCATTGCACCTATGGTCCGGCGATTCATGGCGACCAACAAGTTCCGAAAGGCCAGGAAGCAAAAGCCCTAGCCTGACGGTCGAGGCAAAACCGATACCGATAGCCGCTCTTCGTAGTTTGTGGGTATGTATCATCATCGAGAGGGGCAGCGAATCTGTAATGCCCATCTCCTATGTTCGTGGCCCACCACGCCGATGTGCGCCAAACTCACGCCGTCACGGCCGCTGGGTACCCCCTGAGCTTCCGCTGTGTGGGCGTCACGCCGCGCTGCTTCGCCCGTCGACGCGCCGCCGGCTCCAGTTCGCGCCGTGCGGAGGAAGCGGAAGAGCTGTCGCGGTGGTACGGGGTTGACGAAGCCGATCATGACTATGCCGGTCGTGACTATGTATTGAATGTCGAACATGAGGCCTTCCTCGAATGCAGCCTGGCGCTTTTACGGCGGGGCACCCGCGATCTGGATGTGGTTGACGCAGGGATGGCGACGGTTGATCAGAAATTTCACCGGGACGGGACGGAAGTGTTCCGTCCCGTCGCCTTTCCAAATTCGGTTACGCGCGATTAGCGTTTCACGCTTCGTTCTTTCGTATCTTGATGCGGGGCCAATCTACGAAGCACTCGTGTCCAGCATTGGTCCGGCAAGTAACCGCGGGTTTCTGGCAGAGGCATTTTTTGTAAGCGAATGTTGTCGGGCGCTCGGCGGTGCGCCCTGGCATCTGCGTTTGGATGACGGTGGCGGTGCTTTGACGTGGCGCGGGTTCAACTGGATGGGATTGGACGTCGCGAAATCGGGTAACCAGCTTATCCACGTTCTGATCTGGCAACGCACATCGGCGTCCCGGCGACGGGATCGGGGAAGATCACGGAAGCGACGCCAAACACATCCTTGACGGTTTCGGCGGTCATCACGTCGGCGGGCTTGCCTGCAGCGGAGACCTTTCCGTCCTTGAGCATGACCATGTGGTCCGCGTAGCGGGCAGCTTGATTGAGGTCGTGCAGTACGGCGACGACAGTTTTTTCTCGATTGCGCACCAGTTCGGCGATCAGTTCCATCACTTCGATCTGATGCGCGAGGTCGAGGAAGGTGGTAGGCTCGTCCAGCAAAAGGATTGGCGTTTCCTGCGCCAGCGTCATGGCTATCCACGCGCGCTGGCGTTGGCCGCCGGACAGGCTGTCGAGCGGTCGGGCCTGGAGTTCTTCCATCCCTGTCAGCCTCAGGGCCTCCCCGCAAGCTTCGTCATCTTTTTCCGACCAGTGGCCGAACAGGGAGCGGTGCGGATAGCGGCCCTGCCGGATGAGATCGAGCACGGTCAGGCCCTCGGGCGCGATCGGCCCCTGCGCCAGTACGCCTATTCGCCGTGCAACCTTCTTCGTGGAAAGTTCGGATATGGAGCCGCCATCGAGGCGGATCGTACCGGCTTTCGGCGCAAGCAGGCCGGCGAGCGCGCGCAGGATGGTGGACTTGCCGCTGCCGTTCGGCCCGATCAGTGCGGTGAAGACGCCGGCAGGGATGGTGAGATCCAGGCCTTCCACGACGACTGAGCGTCCGTAGGCGACGGAGACGCCTTTGGCGGCAAGGCCCTTGGCCCGATCAGGCTGCAACATGGCGACGGCCCCAGAGCAGGTATGCGAAGAAGGGTGCGCCGATCAGCGCGGTGACTATGCCGGCCGGAAGTTGCGCCGGGGCGATGACCGTGCGACCGGCGAGATCGGCGGCCATCACCAGCGCAGCGCCGATCAGGGCTGATACCGGGATCAGACGGGCGTGAGCCGGACCCGCGAGGCGGCGGGCCATATGCGGGGCGAGGAGGCCGGCGAAGCCGATCAGTCCGGCTGCGGCGACGGCGGCGCCCGACAGCAGCGTGCAGAGCAGGATCATCAGCCCGCGCACAAGATTCACGCGCTGGCCGAGACTTTGCGCGGCATGGTCGCCGAAGCGGATCAGGTCGAGTTCGCGTGAGGACATCAGGGCGAGCGTCATCGGCGCGACGAGCCAGAGGGCGAGAACCCGCACCCCGGTCCACTCGGCATGGTAGACACTGCCGGCGAGCCAGATCATCGCCCGCTGGACATCGCGGATGTCGCCGAAGGCGGTCAGGAAGGTGGTGGCCGCGCCGGCGAGCACAGAAAGGCCGATGCCGATCAGGATGATGCGCAGCGAGGTGGTGCCGTTGCGCCACGACAGCGCGTATATCGCGGCCGCCATCGCGCTGGCGCCGCCAAAGCCCGCCCAGGGCAGGAGATGGATCGGCGCGTTGTCGAGCGCGACGATGAGAATCATGGCCGCCAGCGCCGCGCCGGCATTAATGCCGAGGATACCTGGTTCGGCCAGCGGATTGCGCATGACGGCCTGCGCGACGGCTCCGGCGACGGCAAGCGCCGCGCCGACGAGCATGGCAAGCAACGAGCGCGGCATGCGCAAGTCGAGCACGATCATCTCGATCTGCGGATTCGCACCGGCCGGCCCCGCCAGCATGGAGACCAGCTCACCGAAGGAGACGGCGTAGTCGCCATAGGCCAGCCCGGCAAGCAGCAAGGCAAGAACGGCGGCGATCAGTACGACGACGATGCGGATCATCGAGTCTTACCTACTCGACTGCGCGCCAGCCAAATGAAGAAGGGCGCGCCGACCATCGCCATCGTGACGCCGACCGGGAAGCTTTGGCTGGCGAAGAAGGTCCGTCCCACCGTGTCGGCCACCACGACCAGCAGAGCGCCCCCGGCCGCACTGAACGGAATGATCCAGCGATAGTCGACGCCCACCGTGAAGCGGGTGATGTGCGGCACGACGAGACCGACGAAGCCGACCGGGCCTGCGAGCGCGACCGCGCCACCTGCAAGCAAGATAACCATGCCAACGGCGAGGCCGCGCCAGACGACCGGGTTCTGCCCGACGGTGCGCGCCATCTCCGCGCCGAGGCTGAGCGTCATCAGATGGCGGCGGAGGATCAGCGCGGCCGCGAGGCCAGCAAGAATGTAGGGCGCGACGGAAGCGATCTGCAGCATAGTGCGCCCCGAGAGCGACCCGGCGGTCCAGAGACGCACGGCGTCGAGCGTATTCTGATCGAAGATCAGGATCGCTGTGGTCAGCGAGGTGAGGAAGGTGGTGAGCACCGCGCCAGCCAGCACGAGCTTGAGCGGCGTAGCGCCGGACGGCCCCGCCGATCCGAGGGCATAGACGATGATCGCAGCGGCGCCCGCGCCGCCAAGGGCGAACCAGATGCTCCCCCCCGCACCGATGCCGAGCAGGCTGGTGGCCATGACCACGGCAAAGGCTGCGCCGGCATTCACACCGAGCAGGCCTGGCGAGGCGAGCGGGTTGTTCGTCACCGCCTGCATGATCGCGCCGGCGACCGCCAGCGCAGAGCCCGCCAGCAGCCCGGCCAGCAGGCGCGGCAGGCGCAAGGTCGTCACAACTAGGTGCTCGCGCGAGCCGTCGAAGGCGAAGATCGCGCCAAGCGCGTCCGCAATCGAGATGCGCGATGTGCCGAACGTCACTGACCATACAGAAGTGGCCGCAAGAATGCTGCACAGAGCAACCAGCTTGAAAAGTAGGATGCTGTCCGCCGTCGTGATCGGGCCGGCTCGGACGGCCGAAAAGCTCCGGCCGCCGTTCATGGTTCGGTCAGGATGTAGCGTTCGACGTCGTCGAGGACGCGGTGGGCGGACGCAATGCCGTTGAAGCCCATCCAGGTCGCGCGATCGACACGGTATGCACGACCTGCCTGTACCGCCGGCAACATCTGCCAAAAGGGGTTCGCAAGCGTTTCAGCCTCTATCCGGTCATACGCGGCCGGATCATAGCCATCCACCGTGAAGTAGAGCAGCACGTCACTTTCAAGGGCCTCGAGCTCCTCCCAGTCCAGACGCTTGAACAGCATGTCGCCGGTCGAGGTCTCGAAGGGTGTGCGGTTCACGCCCGCTTCGCGCAGAATCGCGAAGGGACCAAAGGTGGTCGGCGCATCCAGATAAACAAGAAATCCGCTGGTCGCTATCCGAACCACGGAAACGGTCTTTTCTTCCATGCGCGCCTTGATTGCGGAAACGCGGGCCTCATAATTCGCCAAGGCCTCCCTGGCGGTCTCGGACCTGCCTGTCGCCTCGGCGAGCAAAAGAAAATGAGCTTTCCAATCCAGATCGTCGATCAGCAGCGTAGGGGCGATCCGAGATGCGGATTCATGGATTTGTTCATGCCAGGCGCTGTGGCCGACAATCAGGTCGGGTCGAAGTAAGACGATCCGTTCGAGATTGGGCTGCTTGGGATCACCGATGTCGGCCACCGCGGCGTTCCGCGCGACAGCAAGGAGTTTCGGATCGTGCAGCCCGAACAGAGGAGCGCCCACCACCGGCAAACCGAGTTCCATCGTCATGCCGAGATTATAGAACGGGTCCAGAACGACGATACGCTTCGGATCGCCGGGAGCGCAGAATGGCGCATTCAACACATTCCCGGTGACAAGATTGCCGTCGCAGCCAGCAAATGCAGGCGACGCGCAGCACAACCACGACAATACCAAGAGCAGCGTTCGCAAGCAGACGCTCCGCTTCTTACAGATAGACTGACAAAAATTTTGGAGCGGGATGCGCAACAATCCGCTCCATACGACATTCACCATCTCGTCTTGACGTTGACGCCGAAGGATCTCCACGGTCCTAGCTGGGCGTAAGCCGGCAGCGATTCCTGATCGGCGAAGGTGTAGTAGCGCTCGTCCAACAGGTTTTCGGCAAAGACGTTGATTTCCCAGTTGTCCCTGCGATAGCCGGCCTGTGCGTTCACGATGATGCGGGAGTCGAGCTTGTCCTGCGGAGCCTGCCCGAACCGGGCCAGATGGGAGTACGTGTATTTCGCGTCGCCGCCGACATAGAATCCATTCTCGAACTCGTAGCGCCCGCCGAAGCCGATGGTCCATTCCGGCGCCTCCGGGAAGGGCTGGCCGGAGAGGTCGCCATAGCTCGCATGGTTGAACTCCTCGAACTTCGTGTTGAGGTAGCCGACCGATGCAAACAGCGAAAGGCGCTCGTTGACCTGGAAGGTAGGCTCGATCTCAAAACCCCACGCCCGCGAGGAGGCCGCGTTCGAGGTCTCACGGTAGAACTGGTCGTTGGGGTCCGGCCGTATCTCGATCTGTTGATCCTGATACTTCGTGTAGAAGAGATTGGCGTTGAGCGTCAGGCGGTCGTCCAGCAGGCGTCCCTTGTAGAACAGCTCGTAGCTGTGGGCTTTCTCGGGATCATAGTAGTTCGGTTCAAGCGTGACGTAGTTCACGAAGTAGCCGCCGGTGCGAAAGCCCTGTGAATAGGTGGCGCCGACCGTGTGTCCCTCCGCGAGGTCCTTCGACAGTCCGACTTTGGGTACGAAATTGAGCTCGTCGAAGTCGGCCCGATTTTCGGTGGGATTCGGCGTTCCCGCCCATGCCCAGCGCGAGCTGACCTGCACGGATTTCTCACGCGTATAGTCCACACGACCGCCGAGCGTGAAATTCCAGGTCGGGAAGAACTCATAGGTCGCTTCGCCGAAAGCCGCCAGGTTGGTGGTCTTGCGGTTCAGCGTTTCCGCCTGCCTCAGGACGGGGTAGAGGCCTGCCTCAAGCCAGGAATCGAAATTCTGGTAGCTGCCATACACGCCGCCGACCCACTTCCAGCGATCGCCTTCGTAGTTCAGCCGCAGTTCCTGCATGAACAGCTTGTCATCTATGTTTCCGTTCAGGCCGCTCGGATTGCCGACTGTGCCCAGATCAATTGAAAATCGGTCTGTGTCGGCGATATGAAGGCCGCTTTGCGATGTCAATCGCAATGCATCGGTAAAATCGTGCGTCACCTCAAGGCCGATATTATGGACCTTCGTAGCCTTGTGCTCTGCGTAGACGGGATACTGATACCAGTCGCCCCGATTATCGTCGGGATCGAAGCCCGCGCCGGTGCCGATCAGTCTTTCGATAGGACGGTCATTCGAGAATGCGTAGCTGAGAACGCCTCTGGTTTCCGGCATCTCCGAAGGCGCAAACAGGATCTTGCCGCGCAGATTGTAGCCGACATCGGTGGTGAATTTCCCATGGTTGTCATAAATTTCGTAGTCGGGATAGTTGAGGATCGTCTTGCTGCGCTCGAACGCCCCTGCGATGCGGATTGCGATCTGGTCATCCAGCACGGGCGTGTTCACCATGAACGCGGTGCCCGCAAGATCATTGTTGCCAACGGTGCCAGAAACCTCGACTTGCTGATCGAAAGTCGGGTCCTTCGTCTTGACATAGATGGCTCCGGACATGGCCGCGCGGCCGCTCAACGTGGACTGCGGGCCTCGGTAAACTTCGACCTGCTCTACATCCCAAAGGTTGCGCGCGCCGCGTCGAGCGCCATACCGGGTCTGGAGCACGCCATCAACATAGAGCGAGCCAACAAGAGCACCGCTGGGAACGAAGCCTTCGGAACTCATGCCTCGGATAACGAAACCGGAGTCGAGGTTCGCGCTGTCCATGACGTTTGCGAGCCGGCGAAAGCTCTCACGGGTTGTCCGGATCTGGCCGGCCTCGATCTCCCGGGCCGTGACGACCCCGACGCTTGCGGACGTGCTTTCGAGGGTCGTCGTGTTTCGCGCGCCGTAGATGGTGATGACGTCGAGGACGGTGACGCCGTCAGCCGACGCGGTATTGTCAAAGGTCGGTGCCGGCAGTTCGAACACCTGCACGGTCGTCGGATTGCTGAAGCTGTAGTCTAGCTTCGTTCCGGCGAGCATTGTCGACAAAGCCTGCCCGGCGGTCATCGAACCACTCACCGGATTGCCGATGGCGGAAATCGGCCGGTTCTCGCGGAACACAACCGAAAGCCCGGCGACACGGCCGATGTCGTTAACGGCCTGCGGCACGGGTTTGGCGGGAATATCGAAACTGAACTGGCCCTGAGCAGCCTGTTGCTGCGCCTGCGCTGCCGTGATCGAAACCCCGCTCGCCGCCACCAGCAGCGCCGCCGCCAGCGCGAATGTTACCCCGCGCACCCCATGACCCATCATCTTCGTCTGCCCCTGTCACTCTCGAAAACGTTAGAGAGCACGGATGGCAACTCTGCCCCTCATTCGCCGTGCTCTTACTGCGTTCACGTTTGAGACGGGCGATCGGGGAACCCTCGGAGGCAACCTTTAATTTTTGTCGCGCCTGCCGGAAGGCTGAAACGAAGCGAGGAGTTAGGGACCGATGACGGTCAGACGACCGGCCAGGGTGTTCATGCGAAAGCCCAGGCTGGCTTGGATCGAGGTGAGCGCGGCGTCGGTGTCGGCAAGCGAGACGCTGCCGGTGACACGCTCCCCGGCGAGCCTCGCCGTGGCGATGACGATCCGCCCCCGGCGATAGCGCTGGATCTCTCTCACCACATCCGCCAGGCGGGCGCGGTAGAAGACGAAGCGTCCCTCCCGCCACGCAAGCTCGTCATCGAGGCTCACCTCCTCCACCGTGCCGATGCCGGCCGTGCCGAAGCGAACCTGCTGGCCCGGCGCGAGCGCGCTCGCTTCCGGTCGCTCGTCGGCCGTCACCTCGACGCCGCCGCGTTCCAGAGTCACCAGGCCGCCATCGTCCGTCAGCCGCACCGCGAAAGCGGTGCCGAGCACGCGCACCTCGCCGCTTCCGGCCCGGACGATGAAAGGCACGTTGGAGCTTGCGACGTCGAAGAATGCGCCGCCCCGAAGCAGGCGGACGCGCCGTTCGGCTGCAGTATAATCCTCGTCGAGCGCGCTGTCGGCATCCAGCAGCACGGACGAGCCGTCCGAAAGCTCGATGCTGCGGCGTTCGCCGCGGACCGAACTGTGGTCGGCGAGCATGTTCTGCAAAATGTTCGGGCGTTCCAGCCATATGCCTCCCGCGAGGATGGCGGCGAGCAGGACGCTCAACGTGGACAGGCGGCGGAAGCTCTTTTTCCGCCCCTTGGCCTGGTCCATCGCCTCCAGATAGACGGCGAGTTGGCCGGCCTCCTTCTCGGCAAGCCGCCGGCCTGGCTGTTCCGCCTGCTGCCAGGCAGCCTCGACGGCGCTATACGCCTCGAAGTGGGCGGGGTCCGCGCGAAGCCATGTTTCGAATTCTGCCCGCCTTGCGGCGGTGGGCCGCTCCAGCAGCGACACGAACCATTGCCGCGCTTCCTCGCGAAGCTCGGCCTCTGATCGGTCGTGCGGTGGCTGGTCGGCTGGGCGCATGACTGTTCCGGAGTTGTTTTCCACGGGCCTCGCGCCAGGACGAAGGCCGCGCAGGTCGCCTACTATCCGAATTTCGCGCGAGAAGAAAAGCCCGGCCCGGAGGCTATTTCCCCTCGCTCGCAGGCGGCGACGGCGCGCGCCATGTGCTTCGTGACGGCGCGCCGGGATATGCCGAGCGCCTCGGCGATCTCGGAGAAGCTCTTGCCGTGGACGCGATTGAGAAGGAAGATATGCCGTGTTCGCGTAGGCAGGGCGGCGAGCGCGGCATCGATGCCGCGAAGCTCCTGCCGGGCAGCGACGGCGTCGTCGGGAGAAACCGGCGGAGCGGCCCATTGCTCGGGCAGGATGCCGCTGAAGAGATCGCTGCGCCTTTTCTCTGCCCTGACGTGGTCTATCGCGGCATTGCGCGCGCTGCGCGTGAGATAGGCGGCCGGCTCCGCGAGCCGCTCGGCGGTCCGTTCCCAAAGGCGGATGAAGATATCGTGGACGAGATCGCTTGCAGTGCCGGGGCAGCCGACGCGGCGGGCGATCTGCCGTTCCAGACGCTTGTGTTCGGCGACATAGAGCGCCGTGATTTCTTCTGTCTTTACGTTCATCGGACCATCAGCATATCGTCGCACCGGCCATCCCTAGCGAGGCGGGAGATCGATCCCATACGAAAGGGGGAATTCTATCGCAAGAGCAGTGCTTTAGACCGATTACAAACAGCTCACTCACGAGCAGGAAGAAAACTTGTGTCTAACACTCATGTTTATGTCTGATTTCGTTGCACGAATCCGCGCGAGGGGTTCCGGCGCACGCGCTCAGGAAGCGCAATTACGAAAAGCAGATTCTTGGATTGCGTTGCAAAACCGCAACAGACAGCGGGTGCGAATTGACCGAAAGAGCGGCACTCTCTGCAAGTCCACCAGAAGCACCTAGCCCCGTACTGGCCGCCTCCGCCATGCCGGCGGAACTCACCACTTTTACCGGCATTCGAGGATGCGCTGGCGCGTTGAAGGGGCGGGTTTCAATTCCCCATCATCGGATCACGAACCGGGAAGCAGCCGGCAAACCGGATGGGTCGGGAGATGGGTGTGACGGAGTTGCCGGAGGGGTTCATGATCTGTTGCCGGCAGCGGCGGCAAAACGGTGCCGCATGATCTCAAGAAGCTCGGCATCGCGCTCTTCCGGCTTTTTCAGCACGCAGGTGTCGCAAAGCTCCCCGCCCTCCACGGTGTAGTAGCGGCAGCAGCCACCGCGGGCGCGAAAGGCCCAAGAGATCAGCTCGCGCTCTCCGTCGTCCCGCAGGGTCAGGTCGAAATAGTGGAGCTGCCGATTGTTAAGCGGTGAGCCGGACTGCTTGAGGATAGTCATGGCCATTGCCTTTGCTTCCTCCAAGCAACCGAGTCGGCGGCCGGCGTCCAGGAAGCGACCGGCCACGGCATCGCTGACTAGGCGCCACAGCGCGTTGCGCGACAGCCCGGTCCTGCTGGCAAGCTTGTCTATCAGCGGCCGGACATGATCCTCAACAGAGTGGCGATAGAGGTCGCACAAGGCATCGCGATTTGGCAGCCCGCGCGCATCCGGATGGGCCGCGCTTACTTTCTTATCAGTCCAGAAGGCGCGGGAGAGAAAGCGGACATGGGCGCGGCGGATCTGAAAGGTGCGGCCGTCATGCTCCTGCGGCGCGATGTAGAACCGCATGGCGTAATGCTGCGGCGTCAACTCGGGAACGATGCCGAAGCCGACGAAGAGCGGGACGGTGGCCATCGAGAAGACGTAGCAATAGTCGATCATCATGGAAGCCGCGCAGGTCCTTCGATCAGCGCCCGCGTGGAATGAACCTTCATAATCGAGATACTCGTCGATCGCTGCGTCGGCGGCGAAGAACGCTTCGGCCGTGATCCAGCCCGGTTCCAATTTTCTGGATTCAGTGCGGACTTCCGGCCACAGGCGCGATTGCTCGGTTAGCGCCTCAGCCAGAGGATCGGCGGAAGAGTCATTCTTCGCTCCTGCCTGATCAGCCTTCACCTGCATCCCGCCCGATTTCCTTTCGTCTGCGCGCCGTTTTGACTGCACCGGCGAACCAGGACGGATGTCCCGTTGCTCGCAGGCGCACGCAGGACCGGCCGATCCGCTTGCGAACGGATTCGGCCAGACTCCCGTAATGTTGACGAACGAGAACCAAGGTCGGGGAACTGGTTTCCTGAACCGCGGAAGTAGGGAGGAACGCGGCGGATCACCAAAGCTCACGATCTGTTGCGTGCAGGGAGTTATAGGCGACCCATGTCGAACCTTTCCGGAAAAGCCAGCCGCCCATATCGCCGTCCCGGCACGCAAGCGGCGACCTATCTCTTCGGCTGGACCTTGGCGCTGACGATCGAGGCGATCACGCCGGAAGCGATGGCAACGAGCAGGAACTGGTCGCCGTCCTGAACCCATCTGGCCCTGCGATGGCGTCTTGAGATTGTGCTGGCGATAGTTACCGACCTGCATGCCGCGGCCGGTGTATCTCCCGCCCTTCTTCCATTGCCGCTTCCCGGCCTGCTCCTGCGGCGCGGCCTACCGCTCGATCTTGCGTTCAGGGGTCGGAGCGCCTTGCGCCTAGGTCATGCCGGAAGCCAGCCCAATCCGATGAGCACGGCCATCGCGAGCGTTGCGAGCTTTTCATGATGATTTTCCTTTCTGGTTGGATCGTCTTCGACCGGGGCGCGAGGAGTTACGCACGCGCGCCCGTAGCCTGGCGGCTGCATCCGTCCGCCTGCCGCGGGGGGATGGATGGCGGACGACTTCTTATTCCTTCGCTGCGGATGGACGCTGGTCATGGCGGTCCGCATGGCCGCCGGGGCCACGCGTCCCGTTAAGCCCGGCGCCGTGCTAATGAGACCCCGGTGCGAAACCCGGCTCGCCGACGCCAGCCTTTCGAGCTGGTTGGGGCTGAGATCGCCGCGCAACGCCTCGAAGGCGGATTTGACCGCTTCGGACTTCTCGCCCCGCTCTATCGCATGATCGGCCAGCCGCTCGGCGAGGAACGGCGCGACGGCCTCTTCGCCTTGACGTGCTTAGACCGGTCGCGGCTGGTTTTCCCGTTCATCGGCACGCGGGCTGTGACGGCCGCGATCGGCTCATCTTCGAGGTCGAAGGGCTCGAAGGAGGTATTCTCTAGAGTCTGTTATGGACCTGGGCGATTTCGGCGGCCTGTCTGAGCATGATGCAAGCGAAGGCGACGATGTAGAGCCCTTCGAGAGTTGTGTGGAGGCGTTCGTAGTCTTTGACGAGGCGCCGGCATTTGGTACTCCATGCGAAGGATCGCTCGACTACCCGGCGCTTGGGCAAGAGCACAAAGCCGCGCCTAGGGCGACGGCGTCGGCCACGTGAAAAGGCTCGCGGTTTTGAAGGGGGTTAGCGTACGGTCAGGGAGAGCGAGACTTGGCGCTCGGGGAGCTGCACATTGAGATGCGTGCAGCGCAGGTTCCGATCGAACATCGGGATCAATAGCTCGGCATCAATGAATTCGATGCCGTCATCGCCCCCGAAATGGCGATGCTTGTAGTGAAAACAGTCGGGATTGCCGACCGGATGGCACTCCTCGGAGCAGACGACGAGCGGGCGATCGCCCTCGCCCGGCTTCATGCCCGTAGTATGGATTGCGGAATCCACCGTTGATGGCGGCATCGGCCTTGCCGCGCTGCGCGTGCGGAAAGCGCCAATCGGCGTAGCCCCGATATTCATCCTAGGTCGCGCTCCAGATATGCTCGATCCGCTCTGCTCGGATCATTGCGCGGGCGGGCCGGCTTTCCCGCTCGACGATCGCGGCACGCATACGCGCGGGCGAACTCTTGTCGGCAATGTCGCAATAGGCTTGGAAGAACCGCATCCGGTCGTCGATCTTCAGCGTGAAGAAAACGATGGTGATGCTGCCGGTCAGGAATTCGCGCATGGCGAACATCTCGCCGTTCATGAAGATCGGCGGCAGGATGTTGAACAGGTAGTCATGCTCGGTCTAGGCAAGCTCGAACCACTCCCCGCAATAGAGGCTGCCGTCGGCATCCTTGAGACGATTGGGGCGCTTGGCATGTCGATCGAACATGCGAAACATCTGCCGGCGGTCGGCGATACCCTGATAGACCTTTCGGATCGGAGAAGAGGAGTTCATTGGCGGGCTCCTTCAGCCTCGTCGGACTGGAGCGCGGCGCATCCTCGGGGATCACCATCATCTTCAGCCCTTCCTGACCCCTCCTCCACGGCCGCCTCTCCGTCGGGGCGGGTCAAGTGCCGGCGAAGCCGGGCGAAGCTTCACACTTGATGCGGCTGGCGGGCATGCGGCAGCCGGGTTTCATTTCCTCCTTCTCTTTCTCTCACTTCTCTCCCCAATTTGGCCGCACGCGTCGGATGTCATGCCTGGATGAAGCACATTCTCGCCGTGACCCTCGTTTTCCTCAGCACAGCAACTGCGTTGGCTGTCGAGCCGGAATCGTCCGACAGGGTCGATCCCCTCATGGATTGCTCTACGCCCGTGCTCGATGCGGACTCACCGGAAATGGCAAAGCTGCTTCGGGTGCAATATGGAGGTGACGCTCTCACCAGGGAGTTGCGAGAGACCTATGCACCCAGGCTTGCAGGAATCTTCTGGGATCAACAGGAAGGCACCGAAAGCAGGCTGGTGCTGCGGTTGACTGGCAACGAACCTGTTGAGTCACGCAGACTGACGATTTGTGGGGAACCGCTGACAGTAGAGTTCATCTCAGGCCAGATGCACACGCGCGTAGATCTTCAAAAGCTGCACGCCGATAATCTCGACTGGTTCCGCAGCAAGTTTCCAGGGCTTCAGGGTACCTATGCGGACGAACGAACCGGTGAGATCGTTCTGGAGATCTACACCCCGGACGCCGAGGGAGCCGATTTCGCGGCCATCCGAAAAGAAGCCCAGTCGCGGCTGGGCGCACCATTGCGAATCGAGATGACAACGGCAAAGGTGGGACCGGCAATCATCAATCATGTACCGGCGGCAGAATAAGCGCCGACTGATACCGTCATGCGGATGCAACGTCCTGCAGCATCGCGTTCCAATCTTCGGCAGCCGGCTTCAGCCGTTCGAAATCGCACGCCTGTTTGGCGGCCAGGTTCCGCAGGCGTGTCACGAACACTTCACCCTGCAGATTGGCGTCAGTGGCTGCAACAAGACGAATCGCTGGGCGCGCGAAAAGAGCGCGAATTGCGGTCTCCGTGCCGGTCGACCATCCACCGCCGGTGCTGACATAAAGCGTATCGCGCCGAATCTGCTCGATGGCAGCAAGGCTCATGGCATCGAGGGCCGCTTCGGTCACGTAGATGCGAGCGGCGCCCTTGAACCCCGAAGCGGAACAAGACCTTGCTTCCGCCGATGGTAAAGCCAAGCCATTCAGGACCACGTTCCTCCCAACCGGTGACCACGCCGTCGGTACCCTGATGAGCGGCCCACATGCTCCCGCGCGGCCCTTCCCGCAGAAGGTTCTGGGCAATGGCTGCGCGGATGACCTGTTCGGGAATGTGCCGCTCGCCGCGCAGATATCTCCAAGTCGCCGATCCGCGCCACGGCTTGCGCCGGGTCGCCCAACGATCCGGTATCGATTTTTCAGGTTCCGTCTCACGCGACTGTCGTTTCCATACCGGCTCGCGCGGCTCGAATCCGACCAGCGACGCGAACTGCACAAAGGCTTCCAGAAAATCGCAGCCGTCCAGATGCTGAACTAGCGAATAGACATCGCCCTTGGCGTCGGAGAGCGGGTCGAACCAGCCTTGCCGTCGTGGATGACGATGATGATGTCATCGCCGCGGCGGTATTTCACTGCCTTGCGCGTGCTTTCCTTCAAGTCGATCGCGAAACCGCCCGTCTCCAGTACGGCCGCACATCCGACACGCCCTCGCAGCTCTTCTACGTCTGCCTTTTCCATTCTTTTCTCCCGGCCACCTTCCAGCCGACCTTTCTTTCAGTTTATCTCTTCCGCACACTTCGCGGAACATCCTAGCGAGGGCGCGAAGAGCAAAGGGGGCAAGGGCGCGGCTCCTGCCGCGGCGAAGCTTCCCTTGCCGCCTGCCGCTCGCAAGCGGCACGCCGGACGAAAGCCGGTTCAACGAACCGGCTGGCCACCCGTGTAGGGGTCATACAGGTAGAGCGCATTGACCTCGTCGTCATCGAGGTCGTCGGCAGAAGAACTCCGTATGCGCCTTCATTGACCTTGAATAGGATAACCGGCGCGCCATCAGGGTGCGCGCGAGGGTCCAGGCGTGGTTCTGGGCGAGGCGGAGTTCTTGCGACATGGTGTGGCTCCCGTAGCTGCGGGGACCATTCCCCGCTCGACAGGCGCCCGTCGGTTCCGGCCGGGACCGCGATCACCGCATTGGCGAAGCCATGAGCGGCGGCACGCTTGCGTAGTCCGACCCCCTGCGGGTTGATCGACAAGGTCTGGGCTGGAACAAGAGGAACACGCCGACAAGAGCAGGAATTGGGCTCCGCTCGGTGCGCTCCTGCCTGCATGAGGCATCGCAGATCCAGGCTCACAACGCTCGCGTTTGGCCTGCCCCTTCACCATCAAGGTCTTTGCGAAGCTGCGTTCTTCCTGTTTCGACAAGCCTGCCACAACAATGACATCGACACGACAAACCCTCCCTGGAGTGGATCATGACCGGAAAGACTGCGACGGTCTCCGCCGACCTGCTTGTGCTGACCTCAGAAATCGTTGCCGCCTATGTCAGCAACAATCCCGTGCCTGCAAGCGACCTGCCCCGCCTCATCGGCAATGTCCATGCGGCCATCGCCGGTCTGTCGAGCGGGATATCTGGCGCTCAGCCTGAAGAAAAGCCGGTCCCGGCAGTCTCGATCCGCAAATCCGTCACACCCAAAGTCGAGCAACACACTGCAGCAGCTTTACGGCAAAGCTTTCGCTGGAAAAGCCTGTAGTTAACATCACGCCTTGGCAGCGCCGTCAGATTGCCCCGTGACGATAATCGACAGGTAGCGTTCGGCTGCTTTCGAGTTTGGCCTGCCAAATCGCTTGAGCAGCGACAGGTTTTTGTCCCTGATTGCCTCGTAGAGCTTCATAACGTAGTTTTGAGCGTCCCCGGAACGGTTTGTATACACAACACCTAGAAGGTTGTTGAATCGCCTGACATCTCCGGTAAGTTCTGAAAAATATCGAATGGTGCGCTGCAGACCCGTTGCATCGATGATCGCCTGCTGAAACTCCAGATCATTGTTGACGGTTTCAGCTTGGCCGTTGCCTTGTGATAGCTTGACGGCATTCTTCGCGAGCTTTTCCAGCGGTGCGGCTCAGGCATTCCCTCAAAGTCGCGGAACGGCTGAAACAGAGTTATAGTCAGTCCATGATCGCGCACCATCCTGCCGACGTCTGCCGGTGTTTCATCGAAAGCGAGAAAATCATTCTCGAATATCTCGACGCCATCGAATCCTGCGGCAGCAATAGCCGCGAGCTTCTCCCGCAAATTGCCACTGATAGACACCGCTGGAATAGAGGTCTTCATCGAATTCTAGCCGTGTCTATGCGTGATATTGAGGTGTGAGCTAACAATAGGTTATCCGATCATCGATGCCCAACGGGCAGAAGCGGGGAGCGGGGCCGACCCGCCAACCGTCGAGTATTTATTCCCTTCGAACATTCCCGAACGGGTAGCGGCATGGCCAATGTCATCGGCAGTGGAAACGAGCAATGGAGCCATCAGCTCAAGCCTGTCGCGGGTCATTCGCACAGATGGACCGGCGACGCTGATAGTTCCTACGACATCTTCTGATTTCGGTAAGCGGATCGGCGCAGCGATGGCCGAGGTCCCAGCTTCGAAAACGTCGTGGATAATGGAATAACCCAACCGTCGGGCCTCATGCACGTAGGTCATCACATCTTTGATCGTTCGCGGCGCATTGGGGCCATAACTTTCGCGGAGCGGCCCTTGCCTGGCAATCAGCTGGATCGCTTGTTCGTCATCAAGACATCCCAAATACGCGTAACCATTCGAGGTCGCAGCCAAATAAACTTCCGGCTCTTCCTCCGGGTTATAAAGGAGCCCCCTGCGCGCGCCTCGAGCCTTGGCAACGCGCATCAGGCGCTCACCTTCAATTACGGACAGCATCGCGAGTTCACCCGTTTGCTCAGCAAGGCTGTCTAATATGGGCAACACCAAATCTACCATTCCGGTGCCGACTTGGTGAACCAAGCTAAGCGACGCAAGTTTCACGGTAAGCGTATAGATACCGCGTTCGTGCTCCTGCCTTACATAGCCGTTTTCACGAAGGTCATTAAGCAGCCTGTGTGTGCCACTGCGAGGCAGGTCCAACCGCTCCGCAATGTCGGACAGATGTAAGCCGTCCGCATTTCTGGCCAACAATTCGATAATCGACAACGCGCGATCACGACTGGACATGACGATTCCGCCTCCCCTAAAAAATGGAACATTGTATCAATTGGAACAAAAATTCAAGCGTTGACAGAAAGGGAACGATTACATATTTGGAACATGTTCCATTTTTGATGGACAGTTCGGCTCAGGGAGGGGTCATGCTACGACAAGCGTTTTCGCGCGATCACACCACAGATATGTCTATCACGGGGGTGACGAAGATATTTGCGGTCGTTGGGGATCCGGTCGTTCAAGTTCGTGCGCCGGAGCTGATGAACCAAGTCTTCATGAGCAACCGATTCGACGCCGTCATGTTTCCCGTCAACGTCACGGCCCAGGATTTGGGCCAGACCATGCACGCGTTGAAATCGTGGAAAAACCTGCACGGGATACTCGTTACAATTCCCCATAAGTTTGCTGCTTGCGAGTACGCCGACACATTGTCTGAAGTAGCAACGCTTGCGGGATGCGCGAATGCTTTCCGTCGCGAATCTGACGGGACATGGTTTGCTGAAAATTTTGATGGCGAAGGATTTGTGCAAGGCCTTGCCACAAGCGGTTTCGAGCTTAGCGGCAAGCATGTGATGATTGTAGGCGCGGGTGGCGCGGGCGCGTCCATAGCTGCAGCTCTTAGCCGTCAGCCCGTCGCGTCCATAACAATAACTGACATCGATCCTGGCCGCTCGGACAGTTTAGCGCAGCGCCTGGCAGGGAGCACCTGTGCCGTAGCATCTGCTGCTCCAGGAAATATCCCGAATGGTGTGCAATTGGCGATCAACGCGACCCCGCTCGGACTTTCCGCGTCAGACCCGTTGCCCTTCGATCCCAAACACCTCGGGCGCGAGTGTTTGGTAGCAGACGTAATTATGAAGCCTGCTGTAACTGAGCTGCTTAAAACAGCATCGGCGTTTGGGCTCGCAATTCATCACGGGGCACCGATGCTCAACGCCCAGATCGATCTCTACACGAAGTTTTTCAGAATTCGCTCTGCAAACGGCGGCGTCAAAAAAGCGCTCGCGCCATGACCTACCAGTTCGATTTCCTTGTATTGGTGCCCTACTGGCGCGAGTTGCTGGCTGGCTGCCTGATGACTCTGTGGCTCGCAGCCTTATCGGTTTCCCTCGGCTTTCTTGTGGGTCTCGGCACCGCAGTCCTTCGCGACTCCTCGATCGGTCCGCTCAGATGGATTGCAAGTTCATATGTGGAACTGATCCGAAACACACCGTTTCTGCTCCAGGTGTTGTTCATATTCTTCGGGCTGCCGGCACTCGGACTGAGTCTTGCCGCCTGGCCAGCAGCAGTTCTGGCGTTGACCCTGAACTGTGGGGCGTTCGCGTCAGAAATCATCAGGTCCGGCGTAGACGCTATCCCAAAAGGGCAAATTGAGGCGGGCAAAGCGCTAGGAATGTCTGGGCCAAAAATATTCCGGTTCATCGTGCTCAAGCCCGCACTGCGGATCATCTTTCCAGCATTGTCCGGTCAGTTCATTCTAGCTCTGCTGACGACAAGTATCGCGTCATCCATCTCTGCCGAAGAGCTTACTTCCGTTGCTCAATCGATCGATACGCTTACCTTCAGAAGTTTCGAAATATATATCGTAATCACGTTTCTATATTTCATTATGTCATATGGTTTTGCGGCGTTGTTTAAGATGATCACGAGATTTTACTTCTCGTATCCGACGAAGTAACGGGAGGCTTATTTGATACAGAGCTTTGATTATAACGCCGTTCTCGTGATCCTTGCCGGGGTTAAAGCCACACTAATCCTATCTGCGATCGCCTTTGGAATGGGTGGGCTATTTGGTCTTCTTGTAGCTTTGGCACGAACGTCAGGCTTCTCTCTTTTGGAACGATTAAGCTCCGCATACATCGATTTTTTCCAAGGCACGCCAATGCTTCTTCAGTTGTTTCTGGCGTACTACGGGCTCCCGGTTCTCGGGTTCCCGGTGAATCCATGGACTGCCGTGACAATCGGTTTAACGCTCCACGCGAGTGCGTATCTGGGAGAGATATGGCGAGGTGGTATCCAAGCTGTTCCCCGCGGCCAATCTGAAGCCGCAGCGGCACTTGGTTTGTCATATTGGCACCGGCTAAAAGACATTGTTCTCCCGCAAGCCTTCCGTCTTTCATTGGCACCCACGGTTGGCTTTTCCGTACAGCTTATCAAAGGAACGTCACTCGCGGCCATCATCGGTTTTGTCGAACTTTCGAGATCGGCCCAGATAGTTGCCAGCACAACCTACAAGCCTTTGCTGGCTTATGGGGTAGCGGGAATCTTCTACTTCGCGATCTGCTTTCCCCTGTCGATGTACAGCATGCGACTTGCGAAAAAATTCAATCGAAAAACTTAAAGCGCGGCACAAGCCGTCAATCTGGAGGAGTGAGGAATGCTAAATTTCAATTTGAAAACGGCCGGTCGCAAGCTGGCGCTTTGGGCCGCGGCAGCGACCATCGCAAGTGCATCCGCGCTTGTAAGCGTACCGTCAGCAATGGCGCAAACTGTGCAAGAAATCAAAGACGCGGGAGTCCTCAAGGTGGGTTCCCAAGTCGCCCAGGTGCCGTGGGGATTTACTGATCCGTCAGGCAAACTCACAGGGTTCGATATCGAGCTCTGCCGGATGGTTGCAGCAGATCTGGGCGTTGAGGCTCAGTTTACGCCAGTGACGTCATCCAATCGTGTCGCGACACTTCTGACGGGGCAAGTCGATATGCTCGCAGCCGTCATGGGGATTTTTGCGGATCGACAGAAAGTCGTTCTCTTCGCAAGGCCCTATGTCAACAATGATACGGTTTTCATCGGTCGCTCCGACCTCAATGTTAAAGGTTATGAGGAGCTGAAGGGCCTGCGCGTCGGCGTTCCTCGCGGCACGCCACAGGACATTTCAGTGACCCAGGCAAAGCCTGAGGGCTCGACAATTCAGCGTTTCGACGACGACGCAACAACCATTCAGGCCCTTCTTTCGGGCCAGGTCGACATTATCGGCGGAGCCTCCACCCAGGTCGGCAACATTGCCAAAGTGGCCGGTGAGGGAAAGTTCACTCAGCAGTTCGTTGTGGCTCGAGCATTCAACGCTTTTGCAGTTCGACCCCAGTCACGCGAATTCGCTGATTATTTGAGCGATTTCGTTGCTCGCAAGACGGAAAGCGGCGAGCTCGCCGCTCTCTATAAGGAGTGGATCGGAGGCGACATCGCCAAGCTGCCAACGACGGGCGAAGGCCCCGACGCACTTCCCGTAAGCGTTACCGAATAAATCATCCAAACGATCTCAGTCACGGGCGGCTCCTGCCACCCGTGACTGAGAAGCCGATGTGAGAACCAAGATGACCGACAACGATACCGGCTTGATGCCTGATCACAATCTTTCCAATTCTTCCGTTTCGAAAGAACCGATTATTACAATTGAAGGATTGGACAAGTGGTTCGGTGAATTCCATGCACTCAAGAACGTTAATCTAAAGGTTGCAGAGCGGGAGCGTGTTGTAATTTGCGGCCCTTCTGGGTCAGGAAAATCCACACTTATCCGTTGCATAAATCATCTGGACGTTTTCCAGAAAGGCCGGATTGTCGTTGATGGCAATGAACTGACTACTGTTGCGCGAAATGTCGATGCCATTCGGGCCGAAGTCGGCATGGTTTTCCAGCAATTCAATCTGTTCCCGCATTTGACGGTCATGCAAAACTGCATGCTCGCGCCAATGCGTGTGCGTGGCAAATCAAAAGCAGAAGCGTCGCAAACAGCGATCAAATTTTTGGAACGGGTGCGAATTCCCGAGCAGGCAAATAAATACCCGGCCGAACTGTCAGGTGGACAACAGCAACGTGTCGCCATAGCGCGTGCGCTGTGCATGTCCCCCAAGATTATGTTGTTCGACGAGCCCACATCCGCATTGGATCCCGAAATGGTGCGTGAAGTGCTCGATACGATGGTCGCCCTCGCTGACGAAGGGATGACTATGCTTTGCGTAACCCATGAAATGGGTTTCGCGCGAAGTGTCGCGGACAGGGTTATCTTTATGGCAGCCGGCGAAATCGTCGTTGAAGCCCCACCAAAAGAATTCTTTGAGAACCCGGAAAATCCGCGACTGCGCGAGTTTCTCGGACAGATTCTCCACAATTGAACCATTGACGATAATACAGATCGCAAGGGAGCGAGCACGTGAAGGCGGTACTGCTCAGGGAGTTCGGTGGACCAGAGGTTCTGGTGTGCACCGAGGTCAGCAAGCCGAGGGCGAAAGCAACGGAGGTCGTCGTTCGAGTAGCGTTTTGCGGCGTCTGTCATCTCGATCTGATCTTGCGCCAGGGTATTCGCTCGCGACTGACGCTGCCCAGGGTGATGGGGCATGAATTGGCGGGTGAGGTCGTCGAAGTTGGCGAGCAAGTTACCGGATTTGATATTGGAGACCGCGTTGCATCTTCAAATTTTCAAGCGTGCGGGGAATGTCACAATTGCTTGTTGGGACGTCCATCGCTTTGTCGTCAATCAGGCGGTGACATTGGTCAAACCCGTGACGGAGGGTACTCCGAATTTGCAGCCCTTCCGGCTAAAAATCTCGTCAGAGTTCCGCACAGCCTGCCTCTTGAGCACGCAGCTCTTGCAGCCTGTGTTTATGGCCCGCCTTATAAAGCGCTTATCCACGCTTGCCGAGTGAAAGAAGGTGAGAGTGTGATCGTAACAGGTGCCAGCGGCGGACTGGGTACTGCTGCATTGCAGATTGCCAAAGAAATCGGCGCCCGATCAATTGCCATCACCAGCAACGCGTCGAAGGTCGATGATCTTAAGAGTGCAGGTGCCGAGGTCATCGTAAGTGAGGACGGAAATTTCGGACAAGAAGTTCGGAATCTTACCGGTGGCCGCGGTGCTGACGCAGCGATCGAGCTCGTCGGTTCTCCGACATTTGGAGGCACGCTACGAGGGCTTGCCGCGGGAGGCAGATGCGCCATCGTGGGTGAACTGCACGGCAATCCTATCGAAATTAACCTCGGCCTGTTCGTCTTAAAAGAATGGGAATTCTACGGCGTGCAGAGCGCATCGACGGCTGAACTGGTCGAAGTGCTTACCTTCATGGCTGAAACCCGGATCAAACCGCACATCGACAGGGTGATTGGGCTCGAAGAAGTCGCCAACGCCCATCATGCAATCTCAAATCGACAAACAACCGGTCGTCTACTTCTGCGGCCGTAATTACGCGTGGCCACCGTGCCCGTTTTTTCATGAGGACCAAAATGCTTCCCGGCAATTTTTTCGAAGACATAAATGTGGGCGATGAACGCCTAACTCCGAGAGTTACAGTCACGGAAGGACATGTCCTTGGTTATGCGGGCGTTGCTGGTGATTTCTCACCCGTTCACATGGACGAAGTTTATGCCCGCACAACCGAATTTGGCGGAAGGATCGCTCACGGCTTGATGGGGCTGAGCCTCACGGATGGGCTCAAAGTGCAGTCTGCCTTCTTCAAAGACGGGATTGCGCTGGGATGGACCTGGAATTTCAAGCGTCCGATCAGAATAGGCGACACCCTGCAAGTCCGCTACCGGATTGCCGATAAACGCACGTCGAAAAGCAAGCCCACGATGGGAATCTTCTTTATCGAGGTACAGCTTCTTAACCAGCATGACGAAATCGTGCAGGAAGGTGAACACCGGCTAATGGTGCCGAGACGTGAGGTCACCGCGACAGAGGCAGTCGCATGACACGCAACAAATTCATGTCTGCAGAGAACGCCGTTGATTTGATACGCGACGGCAGCACCGTGGCCCTGATTGGCGGTGGCGGCGGGTTGATGGAGCCAACTCACGTCTTCAGGGCGATCTCGCGGAAATTTCAACAGTCCGGCAGTCCGCGAAACCTAAATGTCATTCACGCGCTCGGGATCGGCGACAAAAAATCCGAGGGGATGAACCACTTCGCTCACAAGGGGTTGGTCAAAAAAGTAGTGGGTGGCCACTGGGTCTGGTCGCCTCGAATGCAGGAACTTGCGCGCGACAACGAGATCGAGGCGTATGTCCTCCCAAGTGGTTGCGTCATGCAGCTATACCGGGAAATCGGTGGCAAACGACCGGGCCTGTTTACGCATGTCGGATTGGGGACCTTTGTGGACCCACGTCATCAAGGCGGCAGAATGAACGATGCCGCAAAAGACGAGATGGTCGAACTGGTGAATATCGGCGGCCAGGAATTGCTTTGGTACAAATCTTTCCCGGTAGACGTTGCAATCATTCGCGGATCGTTCGCTGACGCGGACGGCAACATCTCGCTGGATCAGGAAGCAGCAAATATCGATGTGTACGCTGCTGCACTCGCAGCACACAACTCAGGCGGCATCGTAATAGCGCAGGTCCGAACAGCCGTCGATCGAAACTCTTTGCCCGCTCGTTCTGTTCGCGTACCGGGGGCAATTGTGGATGCCGTAGTCGTCGATCCAGACCAGCGCATGAGCTACGAAATTGGGTATGATCCGACGATATCGGGCGAGCATCGTGGTCCCCCGCCTCCAGAGACTCCGGAAGAGCTCGGCGTCCGCGCCATCATAGCCAGACGAGCACACGCGGAACTGGCCGATGATTCAGTCATCAATTTCGGCGTCGGCATCGGTGAAGGTGTGGCTAAGATCATTGCCAGCAAAGGCGATGTCGACCGTTACTACCAGACCATTGAACATGGGACTTATGGCGGATCACTGCTGGTAGGTTTGCACTTTGGATACGCCCGCAGCGCCAGCGCAATGATCGACGGTCCATCACAATTCGATTTTTATTCGGGAGGAGGTCTGGATATTGCGTTTCTGGGCTTCGGCGAGATCGATGCGCAAGGGGACGTGAACGTCTCGAAGCTCGGCGGTCTGACAGTGGGACCGGGTGGTTTTATGGACATCGCCCAGAATGCCCGTAAAGTCGTCTTTTGCGGCACTTTCGATACGAAGGGGACAGATATTTCTGTCGAAAACGCCGGTCTAAACGTGCGTCGGCCAGGGCAGATCCGTAAACTCGTAGGTAAAGTCGAACAGATCACATACTCTGGCTCCCAAGCACTAAAGCTTGGCCATGAGGCACTTTTGATAACGGAACGGGCTGTTTTTAAGCTTACCGATCAAGGGTTGGTTCTTACTGAAGTCGCACCTGGCATCGATATTCGAACTGACATCCTCGACCGTATGGATTTTGCGCCTCTCATCCCCTCTACGCCGGTCCTGATGGATCGCGAACTGTTCCTTTCATAGGTTTTGACATGAAATATACTAATCTGGGCAATAGCGGATTAAAGATTTCGCGCATCGGACTTGGTTGCATGAGTTATGGCGACCCAACGAGAGGCAACCATAGCTGGGTGCTTAACGAAGAAGATGGCAGGGGGTATATCCGCAAGGCGCTTGAAGCTGGGATCAACCTGTTCGACACCGCCAATGTCTATTCCGATGGCGCGAGCGAGGAAGTGCTTGGGCGAGCAGTTCGAGACTTCGCGTCTCGCGACGAAGTCGTTCTCGCCACAAAAATTTTCTATCCGATGTCACATCACGTGAATGCGGGCGGGCTGTCTCGCAAAGCGATTTTTACCGAGGTAGATAACAGTCTACGGCGATTGAACACCGACTACATCGACCTTCTGCAGATACACCGCTGGGATGACGCAACCCCCATCGAAGAAACTCTCGATGCATTGAACGAAATAGTGAAAACCGGAAAGGCCCGTTACATCGGAGCGTCATCGATGTTTGCCTGGCAGTTCATGAAAGCTCTCGGTATTCAGAGAGAGCGGGGTTGGGCCCAATTTGTTTCCATGCAGAACCACCTCAATCTGCTCTATCGCGAAGAAGAGCGGGAGATGCTGCCGCTTTGCATATCCGAAGGCATCGGGATTATTCCCTGGTCGCCATTGGCCAGAGGACGATTGACGAGGCCGTGGTCAGACGAGCCGGTAACCCAACGCGCGGCAAATGATAGTGTCGGCGCAAATTATTACAGCAAAGCGGCTGATGCCGACCGTGACGTTGTAGCCCAAGTCGGTGAAATCGCTGACGAACTGAAGCGACCTCGAGCGCAAGTAGCACTTGCATGGCTTCTGCAAAAGCCTGGTGTAACAGCTCCGATAGTTGGCGCGACGAAGCCGAAACATCTGGATGATGGACTCGAAGCACTTGAACTCGCTCTGAGTTCAGAACAGCTTAAAAAGCTCGAAAGATCCTACGTTCCACACAATCTGTCGGGACACGAATAGCGCGTCCGAAATTTGTTTACCTAAGGCCTGCGCAGTTCACATCGTTTCGATTAGCAGGGGCGTCCGTCAAAAATCGACGGACGCCCCTTGAAGCATTGTCTGGCAGCAGCGGAAAGTAGTCTACGCTGAGGCAAGCGCCTTTTCGATATCCTGCATCGAATGGCCCGTTAAATCCTTGTCCAGTTCGCCGAGAAGAATATCGGACAGCGACTTGTGGTAACTCTTACGCATTTCTCCCAGTGTACGCGGTGCCGCCACGATAACGAGGCTTTTGATTTTCCCGTCAAGGACCTGCTTGTTCAGCATATTGACAACGCCGTTGCTGAAACCGTCTTCGTCCTGTTGGCTGTCATCAGGATTTGCGGAACTGCTGGAATGGCGGCCGCCTGACGAGATTTTTGAGCTATCGACATCCGCTGACGGCATGGCCTTCAGCTTGACATTCGCCGCATCGCCCTCATTCTTGAAAAGGCTAAGCTTCTCACCATCGGCGACGGCAATAATCGTGTCTTGAGAAATTTTCATTTTGATCTCCAAGGTGAGCAATCGCTATTCCACCGGTCGATGGGTAAAGCTTGCTTCGGTTACTACAGTAACCCTGCTGACCGAGGTCAGTTCCGTACTGAAATTGCGAGGCTTCACCTTCTGAGCGATGCGCTGATACGGATCGAGGATGTCTCGAGCTCATGGGTGCTTTGCAGTCCCCTTAACTTCGGGCGCTAATTCGTGATGGAATTCGTCACCGCGACCATGCGGGAGAGGAAATGGGCTATATTGCGATTGCTGACGCTCGCAAGTTGTTGGGAAAGATTGGAAAGCCGGTGCGAAGGTGACTGACATTGAAAAAGTAGAGCGTCCTGCGGAAACGTGGTCATCGACAAGTTGTTCTCCTAGACACTCAGCCCTTGGCGATCGAGCGTCTGTAGAACTTGACCCTAGCTTAACAGGCGGCTTAGTTTCGAGCGCCTCGCTAATCCAGCCCTAGGACGTAAACTCATAAAATGGCGGGGCCTTGGTTCCCGCTGGTGCAATGTGCCGCTAATCTGCCGGGATGGACCGGTCTGCGACGCTCACCTCACTCATTCGCTTTGATGCTCCACTGGCTGATCTCGAGGCCAGACTTCAGGCGCTCAGTTGGGATTCCAGTCCCGTTGTCACTCTTCAACGGGAGCACATCATCGCTGTGCTCCAGCGGTTTTTATCGGGTGAGCTAGACGCTGGTGCTGTCGAAACATGGGCGAACTTGGTTGAAGGCAGAGAGGACATTCGGGACGAACCTGGCCGCGAGGAAGTCACCCTCGCCGCGATCCACGACCTCGCCAATCCCGTTCTGCAAGGTAGACTTGAAGATATTGCCTCAGAGGTGCTCGCGAACTTGCGGCTGGATTAGCTGCCTTTCAAGCTGCAGCAAAAACTGATTCATAAAGGCCATGAGCCGATATGACCTGACCGACTTCGAGTGGTGCGCCATCCAGCCGCATTTGCCCAACAAGGTGCGCGGGGTGCCCCGCGTGGACGACCGGCGCGTGCTCAACGGCATCTTCTGGGTTTTGCGTTCTGGCGCACGCTGGACCGACCTGCCTGCCCGTTACGGCCCGCCCACCACCATCTACAACCGCTTCAATCGCTGGCGGAAAGCAGGTGTATGGGACCGTCTCATGGAAGCCATTACCAAAGCCCATGACGGCACGGTGCAGATGATCGACACCTCCATTGTTCGCGTCCATCAGCAGGGCGCGACAGCAAAAAGGGGGATCGAGATCATTGTCTCGGTCGTTCCCGAGGCGGGCTGACAACCAAAATCCATGCTCTTGTCGACGCCCAAGGCAGGCCGATCAAGCTGACGCTGACGGCAGGCCAGATGAGTGACATCGCCTCCGCAGCGGACTTGATCAAGGAATTGCCGGAGGGTGCCATGCTACTCGCCGACAAGGGTTATGATGCCAACGCCTTGCGCAATGCTGTCACCGAGCGAAAGGCATGGGCCAACATTCCGCCCAAGGCCAACCGCAAGGACGCGATCTGCTTCAGCCCCTTCCTCTACAGAGCGCGGAACTTGGTCGAACGCTTCTTCAACAAGGCCAAGCAGTTCCGTCGGATTGCGACCCGATACGACAAGCTGGCCGAGAACTACCTCGCCGCCCTCAAACTCGTCGCTATCCGCATCTGGCTACGCGGTAATGAGTCTATGTCCTAGTCACCTGGAACCAAAGTAAGCCTCATTTGGTTGAGCTTCTGTCACGAGAGCAGGAGTTTGATCGATGGTTGGCAGGCAGGCGGACCTCGTCGTTCTGAGCGACGCGGATAGAAACTTCCTTGA
>NZ_JBDUUH010000012.1:0-207571 GCF_039939195.1 Foliimonas ilicis | reverse complement strand
CGCGACAACCTCGCCCGCTTCAACCGGCGATCAAAGCGCTTTTCAAAAACCCATCAAATGCTCGACATAACCCTCGCACTGTTCTTCAACAGGCATCTCATTACGAGTCCAATGTAAACACTGCCCCCTCAAGGGGGGAGATTGGCTGACATCACTCTCCGCTTTCTTTCTACAACGTCAGCAATTTATGCCCCGCGTTCATGACGGTGTAATCTCCCCCCCTTGAGGGGGAGATGCCCGGCAGGGCAGAGGGGGGTGCCTCGCGATGCTATCTACTGGTGCAGATCGACCATGTGCTTGGGCTGCACGATGGAGGCGGCCCAATCGGTCGGGCGCTCGATCATGCGATGCACGCGGGGCGGTTCGGAACCGCTGTGCAACTGCCGCAGCTTTTCGCCGACTGCGGCATCGGCCTGCGTGATGCGCTGGTTGTGGCGGACATATTCGACCCAGGTCGGCGTGTGATAGGTTTCCATCCACAATTCCGGGTTTTCCAGATCGCGTGAAAGCACCCATTGGCGGGCACCGTCGCGGCGGCGAACACGGCGGCGTTCGGACATGACATTCAGGAATTCGAGCGTGTCTTCTTCCTTGATGATGTACTCGATGGTGATGACGATGGGGCCGCTGCGCGGCTTCAGATCGAGCGCGAGGTCGGGCTCCTTGAAGCGGTTGAGGGGATCGAGATTGAGCACGGTCTGCTCCGGCAGGGTGAACCATTTCAGGCCGAGGGCGGCACCCAGAATCATCAATACTGCCGACGAAAGCAGGGCTTTGTCCGGGCCGTATTCTTCGGCCATCAAACCCCAGACCCAGCTTCCCAGCGCCATGCCGCCGAAAGTCGCGGTCTGGTAGAGCGACAGTGCGCGGCCGACGACCCAGCGTGGTGTCGACATCTGCACCGTGACGTTAAAGAGCGAAAGCGAGACGACCCAGCTTGCGCCGCCGATCAAAAGCGCGATGCAGGTGAAGATCGGGTTCGTGCTCATCGCCGCCGTGCAGGCGCAGATGGCGAAGCCCAGAAAGCCGATGCGCACGATCCATTCGCTGGACAGGCGTTCGCGCAGACGCGCGCTGATCAAGGCGCCGAAAATCGCGCCAATGCCGAACGCGCCGAACAGCACGCCGTAAAGAAGCGGGCCGCCCTGCACGATGTCACGAGCGACCAGCGGCAGGAGGGCGAGAACGGAAATTGCGGTGAGGCCGAAAACGAAGCCGCGCAGCAGAACTTTTTCGATGTTGGGCGACATGGCGACGTAGCGAAGGCCGGCACCGATCGCCAGACCCATCGTTTCGCGGGGAAGGGGGCTTGGCGGGATTGCGGGCTTCCAGCGGAGGAGTACGAATATCAGTGCGAGATAGCTGGCGGCATTGACCGCGAATGCGGCGGCGGCACCCGCGGCGGCGACGATCGCGCCGCCGATGGCCGGGCCGACGCTGCGCGTCAGGTTGAAGCCCATGCTGTTCAGGGCGACCGCGGCTGGCAGATCAGCGCGCGGGACCATATCGCCCACGGACGCCTGCCAGGACGGATTGTTGAGCGCCGTGCCGCAGCCGATGAGGAAGGTGAAGGTGAGGAGCAGCCACGGCGTGATGACGCCCATATAGGCGGCGACCGTCAGCGAAACCGACACGATAAGCATGAAAAACTGCGCGACTAGCATCACCTTGCGGCGATTGAAATTGTCGGCGATGGCGCCTGATACGAGCGAAAACATCATGATCGGCAGTGCGGTCGAGGCCTGAACGAGCGCCACCATGTCCACCGAATCGGAGATCGACGTCATCATCCACGCCGCACCAACGCCCTGAATCAATCCGCCGAAGTTGGAAGCAAGACTCGCAGTCCAGACGGCCCGGAAGGTGCTGTTTTTGAACGGGGCGAGGGGCGAGGACCGATCGGTCACGGAATACTGCTTTCATGTCGTGGCGAACGAATCGGCGCGTGGATCACGTTAGAGCAAAGATGGATTGCGGGGAATTGTTCCCGCACCGGCAAAGAAAAACCCCACCGGATCGCTCCGGCGGGGTTTTTCGTTTTCGTATCGCCTTAGCGGCTAGGACTATTCGTCCTTGCCACCGCGGTTCTTGAGGGCGGCGCCGAGGATGTCGCCCAGCGATGCGCCGCTGTCGGTCGAACCGAACTGCGCAACTGCCTGCTTCTCTTCAGCGATTTCCAGCGCCTTGATGGATACCTGCAGCTTGCGGGTCTTCTTGTCGAAGGCGATGACGCGTGCATCGACCTTCTGGCCGACGGTAAAGCGCTCTGGGCGCTGTTCGTCGCGGTCGCGGCTCAAGTCAGCGCGCTTGATGAACGTCTCGATGTCGTGATCGACGAGACGAACGTCCAGGCCGCCATCCTTGACGCCGGTGACTTCGCAGGTGACGACAGCGTTCTTGCGCAGTTCGCCGGACGTTGCGGCTTCGCCGACAGCGTCACGAGCAAGCTGCTTGACGCCGAGCGAGATACGCTCCTTGTCGATGTCCACGTCGAGAACCTGCGCCTTGACCATGTCGCCGCGATTGTACTCTTCGATGACCTGCTCGCCCGGACGGTTCCAGTCGAGGTCGGAGAGGTGGACCATGCCGTCCACGTCGCCTTCGAGACCAATGAACAGGCCGAATTCGGTCTTGTTCTTGACTTCGCCTTCGACGACTGCGCCGACCGGATAGCTGCGTGCGAATGCTTCCCAAGGATTTTCGAGGGTCTGCTTGAGGCCCAGCGAAATACGACGCTTCGAAGGATCCACCTCGAGCACGACGACATCGACTTCCTGCGTTGTCGACAGGATCTTGCCGGGGTGCACGTTCTTCTTGGTCCACGACATTTCCGAAACGTGGATGAGGCCTTCGATGCCTGGCTCCAGCTCGACGAACGCACCGTAGTCGGTGATGTTCGTGACGGTTCCGGTGATCTTCTTGCCGATCGGGAACTTGGTGCCGATGTCGTTCCACGGATCGCTCTCGAGCTGCTTCATGCCGAGCGAGATACGGTGGGTTTCCTGGTTGATGCGGATGATCTGCACCTTGACCGTCTGACCGATGTTGAGGATTTCGGTCGGATGGTTGACGCGGCGCCATGCCATGTCGGTGACGTGCAGAAGACCGTCGATGCCGCCGAGATCAACGAACGCACCGTAATCGGTGATGTTCTTGACGACGCCTTCGACAACCTGACCTTCTTCAAGGTTCTGGACGATTTCCGAACGCTGCTCAGCACGGCTCTCTTCGAGCACGGTGCGGCGCGAAACCACTATGTTGCCGCGGCGACGATCCATCTTGAGGATCTCGAAAGGCTGCGGGTTGTGCATCAGCGGGGAAACGTCGCGGATCGGGCGGATATCAACCTGCGAACGCGGCAGGAAGGCCACGGCACCGTCGAGATCGACCGTGAAGCCGCCCTTGACCTGGTTGAAGATAACGCCTTCGACGCGCTCGCCCTTGTTGAATTTCTCTTCGAGCTTGACCCAGCTCTCTTCGCGGCGGGCCTTCTCGCGGCTGAGCATAGCTTCGCCCAGTGCGTTTTCGATGCGCTCGACATAGACTTCGACGGTGTCGCCGACATTAAGCTGGCCGTCCTTGGCCTTCGCGCCGAATTCCTTCAGCGGCACGCGACCTTCGACCTTGAGGCCGACGTCGATGATGGCCATGTCTTTTTCGATGGCAGTGATAATGCCGCGAACGACCTGACCTTCACCCGAATGGCCGTCGGAAAACGACTCTTCGAGAAGGCTTGCGAAATCGTCGCGGGTTGGATTGGAAGCTGACATTGTTTCTCCTGGAAAGCCCTGCATTCTGGCAGAGCCCGGCGCCGTTGGTTCGAGTTGCGTTTGCCTGACCGTCATTCCGGGACTAATCCCTGATGCCGCATTTCGCGGACAATTTCGGCGCATGAGAATGCTGGCAGGCGGTTTTCTGGTCCGGTTCGTTCCGAATTTAAGTGCCGGAAAACGGCAATCGGATCATTCCGGGTCAGATATTGCGTCTTTTGGCCATCGCGATTTCAACGATTGCTTTGGCTGCTAGAAACGCGGCTTCTATACTCATTTCCGACGTATCGAGCAAGTGCGCGTCTTCTGCGGGTTTGAGCGGCGAGTCGGTGCGGCCCATATCGCGCTCGTCCCGGCGCTGAATATCCGTGAGAATCTGGCTGAAATCGGCCTGTCCGCCGCGTCCTTCAATGTCGCGCAGGCGGCGCGTCGCGCGCACTTCGGCGCTGGCCGTCACGTAGAGCTTTACCTCGGCTTGAGGGCAGACGACCGTGCCTATGTCGCGGCCGTCGAGCACAGCACCGCCATTCTGTCCAGCAAAGGTGCGCTGCTTTTCAACCAGAATGCGCCTGACTTCGGGGATGACCGCAACGCGGGACGCTGCATCAGCAACCGCATGGGCCGACAGCGCTTCGCGATCGAGATTGCCGAGATCGACCAGATTTGCGGCGGCGACCGCATGGCTTTCATCGTCCAGCGACCAATTCCTCGCCAGCATCATATGCGCAACCGCACGATAGGTGAGGCCGGTATCGAGATGCGGCAGGTGATAATAGTCGGCAAGACGGCGTGCGAGCGTGCCCTTGCCGGATGCGGCGGGTCCGTCGATTGCGATGGTGAATGGTGTCGTCATGCTTTTCCTGCATTCCGGCGGCTGACAATATTGGCGATCACATACCCTGCCAGCAATCCCCAGGCGGGCGGCAGGCTTAGAAACAGATATGGCCCCCAGTCGCTGACACGTTCCTGGCGAAAGGCGGTGGTGGGGCCGATGTCGAAATCCTCTTCGCGGGTGCCGCCTATGCCGCTGAGAATGTAATAGGCGGTCAGCACAAGCGGGAAAATGGCGAAGACGTACGTCACGCCGCGGCCGGGCTTGCCGCCATGCGCCTCGATGCTGGCATAGGTCGTCCGCCCGGACCAGACGATGAACGGCACGGACAACATGAGATAGAGCAGATATGTCGTTACGAACGAGGCAAACTGCTCCAGCATCTTTTAGCCCGCAGCCATTTCCAGCGGCTCGATGTTTGCGCCGAGGCCGGTCATCAATCCCATGAATTCGGGGAAGCTGGTGACGATCATCGCCTGATCGTCGATGCTGACCGGCTTTTCCGACGCAAGGCCCATGACGAGGAAGCTCATGGCGATGCGGTGGTCGAGATGCGTTTCGACCATGCCGCCGCCGAGACCCTTGCCATCCGGGCGGCCGCGCACCGACAGTGACGCCTCGCCTTCGGTGCAATCGACGCCATTGACCTTGAGGCCATTGGCGACGGCGGAAAGGCGATCCGATTCTTTCACGCGTAATTCGTCGAGGCCCTGCATGATGGTTTCGCCCGTGGCGAAAGATGCAGCGACCGCCAGAACCGGATATTCATCGATCATCGAAGGTGCGCGTTCGGCGGGAACGGTGACGCCCTTTAGTTCGGAGGCGCGGACGCGCAGATCCGCGACATCTTCGCCGCCTTCGCTACGCGGGTTCAGCAGTTCGATCGAACCGCCCATTTCCAGAAGGGTCGTGATGAGGCCGGTGCGGGTCGGGTTCATCAAGACATTTTCGATGGTGATGTCGGAGCCTGGAACGATCAGCGCTGCCACGATCGGGAAAGCGGATGAAGAGGGATCGCCCGGCACCGCGATGGTCTGGCCGTCGAGCTTGCCCTGACCTTCGATGCGGATGTGACGCACGCCGTCCTTGTCCGTCTCGACCTCGATATTCGCGCCGAAGCCCTTGAGCATCTTTTCCGTGTGGTCGCGCGTCATGACTGGTTCGATGACGGTGGTGACGCCGGGCGTATTCAAGCCGGCGAGAAGCACGGCGGATTTGACCTGAGCGGATGCCATCGGCACGCGATAGGAAATGGGAGCGGCATGTTTTGGGCCGCGCAGGGTGATCGGCATACGGTCGCCGGGTGAGGCTTTCAGCACCTGAACGCCCATTTCGCGTAACGGATCGAGCACGCGCGCCATTGGCCGTCCCGAAAGGGATGCGTCGCCGATGAAGGTCGTTTCCATGTCATATGTGCCGACAAGGCCCATGGTCAGGCGCGAGCCGGTGCCGGCATTGCCGAAATCGAGCGGCGCTTGCGGCTGCAGCAGGCAACCATTGCCGGTGCCGTGAATTATCCACTCAGCGCCGTGCTTTTCGATTCGCGCGCCCATGGCTTTCATGGCATCGCCGGTGCGCAGCACATCTTCGCCTTCGAGAAGGCCGGTAATGCGCGTCTCGCCGGATGCCAGACCGCCGAACATGAAGGAGCGGTGGGAAATGGACTTATCGCCCGGAACGCGGAAACGGCCGGTGAGCGAGTTTGAAGAGCGGGCGAGAGCAGGCTTTGGCGTAGAATGCGCGGTCATGAATGGTCCTCACAAGGGAAGATCGCAAGTTCGGCCTTCCAGATGATGCGGCGGTCTCCTACCATGAGGTGTCCCCCTTGCGAAAGGCTTTGTAAAAGAGCATTTCGTTCCATTGACAGATATGTCCCATTTAGCTTTGACAGGGCCGCAAACTGCGGTTATGGGGACCAAACTTTTAAGGACGAGGCTCTCACGTGGCAAAACCCGAACTTGGTACAAAGCGTATCTGCCCGGAAACGGGCCGCAAATTCTTCGATCTGAACAAGGATCCGATCGTCTCTCCTTATACCGGAAAGTCGTATCCCCTGTCGTACTTCCAGTCCGCTGCCGAAAAAATGGCGGCTGAAGAAGAGGAAGTCGAAGACAAAGAAGTCGATAACGAAGAAGAAGGCGCCGAAGTCGTTTCGCTCGAAGAGGCGGACGAAGAAGCAAAGACCGGCGACGATGTGCCGGATATCGACGATGAAGAAGACGTCGATCTCGGCGACGACGATGAAGATACCTTCCTCGAGGACGAGGAAGAAGACGACGATGACGTTGCAGACATTATCGGTGTTGGCGACGACGACGACGATACATGATACAGGCTCATGCCGGTCCCGGATGCGCATGCGTTCGGGGCGGCATTTTCACCGCTCGATAAAAAGCTTCCACAGAGGCTTGATCTTGAGGTGAGGCGGCGCTAGAAGCCGCCATCCAGACCGGTGGAGCAGGGTTCGTTCTCAACTCCACCACTACCAGAGTTGCCGGTGTCCAACACCCGCATCGTGGGGCCATAGCTCAGCTGGGAGAGCGCCTGCATGGCATGCAGGAGGTCAGCGGTTCGATCCCGCTTGGCTCCACCATTTTTATCTCACGGCAATTCGCTTCGCTCATGCCTCCGATGGGGCGCGCTGACCGCGCGACGCCCGGTCGGGCTTGCGAACCCTGCGGGTTCGAAACGGTCGCGGCTTACTCCGGCTCGTATCTCTTTTCACAATTCCACCGTGGCGCTATCATTGCAGGCACATGAACCGGAACTTGAATTCGGGGCACAACGCCAATGAATCCCTCGGAACGCATCGATCAGCTAATTGCGGAAATTACTGACTGGCGTGGCGAAACCTTTGCCGCTGTCCGCAAGATCATCCTAGCGACTGACCCCGAGATAATCGAGGAATGGAAGTGGATGGGAAGCCCGGTGTGGTCGCGCGACGGAATGATCGCGGTTGGCAATGCTCACAAGGGCAAGGTGAAGCTCACATTTGCCCATGGGGCGGGGCTTTCGGACCCGGACAAGCTTTTCAACGCAGAGCTAAACGGTAATACAAGGCGCGTAATCGATTTTTTCGAGGGCGACAAGGTCGATGAGCGCGCCCTGAAAAACCTCGTCCGCGCTGCCATCGACTACAATCAGACCAAATTGAAGAAGAATGCGAAGGCGAAAGCGCAGAAATAAACCGGTTCTTATCTGGTTGGATAGTGAAGCCTGCCGAAAAACGCCTGTGCGCCGATGAGAACCCAGCCGGCAATCATCAAGATGCCGCCCGAAGGCGCGGCGAGCGGGAACAGGCGCTGTCCGAGATAGTCTCGCGACACCAGATCACCCGCAAACAGAATCAACCCGGCAAGCAGCGCCCACGATCCAACGCGTAGAAGCTTGCCCGCAACGAAGCCGAGCACGAGGAAGGCCGGGGCGTGGGCGAGCAGGAAGGATGCGGCGACGCCGAGATTGCCGCCGCCTGCATGAGCGGCGATTGCAGACAGCGCCACGCCCAAAGCGCCGCAAAGGCCCGCAAAGCCGAGTGCTGCCCGATTTATAACGTTCATTTCATCGCTCTCGATTGTTGGTGGCCGAGTAGAGGTCAAACGCGGTTTGCGCGCAAGCTTCAAGCGCTTCTGGAATGATCGTTCTCCAGAGGTGCGAAATTTGGAATTTTTTCGCTCTCCTAAGTTGTGTCGATCCATAACATGCAATTTCCAGCAAGGTTCTGTCATGACGGCCGTGCGCGGACAATCAGGCAATTACGAACGACCGTTTAAACACAGGAGAAGGACATGAAATATCTGAAAGGGCTGGGGGCTCTCCTCGGAGGATTTATCGTCGCGGCAAGTGCGCAGGCTTCCGATGCGCTGGTCAGCGCCGACTGGGTGCAGGACAATCTGCAAAACCCGAAAGTGCGGGTGTTTGAAGTCAGTGTCGATACGGGCGTTTATGAGCGCGGCCATATTCCAGGTGCGGCACATCTCAACTGGCACACCGATCTGGTCGATCCGGTGAAGCGCGACATCGCCACGCGCGAAGCATTCCAGGAGACGCTGCGCGCCGCAGGCATCGACAAGGACACGACGATCGTTCTTTACGGCGACAACAACAATTGGTTCGCAGCTTGGGGCGCATGGGTATTCGACGTCTACGGTCTCGGCGATCAGGTGAAGCTGCTCGATGGAGGGCGAAAGCTCTGGGAGGCCAATGGCCTGCCGCTCGACACGGCTGCGGTCGATCATGACGATTCGGCCATCGAATTGCCGGAGCGCAACAATGAACTGCGCGCACGTCTGAGCGACGTTCTCGACGTCGCGGAAGGCCGTGCGGAAGCAAAGCTGATCGATATACGCTCCAATGACGAATACACCGGCAAGGTGTTTGCGCCGGAAGGCGTGAAAGAGCTTTCGCTGCGCGCCGGTCATATTCCGGGTGCGGAAAATGTGCCTTGGGGCAAGATCGTCAACGAGGACGGCACGTTCAAATCGGCCGACGAGATCAAGGCGATCTATGCCGAGGTGGGCGTCGATGGCTCCAGGCCGATCATCACCTATTGCCGCATCGGCGAGCGTTCCAGCCACACATGGTTCGCGCTCAAGCGCATCCTTGGCTACGACGTGAAGAACTATGACGGTTCGTGGACCGAATATGGCAATGCCGTCGGCGTTCCGGTGGTCAATGTCGCAGGCACCGTATGGACCGGTAAATAAGCTTCACAATCGGACTTTTCGAAGGAGCGGGCACCTGACGAGGTGTCCGCTTTTCCTCGTATAAACGGATATCTGAAATGATCGCAAAGCCTGTGCGTGTGGTTCTGCCTGTTGCGATACTTGCCGGATTGGCGCTTTGGGCGTGGTTTCTTTCGGGCGACCCGACCGCGCGCAATCTCGTGTTTTCGCTGATCGTCGGGGCGGTGTTCGGCATTGTTTTGCAGCGTTCGCGCTTCTGCTTTCTGTGCAATTTCCGCGATTTCATCGAAAAGCGCGATGCGCGTGGGCTGGTTTCGATCATTGTGGCGCTGGCGGTGGGTGCGGTGCTCTACCATGCGGTGATGATGGCCTGGGCGCCGGTGCCGCAGCCGGGACGGCTTCCGCCAAACGCGCATATCGGTCCGGTCAGTCCGTTTCTGGCGGTAGCGGCCTTTGTCTTCGGCATCGGCATGGCGATTTCCGGGTCGTGCCTTTCGGCGCATTTCTATCGGCTGGGCGAGGGATCGGCTGCGTCGCCATTTGCGCTGATCGGCGCGGGCGCAGGGTTCTTCCTTGGGTTTGTCACATGGAATCCGATCTATCTGGCAAGCGTTTCCGAAAGCCCGGTCGTCTGGCTGCCGCACTCGATCGGCTATGCCGGTACGCTGGCCGTGACGCTTCTGCTTTGTGCGGGATTGCTTATTGCGGTCGTCGCATATGGCAGGCGCGTGACGGTCGAAAACGCATCGGGCGATGGGCTTGCAGTGCTTGGCCGCTCGGTTTTCGTCGAGCGTTGGCCTGCTTTGATCGGCGGAATTGCGGTCGGCGTGATTTCCGCCGTTTATTTCTTCAGGGTCGCGCCGCTTGGCGTTACGGCTGAACTGGGCAGTCTCGTCCGCACGGCAGGCCGCGCTTACGATGCGCTGCCGGGAACATTGCTCGGCCTCGACACGCTGCGCGGCTGCGCGACGGTGGTGAAAGAGACGCTGCTTTCGGCAAACGGACTGTTCGTGATTGGTCTGGTTCTTGGCAGTTTCGCCTCGGCGCTCGGTGCCGGGCAGTTCAAACCGACGCTGCCGACAGGTGGTCAGATCGTGAAGGGCCTGACTGGTGGCGTGTTGATGGGCTGGGGCGCGATGACCGGGCTTGGCTGCACGGTTGGTGTTCTTCTGTCCGGCATCCATGCCGGTGCGCTTTCAGGCTGGATCTTTCTGATCTTCTGCGTCGGCGGCGTCTGGCTTGGGCTTATCGCCATGCGCCGGATTGCAGGCTCCTGACAAACCTACGTTGCTAAACCGCACAAACTGAAATTTTATAGGCTGCAATATCTTCCAAATTTTTGCGGATGCACCAGTTTGGAGAATAGTATGCCCCGACGATGCACAGGATTTGTGGTCCAAAGGCGCATTCGCATCCGAAATTCAAGGGAAACGGAAAATGTCTTCCACAAAAATCATTCTCGGCACCGCGTTTGCAATTGCGCTTTCGATGAGCGCTGCCAGCGCGCAGGTCGTCGTATCTTCCAAGATCGACACCGAAGGCGGCGTGCTCGGCAACATCATCCTGTCGGTGCTGAACGCCAATGATATAGCGACCACCGATCGCATTCAGCTCGGCGGCACGCCGGTCGTGCGGCAGGCGATCACCGCTGGCGAGATCGACATCTACCCGGAATATACGGGCAATGCGGCGTTCTTCTTCGAGAAGGCCGACGATCCGGCATGGAAGGATGCGGCGAAAGCCTATGAGGAAGCCAAGAAGCTCGACTATGATGCCAACAAGATCGTCTGGCTGACGCCTTCGCCCGCCAACAACACCTGGGCCATCGCGCTTCGCAAGGATGTGACCGAGGCGAACAATCTGAAGACGCTTTCCGATTTCGGCAAATATGTCAGCGATGGCGGCACGGTCGTTCTGGCGGCATCGTCCGAATTCGTGAATTCGGCTGCGGCCCTTCCGGCCTTCCAAACGACCTATGGATTCACGCTGAAGCCCGAGCAGCTCATCACGCTTTCGGGCGGCGATACGGCGGCGACGATTGCGGCTGCGGCCAACCAGACGAATGGCGCGAATGCAGCAATGGTTTACGGCACGGATGGCGGCATCGCGCCTTCCGGTCTGGTCGTTCTGGAAGACGACAAGGGTGTGCAGCCGGTCTACCAGCCAGCCCCGATCATCCGCGAGGCCGTGCTCAAGGAAAATCCGAAGATCGAGGAACTTCTAAAGCCGGTATTCGAAAAGCTCGACCTTGTGACGCTTCAGGAACTGAACGGCCGCGTTCAGGTCGGTGGTGAGCCTGCAAAGGCTGTTGCCGAAGACTTCCTCAAGCAGAACGGCTTCCTCAAGTAATTTGAGGTCCCGGAGAGGGACGGGCGGGGTCGCCAGAGTTTTCTGGCCAGATCCCGCCCAACCGGGAGAAAGAGGGGCGATGCAATTCAGGTTGGACAAGCTCGGCGTCATAATCGCAGCGCTCGCCGCTTATGCGAGCCTTATCGCGCCGCTTGCGACGTTCCGCGCCAACCGCATCATTGCCGGTGAACCAAGATCGCTTCTGGAAGCTTTGCCGCCAAGTGGCGGATGGGCATTGCTTGTCATCATCGCAGTCGCAACGCTGATTGCGCTGTTCAAAACGCCGACTTGGCTGAGGCTTGCGGCAAGCATTGTGGCGCTTGCAGCACTCGCCTTTTCAATCGGGATTTCTGCCGATTTTCTCACGCCGTCCGACAATAATTACGCGCGGGTTTCGCCTGCATCCGGCTTCTGGCTGCTGCTATTCTCGTTCTCCCTGCTGATGACGGATGCGCTGGCCCGGCTGAAGCTTTCACCGTTGATGCGCATTGCGGTTCTCGTCGTCGCGGCACTTGCCATCTTCCTGCTGCTTGTTTCGGGAAGCTGGGACGGGCTTTCCATTCTCAAGGAATATTCGAGCCGCGCGGATACGTTCTGGAACGAGGCGAGCAAGCATGTGACGCTGGCGCTCGGTTCGCTTGCCGCAGCCGTCATCGTAGGCCTGCCGTTGGGCATCGTTTGCCATAGAGTGCCGAGACTGCGTGACGCGGTGCTGAACGTTCTAAACATCGTGCAGACCATTCCGTCGATTGCGCTGTTCGGCATTCTGATTGCACCGCTGGGCTGGATCGCGCTGAACGTTCCGGGCGCGGCGGCAATTGGTATTCGCGGCATCGGCACGGCACCTGCTTTCGTGGCGCTGTTTCTGTACTCGTTGTTGCCTGTGGTTGCGAACACCGTGGTCGGGCTGGCAGGTGTGCCGCGCGAGGCCAACGATGCGGCGCGCGGCGTCGGCATGACCAGCCGCCAGCGCCTGTTCGGCGTGGAGTTTCCGCTGGCCTTTCCGGTTATCCTGACCGGCATACGCATCGTGCTCGTGCAGAATATCGGCCTTGCGACGATTGCCGCACTCATCGGCGGAGGCGGCTTTGGCGTCTTCGTGTTTCAGGGCATCGGCCAGACTGCGATGGATCTGGTGCTGCTGGGTGCCGTGCCGACTGTTGCGCTGGCATTCGCCGCCGCAATCATTCTCGACGCCATCATCGAATTGACCGCAACTCCGCAAGGCAGAGCAGCATGATCGAGATCGAAAATATCACGAAGCGCTATGGCGATACGACTGTTGTCGACGATGTGTCGCTGGTCGTCGAACCGCGCACGGTGACGGTGATCGTCGGCACGTCCGGCTCGGGCAAGACGACGCTGCTGCGCATGATCAACCGGCTGGTCGAGCCGACATCGGGCGTCATCAAGCTGGATGGCGAGGACAATCGCTCGATGCCGGGCTACGAGCTGCGCCGCCGGATCGGCTATGCGATTCAAGGGCATGGGCTGTTTCCGCACCGGACCGTGGCGCAGAATATCGCGACCGTTCCGGTGCTGCTCGGCTGGGACGAGGCGCGTATCAATGAGCGCGTAAACGAGTTGCTTTCGCTGTTCCAGCTTGACCCGGAAGCCTTCGGCCCGCGCTTTCCCTATGAGCTTTCCGGCGGCCAGCAGCAGCGCGTCGGCGTTGCGCGCGCGCTTGCCGCAGAGCCGAATGTGCTTTTGATGGACGAGCCCTTCGGTGCGCTCGATCCGGTCATTCGTGCAAAAGCGCAGGAAGATTTGCTTTCGATCCAGAAGCGCTTCGGTACGACCATCGTGCTGGTGACGCACGACATGGAGGAAGCTATCCATCTGGGCGACAAGATTGCCGTGATGGATGGCGGCAAGCTTATCCAATATGCAAAACCTGCCGAAATTCTTGCGAAACCTGCCAATGATTTTGTCGAAACGCTGATCGGCACCGGAGACCGGCCATTCCGGCTGCTTTCGCTGGGCGCTGTTGGCGATGTGGTCGAAAAGGGTGAGGCGGCGGGCGAGGCGATACCGGACACGGCGACGCAGCGCGATGCGCTGGCAGAACTTCTCTGGTCGGGCCGTCCGGCATTGCCGGTGGTCGGTGCCGATGGCGCAGTGGTTGGCCGTGTGACGGTCAAAAGCCTGATAAAACACGCGGCGAGGCCTGCCGCATGAGGCTGACGATACCGACGATTTTGCGGTTGGTGGCGCTTGCGCTGCTGATCGCATTCATCGTGTCGCCACAGCTTTTCGAGCCGGTGTTCCGGCCGCTGACGCGCAACAATGCGCCTGCGATCTACAATCAGGGCAGCCTGCTTTCACTGACCTTCATGCATTTGCGCACGGTGCTTATAGCGACAGTTGCTGCGACCATCGTTGCCGTCGGTCTCGCCATTCTGGTGACGCGCCCGGTCGGGGCGGAATTCCTGCCGCTGTCGCGCAGCATCGTGAATATCGGCCAGACATTTCCGCCGGTCGCGGTTCTGGCGCTTGCCGTTCCGGCGGTCGGTTTCGGTGAAAAGCCGACGCTGATTGCGCTGTTTCTCTACGGATTGCTGCCGATTTTCGAAAATACGCTGACCGGGCTGACGACATTGCCGGGAAATGTAACGGAAGCCGCGCGCGGTCTCGGTATGACGAACCGGCAAAAACTGTTCAAGATCGAGCTGCCGCTGGCCGCACCGGTTATTCTGGCGGGCATTCGCCTGTCTGTCGTCATCAGCCTTGCAACCGCAACGATCGGTTCGACGGTGGCGGCAAAGACTTTGGGCGAGGTGATCATTGCTGGCCTTTTGTCCAACAATCTCGCCTTCATCCTTCAAGGCGGCCTGATCGTCGGTATTCTTGCGGTGCTGATCTACGATTCGCTTTCGGCAATCGAAAGAGCGGTCGCGAAACGCATGGGCCGCGCGGCTGTCTGACCCGGTAAAGGTTCGCACGAAAAACGGCAGGCCATTGTAACAAAGTTATAGCAATTAATTCCCACGGGTTTTAGTTTCCCGGCATGCAGAATCTGACACGGCGTTTCCGGCTGAGAGAATTGACGGCGGAGCGTTCCTTCATGAGTATCGCAAATGTCTGCTGAGCGCGTCGATCTCACAAACTGCGATCGCGAGCCGATCCATATTCCGGGCAGCATTCAGCCGCATGGCTGCATGCTCGTCTGCGATATTCACGGCGCGTCTGTCGTTCGCCACTCGGTCAATGCCGGCGAAATGCTGGAACTGAGCGGCGAGATCAACGGTGCGGGGCTTGAATCCCTCGTAGGATCGGATGCCGCGCATACTTTGCGCAACGCTATGTCGACGTCGGGCGAGGGTTCACGGCCGTCGCTGATTTTCGATATGGCATTGCCGAGCGGAAAAAGCTTCGACATTTCGGTTCATCGCTACAAGTCGAGCACGATAATCGAATTCGAGCCGGCTGCATCGGCCAACAAGCCATTGCAGCTTGCGCGCGACCTGATCGGGCGCATCAGCACTATCGACACGGTGGATCGGCTCATTTCGCATACGGCGAAGCTCATCCGGGTCATGCTCGGCTATGATCGGGTGATGATATACCGGTTCGAGCAGGACGGGTCCGGCAAGGTCGCCAGCGAGGCAAAGCGCTCCGATCTCGAAAGTTTTCTGGGGCAGTATTTTCCGGCGGGCGATATTCCGCAGCAGGCGCGCGCGCTCTATCTGCAAAACACGATCCGCATCATTTCGGACGCAAGCTGCATACGCGTGCCGATCGTTCCCGTGATGGATGCTTCGGGCGAGGCGCTGGACCTTTCTTTTGCGCATCTGCGCAGCGTGTCGCCGATCCATTGCGAATATCTGCGCAATATGGGCGTTGCGGCGTCGATGTCGATTTCGGTGATTGTCGATGGAAAATTGTGGGGGCTCATCGCCTGTCACCATTATTCGCCGCGCACACTTCCGATGACCGAACGGGTTGCGGCGGAAATGTTCGGGGAGTTCTTCTCGCTGCATCTCGAAGTGCTGAAGCAGAAAAACAAGCTCGAAGCGGCGAATGCCGCTCGCCGCTCGCTTGACCAGTTCCTGCGGCTTGCCTCGCATCATGCCGATGTCGAGGAGCTTTTGCGCGAAAGCCTGCCGGACCTCATTCGTCTCATGCCATGCGACGGCGTTGGCCTGTTGATGAACGGACGCTGGAGCGCGCATGGCACGACGGCGCCGAAAGAGGCGATACCGGCGCTTGCGCGGTTCGTGGGATCGGTCGCCGATGGCAAGATATGGGCGACGCATTCGCTGCCGCAGAAGCTTGCCAGCGCGCAAGATTACCACGAAGTCGCTGCCGGGGTGCTTGCAATACCGCTATCGTTGCAGCCGGGCGACTATTTGTTCTTTTTCCGCAAGGAGCTGGTGCAGACGCTAAATTGGGGCGGCAATCCCGAAAAAACCTATGAGGCCGGACCGCTGGGCGACCGTTTGACGCCGCGCAAGAGTTTCGCGATCTGGAAGGAGTCGGTTCATCGGCAGTCGCTGGCATGGACCGAAGCGGATCGCGACATTGCCGAAGCGGCAAGGGCGGCGACCGTCGAGGTGGTGCTTCGTCACAACGAACTGATGGCCCAGGAACGTAGCAAGTTCGACGTGCGCCAGCGCATGCTCAATGAGGAACTGAACCATCGCGTGAAGAACATACTGGCGGTGATCAAGTCGCTGGTCGGGCATCCGGTGCAGGAAGGCAAAAGCCTTGCGGATTATGTCGTTTCGCTGAAAGGCCGTATTCAGGCACTGTCATATGCGCATGATCAGGTGGTGCGCGGCGATGGCGGCGGGCAGCTCTACGATCTTCTCAATGCCGAACTCACGCCTTATCGCGCGCAATCGCGGACGATCATGCTGGAAGGGCAGGGCGTCTGGCTGGACAGCCGCGCTTTCTCCGTCATGGCGCTGATATTGCACGAGCTTGCGACCAATGCGGCGAAGTATGGCGCGCTGTCGCGCGATGGCGGTACGCTCGAAGTGACCTGGCACCTGACGCCGGAAGGGGAATGCGAGATATTCTGGCGCGAAAGCGGCGGTCCGCGGGTTTCGCCGCCTTCCCGCGAAGGCTTCGGTACGGCTCTCATCGACCGCAGCATTCCTTATGATCTGGGTGGCGAAAGCACGGTCGATTATGCTTCGGGCGGTGTCGTCGCGCGCTTCCTTCTGCCTTCGCGCCATGTGTCGCCGTCGCAACATTCGGATGCCAGCCCGAAATCCGGGCGCCGTACAGCAGATGCGCTTGGGCCGGGACTTGCCAAGGATGTCAGCGTGCTTCTGCTCGAAGACCAGATGCTGATCGCGATGGATGTCGAGAGCATGCTGGGTGAATATGGCATTTCGGACATCACGACTACGAATTCGGTGGCCGAGACGATGTTGAAGCTGCGCAGCCTGACGCCGGATGTCGCCGTGCTCGACGTCAATCTGGGGCAGGGCACGTCGATATCCGTGGCGGAAGAACTTATGCGGCGTTCGATCCCCTTCATATTCGCCACGGGTTATGGCGATGGCACGATGATCCCCGATATTTTTTCAGGCGTGCCGATCGTTCGCAAGCCTTATGACGCCGATGCGCTCGTTGCAGCGATGGCTGGCGTTTTGCAGAATATCCCAGAGAATTCGAAATAAGTCGTGGGATAACCCCAGGAGTATTATTGCCATTCGGCAAATGAAATGCTCATCTTTTGCTTGGGGCTTAGGGAAACGATGCAGAAAAAGATCCAGATCACGTTGTCGGCGCTGGTGCCCATCGAAGACGGCTTTTCTATCGACGAGCATGTCGATGATGTCGTCAACGCACTGAACCATCTGCTCTGCGATGACATTCAGATCAAGGCGATCCAGAATGTCGAAGGTGCACAACACGCTATCGCAGCAAGTAGCTGATCAGGCGACACGCCGCGCTAAACTGCATGAAGCTGAGCGAAAGCCGGCTTATTCTTTACCCGTCCCTATGATCGGCCTTGCCGTGCAAGCGTTTGATCGAGCCATACAAGCAGCATTCCCGCGATCATGAAGCCGACTGCCATCGCGCAGGTTACGACTTCAAGAATAGCAAGGGGTTGCGGGCTAGAGCCTTTCATTTTTAGATGGGAACGCTGGCGGGACAGCGGGGGCACCTCGTGATTCCGTCAAAACAGAATCCGCTCTAGGCGTCAGGCTGGCCAGACGGAGCAACCCTTGCCCGCAAAGCGGACAAGGGCCGGTCGTGCTTATTCGTGAATGGTGTAAGAGCCCATTTCACAAAGGTCCTGCGTATCGGTCGTGCTGTCGAGATCGGAGTCTTCGCTGAACTCGAACTTCATGTCGTAATTGCAGACGTCGCGACCGTCGGCGATGGTTATCTGGACGCGCTGGCCGGGTTCCAGGACGTCCTGGCCCAGCATATCTTCTTCCCATTCATTGACGCCGGTCGGCGATGTGTAGAACTCGGTGAGAACCGAGTTGGTGCCGTTTTCCAGTGTGAAAACAAGGTCTTCGGCCTGTGCCAGAGATGGAAAAGCAATACAGGCGGCAAGCATTGAAGCCGCTACGAAGTGCGATCTGATCATTTCAATTATTCCCCCACCCATGATTGGGCAGAGACCGGTATCAGGGCGCCCGCATCATGGGAATGGGCCACAGGCACAATCCCGGTATTTCGTTTTCTGGAGATTGCTCAAGCGTGCGTACAGGCGCGCCGCTGCCGGCCCGCATGTCATTATGACGGAATCCGGCGTTTGCTATCGATTTCTGATCCGCAAAGAGTGAGTTTTACGAGTTGCGGGATGCCATATGTGCATCGAGCTTGCGACGGGAAGGGCCGTAGCGCTTGATTATGGTCTTGGCTTCGCTGGTTGGCACGCCAAACTTCTTCGCAAAAGCATCGACTTCATAAGTCTCGTTGTTCGCAACAAGTTTCCGGTCTTCTTTGATTTTTGTTTTGTCGTCGGCCATGTGCGGCACTCCTTATAAGGTCCGGTTACAACTCCCGACATGCGATATCGATCCCGGCGGGTGCGGGCGCCTCAGCTCTTGGGCGATTTCGCGCCGAATTTGCCGCGACGCTGCGTGATCGCGGTGCCTGCAAGGATGAGGAGAACGCCGAGGCTGCTTAGCCAAAGGGAAGATGGAACCGATCGGAAAAGATCGAATACCACGCCCGATACCATCTGGCCACCAATGACGAGCAGGGCAGTGTTGACCGCGCCGATGCGGGCGATGACCCAACTGCCCGATGCAACGAAAATCACGCCGATAGGGCCGCCGACATAGGCATGCCATGGCGCGTCTGCGGCGCCCGATGGCAACAGGCCGCCGATCAGAAGACCAAGTGCCGTCAATGCGACGAAGCCGACGAGGTGGTTCCAGAAAGATGCGATGAGCGGCGAGGTAGAAACGCTGAGCCGTCCGTTGAGCTGCCGGCTGAGGCCGACCAGAACGCCGCCCATCGAGGCCAGAAGGATCATGAAAATCATAGGCCGGCCCTGCTCGCAAGGATGATGAGGGCGCTGCCTGCGAGGATAAGGCCAAGGGCTGCAAGGTCGCGCAGATCCGGCAAGCGCTTGGGCAGGCCAAACAATCCCCAGCGGTCGGCCGCCAGACTGAACGTGACTTGTCCTGCAAGTCCGAGCGCCAGCGTGCCCGAAAGCGCAAGCGGCGAGTTCACCGCAACCGAGGTCAGCATGACGGTGACGGCACCCGAAAGTCCGCCGAGATAAGCCCATGCCGGAGCGCGAGGCTTGGGCCGCAGGGGCGAAGTGCGACGGCGATAGAGAATGGCAAGCAGGACAAGTGCTGCAACCGTGCCGGTGCCATGCGCCGTCCAGGATGAGAACAGCGCATTGCCATAATATGCAAGTTCGCCGTTGAAATGCACCATGAGGGTCAGCAGGCCGCCCGTGCCGAAAGCCGCAAGGAAATGCAGCGGATTGGAACTCTGGGCTTGCGGATTACTCATGTCGACAGTTTTCTCGCGAAGGAATCGGGACGGTGCATGTCGTCATAAACCGTACACCGGGCCTGCTCCATTATGCTATTCGTTGGGTTGCTGCGAGATAAGGAATATATGATGGAAAACTGGCCCGAAATTCCGTTTCCCGCCTGGAAGGATAGCTGCGCTGCCCTCCATCTTTATACGCAGGTTGTTGGAAAATACCGGCTTGCGCGCACACCGTGGCTGAACCATTCATGGCATGCGACGCTCTATCCTTGCACGCGCGGCTTCACGATGGGTCTGGTGGCGGACAAGCCCGGCGGCATCGAAATCATGTTCGATCTCATCGATCATCAGATCGTGGGAACGGCCAGCAATGGCCGCACCGAGCGCTTCGCGCTGGAGCCGATGACGGTCGCCGATTTTCATCGGAAGCTGATTGCGCTTATCTCGGCGCTTGGCGGAACGCCGGATTTCAACGGTGTGCCGAATGAAATTCCCAATCCGGTGCCGTTTGCGCAGGATCATACGCCGCGCCCTTATGACCGCGATGCGGTTACGCGCTTCTTCCGGGCGAGCCTTTCGATTTCCCAGGTCATGCAGCAGTTTCGCACCGGCTTTCTTGGCAAAAGCAGTCCGGTGCACCTCTTCTGGGGCAGTTTCGACCTTGCAGTGACGCGGTTTTCGGGGCGGCCAGCGCCACTGCATCCGGGCGGAATTCCGGCATTGCCGGATGAAGTCACCCGAGAAGCATACAGCCATGAAGTGTCGTCGGCAGGCTTTTGGCCCGGCGGTGGCGGCATCGATTTCCCAGCGTTCTATTCATATGCCTATCCCACGCCGAAAGGCTTTTCGGACGCGAAAGTCGAGCCTGCCGAGGCCTATTTTCACGAGCCGCTAGGTGAATTCGTTCTGCCCTATAATGCGGTGCGGACGGCGGCTGATCCTGAAGCCGCGTTGATGGCATTTCTCGAAACAACCTACCGTGCGGCAGCCGATCTTGGCGACTGGAACGCCGAACTGGAATGCGCCACTGGCGAACCATTGCGTGTCAGGGCTCTAAAGCAGCAATCATAGATGTGGATTGCAACTTTGTATGTTGCGTGAATTGACTCGGTTAGTTTTGTAACTTATCAGGTGGCGAGAAAATTCTAAGGAAGGTTCTCGCATGGATTATGATGCCGTCATTATCGGTGGAAGTTACGCCGGCCTTTCCGCCGGCCTGCAATTGGCGCGGGCGCGCCGCTCTATTCTGGTCATTGACGGCGGGGTTCGCCGCAATCGCTTCGCCAGCGCATCGCACGGTTTCTTGACGCAGGACGGAAGCACGCCTGCCGATATTGCCGCGAAGGGCAAAGCGCAGCTTCTGGCCTATGACACGGTCGCTTGGATGCAGGGACATGCAGAGCGGGCCGAGGCAATCGAAGGCGGATTCCGTATTTATACGCCAGACAAACCGCCCGTTACGGCAAGCCGCATCGTGCTTGCCATGGGCGTCATCGATGATTTGCCTGAAATCCCGGGACTATCGGAGCGCTGGGGCAAGAGCGTTTTTCACTGCCCTTATTGTCATGGTTATGAGCTTCAGCAGGGCCGGATCGGCGTTCTGGCGAGTTCGCCCTTATCCATGCATCACGCGATACTTTTGCCGGATTGGGGGCCGACGACGCTGTTTTTGAACGGTGCGTTCGAGCCTGATGACGAACAGTTGGAAAAGTTGAAGCGCCGCGGGGTAAAGATCGAGCGTGAACTTATCGAGCGACTGGCGGGCGACAATCTCGATGTCATCCTGAAGGATGGCCGGGCTGTTCCGCTCGATGGCATGTTCACCATCACAAATACCCGCGTGTCGAGCCCGATCGCCGAACAACTCGGTTGTGCATTCGATGATGGGCCGCTTGGCGCTTTCATAAGGACTGACGGCATGAAGGCGACGACGGTTCCCGGCGTTTTCGCCTGCGGTGATGCCGCGCGCGCGACCGGTTCACTGCCGCTTGCGGTGGGGGATGGCGCGATGGCGGGTTCTGCGACCCATCAGTCGCTGATTTTTGCAGCCTGATGTCCAACCAGGCCGTGGGCTTCGGCGGTGAATTTGCTTTGCGGATTTGCGCGGCAAATCGTGTCGAACTCCGCGGCCAGATCGGACATGGGGACTGACCCCAGCCGCTCGATCAGCAGCGCTTCGGCCTGCCGCAAAGCATCATCGAGGGCCTTGTTCACGATGCGCTCGACGGCGCAATCCGGCGAACTGTGTTCATTGCCGATGGCAAAGATCTTCGGGCCGCCGACCGCGCGATGAATGTCGAGAAGCGTGACCTGTTTCAGGTCGCAATCGAGCACCCAACCGCCGCCATGCCCCTTGCCGGAGCGCACATAGCCTGCCTTTCGTAGTCCCGCCATGGTGCGCCGGACGACGACCGGATTTGTGCCGAGCATCTTGCCGATCTGTTCGGATGTGAAGGGCTGATCGTGCCTTGCCATATGCAAAAGCACATGGAGCATGCGCGAAAGGCGGCTATCGGTTCTCATTTCGGATTGCTTTGCAGCTCGTTGCGTTTCTTCGGAACGCGCAATCTAGTCGATCTGCTTCCTCGTTACAAACGGTGTTACGTGATGGCGGGAGTTGCCCGGATGAGTCAGCCTTCCTGCATGTAGGACTGCAAGCGGGGGATCATAAAATCGAGGAACAGCCTTATCCGATGCGGCATATGGTGCCCGCCGAGATACAAAGCGTGGATTTCTTCCCTGTCTTCCGCGCCTGCATCGGTGAGAATTTCGACCAATCGCCCCTTTGCAATGTCCTCGCGGACATGAAAGTCGCCCAGTCGCGCCAGACCCATTCCCGCTATCGCCAACCGGCGCACTGTCTCGCCATTGTTGGCCAGAAGATTGGTGCTCACCACGCGATCGACGATCCGACTGCCTTCCTTGAACGGCCAGACAGGGGCTGCGCGGCGGAAGTTGAAGCTGAGACAATTGTGCTTGTCGAGGTCATCCAGCGTCTGCGGCGCTCCGTGGCGTTTCAGATAGTCCGGTGAGGCGACGATTCTGCGCTGCGCCGAGCCTATTTTTCGCGCGGTCAGTCCTGAATCGGGCAAGGCGCCGATGCGAAAGGCGATGTCGGTGCGCTCCAGATAAAGATCGACGATCTCATCGGACAGCGACATATCGATCATGATGTTGGGGTGCGCTGCCCAAAAGTCCGGCAAAAGCGGCTCAATCGCCCAGACGCCGAAGCCGACTGACGTGTTGATGCGAACGGTTCCAGATGCGTTCTCCGCACCTTGCGTCAGTTCACGCTCGAAATCGTCGAATTCCGAGACCAGAGCCTTGCCGCGCTCGTAAAACAGTTTGCCCTCGTCCGTCAGCGAAAGACGGCGGGTCGATCGCTCGATCAGCCTGACGCCAAGCCGTGTTTCGATGCGGGCAATGAGCTTGCTGACGGTCGATGGCGTCATCAAGAGAAGGCGTGCTGCCTCCGAAAAGCTTCCGGTTTCTATCACGCGGAGGAACACCTGCAGTTCGCCGATGCGATTATCCAAGGTCATTCTCCGCTTTTCAGACCGGAATTGTAGTTTTTAAGCGCGTATATGTGAACTGGTTTCACGAGTGATGTGGATGGCCGCCTGATTATCAAGGTGCCTGCCCGATGCCATTTAAGCGGTCACATATGCATGTTTATCAGGAGATTTCGCATAATGCTGACCAAGATCGCCAATGGCGCAACGCTTCCACCCCTCGACTTCGGCGTATTCCGAATGTCGGATGCAGAGGTGGAGCAAGTGATCCCCGCTGCATTGGAGGCAGGCTTTCGCCACTTCGATACGGCCCAGATCTATCAAAACGAGGCCGCATTAGGCCGTGCGCTCGATAAAGCCGGTGCGCGCCGTGACGATTTGTTCCTGACCACGAAGGTCTGGGTCGACAATTACAGCGATGCGCGGTTTGCCGCTTCGGTCGATGAAAGCCTGGATCGACTCAAGGTCGATGCGGTGGATTTGATGCTGCTGCATTGGCCAGGCAATATTGTGCCGATCGCCGATCAGATCGCCATGCTGAATGCCGTGAAAGCGGCCGGCAAGACACGGCATATCGGTGTGAGCAACCAGAATATCGCCCAGATGCGGGAATCGGTTCGTTTGAGTGATGCGCCGATCGTCACCAATCAGATCGAAGTGCATCCTTATCTGGATCAGTGCCGGGTAATCGCAGCGGCTGCGGAGGCGGGCGTTGCCACGACTGCCTATTATGGCATGGCGGACGGCAAGGTCATCGATGAGCCGGTGATGCGGTCGATCGGACAGGTGCATGGAAAATCCGCGGCGCAGATCGGTTTGCGCTGGCTCATTCAACATGGATTGGTTGCGCTGACAAAAACGGCAAAACCCGCGCGCGTCGCGGAGAATTTCGCCACTTTCGATTTTGAGCTCAGCGCGGATGAGATGGCCAGGATCGATGGTCTCGCAAAGCCCGGCGGTCGCCTCGTCAGCCCAGAAGGTCTGGCGCCCGATTGGGATCGCTAAGCCTATAATTTAACTTGCCAATCGCCTGTGCCTGATGCGCATGTGCGGCAATCACTCCGGAGAAAATATAATGAAACTCAACTGGCCGCTTCTGGCGCTGGCAATCGGCGCGTTCGGCATAGGCACGACCGAATTCGCCCCGATGGGCCTGCTCCCGACTATTGCTACCGGGGTGGGGGTGTCGATTCCCACGGCCGGTCTGTTGATAAGCGCCTATGCGCTGGGCGTCATGCTCGGCGCGCCGATCATGACGCTGGCGCTTGGCCGGGTGCGCACGCGGACCGCCCTGATTTCGCTGATGGCGATTTTCACGGTCGGCAATCTGCTTTCAGCAGTAGCGCCGGATTACTGGACGCTGCTGATCGCGCGGGTGATCACAAGCCTCAATCACGGGGCGTTTTTCGGGCTTGGTTCGATGGTTGCGGCCAGCGTCGTGCCTAAGGAAAAGCAGGCGAGTGCAGTCGCCATGATGTTCATGGGGCTTACCATTGCCAATGTCGGCGGTGTTCCGGCAGCTACATGGATCGGCCAGCAGGTCGGTTGGCGCGTTTCCTTCGCCGGTACCGCCGGGCTTGGCCTGTTGGCGATGGCGGCACTTTACTTCGCATTGCCCAAGGGCGTTGCCGGGACCATGCCCGATATCCGCAAGGAACTCACGGTCATCACGCGACCGGCGGTATTGCTGGCGATGGCGACGACCGTGATGGGGGCGGGCGCGATGTTTACGCTTTATACCTATGTGGCTCCCGCACTCGAACAGATCACCGGCGCATCGGCTGCATTCGTGACGCTCGGCCTTGTGCTGATCGGCCTCGGCTTCACGATCGGCAATGCTGCTGGCGGACGCCTCGCCGATTGGTCGCTCGATGGCAGTGTAAAGCTGTTTCTGGCGGCATTGGTCGTCATCATGCTGGTTCTGCCGCTGGCAATGACGAGCCATATCGGCGCGGCGATTGGTCTGCTGGCATGGGGCGCGGCGGCTTTTGCTATCGTTCCGCCGGTACAGATGCGCGTCATGCAGGCGGCCAGCGAAGCGCCCGGTCTTGCCTCGTCGGTCAATGTCGGTGCGTTCAATCTCGGCAATGCGTTGGGTGCGGCGGTCGGCGGCGGGGTAATCTCCAGCGGTTTCGGCTATGCGGCCGTGCCGATCGCGGGTGCCGTTCTGGCGGCTGTCGGGCTTGCACTGGTCTTCCTGGCCAAGCCGAAGCCGGTAGTGGAGGCGCGCATCGCCTGAGTTTTGGCTGGTGCGCTTCTAAACGAACGTACGATAGTCCAAATACAAAAAACCCGGCGGTTGCCCGCCGGGTTTTTCTCAAATCAACCTGACGATTGATTAGAACGAGCGCTGGAAGCGGATAACGCCACCGAACTGGCTCTCATCTTCACCAGCCGGCGTAAGGTCGCCGCTGTTCGTGTAGATGACTTCTGGCGTGATCTTGAAGCCAGGAACCAATTCGTAAGCTACGTTTGCCGAAGCAGCCCAGATGTCGCCTTCGTTGTAAGCAACCTGTGCGTTGATCGCAGCCTTTTCGTTGACCTGGTACGTTGCACCAGCCCAAACAGCCCAGTTTTCATTCCAGTTCTTGTAGTTGTAGTCCGAAGCGACGAAGTCGTCGTTATCCGAACCGTAGCCAACCATTGCGAAGACGGAGAACTGTGAGTTGATGTTGAAGTCGACGCGAGCCTTGGCAGCCCACTCTTCAACAACGCTGTCATAAGCGCCGACCAACGACACGCCACCCCAGCCGCCGGTGTACTTTACACCGCCAACGACGTGCGGAATGTAGCTGTCGAGGCCATCTTCACCGGTTTCGAGCGAGACGATAGCCGAGAAGCCATTGCCTGCATCGAAGGTGTAGCTGATCAGATCGGTGTCGAACTTGCCGTAACCGATGATGTCGTCGGCGATGACGCCGCCAGCATAACCGTTGAAGGTCATGAATGCGGTTTCGTCTTTACCGATGCGGAAGCCGCCGAGTTCGATCCAAGCGAAGTTCAGCGAGAACGACGAGTCGTTCACAGCATAGAGATTGCCGAAGCCATCAACGCTAGCGTTAGTGCCGTAGTTGAAGCGGGTCTCAGTGAAGGTGCGCAGGGTGCCGAGTTCGGTTTCCGAAGCGGTCCAGGTCTGGAACGAGAAACGTGCATTCTTGCGGTACGTGTCATTGGTTTCGTTCGCAAGGCCAGTGATCGGATCGAAGCCTTCCGAACGATCAGCGACGCCCTGAAGGCCGCCGTAACCGCCGACATTGTCGCCAGCGCCGATCTGGTAACGGACATAGCCGCCGACGCGCAGGCAGGTTTCGGTGCCTGGGATGTAGAAGTAGCCCGTGCCGTACACGTCGCAGACGCGGACGTATTCCATTGGTTCCGGCTCGGCAATGACGATAGCGTCAGCAGCGCGTGCACCGGAGACTGCGACGAGGGCCGCAGCGGAGCCGAGAAGAAGGCTCTTAATGTTCATTTTCTGACCTCCAGTCAAAAGTTAAAAAACGGGTCTGGGTATTTTTTGCTGAAGGACAGCTTTCCCTGCCCCATCCCCAATATCGAAAAAGACGCGCTGTGCGCTCCTTCTTCTTGGTGGACTTTTACCGAACCGATCGACGCGTACAATAGGCATCAGCGCTTTCCCGGTGCAGCCCGGCTGCTATGACAATGTCTTGTTGCACAAATGACACGATTTCGCCTCGGTTGTTTACCCTTTGGTAACGATGCGGGCCGGGAAACGCCCTTTTTGTCAGTCGGATGGGGTGCTCGCCCGCTCTTTGGCGGCGGTGAATCGACTACTTGAATCCCTATGCAGCAGTCCAGGAATGCAGCTTTTGCAACGTGAGTCGCGATTTGAGTCGCTCATAATTCCTCAACTCGCACAAAACGATTCCCTGGCGCCGGAATTGCTCAAGCCTATTAAGAGGCTGTTCTTGTTCGACAAATCGTCAATCAAGGCATTCCCGTGTTCAGATTCTGACTGGAGGTCAGAAAATGAACATTAAGAGCCTTCTTCTCGGCTCCGCTGCGGCCCTCGTCGCAGTCTCCGGTGCACGCGCTGCTGACGCTATCGTCATTGCCGAGCCGGAACCAATGGAATACGTCCGCGTCTGCGACGTGTACGGCACGGGCTACTTCTACATCCCAGGCACCGAAACCTGCCTGCGCGTCGGCGGCTATGTCCGTTATGACATCGGCGTCGGAGACGGCCCTTACGGCGGTCGCACCGACGTTCTTGATCGTTCGGATGGCGGCCTGAACGACACGTACCGCAAGAACGCACGTTTCTCGTTCCGCACTTGGACCGGTTCGGAAACCGAACTCGGCACCCTGCGCACCTACACCGAGACCCGTTTCAATTACGGCAACAACTTTGCTGGCAACAACAACGGCAGCAGCTTCTCGCTGAACTTCGCCTGGATCGAGCTCGGCGGTTTCCGCGTTGGTAAAGATGAATCGGCATTCACGACGTTCTCCGGATATGCCGGCGGTGTCATCGCTGACGATGTCGTTGCTTTCGGTGCGTACGACACCAATCTGATCAGCTACACCTTCGATGCAGGCAATGGCTTCTCCGCCATCGTCTCTCTCGAAGCTGGTGATGACGTTTACGAAATCGACAGCTACGTCCCGCACGTTGTCGGTGGTGTTAAGTTCACGCAGGGCTGGGGAGCCGCGACGTTGGTTGCCGGTTATGACAGCGTGACTGAAGAGTGGGCTGCCAAGGCTCGCGTCGATTTCAACGTGAACTCGCAGTTCTCCGTCTTCGCGATGGGTCTGTATGGTTCGGATGATGATTTTGATCAGAGCTATTACAAGCAGTTCGATGGCAACTGGGCCGTTTGGGCTGGTGCATCGTACCAGGTCAACGAAAAGGCAGCCTTCAACGCGCAGGTTGGTTACACGGAAGAGGAACTTCTCTCCGTTGCAGCAAACGTTTCGTACGAACTGGTTCCTGGCTTCAAGATCACTCCTGAAGTTGTCTACACCAACTACGGCGATACCGTTGCTGCTGGTGAAGACAAGGACGGCTGGGCCGGTATCCTCCGCTTCCAGCGCTCGTTCTAAGAACGTGACGATTTGAACTAAAGGCGGCCCGGATTGCAAAGTCCGGGCCGTTTTGTTTAGCGAAACCGTGGCGTGGGGCGCCCTTGAAGGAAAGGTTGGGTTCGTAAATTCGCTAAATGCATAGGGATTTCGCAAGAGTTGCGTTTCCCCATCGTGCCTTTTCCACCGACTACCCAGTTGGACTCAAGCGAGGAGGTGCACTAGCATGCCACAGGCTAAGCTTGGGGAATGCAAATGCATTTAAAAAATGATTACAGTCAGTGATAAGTTTTCGTATGCCGAGAACCCGGCAACAAAAGAGGGTTCGACCTACCATCTTACGTATCGAAATCCCGCGTTCAAAGAAGTAAAAACGCATTCACTTTCTGATTTGATTGATAAATATTGTGACATCCTTTGGGATGATGGAAATCACAAATATAATGTCAAATTCTTCATAGGCGAATTGAACGAAATACTTCTAGGTGAACGCTTCAGTGCTTTCAGCCAGGAGACGCTCGACCACCTTATCGGGACTTTGCGCCAACGCGGAAACAGCAACGCCACCATCAATCGGAAGATGGCAGCGCTGAGCAAATTGCTACGCAAGGCGTCTAAAATGGGTGATATCCACAGTCTTCCTGAATTCAGGAGACAAAAAGAACGCGCGGGACGGATTCGCTTTCTTGAACATGAGGAAGAGGACCGGCTGTTTGCGGCTGTCTCCAAAAGATGCCCGGAAAGCGGACGCCTTGCCATCTTCCTGGTGGACACGGGATGCCGTCTGGGCGAGGCGCTTGGTCTTATCTGGAACGATCTTCAAACCGATCGCGTCAGCTTCTGGCTTACAAAGTCGGGTCGCAGCCGAACTATTCCTCTGACCGTCCGTGCGAAGAAATCCGTCGAAGCGGTGCGCGAAAAACGTCTGAAAGGACCATTCGCATCGCTTACCGGTCCGCGTTTTCGCGCGATCTGGAATGAAGCGAAGGCGGAAGTCGGGCTGGGCGAGGACACGCAGGTCGTGCCTCACATATTGCGGCATACATGTGCGTCCAGACTTGTGCAGGGCGGTATCGATATTCGACGCGTTCAGATGTGGCTCGGTCATCAGACTTTGCAGATGACGATGCGTTACGCCCATCTGGCTACAAACGATCTGGACAGTTGCGTCGTGGTACTCGAACGATAGACCGATCAAGCGGGCCGACTGATCCGCTTGACGAGATCACTGTGATGGGATTGTCCGGCTTTGTGAGGCCGGGATGGCAGCCCGACACGAGCGAGATATAATGTGGGCCGGGCGCTTCTGATAAGCGCCCGGCCCATATGTATTAATTCACCGAGTTGAGGGTTACCGATGTGCCGGTCGCGGCAACATTGAGGCCGAGCTGACCTGTCACGCTGACCGTCTGAAGCTGGATCGATCCGGCCGTACCTCCGACCAGAACATTGGCGCCCACGCCGGCACCGACTGTCGCTTCAGCCGTGGCGCCCTGGTAAACACCGCTCAATGAGCCATCATGGTATCCGGCGGTTGGTGCGAAAACAGCCCAAACGAGCTTGCCGCGCGTCGTGAAGCCGAGATCGACACCCATCTTTCTGATCGTGCCGGTGTAGTTGTCCGAACGATCATTGCCGACAGTCGGCGTAAACACGCAATCGACGGTCTTTGCGGAGCCAATCACATAGCCGACGCCGCCACCGACTTCGCATGAGAGATAGCCGATCCTCACGCCGCCCTGTGCGCCGGATTGCTGATAGACTGGCTCGTTGGCCGTAAAGTCAGCCGCATTTGCAAAGGAGGTTCCTGCTAAAGCTAGCGGTACCAGAAAAGCCGTGGCAAGAATCTTTTTCATAATTTGTCTCCTACTGAAGAACGCCGAACGCTCGAACATCGAACGTGTAGGTTCGGCATGCATAACGAGTGTGGCGGGATAACGATCCAAATTGTGTCAACATCACACGACGTTGTGTTTTCCTTAACTAAATTTTTAGGGGTGATCTGAAAGGCACGCTTATTGCCGCCGGATTCGCCGCAATCGGGTTTCCCTCCCAAAACCTATTCGTTTTCGAGCGTGATACCGTGCCTTTCGTACCAGGCTTCGGGATCGGCCTTCAGCGAATTGACGATCTTGGGCAATGTATCGCGTATCGAGTGCCGCGGCCGCCATCCGAGCTGATCGTTTGCGCGGGAAATATCCAGCGCGTAATGATCGTCAGCCATATCGACCATGAATGGGCGGATGAACGGTTTCTCACCGCCGTCGATTGCATCAGGAATGATCGGCTCGGCTTTCTCCTCCACCCATGCACCGGCCTTTGCCAACGGCTTTGGCATGCTCAAAGTCGTCCATTCTTCCTTTCCATGGATGAGGCTGCCGATAAGGTTCTGAAGCTCTTCGTAAGACACGGCTTCCGTTTCGCCGGCCAAAATCACTGCGTCGGGCACAAGCATATGCCGCTTCTCGACGGCGAGACGAAACAGTCGCACAAGGTCATTCTTGTGAAGCAGTGACTGGCCGGCTTTCAGATCGCCCGCATAGAGCCTGCTTTTGAGATCGCGTCCGTAAATCCGGGCGATCTGATGGGCGAGGGTGGGAACGGCGCTTTCATCGTCGTAAAGCCCGGCAAGATGAAGCAACAAATAAGGAATTTTGCCGCTTTCCGCCTTGATGACCGCTTCGGCGTCGGCTTTTGACTGAGGATATGCCCATTTCGGGTTTATCGGCTTGCCTTCATCGATAATCTCGCCCGGCTTGCCGGCCTCGTGGACCAGCATGGTGCCGGAGTAGATGAAACGCTCTACTTCAAAATTCTGGAGCGCCCGCAGGAGGTTGCGGGTGCCATCGACATTCACTTCCGTATAAAGCGGATTGTCCTCGCCGGTAAAATCGAAATAGGCGGCGAGGTGGATGACTGCCGCGATTTTATCGCCGTAAGTTTCGCGTATTTTCTCGAGCGCTGTATTTACGGATTGGCCAGAAGACAAATCGACATCGATCAGCGGAAAATCGGCCTTTTTGCCTTCGACATCCAGACCGACGATGGTGTGTTCGTTTCGAAGTTCCGTTGCTATGGATTGGCCTATGTTACCGGCCGCGCCGGTTATCACTACGATGGATTTGTTGTCTTCTGCTGCCATTGGCTACGTTCCTTTTCTGTGAGGCTCATAGTGCCAACGTGCGCAGAAAGAGGATCGTTCCAGCCGAATCCGATCGACTTTTCGTAAATCAAAGCGGCCAGACCAGAAGCAACGCTGGAACCGCGACGATTATCACAATGAGCGAAAGCGGCAGGCCAAGCCGCGGATAATCGGAGAAACGATACCCGCCCGGTCCCATGACCAAAGTGTTGCATTGGTGGCCGATCGGGGTGAGGAAATCGCAGCCCGCCCCGATTGCCACCGCCATAAGGAACGCCTCGGGACGATAGCCCAGACCCGCCGCAAATGATGCTGCGATGGGAGCTACCACCAGCACGGTCGCCGCATTGTTCAGGAACGGCGTCACGGCCATAGCCACCACAAGGATCAGCGCGAGCGCGCCATAAGAGGGAAGTGCTGCACCAGTCACGGCGAGCCACCCGGCGATGAGGTCGGTTGCGCCCGTGCCGCGCAGCGAGTCACTGACCGGGATCAACGCGGCCAGCATGACCAGTATCGGGCCGTCCATTGCGGAATAAACTTCCCTGATCGGGATGACTTTGAACAAGACCATCATGACGGCTGCGGAGAAAAACGCGATTGCGATGGGAACAGCACCCGTTGCGGTGATGCCCATAGCCGCGACCAGAATGAGGATCGGTATAAGGCCCTTGCGCGCGCTGCCAAGCAAAATGGGCCGCTCGGCAAGAGGCAGGCATCCAAGCTCGCGAAGGATCTGGGGCAGCGCCTGCCTGTTTCCCTGAAGCACGATAACGTCGCCGGTTCGCAGCGTCAGAGTACCGAGGCGTTCGTTCAGACGCTCGCCTTTGCGGCTGACCGCGAGCAGATTGACATTGAAGCGATCGTAAAGTGCCAGGCGTTCTGCCGACCAGCCGATCAGTACGGAATTTTCGCCAATAACCGCCTCGAATGCTTCGGCCTCGTCTTCTTTTCCTACGGATGTCCGACTGCCGGTTACATTCAGCTTGGCTTGAGCGACCATACGGTCGAGTGCTTCAGGATCGCCTTCGATCAGGAGAATGTCACCGGCCTTCAAAAGCGCATCCGGCAAGGGTGTAATCCGCACACCATCGGCGCGCATGATCGACGTGACCATTGCGCCTTGCTGCGACAATTTCAAAAGCTCGCCAACAGGCTTTCCCAGGATCGCGGAGCTTTCGGTCACTTCGGCCTCGGTCATGTAGTTCTTGATGTCGATCGCTTCGTGGATCGAGCCGCCTTCACGGGCTCTTTCGGGCAGAAGGCGATAGAACAGAACAAGGAAAATCACGCCAACTACCGCCAGAGCCGCGCCGACGGGCGTATAATCGAACATGGTGAATGCCTGGCCGGTGATCTCTTCGCGTATGCGGGAGACGACAATGTTCGGCGAGGTTCCGATCTGCGTCATCAATCCGCCAAGCAGCGAGCCGAAAGCCATCGGCATCAGGAACAACGAAGGAGAGGTGCCGGAGCGGCGCGCGAACTGAAATGCGATCGGGATCATGATCGCCAAAGCGCCGATGTTCTTGATGAACGCCGAAAGTATCGTGACGACGATGACAAGAAGCGCGAGCTGCGCGCGAACGGAATTGACATTGGGCGCATAACGCTGGAGCGCCCATTCCATGACGCCGGACCGTGCAACACCGGCGCTGACCAGCAAGGCGCTGCCGACAATGATGACGATGTCGTCGCTGAACCCTTGAAAGGCCTTCTCGTAAGGCACGACACCAACCGCGAGCGCAATTAGCAGCGAACCTGCCGCGACAAGGTCATAGCGGAACCGGCCCCACATAAAGGCAGCCATCATCAAAGCGATGACCGTGAGCGCCAAAATCTGGTCGATTGTCATTCCGGCTCCTCAGGCAACGCATCGCGCCCGGTGTCTGCATAGCGGAATTATTCCGCCGAGACACGGACATGAGGTTGTTAAAAATGAAGAATTCGCGAGGGGAGCATTTGTTCTCGCGAGGGGGTGTTTTTCGAAAACCGAATGCCGAGCGTGGTTATGCGAGCCGCCGGGCGGAATCTGGCTGCCTAAGATGGTACATCGGCGGTAAATTTTAGCCGTCTACGGCTTCGATGCTTTTCGGCGCATCGGCACGGACGTCGTCTGTCCTTTCCCACCAGTCGCCAAGCGCGTCTATCAGCGGCACGAGGCTGTGGCCCGCAGGCGTTAAATCATATTCGACACGCAGCGGATATCCGTCGAACTGCGTGCGCTGGATGACGCCGATTTCCTCCAGCTTGCGCAGCTCCAGCGTCAGCATTTTGTGTGAAATCGCTGGATTGTCCCGCCGCAAATCGCTGAAGCGCTTGGTGCCTTCCTGCAGATAGTAGATCAAAAGCGTGGGCCAGCGCCCGCTCAGCGCTTGCATTACTTCTTCGATGGGGCAGCGGGTGACGAGGTCTTTCATCGGCTTCTCGTGGTTACAAAAAGGTGCGTAATTTACTGGCCGGAACGGATGGGTAAAGGTCCGGTTTCGCTGCGCAGCGTGATCGACAGAAATCACGGAGAACATAATCTTGGAACCGATTTTACTTTACGGCTTCCCGGCGGGAAGTTCCATGGGGCTCGTTGCGGCTCTCGAATGGCTTGGCAAACCCTACAGGCTTTGCCGCGTCGATATGCTTGGCGAGATGCGCGATCCATCCTATGCGCGGATCAATCCACGGCATGAAACTCCGGCCTTCATCACCGATCGGGGCGATGTCCTCACCGAAACAATGGCAATCGCCGCTTGGCTGGAGGCGAGGGATTTTGAGCGGCGCATCAGTTTTGAGCCTCTATCGCGGGAAGCCGAGCGGATGCATCAATTGATGTCGTTTGTGAACACCGGTTTTACCGGGTCATTCAGCCCGCTTTGGGCGGCCATGGAAATGGAGAGCCCAAATCCGGCACTGCAGAGGGCCTTGCGGGAATGGGGCCGGGAAGGGGTTATTGAACGCCACGATAAGCTGGAAGCCATGATCGGGGATACCGCTTTCATGGTCGGTAACCGCCCGAGCCTGGCGGACGGGTTGTTCATCGGAGTGGCACGCTGGCTCGAATTCCATGAGGTTGAGGACAAAAGCAGGTGGCCGAAACTGGCGGCGCTATGTCGCCGGCTCGAGGCCGATCCGGCTGTGATCCATGGAATCGCATTGGAAAATGGCGAGACAAGCACCGGAAACGGAGCACTATCCGGTCATATCGGGCTTGCGGAAGTTATCGAGCGCTTTGGGAGCTAGAATTGACGGGCGCGGATTGTGCAATCCGTGCCCGATCAATGATCGCTTTCACAAAGGTCATGGTTGGCCAGCGCGCGGATCACGTAGCAATCCTTCACATGATCGCCATCGCAGCACGTAGCGATCCGCGCGAGTTCCTGCTCCAGCCCCTGAAGTTTGCGGATTTTCTCGCGAACGGATTCCAATTGTTTGGCTGCGATCCGATCCGCCTGGGCGCAAGGCTTTTCGGGATGCGCGCTCAGTTCAATAAGGGAGCGGATGGAATCGATCGTCAGCCCCAGATCGCGCGCATGCTTGATGAAGGACAGACGCTCACGCTCCTGCTTGCTGTAGCGGCGCTGGTTGCCCTCGGAACGTTCCGCAGCTTCCAGCAGGCCCATCTGCTCGTAATATCTGATCGTGGGGATTTTCACCCCTGTCTTGCGCGACAGATCACCGATGGACAGCATGGATAGAACTCCAAAATCTCTAATGACTAGAGGTATGACCTTCAGCCGGATTGGGCAATGGCTTAGTTCAGGCCCCGCCAGCCCAGCAAGCGCATCGCATTTGCCGTGACGAGAACCGTCGCGCCGGTATCGGCAAGGATCGCGGGCCAAAGCCCGGTGATGCCGAGGATTGTCGTGACCAGGAAGACGGCCTTCAATCCAAGCGCGATGGTGATGTTTTGCCAGATATTCGACATTGTGGCGCGTGAGAGCGCCACCATTCCGGCGACGTCCATCACCCGGCCATGAAGCACGGCGGCGTCGGCCGTTTCCAGGGCGACATCCGTTCCACCACCCATTGCGACGCCGACATCAGCGGCTGCAAGAGCCGGGGCATCGTTGATGCCGTCGCCGATCTTTGCAACGATTTCGCCAGCCTTGCGCAGTTCGCCTACTATGCGCTGCTTGTCCTGCGGCAGAAGTTCCGCACGGGGCTCAAGCCCAAGGCTGGCTGCTATCGCGGCGGCTGTGCGCTTGTTATCGCCGGTCAGCATGATTGACGAAATGCCGAGTTCCTTCAGCGCTTCGATGCCACTGCGCGCATCTTCCCGCGGCTCGTCGCGCATTGCGATAAGGCCCTTCAGTCTGCCGCCCGAAACCAGCACGGAAACCGTTTTGCCTTCATCATTCATCTTTGCAATGCGCAGGCTCAGCTCCTCGCTGATGGGTGTTCGCGCGGTCGCGGCTTGCGGGGAACCAAGGAATGTTTCCACGCCTTCCACCAACCCGATGACACCTTCGCCGCCAATGGCACGCGCATCCGTGGCCGAGACAGGCTGAATTCCACGCAGTTTCGCCTCGTCGAGGATGGCCACTGCCAAGGGATGGCTGGAGCCCAGTTCGAGGTCGGCTGCAAGACGAAGCGTTTCCGTCTCATCGCCATCGAGAGCCATGATGTCGGTGACTTTCGGCTTGCCCGCGGTCAGCGTTCCCGTCTTGTCGAAGGCAACTGTCGTGACCTTGCCGATCGTTTCGAGCACCGCGCCGCCCTTCATGAGAAGGCCGCGCCGTGCACCTGCCGACAGGCTGGCGGCTATGGCGGCGGGAGTGGAGATGACCAGCGCGCAGGGGCAGCCGATCAGCAGGATTGCGAGGCCCTTGTAGATCCACTCGTTCCAGTCGCCTGCGAAAGCAAGCGGCGGCAGGATGGCAACGAGTGCTGCGACCACCATCACGCCCGGCGTATAATATTTGGAAAACCGATCGATGAAGCGCTCGGTCGGGGCTTTGGACTCCTGTGCTTCTTCGACCAACTGAACGATACGCGCGATCGTATTGTCCTGCGCCGCCGCCGTTACGCTGATGCGGAGCGCGGAATCCTGGTTGATCGTTCCGGCGAATACGGCATCGTCCGGTCCCTTCCGCTTTGGAACGGACTCGCCGGTTACAGGCGCCTCGTCGATGCCCGACTGCCCGGACAAAATTTTACCGTCAGCCGGGATTCTGTCGCCCGGACGCACCAGAATAATCTGGCCAACAGCCAGCGCCTCGGCGGGCACTTCGCTCGTTTGCCCATCCGCTTCGAGAAGTGCGGTTTTCGGAACGAGATCGCTGAGCGCACGGATGCTGGCGCGGGCGCGACCGGCAGCGACGCCTTCCAGAAGCTCGCCGATCAGAAAGAGCAGGACGACCGCAGCGGCCTCTTCGCTCGCCTCGATGACGACCGCACCAATGGCGGCGACGGTCATCAATGTTTCGATCGTGAAGGGCATGCCGTTCACCGCACCGGCCCAGGCCCGGCGTGCGATCGGGATCAGTCCGACCGCCATTGCCGCTGTGTAAGCCCAGGGTTCGCTCGCCGGAATGGTTTTGGCCAGAATGAACGCCGCAGCCAGCGCAAGAGCGCATGCAAATGTCAGTCGCGCCTTGGCGCTTTTCCACCATGGCCCGTCACCCGCATCATGCCCATGCAACGAGACAGTCGGAGCAGCGGCTGTTTGAGCCAATTCGCCATGATCGTGGGGATGATCATGCGAATGATGATGATCCCCGTTGCAGTTCGCGTGCGCATGTGGCGCAGGGCTGTTTTCTTTCCCTGATCGCTGCGCTACCGGGAACGTGCGGTAGCCAAGGCTGTCGACGCGCTTGACCAATTCCTTCAGATCAATCGTTGCCGCATGCTCGACCGTCATCTTGCCGGCTGTGGCCGAGACATTGACCTCGCTGACCCCGGGCATCCGTTGAACCACCGTTTGAATTTTGGTCGCGCAGGCGCCGCAATCCATTCCCTCGACACGGAAACGGGTCTTATTTTCTGACATGATACTCTCCAAGGCAGATCAGTTATGATCCTTGGATGCATCGATAATTCCTCTAGCCACTAGAGGTGCAATAGCCGGTGGGAAACTTTTCGCGGGCGGTGGCGTCTCGCAGCGCGACTAAAAATATGTCCGCGGTCTGACAAGCCCCTGCTGTTGAAGACGATAGTAGCAATAAAAGCCGAAGCCGATGGCAAACCACATATATGACTCGCCGATCGCAAGCCGATTGTTGGAGTTGCTCAAAATTGTGATCGCGAAAAAGATCATTGTGGCGACAAAACATTGCATCGCCGATGCGTCGATCAATCTGTGACGGTAAGCCTGAATGACCCGGTAGGTGGCCCATGAGAAAATCGTGAAGTAGAACAAAAGGCCGACAAGACCGTAGCGCATGCCGATCTCAAGATAGCCGTTGTGCATAAGGGTGTAATTCGGGTCCTTATATTTGCGATTTTCCCACTCGTCGAACCAAGAGACGCCGGCTCCCCAAATGGGGTGCTTTTTCCAAATTTCCAAGGCGTTTACCCAAAGCCTAAGGCGCTCATTTGTGGATTCTGGAACGTCGTCATCCGATATCGCATGCTTCATAGTTGACATGATGTCCCTACCGGAAGCGAGCTCGGTACCGAGCGAAGAGGTGGCGACAGCCACACCGCCGCCGGCTTTCCAAATATTTTCGTAAAGCGCGCCAGTTCCCAGTATGAAGACGAGCAATCCAGCAATGGCGACATTCCTCGCCGTTCGGTTTTTGTCGGTGAGGGAGATCAGAACGACCAAAATAGGCAATGCTATTCCAAATGAAAGCCAGACGCCTTTTGATCGCAACGCGTAAATGTTCATCAAGGCCAGAATGAAGGTAATTGCCGCCATGCCCAAAAGTGCTGTGCGCACCCAACCAGCGAGCCCTTCTCTACGTAAGGTGTATGCGGCGAAAGGGATTGAGCAAAGCGCAATGAAACCTACTGCTATACTGGCGTGGATTGTGTTGTTGTGATGGATGTCAGCCGGTCGTGCATTCCTTGCAATCTCGGCATAATCACTTCCGAAAATGAGAACAAATCCGCAGATGGCTATAAACGCTGCTGCAACCCAGAAGGGATTCCTAATGTATAAAAACAGCGCGTATCCGAGTGTGGCGTAAAAAAGCGGCAACAAATACACGCCTTCGGCTGCGCCGGTTCCAGCGTCAGGATGGGTTGAATAATAATACCCAAAGCGAATGGCGACATAGCCAGCCCATGCGATGCACAAAATGCCAATGGGTCCAATCAGAGGTTTGTCATACCTCCAGAACGAAACCCGCAAGTAGTATGCAAGGGAAACAATAACCAGAGCTATTCCAGCATACCGATATGCATCCGATTCAACCCACAACGCGGAAACGAAAATCAAAACAGTAATCGCGGCTAAAGCCTCGGAAATATATGTTGTCAGACGAGTTGTTTGGCTTGGCTCGACTTGAAAGCTGTGTCTCTCTGGTTTCAACAGAACATGGTGGACACGTCGCGCGTAATCTTTCAATCTGAACCATACTGCGGAGATACGTTTTTCTCCCGTGTATTTGACTTTCCTGTAGTCGGCTTTTGATGCAATAAGTGAATTCCGTCTATCTTCCGAGAATTCGAGAATATTGTCTTTCACCGAGAATACCTCGACGCCCGCCGCCCAGAACCGCTCAAGAGCGACATCCCAAGGGAGGCTCATGACGGAAAGTGTATCAAGAAGACGCTGCGCGCCCTGACGCGAAACGAGATATGCTGCGGCCGAGCCCTGAGGACCGTGAATGGCACGGCCTACCTTGTCTCCAAAAGCTGTCCCAGACTCCTGAATGAACAAACTGGTTCTGTGATTTACGAGCTTGATCACATCAAAGTTGGGACTTCCCAGCAAAATGGCTTCTACGCGCTCGAGCGTTTGCGCGTCAGGCCGAACATCATCTTCGATGATTATTGCGAAGGGGGCGCCGTCTTTAAGAAATTCCTGAAGAGCGAGTAGATGGCTCCTGTAGCAGCCATACTCACCTGGCAGAATCGAGCGTCCATTGCGGTGCTCAAAAGACTCAAAATCAACATCCATCCACTCTTTTGGATCGATCGCTGAACCATCGACAGCGGCAATACGACGAATATCTATGCCGAGATCGGATCCGGCCTTGCTTAAATTAGCCCATCTCGTTTTCGATCGGTCCAAATTTATAGCAAAGACTGGAAGTTTCATTAGTGCGCGGTTCCTGATACTCAAAAGGCTGCGCCAACTAATGGATCAGAAGGCGAGATTACAACCCTTTCTCACTTGATCGCATCTATCCGACCCATCATAAATATATTCCATTGTTTAATATTCAGTGTTCATAAGGTGGACTAACTTCAGTCCTCACTAAGCTAAGTGTTTTGCCCGGCACGGCGATGTGAATGTGCGCCAATCAATGCCGGCATTGTTCATCTAGGCGGGAATGAAGGGCGCAGGTCCAAGCGCTTGAAATAAGTGGTAGCGGAGGAGGGATTCGAACCCCCGACACAAGGATTATGATTCCTCTGCTCTAACCTACTGAGCTACTCCGCCACGTCGGCAAGGTTGAAGCGCTGTTCCGAAGAAGGGGCTTACCTGCCGAAGACGGGCGGATATAAGGTTCGTATGTTTGCCCTGTCAAGCGCGTCCGGTGCCGATTTCCAATATATTCCAACGCAATATGCCCAGCCGGCTATTTTGCGCGTCCTGCGGGTTGAGTTCGGGCGTGAGCATCGTTATGTCTCCGCTAGAATTTCTTGAGCCAGGATTTAATGAAACCGCGTATTGCAGTCCTCGGATGCGGATATTGGGGCAGTAACCACATCCGCACGCTAAAGGCTCTCGGCGTCCTCCATGCCGTATCCGATGCCAATTTCGCGCGCGCCGAAGGGTTCGCCAGCGAGCAGGAATGCTTGGCCATCGCACCGGACGATTTGTTCGCGCGCGACGATATCGATGCCATCGTCATGGCGCTGCCGCCGCAGTACCACGCGGAAGCGGCCATTCGCGCCGTGCAATCGGGCAAGGACGTTCTGGTCGAAAAGCCGATCGCGCTGACTGTGGCCGATGCTGAGCGCGCCGTGCAGGCTGCCAAAGACAATAAGCGCATCTTCATGGTCGGGCATGTGCTGCGCTTTCATCCTGCATTCGAAAAGCTCAAGGAGTTGATCGACGAGGGCGAACTCGGCGAAGTGAAATACATCCACTCGCACCGGCTCGGACTCGGAAAGTTCCACACCGAAAACGACGCGCTGTGGGATCTGGCGCCGCATGATCTTTCGATGATCCTCGCGATCACCAAATCGGCCCCGACCGAAATTCGCGGTGAGGGCGCCGCACTACTCGATCATTTGAGCGACTTTGCGCATCTGCACATGCGTTTTCCCGGCGGTTTGAAGAGCCATCTCTTCGCATCGCGGCTCAATCCTTACCGGGAACGCCGGCTGACCGTCGTCGGAACCAAGGCCATGGCCGTTTTCGACGATGTGGAGCCTTGGGAAAGGAAGCTGGCGGTCTATCGTCATGCCGTATGGCAGGACAGCGGCCAGTGGGCGTTCACGATGAACGAGGCTTCCTATGTGCCTGTAGAACAGGGCATGCCGCTCACACGCGAGCTGGAGCACTTCCTGCATTGCATAGAGACGCGTGAAGAGCCGCGTACGGATGGTGAGGAAGCGATCACGGTTCTGCGCATCCTGACCGCCGGTACGATCAGGCACGACTGATTTTCAAAGTTTAAAAAAAGCGGGGCAGGTCGCCCCGTTATTCCGCTGCCGACTATTCTGCGGCGATGGTCGATGGCTTTGCGGCCAAACGCGACAGCATGGCCTCGGCTTCCGCGCCGCGCTCCGAGCGTTCGATGAACCCGCCGCCGAATACGCGCGATTCATCACCATCGTCGCTGTAGAGCACGCAGGCCTGCCCGGGCGCGATGCCGGATTCGCCGTGGCCGAGCTCGACCCAGCTCTGGCCGTTGCGGTGATGCATGGTTGCCGGGCGGGGCGGTCTGGTGGAGCGCACCTTGGCGAAAACCTCGATGCCTTCTTCCGGGATCGACGCGAGTTCGATATCGCCCAGCCAGTTCATCGAGCGCAGGAAAATCTTGTGCGTTTCAAGCGCCTCGCGCGGGCCGACGACGACGCGCGCCTTTTCGGCATCCAGATGCACGACATAAAGCGGCTCGCCCGATGCGATGCCGATGCCGCGGCGCTGGCCGATCGTATAGCGCAATATGCCTTCATGGCGGCCAAGCACGCGACCATCGATGTGCACGATGTCGCCCGGATTGGCCGCTGTTGGCTTCAGCTTTGAAATGATGTCGGAATATTTGCCCTGCGGCACGAAGCATATGTCCTGGCTGTCCTGCTTTGCGGCAACCGAAAGGCCCATTTCCTCGGCCATGGCGCGCACGGCAGGCTTCGACATGCCGCCCAGCGGGAAGCGCAGATAGTTGATCTGCTCCTGCGTCGTCGCAAAGAGGAAGTAGCTCTGGTCGCGGTCGGCATCCACCGGACGGTAAAGCGCCCGGTGCGCGCCATTGGTGCGGCTGCGTATATAATGACCGGTCGCAAGCGCGTCGGCACCCAGATCCTTGGCGGTTTCGAGCAGATCGGCAAACTTGACGGTCTGGTTGCAGGAAACGCAGGGGATCGGCGTTTCGCCGGAAACATAGCTTTCCGCGAACGGGTCGATCACGGCCTTGCGGAAGCGCTCTTCATAGTCGAGCACATAATGATTGATGCCCAATACTTCCGACACGCGGCGCGCGTCTGCAATGTCCTGACCGGCGCAGCAGGAGCCAGCACGGTGCGTTGAAGCGCCATGATCGTAAAGCTGAAGGGTGATGCCGACGACGTCGTAGCCTTCACGTTTCAGCAGGCCCGCAACGACGGAGGAATCCACGCCGCCAGACATCGCGACGACTACGCGTGTGTCTTCGGGGCGTCCCGGCAGGTCCAAGCTGTTCATTGCTTCGTTCATTCCGCTTGTTGTGGCCGCTGTTCGTAGCGTTCGCGCTAAATGCCAATGCTGACAATATAGGTCAACCCTTGCGCCCGCACCAGCTTGTCGGCGCGATCTTCGCACCCGTTCCGGGGCATTTAAAATGCCGGGCAATTCCCTAACGCGGGATTCATGTTCGTTACTTACCCATTACCTTGCGTTTAGGCAATTTTTAAAGCTGTGGCGCTAAGGTGTCCGTGATTGGGTCTTTAAGTTTGTGTTTTGTGTAGAGAGTAGAATGACCGATCTGATTAGACCGCGCGTCAAATATGTCATTGGGCCGGACGGCAGCCCGCTAACTGTTGCTGATCTTCCCCCGACCAATACGCGTCGGTGGGTGATACGTCGCAAGGCTGAAGTCGTTGCCGCTGTTCGCGGTGGCTTGCTCAGCCTTGAAGAGGCATGTCAGCGTTACAAGCTGACGACCGAGGAGTTTCTTTCCTGGCAGGCATCGATCGACGAATATGGTCTGGCCGGTCTCAGGACCACCCGCATCCAGCAATATCGCCATTAGAAACGACCAGTTTCAAACAAAAAAGCCGGCCTCGCGCCGGCTTTTCGTTTTTGGATGTAAAAAACGCCCAAAACGAATTGTCCCCGAAGCGTTTCAGCGCGGGGACGGCAAATAGTCTTTAATTTGCTTGGATTGGCAGGCGTGTGCCTGCTGCTGTCGGCTTTAGCCGATCATCATGCTGCGCGTGTCCGGCACGACTTCGCGGGTTTTTCCGTCGCGGGACTCAAGAAGCTCCGCTTTGGAAAGCTCCGCTTCAGCTTCGTGGAGTAAGGCTTCTGCAGCGCTTCGCTGTTCGACGAGGTCGTTCTGGGAGTTTTTCAGATTATCACGGCGCAATCGCGCGGCTTTTGCGAAGGTGGGATAGGCGAAATGCTCGATATCGGTGATACCGGCCTTCTTTTCCTCGGCATTGATCTGTGCGTCGAGTTCGCCGGCCATCCGTTCGAATTCCGCGATCATGACGTCGAGCTGCAAAAGCTGCCGGCGCTTTTCGTTGACCTGGAACTGTTTAAGTCGGACGAGGTTCTCACGTGACTTCATGATACCGATACTCCCGAAACGCACACACACTCTAACCGTTCGCGGCACAAACCCGAAGAGGGTCCGCCGCTTTGCCCGTAATGCCGTGACAGCATGGAAAACAAATCTTTAATATTTTATGGTCTGGTAACCATTCGTTTACGGGCATCGTTAATGATAAGACCAATGGCTTAAGGCACCGTAAAAATTTCGAGACAAAAGCCGCTTGCGGCATGCGAAATCCGGGTCTGGTTTAGCCGTGACTATTAAAGTGTTGAGTTAAGAGTGTGACATTGCGATTCATCTTTTGATTCAAGAGGGTGTGTCAAAAGTCTTAAAAATCGGATATCACTTGCCAAGGGGAATTAGGTTTTGTTAACCATTCGATGGCAGGCTCCGATTCAGGTAATCACTGCTTCGGTTCCGAATTGTTCGCCACAGCGGTTCGGCGGCAGAAAAGGGGAATAAAATGCGCGTTCTGCTGATAGAAGATGACAGTGCAACCGCACAGAGCATCGAACTTATGCTCAAGTCGGAAAGCTTTAACGTCTACACCACCGATCTCGGTGAAGAAGGCGTCGATCTCGGCAAGCTTTACGACTATGACATAATCTTGCTTGATCTTAATCTCCCCGACATGTCGGGTTATGAAGTGTTGAGAACACTTCGCCTTTCGAAGGTTAAGACACCAATTCTCATTCTTTCCGGCATGGCTGGCATCGAAGACAAGGTCCGCGGTCTCGGCTTCGGCGCCGACGACTACATGACCAAGCCTTTCCACAAGGACGAACTGGTTGCCCGAATCCATGCAATCGTGCGTCGTTCGAAGGGTCATGCGCAGTCGGTCATCACCACTGGCGATCTCATCGTCAATCTGGATGCCAAGACGGTTGAAGTCGGCGGTCAGCGCGTTCACCTCACCGGCAAAGAATACCAGATGCTGGAGCTGCTTTCGCTCCGCAAAGGCACCACGCTCACCAAGGAAATGTTCCTCAACCACCTTTATGGCGGCATGGACGAGCCGGAACTGAAGATCATCGACGTCTTCATCTGCAAGCTTCGCAAGAAGCTGGACGCAGCCTCCGGCGGCCAGAATTTCATCGAAACGGTCTGGGGTCGTGGTTATGTGCTGCGCGAGCCGGAAGAAATTCGCGAAATCGCTTAATATTCAGGTGAGGACGGCCTGCAAAAGATAAATTTCTGCGCTTCCGGTGCTCACGTACCAATGTACGCTCCGCTCCGGTTCTCGAAATCCATCTTTTTCGCCACGTCCTGACCTGAATAAACAGTCTTGAGAAAAAGCCCGGTTTTCCGGGCTTTTTTGTTATGCGGCGATGTCCAGATTGACGAAACTATCGGTCAATTGCGGGCGGTCGAACGGTTTTAGGATATAGCCGTGAGCGCCGGCGCGCTTGGAGCGCATGATCATCCCGACATCGATTTCGGTCAGGCTGATGGCGATGCGCGGTTCCTGCTCGGCCGGGATACTGCGAATTCGGCGGATCAAATCCGGCGCGGAAATATCGGGCAAGGTCGTGTCGACGATAATGATGTCCGGCATATCGGCGTGACAAATGTCGAGCGCTTCTTGTCCGCTCGCCGCATCGATGAAGATCAGATCAGGCCCGGCAAGAATACGGCGCGCGACCTTACGGATCACACTGGAATCTTCGACAAACATGCAACGCTTCATTTTCGCCCCCGAAAGCCGGAGGCTGTCGAAGCCACCGGTCAGGCTATAATGCATGCTTTCCGTAAAAGGCCGGAAAATCGTTTAGCTAAAATTGTCGCTAAATCCCACTTTTCGTACGCCAAGCGGGATTTTCGCGATCAGGCAGCTTTTTGCGAGGCAGTAAACTGGATTTCTTCCGGCGTTGCGTGGATGCCGATTTCCATTCCGGCTTCACGCGCAAGCAGCAGCGTGTAGTAGGCCTGCACGGCATGTGCGTCGATTGCTTCTTCCGGCTTGTGTCCGGAATGCAGTTCCAGGAATTTTGCCGGAACGCGCAGCATCGGGCCGCTGGACGTGATGACGAATTTCGGGTCGGTCTCGACATCGATGAGTTTGACGGTGAGTTTTCCACCGCGCGGGATCGCCGCATTTGCCGTCAACAGCAGGTTGAGCAGCAATTTCACCTTGTTTTTCGGCAGCAGCGCGCGAGTTCCCTGCCATTCGAGTTCCGGCTTTTCGTTTTTCAGGAAGGCATTTGCAACCGATTCAGCGTCGCCAGTGTCGATCAGCATACCGGCCGAGCCTGCCGCGCCAAAGGCGATACGTGCAAACTGAAGCCTTGCGGATGCGTTTCGGGCGCTGGCGCGGATCAAATTCATCGCGTCTTCGTCGGCGCCGCCTTCATCGAGAAGTTCAAGCCCGTTGTTGATTGCGCCCACCGGCGAAATGATGTCGTGGCACACGCGGCTGCACAGCAGGGCTGCGAGATCGGGAGCAGAAAGGGTGAAAAGGTCGGCCATTTATAATCCTAACGAAATGGGGGACAGCAGCGGCTTCAAATCAGGCATGCCGAATCACTCTATCCAGTATGCCTGATTTCATACCCTGCGATCGGGCGACGCGAAATCCAAACGCGTTCAAAAGGCTGTTTTGCCAAGAAAAAACCGAATTTCCGGCGTTTCGGAGGGGTCTGTCAGCCTTCGAAGAGCCACGTTCACATGCAAATTTAATGGTTGAAAAAGGATTACGGCCTAGTCTGCCGCAATCAACAAAGCCATCGCAAGAGTGGCGAAATTGCAGAGGTGTCGGCGGAGCTGCTCCCCGGACGGAGATTTGGAAGTATGTTTTCCCGACTGTACAAATTGAGCCTTTTCAGGCTCGTCGCCGCGGTATTCTCGATATCCGGTATCATTCTCATGACGTCCACCGCTTCGCGGGCGAACGAATACACGATGCAGGAAATCGTCGATTCCGGGCACAATTTCTTCGGTTCCGCATCTGGCGGCCTTGCCAGCGTCATCGAGAAAGTCTTCTCATCCTATGGCCTGCCCAATGGTTACATATTGGGAGAGGAAGGTTCCGGCGCGCTCATTGGCGGCCTGACCTATGGCGAAGGCACGCTCTACACCAAGAATGCCGGCGACCATAAGCTGTTCTGGCAGGGCCCTTCGCTCGGTTGGGACTTTGGCGGGCAGGGGTCTCGGACCATGATGCTCGTCTATAATCTCGACGACGTTTCGAGCCTCTACAATCGCTTCGGTGGTGTTGCCGGTTCGGCTTATGTCATTGCCGGTGTCGGCTTCAACGTCATGCGCGCAGGCAACATGCTTCTGGTTCCGGTTCGCACCGGCGTCGGAGCGCGTCTGGGCGTCAATCTCGGCTATTTGAAGCTCACCGCGCGGCCTACCTGGAATCCGTTCTGATCTTCGGAATGGCTTCAAGGTACAGAAAACGCGGAAATTCAGGGGCTTTCGAAAAAAGCTCACTGGATTCGAGCAGGCTTGCCGTGGCAAGACAAACGCGGCGATTTAGCCGCGTTTTCGCAATGGATTGATGGATGTGATCCAGCCACTTCTGTTTTTCATCCTTGGCTTCATGTGCGCCGGGTTCATCGCAATGATGATCGCGCCGGCGATCTGGCGGCGTGCCGTATCGCTGACCCGCAAGCGCATCGAGGCGTCCATGCCGCTCAGTCGCGATGAAATCCGTGCTGAAAAGGATGCGATACGCGCTGAATATGCGATGACCGTCCGGAAACTGGAAAAAAACATCCAGTCCTTGCGCACGAAAACCGCTGAGCAGACGGTGGAAATGAGCCGCAGCGACGCGCTCTGCAAGCGCCTTTCCCTGACTGATGGCGACAAGACGCAGGCGATCGAAGCGCTTGAGCTTCGCAATGCCGAAATCGAGGCGGAGATTGCAAAGAGTACCGCGTGCATCGCAGAGCTTTCCGAAAAAAGCGAAAGCTCCAAGCGCAAGGCAAAGGATCTCGCCGCCGAGCTGAAGTCGATCAGCCGCCTTTACGAGGATGCGAGCTTTGCTTCCAGCAATCGCCAGATCGAACTTGCGTCGCGCGACAGGGAGATCGATTCGCTGAGGGCAAGTCTTGCGACTGCCAAACGCGACAAGCAGGACGCCGAAAAACGGGTTCGCGATGCGGCCGTCGAAATCCGGTTCGCAAAAGAAAAGCTGAAAGAAGAAAGCCAAAAGGTGACTACGCTCGATGCGAAATCCGAGCGTATGCTGGCTGATCTGGCAGATCGCGAAGACCGGCTGGACAGGCGCGAGAAAGAGCTGGAGCGCTTGAAGGGCAACACCGCAACGACATTGGATGATGAGGACGCTTTGCCTGAAAGTAAAAAAATAGGCGATGTGAAACGGCTCGAAGCGCGCCTCACCACTTTGATGCGTGAAAACAAGCGCCTCAAAACGGCTTCCGGCAAGAGGGGCCGCGCGTCTGAGAGTTCAGATGGCGACGGTGCGCTTCGCGAGGAGATGCACAAGCTTGCCGCCGAGGTCGTAAACCTCACTTTGCTTGTCGAAGGGCCGAATTCCCCTATCTCGACAATTCTCGACAAGGACGGGAAGACGAACGCAACGCCGAGCCTCGCCGACCGCGTTCGCGCGCTTCAGGATGCGGCTAAGAGCTAGAGCGGCTCCTGTTTTGATGGAAGCGCGAGGCACCCCCCTCTGCCCTGCCGGGCATCTCCCCCTCAAGGGGGGAGATTACTTTGTCATGAACGCGCGGTATCAACTACCCACGTTGCAGAACACAGGCGGAGAGTCGTATCAGCCAATCTCCCCCCTTGAGGGCATTGTTTACATCTGACTGTTTTTGGATTCTTCTGCTGCCTGTCATGTGATTTGGTGGGAGAAGAAGGATGGACTGTCCAAATTGCCAGAGCCAGGATTTGCGCAAGACCGGTCGCAAGGACGGGGCGCAACGCTATTGCTGCCGGTCGTGCGGACGCTACTGTACGGATAGGCCTCGCCGGTTCAGCCCGCAAACCAAAGCGCAGGCTGTGGACATGTATCTCAACAATGTCGGCATCCGCAAAATCGCGCGCTTTGTCGGCGCCTCGCCGGCCGGCGTGTTGCGCTGGATACGCAAGGAGCATGAGGCCGTGCAGGCGCGGCTGGCCAAGTCTGGCCCAGCCTGTGTGACTGAGGCCGACATTATCGAGATGGACGAGATCTATACTTTCGTTCAAAAAAACAGCTGCGGGCGGTGATCTGGACCGCCTTCAGCCGCCGTCAGAACCGGGTCGTTGCCTATCATATCGGCGACAAGGGCGTGACGAGCGCCATGACCATCTACCGGCTCGTCAAACAGGCCGTGGGCACGATCGAGGCGATCTATACCGATGCCAACTCCAGCTATCATCTGGCCTTCGAGCGCATGGGGATCGGCGAGCCTCATACCCAGACCAAGGCGCAGACACATCTGATCGAGGCATCCAACTCATCGATCCGCGACAACCTCGCCCGCTTCAACCGTCGATCAAAGCGCTTTTCAAAAACCCATCAGATGCTCGACATAACCCTCGCTCTGTTCTTCAACAGGCATCTAATTACGAGTCCAATGTAAACACTGCCCCCCTTGAGGGGGAGATGCCCGGCAGGGCAGAGGGGGGTGTTGTCCCGCCTGCGTTTCTATCTAAAAATGAACGGCTTTAATTATTTAGAAAACTGGTGCAAGGCGATTGCAGATGCGGCCGCCACGTTGAGGCTGTCGAAATCGCTGGCGATGGAAATGCGCGCCGTGTTCAGTCGCGAAAGCAAATCCGCCGGCAGTCCTTCGCCTTCGGTTCCCAGATAAAGCGCCAGGCGCTTGGGCCTCTTGATGTCGCGAATATCGGCAGCACCGCTGGGTGATAGGGCCAATTGTTGAAATCCGTGACGATCCAGCGATTGCGCCAGTGACATGGCGTTGCCCGCGAAGGCGAACGGCACTTTGAGCGTTGCGCCGACGGAGACGCGGATGGCTTTGCGATAAAGCGGATCGCAGGACGTTTCATCCATCAACACCAGATCCGCACCGAAGGCGGCGGCGTTTCGGAAGATGGAGCCCATATTGTCGTGGTTTGAAATTCCCACCAGGGCAACTACCAGCGCATTTTCAGGGAGGTTTTCGAGCAGGCTTTCCGCCGTTTCAGAGCCTCGGCGTTTTCCTGTCGCCAGAATACCCCGATGAATATGAAAACCGGCAATCGAATCCAGAACGTCCTGCGAGGCGACATAGACCGGCATGTCTTCAGGTGCATGTTTCAGCGTTTCCTGCAGGCCGGGCAGGCGGCTTTCCAGCACGAGAACGGATTGTGCCTCGAAGCGCTTTGCCGAAAAAAGCACGTTGAGGACCACCTTGCCTTCAGCAATGAAGCGGTTCTCACGGCCGACGAGCTCGCGCTCGCGAATATTCATGTAATGGGTGACGCGAGGATCGTCGCGGTCGTCGATGCGGATGGTCGGCATGAGAAGCTGTTCCGAACGGGCTTTGTGCACGGCTTACCGCGTCGGCAAAGCCCGCGCCAGTTACTGCTTCCTGAAAATGTCGGAGAGTGTCTCGAGCAGTCGATGAACTGCTTCACTGTTGCATGAATAGTAGATCGTCTGGCGGTCGCGGCGCGTCTGGACGAGATCGAGGCTGCGTAGCTTCGCCAGATGTTGCGAAAGAGCGGATTGGCTGAGCGAAACCTTGTCTGCGATGACGCCGACGGACAATTCGTCATCGACCAGATGGGAGATGATCTTCAGCCGCTTCTCGTTGCCCATTACAGCCAACAACGCGGCTGCCTGTTCCGCATTCTCGTCGAGATGCCCCAAAATCATTTTTTCCCCACACAAATAGAGGGCGTCCGACTTTATGGGGGCGATAAGGTCAGAAGCGGATTATGGCTTCGCAGCCGCATTTTGCAGGCAGCGAGCCGATGCAAATTAGCCTATTCGCACCAAATCTCAAGCGTTCAATGAATTTTGAGAATCACGGTTTAACGCGACGCGCCACATAACGCGCAAGCGGTGGCCCAAGCAGCAGAACCAGCAAAAAGCGTGCGCTTTGCAGAGCCATGACGAACGAGATGTCCACATTGTTCGAAGCCGCCGCGATAATCGCGACGGAATCCATGCCGCCGGGACTGGTGGCGAGATAGGCGGTGAGGGGATCGATACCGAGCAGGTGGACCAGCAACCATGCCAACCCGCCGCAAAATGCCACCAGAATCAGAATGGACGCGATAACTTGCGGGAGCGCTTTGCTGGCGTGCCGCAATATGGGCCGTGTGAAATTCAGCCCGATCGACCAGCCGACAAGCGCATAGCTGATAGCAAGCAGCCATTCGGGTATCTGCATGGGCAGGTCGAGACCGATATGCAGCACGATCCCGACAATCATCGCGCCGAGAAAATAAGGCGATGGTAGCCGCAGCAACCGCCCTACGACCCCACCGGCAACAGCGATGAAGAGCGTTGCAGCGAATGCCGGAATTTCGATTTCAGGAAACCAGACGATTTGCGGCGGTGCTACGCTGCCGGTGTCGACCCATATTCTGGCGACGAGTGCTGCGGCCAGCGAGACGATGATGACGCGCAGATATTGCATGAAGGCCACAAGCCGGGCATCGGCGCCGAATGCACCGGCCATGAGAACCATCGCCGTAGCCGCCCCCGGTGCCGAACCCCATACGGCAGTTGTTCCGGGAAGGATGCGCCAGCGGCTGATTATCCAGCCCAGAAAGCTGCTGGCACAAACCGTTGCCAGCACGACGCCCAGAATAAGAGGCCAGCTCGACGAGAGCGCGGTGAAAATATCCGACGAGATCGAGGCCGCGATCAGGCAACCGACGATTGCCTGCGCGCCTGCAAAACCGGGTTTGAACACACGGATCGTTGCACCATTCGTTCCACACAGAATCGCGGCCAGCATCGGCCCGACCAGCAAGGCTGCCGGAAGGCGTGCAAATTCGAGAATTCCGGAAAACAAAATTGAGAGCAGAAGCAGGACGGCCCATTGGATCAGCCGGGGCTTTCCGCTTAAAACCCCGGAATCGGGCGATGATTGCTCAGTCTGCATGTGATGCTCTTAACGGCAACTTCGCCCGATTGCGACCCGAATTGGGAGATCGGCTACGCGTGCCGCGCAATGCTGCGTTGCAGCAATAGCATTTGCGGGATAAGGACGAATTCGGGATAGTCCTCCTTTATCTCTCTACAATCATGTGAGTCTCATGCCCCTTCCTATTCTGGCGCTGGCGGTTGCCTCGTTCTGCATTGGCACGACCGAATTTGTCATCATGGGGCTGCTTCCCGAAGTTGCCGGCGATCTTGGTGTTTCCATCCCTGCTGCGGGCCTTCTCGTTACGGGCTACGCGCTCGGCGTGGTTTTCGGAGCGCCGGTGATTGCGATTGCCACGGCGAACATGCCGCGAAAAGGCGTTTTGCTGGCGCTTGCCTCACTTTTCGTCGTCGGCAATCTTCTCTGCGCCATCGCGCCGACCTATTGGACGCTGATGGCGGCGCGTGTCGTGACCGCATTCGGCCACGGTGCATTCTTCGGCATCGGCTCGGTGGTTGCCGCCAGCCTCGTTCCCAAAAACCAGCGCGCCAGTGCAATCGCGCTGATGTTTGCCGGTCTGACGCTTGCCAATATTCTCGGCGTGCCGGGCGGTACGGCACTGGGCGAAGCCTATGGCTGGCGCTCGACATTCTTCGCGGTTGTGGTGATCGGACTGCTGTCGGTTGCCGCAATCGCGTGGTTCGTTCCTTCAAATGTCGCGGCACCCAGCGGCGGCGGGCTGATGGGCGAAGTGAAGGTGCTCGGCAAATTGCAGGTGTGGCTCGCCATGATCATCTCCGCGCTTGCATCGGGCAGCCTGTTCGCCGTCTTCACCTACATCAAGCCTTTGTTGATGGAAGTGACGGGGCTTTCGACTGAATCGGTGACATGGGTTCTGCTTCTATTCGGCGGCGGCATGACGATCGGCAATATTCTCGGCGGCAAGCTGGCGGACTGGAAGCTCATGCCAACGGTTATCGGCACGCTGATGCTGCTCGCGCTTGTCCATCTCGGCCTTGCAGAGTTCGGAACGTCGGCATTCGCTGCGATCGCGCTGATTTTCATATGGGGCGTGCTCACCTTCGTCATCGTTCCACCGATGCAGATGCGCGTCGTGGAAGCCGCGTCCGAAGCGCCAAATCTCGCGGCGACCCTCAATCAGGGCGCGTTCAATGCGGGCAATGCCGCGGGCGCATGGATAGGCGGCGCGGCCCTGTCTTTCGGGCTTGGCTATCAGCAATTGCCGCTGGTCGGCGTGGGCATCGCGCTTCTGGCGCTTGCCGTGGCATTCGCCTCGCAATCGCTCGACCGCAACAATCTGATCGAGACGCCGCAGGAAGCCTAAAGCGTGTCCTGACCGGAATCCGGTTGCTTCCGGTCGCCTTCACGGCTATGGAGAAAATATGAACACGATTTCGAACACGAAGCTTTGGTGGTGGGCCTGCTGACGGCGGCCTACTGCAAGCGCGTGCGCGTGTAACCAAGTGGCCGCAACGGATTTCCGGGCGGCCATTTCTTATTCGAGCAAGGTTTCCCGGACGACTTTTAGAGATGATTGGAGACGGGAATGACGATTGAAGTGCTTGAAAACGGTGCAGAGCGTTTTTTCACCGAAGGCGGGGTCGCTATCACGCGCCAACGTCATGAAACGCCATATGACAGCGCCATCGAAACCTATATCGATGCGCTGAATTCGCGCCGCGGCGCGGTTTTTTCTTCCAATTACGAATATCCCGGCCGTTATACGCGATGGGACACGGCAATCATCGATCCGCCGCTGGTCGTCAGCGCGCGGGGCCGCTCGATGCGCATCGAAGCGCTCAATGGGCGCGGCGAAATTCTTCTGCCCTTCGTGCGTAAGGCGGTTGCAGCGCTGTCAGAAGTGACGATTGTCGAGGATACGGACAAACTGATCCGCATCGAAATATCTTTGCCGACACGTGTTTTCACCGAGGAAGAGCGCTCCCGCGTTCCTTCGGTTTTCACCGTTTTGCGGGCGATTACCTCGCTGTTCAAAACGAGCGAAGACAGCAATCTCGGACTCTATGGCGCGTTCGGCTACGATCTGGCGTTCCAGTTCGATCCGGTCGATTACAAGCTGAAGCGCGCTGAAAGCCAGCGCGATCTGGTGCTTTACCTGCCCGATGAAATTCTGGTCGTCGATCACTATTCGGCCAAGGCGTGGCACGACCGCTATGAATACGCTTTTGAGGGTGCATCGACGGAAGGTCTGGCGCGCGGCGGTGCGGAAGTGCCGTTCAAGCAGTCCGACACCATTCCGCCGCGCGGCGATCATACGCCCGGCGAATATGCCAAAATCGTCGATAAGGCCAAGGTAAGCTTCCAGCGCGGCGATCTGTTCGAGGTCGTTCCGGGCCAGATGTTTTACGAGCGCTGCGAAACGGCACCTTCGGAAATCTCGCGCCGTCTCAAGGCCATCAACCCGTCGCCCTATTCGTTCTTCATCAATCTGGGCGAGGGCGAATATCTGATCGGCGCATCGCCGGAAATGTTCGTGCGGGTCAATGGCCGTCGGGTGGAAACCTGCCCGATTTCAGGCACGATCAAGCGCGGCGAAGATGCGATCTCCGACAGCGAGCAGATCATCAAGCTTCTGAATTCCAAGAAGGATGAGTCCGAGCTGACCATGTGCTCGGATGTCGACCGTAACGACAAGAGCCGGGTGTGCGATCCGGGTTCGGTGCGCGTCATCGGGCGTCGCCAGATCGAGATGTATTCGCGCCTGATCCATACGGTCGATCATATCGAGGGCCGTCTGCGCGAAGGCATGGATGCTTTCGACGCGTTTCTCAGCCACGCCTGGGCCGTGACGGTGACCGGCGCGCCAAAATTGTGGGCCATGCGCTTCATCGAGGAAAACGAGAAAAGCCCGCGCGCCTGGTATGGCGGGGCGGTTGGCATGGTTCATTTCAACGGCGATTTGAACACCGGTCTGACGCTCAGAACCATCCGCATCAAGGACGGTCTGGCCGAGGTGAGGGCGGGCGCGACGCTGCTGTTCGATTCCGTTCCCGAGGAAGAAGAAGCCGAAACCGAACTGAAGGCCTCTGCCATGCTTTCTGCCATACGCGATGCCAAAGCCGGAAATGCCACCGCTTCGAAGCGCGAATCCGCGCGGGTCGGGGAGGGCGTGAACATTCTGCTGGTCGATCACGAAGATTCCTTCGTGCATACGCTGGCGAATTATTTCCGGCAGACAGGTGCGGTCGTCTCGACGGTGCGCTCGCCTGTCTCGGAAGAGGTCTTCGATCAGTTCAAGCCGGATCTCGTCGTGCTTTCTCCCGGTCCCGGCACGCCGAAGGATTTCGATTGTGCCGCGACCATTTCAAAGGCACGCAAGCGCAAGCTACCGATCTTCGGTGTATGCCTCGGCCTGCAGGCATTGGCGGAAGCCTATGGCGGCGAGTTGCGCCAGCTTCACATTCCAATGCACGGAAAGCCGTCACGTATCCGCGTTTCGCGTCCAGGCGTGATTTTCTCCGGCCTGCCTTCGGAAGTCACGGTTGGCCGCTACCACTCGATCTTTGCCGATCCGGTGCGTCTGCCGGACGATTTCGAGGTGACAGCGGAAACCGAGGACGGCATCATCATGGCGTTCGAGCACAAGCATGAGCCGGTCGCCGCAGTGCAGTTTCACCCTGAATCGATCATGACGCTCGGCCACGATGCCGGAATGCGCATGATAGAAAATGTCGTCGCGCATTTGCCGCGCAAATCGAAGGAAAAGGCCGCCTAGAGCATCGGACCGAAAAGTGGTTACCGGTTTTCGGATTATTCCGATGCTCACTCAAAGTGCTAGATCGTCCTTTGTGCGTCCAATAGGACGCACGGCGATCTAGCCGCCTTTTTCAATCCAGTACGAGGCACTGCGATCATGGATTCCAAGAATAAGGTTGCGCGACTCGCAGCATGGTCGATCGTTATCGCGTTCGGCGTGCTCGGTCTCAAAGTGCTCGCTTGGCGCATCACCGGTTCGGTCGCGCTGTATTCGGACGCGCTAGAATCCATCGTCAATGTGATCGCGGCGGGTGCCGCTTTCTGGGCCATTCAGGTCAGCTACAAGCCTGCCGACAGCGATCATCAGCATGGTCATCACAAGGCCGAATATTTTTCGGCGGTTCTCGAAGGCGTCCTGATCGTCGTCGCTGCGCTGCTCATCCTCGTCGAAGTGTGGCGTGCGTGGCAGATGCCCGCGCCGATTGAGCAGCCCTGGTCGGGTCTTGCGGTAAATGGCCTGGCATCCGCGATCAATGCAGGCTGGGCGATGATCCTCATCCGTGCCGGACGTGCGGAACGTTCGCCCGCACTCATTGCGGACGGCAAACACATCATGACCGACGTGGTGACGTCGGTCGGTGTCATCGCGGGCCTGATCGGAGCTGTGCTGACCGGATGGCAGATCCTCGATCCGCTTCTGGCCGTCATCGTTGCGCTCAACATTCTCTATCAGGGCTGGAACGTCATCCGCTCGTCGCTGAGCGGCTTGATGGACATGGCCGTCGAGCCGGAAGAGCGGGTTCGCATTCGCGATATCATTTCGACGAATTCCGGCGGTGCGCTTGAAGTTCACGATCTGAAGACGCGCATTGCAGGCCGCGCGACCTTCATCGAATTCCATCTCGTCGTGGATGCCGATATGAGCGTCGGCGACAGCCATGTGATCTGCGACCGGATCGAGGATGCGCTGCGCGCCGAGATACCGAGCGTGCGCGTCATCATCCATGTCGAGCCGGATCACGAGGCGAAACTTCCCAAGGGAACAGCCGCCGTACCTTTTGCGTGAAACTTTTGCGGTCCGTCGCGCATTCAATGCTCAACAAAAGAGAGAGGGTTGAATGATGGAATTTCATCGTGGACGGCTGATCGATCACCTTCACCTCCGGGTCGCGAATGTCGAGGTAAGCGCCAAATTCTACCGCGCCATCCTGACCGCTCTCGGAAAAGATTCAGGCATTCGCGAGGGGCTGGATTACTTCAACGCCGACGAACTTTGGATCGACGCGGCTGACGGCGAGACATCACGCGCGCATCTGGCCTTTCAGGCGATTGACCACGCAGCGGTTCATCGCTTTTACGAGGCGGCACTTGAAGCGGGCGGAAAAGGCAATGGCGAGCCCGGCGAACGTCATTATCATCCCGGCTATTATGCCGCCTTCGTGCTCGATCCGGACGGTAACAATATCGAGGCGGTTTATCACGGTCCTGTGATCCAGAATGTCGAATCCGTCGTCATTCAGCCTGACGGGTAAAAATACTCAATCATTTCATGTTGTTGAGTATTTGTGGCATATCCCAAGAAGTCACCGTTCAAGTGCTGTTGCAAAATGGTTACACAATTGGCTTGCCATCTTTTAGCTCTTGTTTACCCAAAGCGAGGACATGATTGAGCAGCATTTACAAAGTGCAAAGAGGGCGAACTTCTTCGCCTAATAAGAACAATCTGTCACGGGTCTGCTTTATGTGCGTACATCGCTCGGCGCTTGCCGCCTTCAGGGTTTTTGCTCTGCTTTTCGTTCCTTTCCTGCTCGCGGGGTGCATGTCCTCTGGCGGCATGTTGCAGCAGCCCGTCAAGAAAGGGCCGGACCCTTTCTATGTGGCGATGTATGGCCCGCTGCCGAATGAGCAGTTCCCTATGCCTGCAACGGACATTACGAATGTCGACCCGCAGTTCCTCCGCCAGCAGGTGCGCTACGACACTTATGAGCGTCCGGGTACGATCGTGGTCGATACGGAAGCCCGCTTCCTCTATCTCGTTCAGGAAAACGGCATGGCGATGCGCTACGGCATCGGCGTTGGCAAGGCGGGGCTTGAATTTGAAGGCAAGGCGCGTATTGCTCGCAAAGCCCATTGGCCGCGTTGGACGCCTACGCAGTCGATGATCGAGCGTGAGCCTGAGCGCAATGCGCAGTGGGCAAACGGCATGGAGCCGGGCCTGACCAATCCGCTTGGACCGCGCGCGCTTTACCTTTTCCAGGGCAACCGCGACACACTGTACCGCATCCACGGTACGTCCGAGCCTTGGTCGATCGGCAAGGCGGTTTCCAGCGGCTGCATCCGTCTGTTCAACCAGGATATCGTCGATCTCTACGATCGTGTTCCCGTGGACTCGGAGGTTGTGGTTCTCCAGAACGGTCAGCCATTGCCACAGCCGCAGCAGGACAATTTCGAACAGGCTCCTATGGTTTCGGACAGCAGCGTTCTTCGCCCGCAGGCCAATATCTAGGGCCTTTCATCTTTAAATAGAAATGCTGGCGGGACAGCGCCCCCCTCTGTCCTGCCGGACATCTCCCCCACAGGTGGGGAGATCAGCAGCTTCAACTATGTCGCTCGAATTTCGGCGTTCAGGATTGGCGAAATCAGAAATGAAATCCAATCTCCCCACCTGTGGGGGAGATGTCCGGCAGGACAGAGGGGGGCGCTTCGCGATTCCATCAAAACAGGAATCGCTTTAGGATCGACATTGGATCGAAACAAAAAAGCGGCGCCCGAAGCGCCGCTTTTTCTTTGTGGTTCAGAGGCTTTTAGAACAGCCCCTCGATCTGTCCCAGTTCGTTGAGGAATATCCGCTCGGAAGAGGGCGATCTTGGCAGGCCGGGCATGGTCATGATCTCTCCGCAGATCGCCACGACGAAGCCAGCACCTGCCGAAAGGCGCACCTCTCGAATAGGGACGGTGTGGCCGGTCGGCGCACCGCGCAGATTCGGATCGGTCGAGAAGGAATATTGCGTCTTGGCCATGCAGACCGGCAGCTTGCCGTAGCCCTGAGCTTCCCAGGCATGAAGCTGGTCGCGCACGCTTTTGTCGGCAATCGCCTCCGAGCCGCGATAGATGCGCTTGACGATCGTGTCCATTTTTTCGAACAGCGGCATCTCGTCGGCGTAAAGCGGTGCGAATTGCGATGCACCGGACTCGGCCAGAGCGACAACCTTGTGCGCCAGTTCTTCGATGCCTTCCGAACCCTTTGCCCAATGCTTGCAGAGGATCGCATCCTCGCCCATCGAGGCTACATAGTCCTTCATGGCTTGAATTTCGGCCTCGGTGTCGGAATGGAAGTGATTGATGGCAACGACAGCGGGCACCCCGAACTGCTTCACATTCTCGATATGCCTGCCGAGATTGGCGCAGCCCTTCTTGACAGCCTCGACGTTCTCCGTGCCGAGATCGTCCTTCTTGACGCCGCCATTCATTTTCATGGCGCGCACGGTTGCGACGATAACCGCCGCCGCAGGCTTGAGGCCCGCTTTACGGCATTTGATGTCGAAGAATTTTTCGGCACCGAGATCGGCACCGAAGCCTGCTTCCGTCACCACATAATCGGCAAGCTTTAGCGCCGTCGTTGTTGCGACGACCGAGTTGCAACCATGCGCGATGTTTGCGAACGGCCCGCCATGCACGAAGGCCGGATTGTTCTCCAGCGTCTGCACGAGGTTGGGCTGCATCGCATCCTTGAGCAGAACGGTCATCGCACCATCGGCCTTGATGTCGCGCGCAAAGACCGGCGTCTTGTCGCGGCGATAGGCGATGATGATGTTGCCGAGACGCTCTTCGAGGTCTTTCAAATCCTTCGAAAGGCAGAGGATCGCCATGACTTCCGAGGCAACGGTGATGTCGAAGCCTGCTTCGCGCGGATAGCCGTTGGCGACGCCGCCCAGCGAGCAGATGATCTCGCGCAGCGCGCGGTCGTTCATGTCCATCACACGACGCCACGCAACGCGGCGCGTATCGATGTTCTGCTCATTGCCCCAATAGATGTGGTTGTCGATGAGTGCGGAGAGCAGATTGTGCGCGGCGGTGATGGCGTGGAAATCGCCGGTGAAATGGAGGTTCATGTCCTCCATCGGCACGACCTGCGCATAACCGCCGCCAGCGGCTCCGCCCTTCACGCCGAAGCAGGGCCCGAGCGAGGCTTCGCGGATGCAGATGATCGCCTTTTTGCCGATGCGGTTCAGGCCGTCGCCCAGCCCGACCGTGGTCGTGGTCTTGCCTTCGCCGGCGGGCGTCGGATTGATGGCCGTCACCAGAATGAGCCTGCCATCCTTCTTTTGGCGGGCCTCCGCGATGAAGGCAGCCGAAATCTTGGCCTTGTCATGCCCGTAGGGCAGGAGATGTTCCGAGGGTATTCCTATTTTCGCGCCGATTTCCTGAATCGGCTTTTTCTGCGCTGCGCGCGCAATTTCGATGTCGCTTTTTACTTGGGCCATGCATTTCCCCGGAATTTTGTGGATCGACAGAACGCTTCAATGTCGTTCTTGGGCGCAATAACAGCCTGACAAGGCTTTGCCCTGCCGTCTCAAATCAGCCGCGCAATGGAAAATTTGCGACAGAAACGGCAGGGAGTTGGTCGTTTAACGATCAAGAACTGATCGGAGTTCAACGATGTTGGAGCGAACCTGCAGGAGGTTGAAGCCCATCGTTGCCAGATGCGAGGGGAAGAAGGCGCTCGACTCGCTGCCATTCGAGATGATCCACGGCCGGACATCGAGAGATGCGCGAAGCTGCTGCTCCATGCGGGTCCAGAGCGCGGTCAGGTTGCGCTCGGCGATGATGGCAGCGAAATCGGAGCGGGTGGCGGTGAGGATACCGTAATAAGCGTAAAGCTGCCCGTAGGCGAACCAGAACCGGTCGTCGGCTCTGAAATCCAGCCAGCCTGCGTCAGAGGCGGCGATACGCTGCCGCAAGATGTCGGAAGTCGACCCGATGTCGCCTGCAATGCGGTCGAGGAAAAGCATCAGATTGTCGGCGCGCGCATCGAAGGTCGCATCGCATTTTGCCAGACTTTCATTGAAGGCGCGCAGCTTGGTGATGCCCTCGCGGTAGACGCTTGGAGTCGGGCGGGTCGGACCACGCCATCCGATGTACCAGGCGTTTTCGTTCCACGCCATGGCGGTTCTGGCGTCCTGAAGATTCTGGTCGATCTGAGAGGTGCCGCGCACGCGGCCCAGCGTATCGACGAGTTCCGTTGTTGTGCGACGGATGACCTGATTGATGCCGAGCTGAAACGCCGCCTTGTTGTCGAAATATGGCGTATTGCGCCAATCGATCCCGAAAAACCCAAGCTTCGAGACAACCATCGAAGAAATCCAGGCGTTCCGGTTGACGTTGAAATCAACGAGATCCGCCGACACATCGGCAATAGCCGACTGTTTGCAACTGGTTGGCTGTGTGGTCGTCGCGGTCGATCCCTCCGCACCTGTGCCGATCGGGTCGCCCGCTGCGGCGTTGCTGGCCGAAACGTTGAACGACTTCGGATAGTCGGGATCGAAACCGTTCCACCATTGCGTGGCGTAGAAAAAATTGGCGTAGAGGCCGAACAGGACGAGCAAGCAGGCGGCCAGGACAGCGCGAAGAATCCAGCCGCGGCTTTTGTACCAGCGTCCGAGCCACATGAAGGGCCAAAGCAGCACGCCGACCAGAAGGCCGATGCCCTTGCCGATCGCCTGGAATATCTTGATGAAAAAGCTCACGATGGGATCGAGCATGTCGTAGTTCCCCTCAATCGGCCAAGCCGTAAAGACGCGCTCTGAAGCCCGCTTTATCTTTCAGATATGTGGTTTTCAGCGTCTCGACAACATGGCTGCGCCAAGGTTCGTCGAAACCTTGATAATCGGCGTAGAAGCCCTGCTTGTTGAAGACGTAGCGCGACATGAAATCCGACGGCACGAAATCGGAGATCAGCCGGTTGGTAAGCCACGCATCCGGGTGATCGGGCTTTGCCCGCACCACCAGAAAACGGTTCAGCGGTGAAACCTCTTCGAGCCGCAGCCTGCCGGACTGGGCGATTTCACGCTTCGCGGCATTGAGGAACGGGAAAGTGCCGTCGCGGTTGATCAGGTCGGCGTTGCGATGAATCCAGGTCTGGAGCCAGACTTTGTCCACGCCGCGCAGATCACGTTTCGGCTCGCTTTCGCGGATGAGATTGCGGATCGCCATATCGGCGCGGTGTTCGAGATAGCCCGAATTCTCGACCCATGAGGCGCGGGGCAGCTCGATCCGTCCGCTTTCAGCCAGAAAACTGAAAACGCGCTCCGCATCGTTGATCGAAAGATAGCTGACCTGCCATGGCCGCGAACGGCGAAAGCCCGGCGCAGTCGGATTGCTGATGACGGTCGTGATGTCGGAATCGACAAAGACATAAAGCCCGCCGAAATGGCTCGTCCAATAGGCGTTGTGCCGGAAAATCACCTGGTCCGGCACCAGCGCATTCTCGCGGATATCACCGCAGACTTTCGCAAGCTCGACCATGCGTTCGAGCATGGCATTGTCGCGCCATGCATTGGGCTCCTGCCGCAGTCGGTCGGCCAGCGTTCCAAGTTCGGCAGCCTTGCCCAGAACGTCTTCGGCAGACAGAACCTTGAACTCGACCTGATTAATCGAGAGCAGGTCTTCGATATCCTCGATATGCGATACGGAATCGTCGATCTCGCCGTAGATCACGTCCTTGATGGTCAGCGCATCAATGGCGCGTGCATTCTTCGAAAAGAACTCGAACATCAATTGGGACGTGTTCGAAAAGGCGGTGTGGACGACCGGCAGTTCGGCCTGCGCAGGCGTCAGCAATATGAAACGACGGTCGATCTGGTTGGGGTCGAGATACTGATAATCGCCCAGCTCCTCAGCGATCTGCGGCGAAAAACCCGTGCGGTCGATGTCGAATTTGGCAAGTTTCGTCGGCTTGAACCCGAACGCCTTCAGCGCCTTGTTATAGCGCTCGATCAGATGCGGCTCGCTTACAGTCAGCAAGCGCCCGTAGATGAGTTCATTGTCGCGCAGGAGGTCCATTAAAATTACCCCTCACTTTCTTCGCGTAAATAACGGGGAGAGGAGGGTATCAACGTTGCAGCCACCATCCTTCTCCCCGTTGTTACGGGGAGAAGGTCCGGCAGGGGATGAGGGGCAGCGAAAGCGTTCAAGAGGTTCTCTCTTCGTAGTCATCAGCCGAGGTGAATCGAAGATCATATGCTTCGATGTTTCGATCTAGCCGTCCGTCGATTGCAGCAAGAATGCTTTCAAGCACTGAATTGCGTTCTCTCAACACATCAACATTCCAGACCCGCAGCACCGACCAACCTTCAGATACCATAAACTGGTCACGAATCCTGTCTCGCTTGTTTTCGGCATGTTGGCTACCGTCCACTTCGACGACCAGCCTCGCTTCCCGACATGCAAAATCAGCGAAGTATCGCCCTATGGGCAGTTGACGAACGAACTTATGACCGTTGAGGCGACGATTGCGAAGCTCGGACCAAAGAATGGTCTCCGCATCGTTCTCGACGTTACGAAGATTTCTTGCTCGATTGGTGGTGGCTTGCTTTGGTCCACGCATTAAGGACGCCCCTCATCCGCCTGCCGGCACCTTCTCCCCGTAAACGGGGAGAAGGAAAATGTCCGCAACGTTTCCGCTTATCCCTTCTCCCCGTAAGCGGGGAGAAGGTGCCGGCAGGCGGATGAGGGGCAACACAACCTCAAGCATTCCACATGCCCTTCGCCTTCAGCCCTTCGATCTCGCGAACGGCGCGTTCGCGGAGGCGGGCTTCGCGGATTATGCGTGTCACATCCGCATCGTCGGAGCGGTCGGAATAGCGGAATTCGCTGTCGGCGTAGCGGTTGACCTCTTGCATGACCATCTCCATCGAGAACGGCCCGCGCAATTCCTCGATCATCGCACGTTTCGCGTCATAATCCTTGTGCATGAAGGCTTCCGGCTTCTCGAACCATTCGTCGGGCAGTTCGATGTCCATGGCGCGCATCTTGATCGCGTCGGTGACGTTCTTGATGGCGCGGCCGGTGAAGCGCGGTTCGGCTTCCTTGATCAGATGCAGATAGGTGCCGATGTCGGAAAGCGTCTTCGGCGCGCCGTTTTCCTTCATGAAACGATCATAGACCTTCAGAAGCCCGTCTTCCTGCGGCTTTGCGTGGTCCTCATAGGCGGTTTCGATGGCGCGCTGGATTTCCTGCGCTGCGTATAGTTCATGATCGCCGAGCGGGATTTTGTGGTTCTTGCCGGCGAGAAGCGTGAAAATGTCGATATAGTCGTCGCGTGTCTGCGGGCCATCCACCAGCCACCGCGCGCCTGCGCGCTGGCGCAGCGCGTCATCGACATTTTCGGGATAGTTGGAAAACATGCCGAAGGAGCAATTGCCGCGCACCACGGTCGACGCGCCGGAAAACGCCTCCATCAGAACGCCGGTTATTTCCTGCTGACCGGCGGAAGCGCGGTCGTCTGAGCGTTTTGCGGCAACCTGATCGATGTCATCGACCGTGCCAAATCCGATGGCGCGCGGGTTCAGGACATTGGTGATGAACTGCTTGCAGTTTTGGCCGGATTTGCCCTGATAGGAGGAAATCTGGTCAACGCCGAAATTCTCATAGACGAACTGGTAGCCTGCAATCTGGCAGTAATCGTTCAGAAGACCGGCGATCATCTGGATCAGCGTCGTCTTGCCGGTGCCAGGTGAGCCGTCGCCGATGAAGGTGAACAGGAAACCGCCGAGATCGACAAACGGATTCAGCTCCCGGTCGAAATCATAAGCCATCAGCATCTTGGCGAGCTTCATGGACTGATATTTGGCGATGTGGTTGCCGACGACTTCTTCGACCTTCTTGAAGGTCATCACCAGCGGCTTGGATTTCTTGCCCGGCGCAACGTCGAAACCGTCCAGCGTGAAATCGTCTGCATCGATGCGGATATGCGTGTTTTCGAACGCACCCAGCCCGTCGAAACGCGATTTGCGGGCGAGAAGCCCGTCGATCGTTATCCGCGCGAACGCCTTGGCGCGCGTGGTGAGATCGGCCTCGTCCGTCGCTCCGGTGATTGCGCGATCAAGGCCCGCCACCAGAGATTTCAAGGCATCCTGCGGCGTGTCGAACAGAAAATCCGGTTCGGTAATATCGTTCGGCGGTTCGCTGTCGCCATCGATCAATTGCACGAGATAGCTGGCAAGCGTGAAGGCCGAGACATAGGCCGATGCCGAGAGCAGCTTCTTGAAATGGGTCGCCTCATCGCCTTCCAGCGGCGCGCGTGCATTCTTGGCCTGCAAGGCTTCAAGGTCGTTACCGCGCGAGAATATTTCGGCCACTGCGAGCGCAACCGCAATGCCGCGGCGGGTCCGGTAAAGCAGCGTATGCTGGCCGATGGAAAGCAACTGGTCGCCGGGGCGAACGGCACCGACCGTTTTCGAAAGCTCGATCTCGCGAGTCTTGCGCACGGAGCCGGTGGAAACGGTCGAGACAAAGCGACGTCCCGTTCCGGCAAGTGCTGTGCCGGACTGGCCCGAAGAATCCTCAAGCACCACCATGCGCGTGATCATGCTTTGCGCGGTGTTGCGATGCTTTTCGATGTCGGCTTCGGGGATGGTTGTCAGGCCGGTGTCCATAGTTCAATCCCGGTTTGAGCGATCTTTAAAGCGTCGTTCCAACGCGTAGCAAATTGGCCCCGCGAAGTATAAAGTTGATACAAGGATGGCGTAGCCAGCTCCATACACTAAAGCCATCTCAAGGATGTCTTTGTAAGAGGTGAATGTCCCTTCTGGATGCTCGGCAGCGCTTAAGTACGCGAATGTCAAAACGGCCGTTGAACTCATTCCGGTCAACATCATTGCCGAAAGTTTGCGAGGCGAACTTGGCCATTTGGGCATGATGTTGGTGGAAACGACGGTCGCAAGACACATGGCGATGGATCCAAAACTAATATTCGGGCCGGCAATCCACCAATCCGCTAACATTGTAAATGACCACGTCACTATGTTTACAAGAACGATGCTGCGATGAGGGTGACGATAAACCCATGCCGTTCTGGGTTCTTGTTCTAGATAATAGACAGGCTTTGGATCAGACATCGCTGATCACCTGGCCCTTGGACAGGATGTGGACCTTGTACCCGCTGAAAATCTTCTGCGCTTCGCCAGCGGCGTAGAGCGCTTGATAGGCTTCGTGCGGAATCAGCGCGTGTTTTTCATAACTGGAAACGCCTTGCCGGGCGGCCTCCAGATCGTCGGTGTTAATGTAGAATTCTTCCGAGGCAGGTTCGCTCGACCAAAGGCCCTTGCGTCCGGGCTTTTCGCCTTTCGAGTAGACTTCCTGAATGGTCCAGGTCAGTAGCCAGGCATTTTCCGGCTTGCCGACGCGCGACAGGACATTGGTCACGACGGAATTGTTTTCGGTGATGCCTGCAGAATAGAACGGGCCGAGGACGACGCGGCGTAGTTGCTTTGGGTGCAACTGGTCGAAATCCTTGTCCAGATTTCCGGCAATCGTCGCGGGCGAAAGCGTATAGGCCGAGTTGCGCTCGGTGAAATCGTCGAAGCGATGCGCAAGTTCGGGGTTGAGCAGACCATCGACGGGCAGGGGGATTTCCAGATCGTCGTTCAGCCGCCCATTGTCGCGAACGAGCTGGCGGACCATCGCTGGAGATGAATCCTCGACCGTCGCCATATAGACGAGCGGCAGATTGGCCGTGCCGTCGAAACTCGCCCAATGGACGAGATAGTAGGGGCGCTGCGTCTTCGGGTTCACCGAAACCTTGGCGGTCTGCGACAGGATGAAGGGCGCGAAGACCGCGCCATCATCCAGATCTTCCAGATAAAGCCGTTCGGCCATCATGCGCTGAAGCGCGTCGGGAAAGCTCTTATGGCGCAGGATGAAGTCGGCCATTTCCTCGCGAAGCTCGGCGGCTTGCGGGATATTGGCCAGCCTTTGTGCTGCCTGACGGGAATCGTTTTCGAGTTCCAGAACGTTCTGGAAAACCGGAAATCCGCTTTCGGCGCGTGAAATCCGGAAGCTTTCCATGAAGCCCAGCCGGTTTCGCCAGCAGGAGAAGGATTTCTCCAGCCGGCCGATATATTCTGCGACCACGCCCGCGACCAGATCGTGCCTATAAAGCGCGGACTGGTCGTTGCGCATGAAAATCTCAAGCCCATGCAGCGCCGACGCGATCGTGTCGAAGTATCGGGCGGCCGCTGCTTCGTTCTGGGATGTCATCCGGGCTATCCGCCTTGCAAACCTACTGCTGCACGTAGTTGGCGGCGTTGTGCTTCTTCATCACATCGTCGAAGCGGCGTGCAAAGGCATCGTCGGCAAGCTTCTTGCGGCGCTGGATGTCGCCGGTGGCGACCATGTTCTTTTCATGCATTTCCAGGAGATCGCCGATGTGCTTCTGCGCAGCCGCACCAATGCCTGCCATCGTTTCCTCGGCCGTGTTGTCGACCTGGCTGCCCAGCGTGTTGATCTTGTGGGCGACGTCCTGCTGGGCGGCGGTCTTCAACGAATCTTCCAGTGCCTTGTAGAGCACGATGCGCTGCTCTGTATCGATGGTCAGCTTGTTGATCAGCGTGTTTTGCGCGGCGATCTGGTTGTTCAGAGAGTCCACGAAGGTCTGGAACATCGAGCTGTAGCGTTCCAGCGTCTGGCTTTCAGCGAGCAGTTCCTGCTCCTTAGCCTGTTTTTCATTGTACTCGGTCGCCAGTTTCGAACGCTCGCCCTCAAGATTGGTGCGCTCTTTCTGGCTGGTCGATGCAGCGATCTTGTTTTCGATGTCGAGCAGCAGCGGGTTGAGTTCCTCGATGCGCTTCTGCGTGGCTTCGAGCGCCAGCATCGCGGTCTTGCGGCGCTCGATCACCTGCGCAAGGCTGGTTTCCGAGGTCTTGTAGCGCTGGTCGAGAATGTTCTTCTGCTCTTTCAGGATACCGACGATCGTGTCGGACTTGGAAAGAAGCTCCTGAAGGTTTCCGGCGAGTGACATGTTGCGCACGCGGTCGGTGCGCATGCGCTGCTTTTTCTGAGCGGAGAAAAACCCGACGAAGGTTTCCCAGCCGGTATAATTCTTCATGCTTTCGAATTCGGAGCCGAACACATTGGTCGCGTCTTCAAGCCCGATGATGAGGTCGGCGATATTGCCTTCCATCACCTTCTGCTGGCGAAGCACGTCCTGAATGCGGGCATTCTCGATGTCGAAATCTTCGGCGCCGATCTTGCGGTCGGTCTGCGCGAACTGTTCGAGCACGATGCCGGACTGCTCGATCTTGGAGCGCATGTCATCGACGACCTGTTTGGTCCTGGCGATTTCGGTGTCGAAATTCTGTAGGGTCGCCATGCTGTCCTCCGGTTTTCCGCCCTCGGCGGGTGATAAAGATATATGTGGCACTCATAGAAATTGAAAGTCGGCGCGTCTCTGCAACCGGTGTTTTATAGTCTGGCCATCGAATACACGTCAGGATTTCACGAAACCGATGAAATCCTCCGGCTCGACGCGGCCCATTTCTTCTTCCCAATGGCGGCGGCATAGCGATACGTAGACGTCCTTGCCGATGGCGACCTGATCGCCTTTCTTTGCGACTTTTCCATCTGCACCGAGGCGCACGACCATCGTCGCCTTTCGCCCGCATCGGCAGATGGTGCGCACTTCGCGCAATTCGTCAGCAATCGCCAGAAGGGCGCGTGAGCCGGGAAAGAGCTTGCCCTGAAAATCCGTACGCAGACCGTAGCACATGACCGGCACGTTCAGGCGGTCGGCAACGCGCGCCAATTGCCAGACCTGATCGTCTTCCAGAAACTGTGCTTCATCGACGAAGATACAATGAACGGTGCTCGACCTGTGATGTTCCTCGATGCGGGCGAAAAGATCGTCGCCGTCGCGAAACATTTCCGCTTCGGCTTCAAGCCCGATGCGCGACGAGATGTAGCCGCCATCATCCTTTCGATAATGCCCGGCCACAAAAAGCATGGTCTGCATACCGCGTTCGCGGTAGTTGTACGACGCCTGAAGCAGCATTGTGGTCTTGCCGGCATTCATCGTTGCGTAATGGAAATAGAGCTTGGCCATTGCTCCTAATATCCGTGCGGGCAAGTGCGGCAAAGCCTGCTGAACATATCTTCCACCGGAAACGGCTCGATTGTCGTCAACAGCATAGTTGACGCCGCTCTTTACGATGGCAAGGCCTTGAAACCATATCAAAATGGTGTTTGGCTCAAGAGAACAGGCGTTGCACAAGACGCCGCCTTGCCAAAGACCGCTTTTTCAAAATGGGAGACTGCCCTATGTCGCGCATGACATTATTTGCCGCAACGTTCGGACTGACGGCAATTCTCGGTTCCGGCGCGGTGTTTGCCGCGGAGCCCGATAGCTGCAAGGCCGTCCGCTTTTCCGATGTCGGCTGGACCGACATCACCGCTACGACCGCAACCGCTTCGGTGGTTCTGGAGGCACTGGGCTACACGCCGGATATTCAGGTTCTTTCCGTTCCTGTCACCTACGCATCGCTGGCCAGCAAGGATATCGACGTTTTCCTCGGCAATTGGATGCCGACGATGGAAGCCGACATCAAGCCCTACGCCGAAAACAAGACGGTGGAGACGGTCGTTACCAATCTGGAAGGCGCAAAATACACGCTGGCCGTGCCGAAACACACCTATGATGCAGGGCTGAAAAGCTTCGAAGACATCGCCAAGTTCAAGGATAAGATCGGCAACAAGATCTACGGCATCGAAGCAGGCAATGACGGCAACCGCCTCATCCTCGATATGATCGAAGGCGACAAATTCAGCCTCAAGGGTTTCGAACTGGTGGAAAGCTCGGAGGCCGGCATGCTTTCGGCCGTCACGAAGGCTGCCAATTCCAAGCAGGATGTCGTGTTTCTCGGCTGGGAGCCGCATCCGATGAATTCCAACATCGAGATGGAATATCTGTCGGGCGGTGACGATGTTTTCGGTCCGAATTTCGGCGGCGCGACCGTGGCTACCAATGTGCGCGCCGGTTACACCACGGAATGTCCGAACCTCGGCAAATTCCTCGGCAACCTCGTTTTCTCGCTGCAAATGGAAAACGAGATCATGGGATCGATCCTGAATGACGGTGCCGACCCGAAGGCTGCCGCGACCGAATGGCTGAAGGCCAATCCCGATGCGGTTACGCCATGGCTGAACGGGGTCACGACTTTCGATGGCGGCGATGCGAGCGCTGCCGTCAAAACGGCGCTGGGCACGTAATCGACAATCCGGTCGTCTGAACGAGGCGGCGGCAATCCGAACAGGATCGCCGCCGTTTTGCTATAAAAAGGAAGTGTCATGGACCCCATTTCGTCGGTCATATCGAGTTTCAAGATACCCATCGGTCGATGGGGCAAGCAGTTCTTCGATTTTCTGACGACGAATTTCGAATGGCTGTTCGATTCGATTGCCGATGGGCTGACCTTCGTCCTCACCAGTCTCGTGAATTTCATGCTTTGGTTGCCAGCGGTCGTCGTTGTGGCGGCTATCGCGCTGCTTGCCTGGTGGCTGCAGCGGTCCTGGAAACTTGCCATCGGCGTGGTGGTCGGCCTGTTCTTCATCATCAATCAGGGGCTCTGGAAAGAGACCGTCGAAACGCTGGTTCTGGTTGTTGCCGCCGCCGGTGCATCCATGGCAATCGGCGTGCCGATCGGCATATGGGCTGCGCATAATGAGCGCGCCTATCGCTATCTCCAGCCGGTGCTTGATCTCATGCAGACGATGCCGACCTTCGTATATCTCATTCCGGTGCTGATCCTGTTCGGGCTTGGCATCGCGCCGGGGCTGATCGTGACGGTGATCTTTGCGTCTCCCGCGCCGATCCGGTTGACTTATCTCGGCATAACATCCGTTCCGACGCCGCTTATCGAAGCGGGCGAGGCTTTCGGCGCGACCAAGCGTCAATTGTTGTGGAAAGTCGAATTGCCCGCAGCCTTGCCGACCATCATGGCAGGGCTAACGCAGTGCATCATGCTGTCGCTTTCAATGGTCGTCATCGCAGCGCTTATCGGCGCGAACGGCCTCGGCAAGCCGGTGGTGCGGGCGCTGAACTCTGTCAACATTCCGCTCGGCCTTGAAGCCGGCCTCGCCATTGTCATACTCGCGATCATCCTCGACCGCATCAGCCGTATAGGCACTTCGGGAGGTGCGAAATGAACGCCGCGGTCGATTTCAGGAATGTCGATATCATCTTCGGTGAGGAGCGTAAGCGCACGCTGGAACTTCTCGACAAGGGCGCAACTCGCTCTGAGATTCTGGCGCAGACCGGATCGGTGCTTGGCTGCGCGGGCGCAAATCTGACAGTCAACGAGGGCGAGATTTCCGTTCTCATGGGCTTGTCCGGCTCCGGGAAATCCACGCTTCTCCGCGCGGTCAATCTGTTGAATGTTCCAGCGCGCGGGCAGGTTTTCGTCAAGGATGGCGACCGCACAGTCGATGTCGCGAATTGCGACAAGGCAACCCTGCGCCACATAAGACAGACGCGGGTCGCGATGGTGTTTCAGCAATTCGCATTGCTGCCATGGCGCACGGTAGAGGAAAATGTCGGCTTCGGCCTCGAACTTGCGGGCGTGCCGGAAGCTGAGCGGAAGGAGCGCGTCGCCCAGCAATTGAAGCTCGTCGGCCTGGAACAATGGGCAAAGAAATACGCCCATGAACTTTCCGGCGGCATGCAGCAGCGTGTGGGTCTGGCCCGCGCCTTTGCCACCGAAGCGCCGATCCTTCTCATGGACGAACCGTTCTCCGCCCTCGATCCGCTCATCCGCACCAAGCTTCAGGATGAACTTCTGCAGCTTCAGGAAAAGCTCAAAAAAACGATCATCTTCGTCAGCCACGATCTGGAAGAGGCGCTGAAGATAGGCAACACGATCACGATCATGGAAGGCGGGCGCATCGTTCAGTCGGGTCCACCGGAGGACATAGTGCTGAAACCCGCCAATGACTACGTTCGCGATTTTATCGCCAACGTGAATCCGCTGAGCGTGCTGACCGCATGGAACGTCATGCGCGACCGGCGCGATCTGGAAGAGGCGGGCGAGGGCTGGCTGTGGCTGGATCGTCGTCAGACCACGCGTTTCAAGATCGACACGGACGGGCTGATTGCTGCTGCCGAACGCAACGGACGCCCTGCGGTCTGGTCGTCCTGCGATGATGTCGAGCAATTGCCGGAGGATACGCCGCGTGTGTTCTGGGCGAACCCCGGCACGCCGCTCAAGACGGTCATGCTCGCCATGCATCGTTCGCAGACCTCGCCGGTGGCGCTACTCGATGACCAATCGCGATTTGTTGGCGCAATCGGCATCCGCGACGTGCTTCAGGCGGTCTTGAGGCGTTGAATCAACTCGTAAATGAGTTGATTCTAAAATAAGCGCCAAGTCGTTGTTTTGAAACGCATCCGGGCATGCGAGCTGCGCGCCTGTTTGTGAATGGACCGGCTGGATCATATGTGAGAGGTTTAAGCCCGCAGCAAAGATTGCTTATCCATGGCAGATCCAATCACAACACCCCGCATCAAGCCCGAACTCAAGACCGAGCGACCGAAGCTATACAAGGTCATTCTGATAAATGACGATTTCACGCCGCGTGAGTTCGTCGTCACTGTCTTGAAGGGTGAGTTCCGGCTCACCGAAGATCAGGCGAGCCGCGTCATGATCACCGCGCATCGGCGCGGCGTTTGCGTCGTGGCAGTGTTCACGAAAGACGTCGCCGAAACGAAGGCCACGCGCGCCACCGATGCAGGCAAGGCCAAGGGCTATCCGCTCATGTTCACGACCGAGCCTGAGACTTGAGTTAGAGCCGTTCCTGTGTCGAGGGGAAGAAAGGTGCAATTTGCATGCGCATAATGGTTATGAGCGGCATTTTCGCTGCTTTTTTAAATATTGGAGCGGCCGCGGCGATGCCAGTGGATATGACGGTAGATCGCCTTCTCAATATCTGCAAAGCGCCCACTGTGCAGGCGGCAATAGCGAGCGGCAACGAACTTGGCTGGCCGCGACAGGCCGATGCAGAACTGGAGAAGTGGCGTACTCATTTCGTCGCCTACAATGGTGGCTCCGTGGATGTTGTGGGCTGGCGTCGCGACAATGCTGGAGGAGCCGAGTCGCTGTCGTTTTGGATTGCTGTCGGTCCAAACGGACACAAAGCATGCGCATATTCGACGAAGAAACCTGACGGATTGCTGGATGCACTATCGGAAAGTCTTGGAGCGCCCGACAGTCTTGAGAAAAATGACACGATAGAAACCATATCTGCTTTCTGGAAGCGAGGGGCGATCGAATACTCCTTCACTCAGGTAGGCTCGTACGCCGGCGTCACGATCGGACCGAGCCAATGAGGCTCTACTGCATCGGCCCGAAAACCGGAATCGGTTGAGGGAAACACGATGCAGCAGATTTAAAGTGTTAGAACGTCCTTTGTGCGTCCAATAGGACGCACGGCGCTCTAACGCCCCTCGCGATACCACATCGAGCCGAGCGCCAGCAGCAACAGGCCGAGGCCGAGGAAGCCGCCGAACAGTGGAACGCGACCGACCGATTTCAGCACGCTGTCATTGGTCGTGCGCAGGCCGATCCAGTCGTTTCCGGCCGTGCTTCCTGCGCGCGCAGGCACGATGTTGGGCAGGCTGACGCCCGTCATGCTCGCCAGCCTGTGGATGCTGCCGCCGCTCGATTCCGCGATCGGGCGAAGCACATCTTCCGTCGAGACCACATCGGCGAATTCCGGCGCATTTATCGGGCCGATATGGGCGAGCGTTGTCAGGTCGCCATTCGCGATCTGATAGAGGCCGATCTCGTCGGTTTCGGTGCTGCCGGTGAATATTCCGGGTTCGGACTGGTTGAGCGGGATGCTCATTGTCTTGCCCGACGGCGTGATGATTTGCGCTGCGCCCGGATCGTCGCTCATCGTCTGACGGCGCACTTCCAGAACCATGCCGCGTCCATCGGCGGTCAGGCGTTCTTCCTCCAGCTCCGGCTCCTTCATCAGCCAATGCGCGATGCGGCGATAAAGCGCCACATGCGGACCACCGCCTTCGAAACCGCGCGCCCAGAGCCAACCCTGATCGGAAAGCAGCATGCCGACGCGGCCTTCGCCTTTGCGGTCGAGCAGCAGGAGAGGGCGCTCGTCCGGCCCCTTCATGACGACTTCGCCTTCGGGGCTGTCGATTCCGACAAGCCGGAACCAGCGGCTCCAATGCGGTGGCTCGCTGCCGGACCCTTCCAGACCACGCGTGACCGGATGGCGCTCGCCGAGTGTCGTCAGGCGCGGAAAGAATGCCTGCTCGACCACTTCGCCATTCGGCAGACCGGGCAGGGCGGACATAAGCGGTGTGCGCGCCACCGAGCTTTCGCCTGCATATTCGGGGCCAGCCGCAATCAGCAGCGCGCCGCCCTTTTCGACATATTCGGCGATGTAATCGTAATAGAGGATCGGCAGCACGTCGCGGTGCTGGTAGCGGTCGAAGATGATCAGGTCGAAATCGTTGATCTTTTCGACGAAAAGCTCACGGGTCGGGAAGGCGATCAGCGACAATTCGTTGATCGGCGTACCATCCTGCTTTTCCGGCGGACGCAGAATGGTGAAATGCACCAGATCTACCGAAGCGTCTGATTTCAAAAGGTTTCGCCATGTCCGCTCACCCGCATGCGGCTCGCCGGAAACCAGCAGTACGCGCAAGTTTTCGCGAATGCCATCGACCATCGCAATGGCGCGATTGTTGGTGTCGGTCAGTTCGCCTTCCATGGGCTCGATGGAGAGTTCCACGATGTTGCGACCGGCGGTCGGAACCGTGATTTGCAGCGGCGTCTCCTGGCCGACTTCGGCCTGCTCGACCGCGACCTGCTGACCGTTGATCGAGACGCGGACATTGACGAGGCCGCCATTGCCATTGGTTTCAAGCACGCGGTAACTCATGTCGAGCGGCTTGCCGACAATACCGAAACGCGGTGCCTGTTCGAACCGGATGCGGCGGTCGCGCTCGTTTTCTTCGCCGGTAATCAGCGCATGAAGCGGTGCAGTGAAGCCATTCGGGTTCTGCGGAACGTCATGCACCTGACCGTCCGTCACCATGATCGCGCCGCCGATGCGCGAGGGCGGAACATCACGGAATGCGCCGTTCAGCGCCGTGAAAAGCCGTGTCTGCGTGCGGTCGTCTGCGGCGTCGGCCTGTCCGGCCTCGATCTCGCGCACTTCGAACTGATTAAAGCGTTCGAGCCGTTCTTTCAGCCCTGCAACTGCAGCATCGGTTTGCGCCGTACGGTCGCCGATTTCCTGGCTTTGGCTGCGGTCAACCACCAGCGCCACGACGCTTTTCAGCGGTTCGCGCTCTTCATCCAGTAGCACCGGATTGATGAGTGCCAGCGCGAGTGCCGCAAGTGCTGCAAGGCGCAGGAGCGCGCCGCGCTGACGCATGAACAGCCCGGCCAGTACCATAAGCGCGATGGGAATGAACACGGCGGCAAGCCATGGCCATGAAAGCAGCGGTTCGAAAGCGACGGACCAGTTCATGTCATTGCCCCAGCCGTTCGAGGAGGGCGGGCACGTGAACCTGATCGGATTTGTAATTACCGGTCAGCATATACATGACGATGTTGACGCCCGAACGGAGCGCGTAGATGCGCTGCATCGGATCGGACGGCACGGTCGGCAGAAGCGGCTCGCCATTCTGGTTCATGGCCCATGCGCCTGCGAAATCATTCGCGGTGATCATGATCGGCGAGACGCCGTCGCCGGTGCGCACCGGACGGTTGTCGCTGTTGCTCGCTTCCGGCGAAGCCTCGACCCAGAGCGGGCTGCCATTAAAGCGCCCCGAAAACTCCGGCATGATGAAGAAGGATTTGGTCAGCACGTGGTCTTCCGGCACGGGCTCCAGCGGCGGCACGTTGAGGCTGCCCAGAATGTCGCGCAGACGTTCTGTCGAGGGGCTGGCTGAACCAGCATCGATGCCGTTCGCATATTGGTCGCGCGTGTCAAAAAGCACGGTGCCGCCCTGCTGCATATAGGCGTCGATGCGGGCGATAGCGTCCTCGCTCGGCATTGCAGCATTCGGATCGACCGGCCAGTAAATCAGCGGGTAGAATGAAAGCTCGTCGGTGGAAATATCGACGCCTGCCGGTTCGCCGGGTTCAAGCGCGGTCTTGTCGACCAGAAAACGCGTCAGCCCTTCCAGCCCCGCCAGACTTATGGAATCGACCGAATTGTCGCCCGTCACGACATAGGCGAGGCGCGTCGTGGTGATGGCAGCTATCGCCTCCTCGTCGCCCGGCTTGGCGTCCTGCGCGAATGATGGTGCGGCGAACAGGACAGCGCCTGTCACAAGCGCGAGCAGCGCCACATTGGCGACTGCGGAAGCGGTGCGTTTTTGCTTTCGGCGACGCGAGAACAGACCGCCCATCCAGAACACAGCAAGCGTGTCGAGAACCATCAGAAGTAGCGCCGCTGCCATGAGCGAGCCTTTCAGGTTGCGCGATTCGTCGAAAGCATAGCTCATTTCGGTGACCGGCGCTGAAATCTGCGGACGAGCAAGCGGCGTGAAGGCAGCATCGGCGGGCAGAAGGTTCAGTGCCTGCACGCCCTCTTCGGTGCCATAGAGGCCGGGCGGGTTTTCGATGGTGATCGAATGCGGGCCGGGTCCGGCGATCAGCGGCCGTGCATCCGGCGTCGGTGGCACGAGCGTTCCATCGGCGGCGATCATGCGATAGGGCGCAAGGCTGGCGCCTGCCTGATCGTTGCCGTCGGTCGCGGTGCCTTGATTGCGGGAAAGCTGGACGATACGGCGCAGCATCTCGACGAAGCTGCCCGAAATCGGCAGGTTCGACCACGTCGCTTCCGGCGTCACATGGAACAGCGCGATGGTGCCTTTTTCACGCTTGGCGCCTGTCACCAACGGTGTGCCGTCTGCAAGGCTGGCCCAAGTGCGCTCGACGATGTCGGACGATGGCTCAGCCAGAATCTGGCGCGTCACGGTCACTTCCATTGGCGGATTGAGCCCGGCGAAAGGGCCGTTCTGCGGAAACTCGGTCACGGCCTGCGGGTTCGCCCATGAAAGCGCACCGCCCATGGAGCGCTCGCCAATTCTGAGGCGCACCGGCAGCAGATCGTCGTCGTTTCCGGCAGCAGCCAGCCGCGAGCCAGCGAAGCGCACGAGCGTTCCGCCCTCGCGAACCCATTCGACAAGCTGTGCGCGTGCCGCGTCGGGAATGGTGCCGACATCGGACATGACGATCATTGCCGGTTTCTGTTCGAGAATTTGCGGGATTGCCTGTGCGAGATCCGCACTCGATGGCGAAATCAGATCGGCAAAAGGCTCCAGCGCCCGCCTTATGTAGTAGAGCGGCGAAAGCAGAGGCTGCGCCTGATCCGCCTCGCTTTGCGACAGAAGCCCGATGCGGCGGCGCTTGGAATTGTCGTCCAGCACACGCACTGCGGCCGCCTGATTTTGCCCGTCCACGGTGATCGAGGAGAAATCATTGCGCAGTTCGAAAGGCACGGTCAGCCGCGCTGTCGTCTGCGCTTCGCCTGCTGCAAAGGAAAGCGACGTGTCGGCAATGCGCCGTCCGCGATCATCGAATGCGCCCACTGTGGCTTGCCTCGGAGCAGTTTCACCGGGCGCGCGGATGGCCGTCAGTTCGAAACCGTCGACATCGTTTTCCGTGGCGGTCAGGCCGATCATCGAAAGGTTTTCGGGCGAAATCCAGATGACGTTTTCGGCGGTTCGGCCAAGAAGATCGTTGAAAGCGGCTTCGTCGCCATCCTGCGCCAGCCCGTCCGCCAGAACGGCAACCGAAGTCGAAGGCAGCGCGCCTATCGCCTCGGCCACGCGGGCATAAACGGCGGGGCGGTCTACCGGTATCGGGCGAGGCTCAGCCGCATGCAGCCTGTTGCGCGCTTCTTCAGCATCGAAGGGACCGATCTCGGCATTCGGCTTTTCAGCCGTAAAGGCGAGAAGCACCGGAATGCCGGTCGATGCCGCATCCGAAATCAGGCGTTCTGCGGTGGCGCTGCGGCGATCCCAGTCCGCTGCACTTGCCCAGCCATTGTCGATCACCAGTGCCAGCGCGCCGCCGCCGGTCGGAGTACGTTCGCGCGGGTTGAATACGGGTTCGGCCAGCGCCATTACCACGAGTGCAGCCATCAGAAGCCGTAGCAATGTCAGCCACCAAGGGCTTTGATGCGGCGTTTCCTCGCGCTTCAGAACGTTCGCGAGAATCCTGAGCGGCGGAAATACTTCCTGCTGGGGCTTCGGCGGTGTCAGCCGCAGCAGCCACCAAATGACGGGCAGTGCCAGCAGACCCCAAAGGATTGCCGGAAAGCCGAAGGACAGCGGAAGCCAGCTCATGCGCGGCCCCCGACATGGCCGCTATCGACCGTCATTGCCATGTGAACACGCACCAGCGCGTCGGATGCAAGGCGGTCGGTGTGGTTGACAGTGTAGCTCCAGCCCAGCCTTTTCGCCCAGGCGGAAAGCTCGGCTCGCCGCGCGGTGTAGAGCCTGCGGTATTCATCGCCGAGCAGTTCGGCGCGGCCGGCAGTCAGCTTTTCGCCGGTTTCCGGGTCGGTGAATTCGGTGCGTCCGCCAAAGGGGAAATTTTCCTCGGCGGGGTCAGCAATCTCGATCAGATGCGCCCGTACGCCATGGCGCGCGAGAAGGTCGAGCCATTCCATGGTTTCCTCGACCGGATCGAGAAAATCGCTGGCGATGACAATATCGGAAAAGCGCCGGATGACGTTGAAGTCGGGCCGATGGACAAGGCCGGATGCGTGGGTAAGGCGCGCTGCAAGCCGTTCCGCGCCATTGCGGGCTGTGAAGGGATCGGTCAGGCCCGGCCACGCAATGCGTTCGCCACTGCGCGAAAGCAGTTCGGCCAGTGCCAGCGTCAGGACCAGCGCGCGCGATTCCTTGGAAACCGATGCGGCGTTCGATTTGTAGAGCATGGAAGGCGAAGGGTCGGCCCAGAGCCATACGGTGTGTGCGGCTTCCCATTCGCGGTCGCGCACATAGACATGATCGTCGCGGGCGGAACGCCGCCAATCGATGGCCGATTGCGACTCGCCCTCGACATAGGGACGGAACTGCCAGAAATTTTCGCCGATGCCGCGCTTGCGGCGGCCATGCCAGCCGCTGATCACCGTGTTGACGAGACGGCGCGCTTCGATAAGCAAATCCGGCACAAGCGAGGCGCGCATCCTTGCCCTTGCGAGTGCATCGCCGGTTACGGCTGGAGCTTGCGCCGCGCCGATTTGGCTCATCAGATGCCTTTCACCAGTCGCGCAACGACATCGCGTACGGTTGTGCCTTCCGCACGGGCGGTAAAGGTAAGCGCCATGCGATGCTGAAGCACCGGCTCGGCAAGCGCTTTCACGTCGTCGATGGAAGGTGCCAGCCGACCATCGTAAAGCGCGCGGGCGCGAGCGCAGAGCGTGAGCGCCTGGCTAGCGCGCGGGCCGGGACCCCATGCGACATGCTTGTCGGTGTCTTCATTGCCCTGACCCGGGCGAGCCGAGCGCACGAGCTTCAAAATCGCATCGACCACGCTTTCGGGAACAGGCATTCGGCGGATCAGATGCTGAATTTCGCGAAGCCGTGCCGGATCGAGCGCGTTTTCGGCCTTGGCATCGTGCGTGCCGGTGGTTTCCAGAAGAATGCGGCGCTCGGCCTCGAGTTCTGGGTAGAGAATGTCGATCTGCATCAGGAAGCGGTCGAGCTGTGCTTCCGGCAGAGGGTAGGTGCCTTCCTGTTCCAGCGGGTTCTGTGTCGCCAGAACGTGGAATGGCGCAGGCAGATCATGCCGCGCGCCGGCAATAGTCACGTGGTACTCCTGCATGGATTGCAGCAGTGCAGACTGCGTGCGCGGGCTGGCGCGGTTGATTTCGTCGGCCATCAGAAGCTGCGCGAAAATCGGGCCGGAAATGAAACGGAAGGAGCGCTTACCCTTTTCGTCCTGCTCCATCACTTCGGAGCCCAGAATGTCGGAAGGCATGAGATCGGGCGTGAACTGGATGCGGTTCGTGTCGAGGCCAAGCACGATGCCGAGCGTCTCAACCAGCTTCGTTTTCGCGAGGCCCGGAACGCCGACGAGCAGCGCATGGCCGCCTGCCAGAAGTGCAACCAGCGTTCTTTCGACCACGCTTTCCTGACCGAAGATCACCCGGCCGACACCGTCGCGAATTTTTGAAATGTCGGCCAGCGCCTGTTCGGCCATCGCCACCATTTCTTTTTCGTTCACAGGCGCTTCCTTGACAATCACGCTCATTCGGCTTCGATCCTCTCGTCCGGTGGCAGGTTTGCCGCTGTCGCACCTGTTCTTAATCGTCGTTTGAACTTAAATCACTGTCCTAGGCTGACAAGCGCAACAACAGTGACTATTTCGTGACTATGGCCAAAGATAGCAACGATCAATCGGGCACAACCGGCAATGACAGTCTGACGGCTGCGGGCGACGCAGCCGGGCTCGAAGCGCTGATCGGTCGCGCCGCGCGCGCCGGTAAAGGCCCGGCACCCGTAGAGCGCTGGAATCCTGAATTCTGCGGCGCGCTCGATATGGAAATCAAGGCGGACGGAACGTGGTTCTACCTTGGAACGCCGATTGGCCGTCCGGCACTCGTGCAGCTTTTTTCCAGCGTCCTGCGCAAGGATGAGGACGGTAAGACCTATCTCGTTACGCCTGTGGAAAAGGTCGAGATACGCGTCGAGGACGCGCCATTCCTTGCCGTCGAGATGAATACGATCGGCAGTGACGATGATCGGAAAATCACATTCCGCACCAATGTCGGCGACGTTGTCGAGGTCGGCCCGGAAAATCCGCTTCGATTCGTCGATGAGGACGAGACCGGCGGGCTGAAGCCCTATGTTCTGGTGCGCGGGCGGCTGGAAGCACTTGTGGCGCGGCCTGTCATGTACGAACTGGTCGAATATGGCGAGGAAATCGACATCGACGGAAAGTCCACCTTTGCGGTTCGTTCGAATGGCGAAATCTATCCGATCATGGCGTCCGACACGCTGAAACGCCTGAGCGCCTGATATGGATGCGCTTTCGCACGGTTCATTTTCGGCACAGGATTTTCGCATTCGGGCGGCGCGCGAGCGCGGCCCTTACAATGGTTCTGAATATGGCGACCATCGCTGGAACCCGGATGTGCGCGACCGCATCATTGGGAATGCCTTGCGCGATGCAGCGGTTCTGGTTCCCGTGGTCGATCACGGCGACGACGCGACCGTAATCCTGACCAAGCGCGCCGAAAGCCTGCGCAATCATTCGGGGCAGGTTGCCTTTCCGGGCGGGCGCATCGACGCGACCGATCCGACGCCGGAATTCACCGCATTGCGCGAAACGGCAGAAGAAATCGGCCTTTATGAAGATCATATCGATGTCGTTGCGCGTCTTCCCGACTATGTTGCGGGCAGCGGCTATCGCATCGCGCCGGTACTCGGCATCGTCCAGCCCGGTTTCAAGCTGACCATCAACCCCGATGAAGTAGATGCGGTGTTCGAAGTGCCGCTGCGCTTTCTGATGGACCCTGCAAACCATGCGCAAGGCAGCCGTGAGTGGCAGGGCAAGGAATGGCTCTTCTACGACATGCCCTATGGCGACCAGCGCATCTGGGGTGTCACTGCGGGTATTATCCGTACGCTTTATGAAAGGCTCTATGCGTGAGCAAAACAAGTTCCATAGCGGGTGCCGAATGGCTGCGCGACAGCGGCCTGAAAGGCCTTCTCGCAGCTCTGACCGAAGGCGGCGAGGAAGCGCGCATAGCGGGCGGCGCGGTTCGCAATGCTCTGCTTGGCGAAGCGGTTTCCGACATCGACATCGCGACGACGAATACGCCCGACCAGACGATGGAGCGCGCGAAGGCTGCCGGTTTCAAGGCAATCCCGACCGGTTTCGACCACGGCACCGTCACGGTGGTTGCCAAGGGGCAGGCCTATGAGGTCACAACGCTGCGGGCCGACGTTGAGACCAATGGCCGTCACGCCAAGGTGGCATTCGGACGGGATTGGAAGCAGGACGCCGAGCGGCGCGACTTCACCATCAACGCGCTTTACGCCGAAGCAGACGGCACCGTGATCGATTTCGTCGGCGGTCTGGCTGATCTCGAAAGCCGCACCTTGCGTTTCATTGGGGATGCGGAGGCACGTATCCGGGAGGATTACCTGCGTATCCTGCGTTTTTTCCGGTTTTTTGCCTGGTACGGGTCGGGAAGGCCGGATTCCGAAGGGCTGAAAGCCTGTGCTCGCCTGAAATCCGGTGTGGAAACGCTCTCTGTGGAACGCGTATGGGTGGAATTGAAGAAGCTCCTATCCGCGCCTGACCCCAGCCGCGCGCTGCTGTGGATGCGCCAATCCGGTGTGCTGACTGCCGCACTTCCCGAAAGCGAAAAATGGGGCATTGATGCGATCCATGGTCTGGTAAAATCCGAGCAGGACCTCGGCTGGCCGTCCGATCCGCTGTTGCGGCTGGCCTCGATGGTGCCACCCGATCCGCAGCGCATGCGCACTCTGGCGGATCGTCTCAGGCTGTCGAAAGCGGAAGCCGCCCGGCTTGAGAACTGGGCGCTTGCCCGCTCGCCTTCACCGACGATGATTGAAAGCGAACTGGCGAAAATTCTGTATCGTGAAAACGAGCAGGGGTTGAAGGACCGGCTGCATCTGTTGCTGGCATCGGCGCGCGCCAAGGCGGCGGAAAGCGATGCAGCGATGATAGAAGCAGGCGGCTACAGCCGATTGCTTGCTTTCATGAAGCGCTGGCAACGGCCTGTCTTTCCGTTGAATGGCGCCGATATTGCGGAATTTGGCATCGAACCGGGCAAAGTTTTCGGCGAAACGCTCAAAAAACTCGAAAATGAGTGGGTGGAATCGGGCTTTTCGCTCGATCGCGACGCGCTTCTGGCGCGCGCCGCGCAAGCGGCAGGAAACTAGGCCGCGTCCCGGTCGCGCACTTTTTCGATGCGCGAGCGAATGGCTTCGACCATCGATTCACGGATGATCGTCTCGCCATGCGTTTGGCGCATATGCTCTACCGCGCGGCGCATGACTTCGGCTTCTTCCTCATGTCGCGTATGCCATTCGCAGCCTGGAACCAGCGATCCGCATTGAAATTCTTTCATTGGTCCATCCTCCTCTTATCTCGTTGAGATGGATAAGCTTAACACATCAAAGCCCGATTGGTTGCCGTGATTACGGCCATTTCACCTCTGGCGGCATGCTCGACAGGATCGAATTGACGTTACCGCCGGTCTTCAGGCCGAAGATCGTGCCGCGGTCGTAAAGCAGGTTGAACTCGACGTAGCGTCCGCGGCGGATCAACTGCTCCTCGCGTTCGGCATCGGTCCAGTTCTGGTTGAAATTGCGCTTTACGAGATGCGGATAGACCACCTGAAACGAGCGGCCTACATCCTGCACGAAGCGGAAATCGGCGTCCCAGCCGCCTTTTTCTTCCGGCGAATGCTGCCAGTCGAAGAAAATGCCGCCGGTGCCGCGCGGCTCGTTGCGATGAGGCAGGAAGAAATATTCGTCGCACCATTCCTTGAAGCGCGGATAATCCGCGACATTGGGATGTTTCGCGCAGGCGAATTGCATCGTCTTGTGGAATGCCTGCGTGTCGGCATCGTCTTGGCTTCGGCGTACATCGAGCACCGGCGTCAGATCCGCACCGCCGCCAAACCACCAGCGCGAGGTGACGACCATGCGCGTGTTCATGTGGACTGCAGGCACATTCGGGTTTTGCGGATGTGCAATCAACGAAATGCCGCTTGCCCAGAAGCGGGGGTCCTCATCGCCGCCCGGCATCTGCTTGCGAAATTCCGGCGAGAATTCGCCATAGACGGTCGATGTGTGCACGCCGACCTTCTCGAAGACCCTGCCGCTCATCATCGACATGGTGCCGCCACCGCCTTGCCCGCCATCGCGCAGCCACGGTGTCTGTTCGAAGCGGCCCGGCGCGCGTGAGGAGAGCGGTCCGGTCAGTTCGTTTTCCAATTGTTCGAAGGACGCGCAGATGCGATCGCGCAATTCTTCGAACCAGGCTTTGGCCGCCAGTTTACGGTCTTCGATATCGGCAGGCAGGCCGACTGGTATTTCGGGGCGCTCCATGAGCCTTCTCCGCTGCTTTACTAATTTCTCTGCGGCCGGCTGGAGGTCGCACAAAATGACTCGTCTTTTCGTGCGCGATCCCTAATCTGTAATTGATCAGGGTCAAGGAGTTCCTCATGCGTACTCCCGCAAGACCGCCGCTGGACGGTTTGAAGAAGAGGCTCAAGGAAGGGCGGGCAGAGCGCGCGCGCCAGCCTCGCGATGGCTTCCTGCGCGAAACATTCGTGCTTCCAAGGAGCGATGCGCGCGAAAAAGCCAAGGAATGGTTCGAGCGCTGGCCGAAACAGGCCTATTGGACCACGATAGAGAGCTGGTTTGAACGTCCGGGCGACGTCATCGAATTCACGATCAGGCGGCTTCCTACCTCGGACTGACATCAGCTTATCGAACGTAGTTTTACGGCTTCCCCTGCGACAGTTTGCGCAAAAGCACATACCGCTCCTTACGGGAAACGGAACCGTTCGCATGGCGCCCGCGAATCACTTTGTTCAAATTTCTGGGTGCATCGTGTTGACCTCAAGTTAAGTTGAGGTTTTATCAAGCTCTCCTTCCAAGACTTTAGAAGGAGACAACAGATGCCAAAATTGACATTGATCCGCGGCGGAAAGGATATCCTAGCCGAGCTGGCGCATCGCTTCGCCGGTCGCCATGGCAGCGGAGAGCGCGACGTTCAGGCTTCGGCCGCCGCCCTTCATGGGAATCAGCAAGCGCGCATCGGCGCTTTCCTGCACATTGTCTGGGACGCCAGCGGATTCACGGCCGAACAGGAGAACGTCTCCATCCGCAAAGGCGAATTCGGTATAGGGCGCGGCGGCTTTGGTGGAAAACAGCACCAGCCTGAGGCCTTCGCTGAGCCGCCATTCCTCGAAGCGCGCAAAATCGATGTGGCGGGTGAGGGCGGCCATTTCGAGATAATCCATTCCGGCGCGCCGGAGATTGCGGTCGGAGAGGTCGAAACCGGCAGGCTCGATAATGTCGACGCCGATGCCCAGACAGGCGGCCATACGCAAAATCGTTCCCGTATTGCCCGCAATATCGGGTTGGTAGAGCGCGATTCGGATCATTCCAGCCAATTTTATGCCTTGCTGATATGTGGCCTCACGGTCACAGTTTTTGGTCGAGATAAGGTTCAGCGTCTGAATCTGTCGGCAGACTTATGGTCTTGCGAGCCGAATGCGGCTATAGAGCCTTCATTGTCAATCCGAACCGACGGAGGAAGTCATGATGAATATGCACCGCTTGCTCCCAGCCTGTGGCCGTAAGGCCTGACGGCGGTATCGGTTCGACGCTTTCTCTGAAAATCTGAAGCTAACTCGTCTCGATTCCCGCCGGATTTATTCCCGGTCTTCCAAGGAATCGTTCGATGTTTGCCAATATTTCGGGCGTAAAGCCGCCACCCGACCCTAAAAATAAACTGCCGCAAGGCGAAGCACCCAGCCTGCAGGACCAGAAACTGTCCGCCTGGGCTCTCGCTGCCGGTATTCGTCTTCCCTTGTCCCAAACGCATGGGCATTTCCGCAGCCACCGGGGCGAGCTTCCGGATGTGGATTTTTCCGGCGCTTTGCCGATGCGGAGTCGGAAATCGCTGTTCCGAGACGTCTTTCAGTGGATCGGGAGGCAAATGAAGACAAATCCTGACAGAGCCGTGTCAGGAGCGCTCGGGCATGAGTTGGCTGAAACGCCGCCTCGTTCCTATATAGAACCTGTTTCGACCGGAGATTCCGGCCAAGGTTCAGCGAGCGTCGACAAGCAAAAACGCACCGCCGCGCGCCCAGTGAAGCGCGTGGCGTGACCGAACTTTGATAATGAATTGAGAAAAACGATGTTTCGCTGGTTTGAAAACAGACTGAACCCATTTCCGGCCGCCGAGCCCGTGGAGCCGCCACGCACGCTCGTCGCCTTCTGTCTCCATTATACGCGGGGATCGTGGCCGTACATTATTATGGCCGCGATCCTGATGTCGGCCATCGCGATTGCCGAAGTCTGGATGTTCTCGTTCCTCGGCAACATTGTCGATTGGCTTTCGGCGCAGAACCGCGAGACCTTTCTTCAGAATGAAGGCTGGAAACTGGCCGGAATGGCGTTCATCGTGCTGGTTGCGCTTCCGGCAATGGTATTTGTCCATTCCTTGCTATCCCAGCAAACGCTGATGGGGAATTACCCCATGCGCATCCGCTGGCAGGTGCATCGCTATCTGCTCAAACAGTCGATGACATTCTATCAGGACGAGTTCGCGGGCCGCATCGCCACCAAGCTGATGCAGACCGCACTTGCCGTGCGCGAATGCGTGATCAAGCTGATCGACGTCCTGAATTACGTCATCGTCTATTTTCTGGGCGTGCTGTTTCTTGTCGGCTCTGCCGATTGGCGGCTGGCCATGCCGCTCGTCGTCTGGATCATCTGCTATATCGGCCTGCTTCGCTACTTCATTCCGCGTCTTGGACGGGTGGCCGAGCAGCAGGCGGATGCGCGCTCATTGATGACGGGCCGCGTGGTCGACAGCTACGCCAACATTCAGACCGTGAAAATGTTCTCGCATGCACGTCGCGAAGCGTCTTTTGCGCGTGAAGGCATGAGCAGCTTTCTGGATACGGTTTACCGTTCGATGCGGCTTGTGACCGAACTTTACGGCGCGCTCTATGTGTTGAACTCGCTGCTTCTGTTCTCGGTCGGCGCACTCTCGATTTATTTGTGGCTCGGCGCGACCGTTTCCATCGGCGCGGTGGCTGTGGTGCTCGGCCTGGTGCTTCGTCTCTGGGGCATGTCGCAGTGGATCATGTGGGAAGTCTCGGCCCTGTTCGAAAACATCGGAACGGTTCAGGACGGCATCAAGTCGATTTCGCTGCCGCATCTGGTCGAGGATAAGCCAGATGCAAAAGACATCGTAATCGACAAGGGCGAAATCCGCTTCGACAAGGTGGGCTTCCACTATGGCAAGGGCAAAGGCGTTATCAACGATCTGTCGCTGACCATCCGTGCGGGTGAAAAGGTCGGCGTAGTCGGGCGCTCAGGTGCGGGCAAGTCGACGCTGGTCAATCTCCTGCTTCGTTTTTACGATCTGGAGCAGGGTCGTTTGCTCATCGACGGACAGAATGTCGCCGATGTCACGCAGGACAGTCTGCGCGCGCAGATCGGTGTGGTTACGCAGGACACGTCCCTGCTGCACCGGTCGGTCCGCGAGAACATTCTTTACGGTCGTCCGGATGCGGGCGAGGAGATGATGATCGATTCTGCGCAGCGCGCCAGAACGCATGATTTCATCGGCTCCCTGTCCGATCCGAAGGGCCGCAAAGGGTTCGATGCGCATGTCGGCGAGCGTGGCGTAAAGCTTTCCGGCGGGCAGAGGCAGCGCATCGCGATTGCGCGCGTTATGCTGAAGGATGCACCGATTCTCATTCTGGACGAGGCCACGTCGGCACTCGATTCGGAAGTCGAGGCGGCAATTCAGGAGAACCTCTATCAGTTGATGGAAGGAAAGACCGTGATTGCAATCGCGCACAGGCTTTCGACCATCGCGGCGATGGACAGGCTGGTCGTCATGGACAAGGGCAATATCATAGAGGAAGGCACGCATGACGAACTCGTCGCGCGTGGCGGGCTCTATGCGCAGCTCTGGAATCGTCAGTCCGGCGGCTTCCTCCTGCATGATGAGCCAAACCCGGAGGAAATTGCCGCGGAATGAGTGAAGAAACAGGAATTCGCGAGCGCCTTTGGCGTCGCGCCGAAGGCGTAATCGATCCGTTCGCGGATACGGAACGCGAGGTGCTGCCCAAAGACGCTCTCGAATTCATCCTGTTCTTCGCGCGGCAGGCCAAATGGCCATTCTTTCTTCTGTTGATTGTCGGCGGCCTTTCGGGCGCAGTCGAGGCCGCGCTCTATTGGTCGGTCGGCTGGCTGATCGACATTCTCGACAAATCTTCGCCAACAACGCTTTTGCAGGATTACTGGCCGCATCTGACGGTGTTTTTGCTGCTGATCCTCGTCATACGCGCCCTGGTCATGATCGCCAATGCGGTGGTCGAGCAGCAGATGGTCACTCCGCATTTCTATCAACTCGTACGCTGGCAGGCGTTTCGCCGCGTTATGGAGCAGCCCTACGACTTCTATCAGAACGATTTCGCCGGACGTATCGCGACGAAAATCCTGCAGGGCGGTGAGGCGACCGGCGATTTCGTGACCTCGACGCTCCAGACCATGTGGAGCTTTTTGACCTTCGTCATTCTGGCGGGAACGATTCTTTCCACGCTCGACCCAATGCTTGGCCTGGTACTTATCATCTGGCTGGCGAGCTATTTCGCGGCGGCGTGGTTCCTCCTGCCACCCTTGCGCGCAGCCGGGCGCCGCACTGCCGACGAGCGCTCCGTTCTCAACGGGCGTATGGTCGATGCCTTCACCAATATTCTCGCCGTCAAACTGTTCGACAGCGGGCGGCGCGAGCATGCCTATGTGCGCGAAGGCATGGAGCGCTTCCTCGAAGCGCTGACCAAGATGACGCGCGCCGTCACCAGCGTTCGGGCGGCCGTCGCCATTCTCAATGGCTTCATGATGGCGGCGGTCGTCATGCTCGCCATCAAGAGCTGGATGAACGGAATTGCCACGACCGGTGAGATCGCCGCGGCTATCGGCCTGGTATTCCGTCTCAACCAGATGTCCGGCTATGTGATGTTCAACATCAACGGCCTGATCCGCTCCTATGCGACCGTGCAGGATGCAACCGGAACGGTTTCCGTCGAGCCCAATCTGAAAGACGCGCCGAACGCCGTTTTGCTGCCGCGGGTGAAGGGCGATCTGCGCTTTGAAAACGTCACCTTCCACTATGGCAGGGAAGGCGGCATCATCGACAATCTGAACCTGCATATAAAGCCGGGCGAGCGGGTTGCCATCATCGGCCCTTCGGGTGCCGGTAAGACGACGATCGTCAATCTCGCACTGCGCCTTTTCGACGTTCAGGGAGGTACGATCCGGCTCGACGGACAGGATATAAGTAAAGTCACGCAGGCATCTTTGCGCGCGCAGTTCGGTGTCGTCAGCCAGGACCCGATGCTCATGCATCGCTCCATTCGCGACAACATCGCCTATGCGAAGCCGGGCGCGACAGAAGACGAGATCATCGCTGCGGCCAAGCGTGCTTCGGCGCACGACTTCATTATGGATGTGGAAGATTCGCGCGGCCGCAAGGCTTATGACGCGTTTGTCGGCGAGCGCGGCGTCAAGCTTTCTGGCGGTCAACGCCAGCGTCTGGCAATCGCGCGCATGATGCTGAAGGACGCGCCGATCCTCATTCTGGACGAGGCGACATCGGCGCTCGATTCGGAAGTCGAAGCCGCGATCCAGGACAATCTCTACCGCCTCATGGAAGGCAAGACGGTGATTGCCATCGCGCACCGGCTCTCGACCATCGCGGCACTCGACCGGCTGATCGTCGTGGATGCGGGCAGAATCGTAGAGGAGGGCACGCATGACGATCTCATCGCCAGCGACGGCCTCTACGCGCATCTGTGGAAACGTCAGTCCGGCGGCTTCCTGCCGGACAGGCTGGCTGCGGAGTAATACGATGTCGTTTCGCCTGCCCGGCCTGCCCGATAATGGTTTCGACGTTCTCGAATATGAAATGCTCGCCGAAAAGGCGTCGTCGCTCGGCAGGACTGAACATCGGATGCGCGATGCGCTGAAAGTGCTGCGCGAAAACACGCGGGAAGGCAGGCAGGCCAGGCTTTTGAAGGATGCGGCCGACGCTGTTTACGCCTATTTCATACAGCGTGAGCTTTGCGGGATGCGCCGGCACGACGACATCATTCGCGAATACGATATTCCGCGGCAGGTGCTTGCGCGTCTCGGAGCGCGCTGAATCTTTTCGCGGGCCTGTGAAAAAGGCTCTGGAATACCCCCGCGACAATCTGCCCTTGGCTCTTGTGGCGTCTGGACAAGAGCCTGCTTCGCGCATAAACCAAACCCCAAATGCCGAAGGAATTCGCTAGCCTGTTGCCATGCGCTGTCGGGCGGCGTGCAAGAGCGGGGATGGCTCTACCTTCGGCGATCATGTGACGAAAGGATCAGAGTCCCGTGAGCGCAACCGATACAAGCGAGCCTACGCGCCGCGATTTTCTCTACGTCGCCACAGGTATGGCAGGCGTTGTTGGTGCGGCAGGCGTTGCCTGGCCGTTCATCGACCAGATGCGTCCAGACGCGTCGACGCTGGCTATGGCCACGATCGAGGTCGATGTTTCTTCGCTGCAGGCCGGCATGTCCCTGACTGCCAAATGGCGCGGCAAGCCTATTTTCATTCGCAACCGCACGCCCAAGGAAATCGAGGAAGCCAACGCTGTTGCGCTGGCCGATCTCAAGGACCCTGTGGCGCGCAATGCAAATCTCGACGCTGCTGCTCCCGCCACCGACATTGATCGTACGGCAGGCGAGGGCAAGGAAAACTGGATCGTCATGATCGGCTCGTGCACGCATCTTGGTTGCGTGCCACTCGGTCAGCAGGGCGATTTCGGTGGCTGGTTCTGCCCGTGCCACGGTTCGCATTACGATACGGCAGGCCGTATCCGTAAAGGTCCGGCACCGGAAAACCTGCACATTCCAGCATTTGAATTCATTTCCGACACTAAAATCCGGATCGGCTAAGGTCAGAGGGGGAATTTTTCCATGAGCGGTGGACACTCTACCTATACGCCCAAGACGGGCATTGAACGCTGGTTCGACGCGCGCTTGCCATTGCCGCGTCTGGTGCACGATTCATTCGTGTCCTACCCGGTTCCGCGCAATCTGAATTACGCCTACACGTTCGGCGGCATTCTCTCGATCATGCTGGTCGCCCAGATCCTGACCGGCGTCGTGCTGGCCATGCATTATGCGGCCGATACCGGGCTTGCCTTCAAGTCCGTCGAGAAGATCATGCGCGACGTGAATTCGGGCTGGCTTCTGCGCTATATGCACTCGAACGGTGCGTCGATGTTCTTCATCGCCGTATACGTTCACATCATGCGCGGCCTTTATTACGGCTCGTACAAGGCTCCACGCGAGCTTTTGTGGATCCTTGGCTGCATCATCTATCTCCTCATGATGGCCACGGGTTTCATGGGTTACGTTCTGCCTTGGGGCCAGATGAGCTTCTGGGGTGCGACCGTCATCACCGGCTTCTTCACGGCTATCCCGCTTGTCGGCGATTGGGTGCAGCAGCTTCTGCTCGGCGGCTTCGCGGTCGACAATCCGACGCTGAACCGCTTCTTCGCCCTTCACTATCTGTTGCCGTTCATGATTGCAGGCGTCGTCGTTCTGCACGTCTGGGCGCTGCATGTGACTGGCCAGTCGAACCCGACCGGCATCGAAGTCAAGTCGAAGACGGATACGGTCGCCTTCACGCCTTACGCTACCGTCAAGGACGCGCTCGGCATGCTGGTGTTCCTGCTGCTGTTCGCCTACTTCGTGTTCTATCTGCCGAACTTCCTCGGCCACCCCGACAACTACATCGAAGCGGACGCGTTGAAGACGCCTGCGCACATCGTTCCTGAATGGTACTATCTGCCATTCTACGCGATCCTGCGCGCCATCACCTTCAACATCGGCCCGATCGACTCGAAGCTCGGCGGCGTGCTTGCAATGTTCGGCGCAATCGCAGTGCTGTTCTTCGTGCCGTGGCTCGACACGTCGAAGGTTCGCTCGGCGGTCTACCGTCCCTGGTACAAGCTGTTCTTCTGGCTGTTCGTGATCAACGCGATCTTCCTGGGCTGGCTTGGCTCGCGCCCGGCGGAAGGTGTCTACGTCATCCTTTCGCAGATCGGCACGCTCTACTATTTCGGCTTCTTCATCGTCATCATGCCTGTTCTGGGCCTGATAGAGACGCCGCGACGCCTTCCGAATTCGATTACGGAAGCAGTGTTGGAAAAGAACAAAGGCAAGGCTTCGGTGCAACCGGCAGGCGCTGCCGCATCGCCCGAAACCAAAGGCTGAGTTGCAGGGAATCTGGAAGGAATTCACATGAAAAAGATTCTCAGCGGATTGGCGGTTATCGGCCTTCTCATCGTCGGTGCATCCGGAAGCGCGTTCGCGCAGGAGGAGCACAGCGAGGCGGAGCCGACGCACTATCCGATCCACAAGCCCGAAGAGATGAAATGGTCCTTCGCAGGTCCTTTCGGCACCTATGACAAGGGCCAGCTCCAGCGCGGCCTGAAGATCTACAAGGAAGTCTGCTCGGCTTGCCACTCCATGAATCTGGTGGCGTTCCGCACACTTTCCGATCTCGGCTACTCGGAAGCGCAGATCAAGGCGCTTGCGGCTGAGTATGAAGTGACGGACGGGCCGGATGCGGATGGCGAAATGTTCCAGCGCCCCGCACTTCCTTCGGATCACTTCCCGTCGCCATATGCGAACCATGAAGCGGCTGCGGCATCCAACAACGGTGCTGCACCCCCGGACTTCTCGCTCATTGCAAAGGCGCGGGGCGTCGAGCGTGGTTTCCCGACCTTCGTGTTCGACATCTTCACGCAGTATGCGGAAAATGGCCCGGACTACATCCACGCACTTCTGACCGGCTATGACGAGACGCCGCCGGAAGGCATGGAAGTTGCGGAAGGCACGCACTACAACCCGTACTTCATCGCGGGCAAGTCGCTGGCGATGGCCAAGCCGATCAACGATGGTCAGGTGACCTACGAAGACGGCACGCCCGAAACCGTCGATCAGTATTCGCGCGACGTTTCGGCATTCCTGATGTGGGCTGCAGAGCCGCATCTTGAAGCGCGCAAGCAGACCGGCTTCCGGGTTATCGTCTTCCTGCTGCTCTTCATCGGCCTCGTTTATGCGACCAAGCGCAAGGTCTGGGCGAACGTCGCTCACTAAGCGGCAAAGCTAAACTCCATAAAAAGGGCGCATCATGCGCCCTTTTCTTTTTTGCGCATGCGCGTCATCAATAGATTGCAACAGGATCGGCTGAACCATGAATCAATCGGTGGAAGAAACGCTGCTCGCGGCGATCCGTACCATTCCCGATTATCCGAAACCCGGCATCCTGTTCCGGGACATCACGACCTTGCTCGGCAATGCGCGTGCCTTTCGCCGCGCCATAGACGAACTCGTCCACCCATACGCCGGTGCGAAGATCGACAAGATCGCGGGCATCGAAGCCCGCGGCTTCATCCTCGGCGGCGCGATAGCGCATCAGCTTTCGGCCGGCTTCGTGCCTATCCGCAAGAAGGGCAAGCTGCCGCACGAGACAGTGCGCGTTGCCTACAGTCTGGAATATGGTCTGGACGAGATGGAGATGCACAAGGACGCGGTCAGCCCCGGCGAGAAGGTGATCCTGATCGACGATCTGATTGCCACTGGCGGCACCGCAGAGGGCGCTGTGAAGCTTCTGCGTCAGATGGGAGCGGAGATCGTCGCGGCCTGCTTTGTGATCGATCTGCCGGACCTCGGCGGTCGTGCCAAGCTGGAGGCGCTGGACGTGCCGGTGCGGACGCTGATTGGTTTCGACGGGCACTAACGCCCTTCATTTTTTAATAAAACGCAGGCGGGACATCTCCCCCCTCTGCCCTGCCGGGCATCTCCCCCTCAAGGGGGGAGATTATCTTGTCATCAGCGCGGAGCATCAATTGCCGACGTTGTAGAATGAAGGCGGATATCGATGTCAGCCAATCTCCCCCCTTGAGGGGGAGATGCCCGGCAGGGCAGAGGGGGGTGCTGTCCCGCCAGCGATTTTATTAAAAAATGAAGGGCGTTAGTAGCCAGAATGGACCGCTCTCAACCAGCCTTAACCAACACCGCGCTCTCGAATTCCAGCACCTTATCACCCGTCGAATCGAAGGCTTCCGCGATGATGCTCAAAAGCCGCCAGCCGGGTCGGCTGGCAATCGGGCGATGGGCAAGGCCAGTGCGCTTGAAGGTGATCGTTTCGCCCGCATAGACAGGCTTCAGCCATTTGAGGTTCTTGAAGCCGGGCGAGGGGCCGAATTCGGGTTCCGGCGTTTCGCTTTGCCAGCCATTCGGGCTGGGCTTTTGAAGATTGTAGCGCATCCACATCGCGGCGGTATGCCAACCGGAAGCACAGAGGCTGCCGAACACGCTGTTCTTCGCCTTTTCCGCATCTATGTGGAACGGTTGCGGGTCATATTTCGTCGCGAAAGCCACGATCTCTTCCGGCGTGAAAAGGTGCGATCCGAGCGTAACCGTCTCGCCAATCCCGAAAAATTCGTCGAGCGTCATTTTGCACCTGCCATTTCGCGGGTCAGGAACATGCCTGTGTTCTGAAGCTCGAATACGCTGTCGCCATTCTGGTTGAACAGTTCCGAGCGCATCGTCACGAAGCCCAGATTGGGCCGGGATTTCGAGACGCGTTTGGAAAGTATCACGGCCTCCGCACGCAATTCGTCGCCGGCAAGCACCGGCTTTTTCCATTTCACGTAGTCGATGCCCGGTGAGCCTTGCGAGGTGGAATCGAGCAGCAGGCTGTCACAGAGCATCCGCATGAACATCGCGCTTGTGTGCCAGCCCGAGGCGGAAAGCCCGCCGAGGATGCTGGCCTTTCCGGCTTCTTCGTCGAGATGCATGGGCTGCGGGTCGAATTGTCCCGCGAAATCGATGATTTCTGCTGCGGTCACGACTTTCGAACCGAGGTCGATCGTTCCGCCTTCGGCAAAATCCTCGTAAGCCCACGTCAAATCGTTCATGCCTGAATCCTGTCCATTCCTTGCGGGCTAGGATGGAGCGCCTTGCGAGATGTCGCAAGGCGAAGTGAGGCCAGGACCGATCGATGAATGCCGGTTGGTCCTATGTATTGAATTTGAAGAGCATGACGTCGCCGTCCTGCACCACATATTCCTTGCCTTCGTCGCGTGCCTTGCCCGCTTCCTTGGCCGCGACTTCGCCGCCCAGCGTCACAAAATCGTTGAAGGCGATAGTCTGCGCGCGAATGAAGCCGCGCTCGAAATCCGTGTGGATGACGCCAGCCGCCTGCGGTGCCTTGGAACCCTTTTCCACGGTCCAGGCGCGTGTTTCCTTCGGTCCTGCAGTGAAATAGGTGATCAGGTCGAGCAGCTCGTAGCCCTCGCGAATGAGACGGTCGAGGCCGGGTTCTTCGAGGCCGAGATCGGCCAGAAATTCGGTCGCTTCTTCATCGGGAAGCTGCGCGACTTCGGCTTCGATGGCGGCCGAGATGACGACAGTACGCGCACCCTGGGCCTTTGCCATCTTCTCGACGGCCTGCGTGTGCTCGTTGCCCTTGGCAGCATCCGCCTCGGCTACGTTGCAAACGTAAAGAACGGGCTTCGAGGTCAGCAGGTTCAGTTCCTGAAGGATTACGAGGTCTTCAGCGGCGATGCCGTCCAGAAGCAGGCGCACCGGCTTGCCGGCCTGCAAAAGCTCCAGCGAGCTTTCCATCATCGGAAGAACGGTCGTCGCTTCCTTGTCCTTGCTGGAGGCACGCTTGCGGAACTGCACGATGCGACGCTCGAGGCTTTCCAGATCGGAGAGCATCAATTCGGTTTCGACAGTCTCGGCGTCGGCCACAGGATCGATGCGGCCTTCGACATGGGTGATGTCGTCATCTTCGAAGCAACGCAGCACATGCACGATCGCGTCAACTTCACGGATATTGGCGAGGAACTGGTTGCCCAGGCCTTCGCCCTTGGAAGCCCCACGCACGAGGCCTGCAATGTCCACGAAGGAAATGCGGGTGGGGATGATTTCCTTGGACTTTGCGATGTCGGCGATCTTGCGCAGGCGCGGGTCCGGCACGGCCACTTCGCCTGTGTTCGGCTCGATCGTGCAGAAGGGATAGTTCGCCGCCTGCGCCGCCGCCGTTCTGGTCAGGGCGTTGAAGAGCGTGGACTTGCCGACGTTTGGCAGCCCAACGATGCCGCATTTGAAACCCATATGTCCGATCCTGTCGTGAATTCGATTATTAGAGAGGGCTATGGGCGATAGGGCAGACCATCGTCAAGCCCTCGGGCTATCTTCGCTCGGCTGCGCCAACGCTGTATCTTGAATGGATCACGCCGTTCGCCAGCGGTTTCGCGAATTCCAGCTTGAGCCATGCGTCCTCGCCATTGCGGCCGAAGGCGGGAATGCCTTCTCCCAGGATGACGGGTATCGTGCCGATCTCGACCGCGTCGAGCACGCCTGCGTCGATGAACTGGCGGGCGAGGTCGCCGCCGCCGAACATCCATATCCGGCCCGTCGCACCCCGGCTGCGCAGATTGTCGAGCAGTTCGCGCGGCCCACCCGCGACCGTCTCGACCCCTTGCGGTGCATCGGCGATGGGCCTGCGGGTCGCGACCGTGCAGGGCCATCGGCCATAATGCCAATCGCTGGCCCGGCGGGCGGCTTCGTATGAACCTCGGCCCATAACGATCCCGCTCAACGAATTCAGAAAGGTGTCGAAGTCGTAGTCTGCGTCCGCGGGGTAGTTGTCGAGCCAGTCAACCCGGCCGTCCGGTCTCGCGATGAAACCGTCGAGGCTCATCGCGAACATGTAGATTACGTCTTTGTCCGCCATCGGAATCACTCCTTGTTGCCAAAGAGCTTTCGTAACATGGCGGCCATCGGACCTGTGTCAGGAGCGTTTATCGCCGGTTTTTGCTGGCGCGCCTGCCTGATATGGCTCTGTGGCTTGGGCTGCGCGCGGCTTTGCTCCGGCTCTGCCTTGCCGCCGGATATGGCAAGGCTCGTCTTGTTCATGAAGCTGTTGTCGTCGCCCTTGGCCAGCAGACCGGCATTCTCGCCGATGGCATCCAGAAGCGGTTCCAGCCAGTTGTGCTCGGATTTCGCGAAATCACCCAGCACGTAATTGTGGACCAGTTCTTTCGCGCCGGGATGCCCGATGCCGATGCGCACGCGGCGATATTCCTTGCCGCAATGGGCGTCGAGCGATTTGATGCCATTGTGCCCGCCATGGCCGCCGCCGGTCTTGATGCGCACCTTGCCGGGCGCCAGATCGAGTTCGTCGTACAGCACGATCAGATCGGCAGGCGTCAGCTTGTGAAAGCGCATCGCCTCGCCGATCGACTGACCGGAAAGGTTCATGAAGGTCTGCGGCTTGATGAGCAGGATCTTTTCGCCATCCAGCGTGCCGGTGGCGATCTCGGCGTGGAATTTCTTCGACCAGCCCGAAAACGAATGGCGGCGGGCTATCGCGTCCGCCGCCATGAAACCGACATTGTGCCGGTTGTTCGCATATTTTGCGCCTGGATTGCCGAGCCCTGCGATGATCAGCATGGAAACGGTTCTCCTGGCAGAAAGGCTCAGCCTTCCTTTTCTTCAGTCTCTTCCGCTGCTTCTTCAGCCGCGGTCTCTTCGCCGTCAGCGGCGGCTTCGCTTTCCTCGCTCTTGAGGCTTGCGGGCGCTGCAACGGTTGCGATAGTGAAGTCACGGTCGGTGATCGTCGGCGTCACGCCCTTTGGCAGGGTGATGGCCGAGATGTGCACCGAATCGCCGATTTCGAGACCGGTCAGATCGACTTCGATCGCTTCTGGAATCGCATTGGCAGGCGAGCTGACTTCGATGTCGTGGCGAACGATGTTGAGCACGCCGCCGCGCTTGATGCCGGGAGCGAGTTCGTCGTTCAGGAAGTGGACAGGCACGTTCACGGTGACGACCGAATTCTTGCTGACGCGCAGGAAGTCGACATGCATCGGGAAGTCGCGGATCGGGTCAAGCTGATAGTCCTTCGGGAGGACCTGAATCTTCTTGCCGTCAAGGATGATCGTGGCAATGGTGGTTTTGAAACCGCCGCCATGAATCTTGTAGTAAATGTCCTTGTAGGACAAGGTGATAGCAATTGGGGTTTGCTTGTCGCCATAAATGACTGCAGGCACTTTACCGTTGCGGCGAATTTCACGGGCGGACCCCTTACCGACCTTTTCGCGCGCTTCGGCCGTGAGCTCATAAGTATCGTGGCTCATGGCATTTCCTTTCGAGTTGTATGGAGCCGCCTACGGAGAAGACCAAGCCTCGACCGTAAACGTCGAAAGCGGCAATCCATGACGCATGATCGTTTCCAAAAACCGGCAAGCCACTCTTCGGGATCATACGGCGGAAGCCGCCATCAGCCGCGTTGCCTCCAAGGGTGTCTACGCGGGTGGCGGCTCTATAGCGGAAGGTTGGCCGCAGTGCAAGTTTTGCAAGCGGTTGAGAAGGAAATGCCTCGTCCAAACTTGGTTTGGCAAGCGGGCACGTATGATCAAAGCTGCCACGGCTGTTTGATCTTCTGCCATTCACTCCAGAAATGCTCTTCCGGCCCCGCAATATCCTCGCGCGTCATGCCGATATCGGTAATCAGACGATCGTCATGTTTGCGCAAAATATCCGCATAATCATGCGGGACGCTTTGCTGCGGAGCTTTTTTCTGCGGCGAGAACGAAAGTCCGATCGCCGGGCTGGATGTGTATGTCATGGCGGTCACGCGTTGATGTTGCCTCTTGGATAATCCTAACGCACAGGTTTGACATTCGACCATCGAATTGTAATCATGATAGCCATTCGTAAATCTGATGGCATTGCTCATGAACACTCCACTCGACAGCGAGCTTTTGCGGACCTTTCTGGCGGTCGCGGAAACCGGTAATTTCACCAAGGCGGCGACGTCGGTCTATCGCACGCAGTCTGCCGTCAGCATGCAGATCAAACGTCTCGAGGAAGGGATCGGCGCTGCCTTGTTCATGCGCGGGTCGCGCGGCGTGGAACTGACGCGCAAGGGCGAGCAGCTCCTGGACAATGCACGGCGCATCGTTTCCCTGCTGGATGAAACTGCCGCGTCCATGTCTTCGCCGCCGCTAACCGGTCGAGTGCGCATCGGCATTCCCGAGGAGTGGGGATATGCGATGCTGTCGCGCGCGCTTGGCACGTTTGCGAAAGCGCATCCCGATGTCGAAATCTCGGCGCGTTATGGATGCTCCACCCAGCATATGAACGAGTTGCGGGCGGACGATCTGGACATTGCGGTCGTCTTCGAATGGCAGGATTTTTCGGATGGCGAAATCCTGATGACAGACCCGACAGTATGGGTAACGTCCGATGCGCATGTGCTGCACGAGCAGCGCCCGCTGCCGATTGCGCTTTATGAAAATTCCGGCTGGTGCATGGATTTCGCTTTGAAGTCGCTCGACACCCGCGAGCTGCCTTATCGTGTGGCTTATCGCAGCGATACGAGCGGCGGGCTGAAGATCGCCGTCGCCTCGGGTCTTGCCATCGCGCCGATTTCGCGAAGCAATATCCCGGAAGGATGCCGTGAACTGACCGCAGACGAAGGGTTCGGCAACATCGACGCATCGAATGTCGTCATGCATCGCAATGCCCGGTCTCAAGGCGACGTCAGCGACGGAATGGCCCGCGCGATCCGCGATGCATTCTCCGCGGTGTCGTGAGGAGGCTCATTCATGCCGGATGACACCGACCAGCTTTATTGCGATCCGCAAATTGTCCAATTCTACGATCTGGACAATGGGTGGCGCGACGATTTCGAATATTGCATCGGCCTGGCCAAGGATGCGCAGTCCGTTCTCGATCTCGGCTGCGGGACCGGACAATTGGCGGCTGCTTTGGCTGGCGACAGGCTCGTGGTGGGCGTCGATCCTGCATCGGCGATGCTTAATGCCGGCAAAAAAAGACCGGGAGGCGGCAAGGTCAAATGGGTCGAGGGCGATGCAAGATCACTTCGGTTGGAGCAGACATTCGACCTCGTGATTTTAACCGGCCACGCTTTTCAGGTCTTTCTGACCGATGAAGATCGCAGGCAGGCCCTCAACACTGTTGCGCGTCATCTGACACCGGGCGGCAGGTTTATCTTCGATTCCCGCAATCCTCTTGTCGAGGAATGGCGCGAATGGACGCCGGAGCATTCGCTTCACTTTCTGGATCATCCAGAGCTTGGCAAAGTGAAATCCTGGAATGATATCGCGTATGATTTCGAAACTCACATCGCGACATATGAAACGCATTACGAGAGTTTGGCCGACGGAAAAGTATGGTCCGCCAGTTCGCGCATAGCGTTTCCAGCCAAAGCAGACATCGAGCGGATGTTGTCCGCGTCAGGGCTGACGGTCGATAAATGGCTGGGTGATTGGCAAGGCGGTGCCTGTGAGGCGACTTCGCCGGAAATGATCCCGATAGGCCGATTGAGCTAGAGCGGTTCCTACTTTGATGGAATCACGAGGCGCCCCCCTCTGTCCTGCCGGACATCTCCCCCACGGGTGGGGAGATTGGCTGACACAACTCTCGGCCTTCATTCTGCAACGCTGCAATTGATACTGCGTTTAATGAAAAGGTAATCTCCCCACCTGTGGGGGAGATGTCCGGCAGGACAGAGGGGGGCGCTGTCCCGCCAGCGTTTCAACTTAAAATGAAGGATTCTAGTCGAACAGGCTGGAAACCGATTCTTCGGTCGCGGTACGCGAGATCGCTTCGCCGATCAGATCGGAGATCGAGACGACACGGATATTGTGCGCATCGACGACGGCCTGCGTCGGCTGGATGGAATCGGTGATCACCAGTTCCTTCAGCTTCGATCCGGTGATGCGGGCAACAGCGCCGCCCGAAAGCACGCCGTGGGTGATGTAGGCGGTAACGCTGGTCGCGCCGTTTGCGAGGAGCGCATCCGCCGCGTTGCAGAGCGTGCCGCCCGAATCGACGATATCGTCGAACAGGATGCAATCCTTGCCTTCGACTTCACCGATGATGTTCATGACTTCGGATTCGCCCGGACGCTCACGGCGCTTGTCGACGATGGCGAGCTGCGCATCGACGCGTTTTGCCAATGCGCGGGCGCGAACCACGCCGCCGACATCCGGCGAGACGACCATCAGGTTCGAAAGGTTGTAGTTGGCCTTCACGTCGCGCGCCATGACAGGCACTGCGAAGAGATTGTCGGTCGGGATGTCGAAGAAGCCCTGGATCTGCCCGGCATGCAGGTCGAGCGTCAGAACGCGGTCGGCGCCTGCGCGGGTGATCAGGTTAGCGACGAGCTTCGCCGAGATCGGCGTGCGGCCCGATGCGCGGCGATCCTGCCTTGCATAACCGAAATAGGGGACGACTGCCGTGATGCGCCGTGCCGACGAACGGCGGAAGGCGTCGATCATGATGAGCAGTTCCATCAGGTGATCGTTTGCGGGGAAGGCGGTCGACTGAAGGACGAAAACGTCCTCGCCGCGCACATTTTCTTGAATCTCGACGAAGATTTCCTGATCCGCAAAACGCCTGACGCTGGCTTTGCCGATCGGGATGTTGAGATAACGGGCGACGGCTTCAGCCAGCACCCGATTGGAATTGCCCGCAAAGAGTTTCATGAATTTTTCCCGGCGAAGGATATTTGGGGGCTTTTAGCGGGATGAGCCGGTAATGCAAGCATTGATGGCTCGATTCCTGAAGAAACCTGTGTGCGGGCGATCATCCGGTCTGTGACGAGAGCCATGTGACGAGCTGATCGACCGTGCTGTCGGCGATCGTTTCCATCTCCGAGGCAGGCACGCCCGGCCAGCCGGGAGTCGGGCTTGCCTGCATCTTTTGCTGGCCGTTTATACGGTGCAGACGCGTTCCTGCAGGGTCGTAAATGTCCCAGACATAGATGACCGTCGTTTCGTTATCTTCCGAGAAAACCGAGAAATAGCCTTTCAGACTATGGGTCGCAGTGCTGCTTTCAGCGCTGCCGAAAACCGTCAGGCCGCGTTCGCGCGCCTTTGTCACCAGCCGGGCGGTGAGGGGCGTTGCGGCCTCGGCAGACGCACCGATGATCGGCGCTATCTGAATGCGCGCGCGCTTGGCAACCGCATTGGCCGGTGCGTTCGACGTGCCGGGATTAGCCGATGGCGTTGCCGCTGCGGTTCCCGGCGGCTCGATCGCTGCCGGATCCAGCACATCCTGCGTGCTCGTGCATGCAGACAGGGCAGTCGCGGCGATCAGGGAAATCGCCGTGAAACGCAAATTTTTCATAAAGCAGGTCTCCCAAAAACGCGGGCTTACTCCGCAACCTGTCCCTATTTTTTCTATCACTTCACGATCAAGTCGAGATCAAGGCGTGAAAGCGATTTCGGCTCCGATTCCGTGGTCAGATATGTACGACCCAGTGTCATCGCGGTTTCCGTTTCCGAATCCATGATGATCATATGGGCGAAAAGCGTCATGTTCGGTGCGATGGGCTCGGCATTGCCCTGGAAGAACATCGGCATATCCATCCATGATGGCGTGAAGCGCGCGCCGACCGAATAACCGCATGCATTCAACCGATGCTTGGTCAGGCCGTGCGCTTCCATCGTGCGGGCGTGGGCGTCGAACACGTCGCCGAATGTATTGTCGGAGGTCATCGCCTTTTCGACGGCGATTAGCGCATCGCGTGCGGCTTCGAACAATTCCTGATGGCGCTTGGAGGCCTTGCCGGTCAAAACCGTGCGCATCATCGGCGCATGGTAATGGTTGAACACGCCCGCCCATTCCAGCGTCAACTGGTCGTTCTTGGTGAGCTTGCGGCGGCCCGATTTATACCGGCAAAGCAGTGCGTCCACACCGGAGCCGATGATGAATTCGTTGGCGGGATAATCGCCGCCGCCCGCGAAGATAGCGCCCTGCATCGCTGCCAGTATTTTTGCCTCGTCGCCGCCCTGCTTGATGAGCGGCAATGCCGCTTCCAGCGCATCGTCGGAAAGGCTTGCCGCCTTCTCCGCCTTGGCGATTTCGGCCGGGCTTTTGAACAGACGCAGACGTCCGACAATGCCGGACGCATCGACGATCTGGCCGAATGAATGCAACTGCTCGTCAAGCCGCCTGCCGTTGAAGGCGGTCAGGCCGTGCGTGTCGTATTCGACGCCGATACGTGCACCGAGAAGGTCGAGATCGTTCAGCAGATTGCGCAGATCGGTCGTCGGGTTGGCGTCGGCGCGGTCGGTCCAGACCACGATATTGTCGATGGTGGAGGTGTGGCGCGCCTGCCGCAGATCGGCGGAACGCGTCAGCAGGATCATCGAGCCGTCCGCCTTCATCACCAGGCACTGGAAGAAGCAGAAGCCGAACGTGTCGTAGCCGGTCAGCCAGTACATGCTTTCCTGCGCGAAAAGCAGGATCGCGTCGAGCTTGCGCTCGGCCATTTCAATGATCAGCCGGTCGCGTCTTGCGTCAAATTCGGAGCGTTCAAAATGCAGCGCCATCAAATATTCTCCAACACGATTGCCGAGATTTGTCGTCCATAATCGGGTTCCTTGCGGTGCGTGGTGCGCCGGTAGGAATAGAAAAGCGCCTCTTCCTCATAGGTGCAGCGGTTCAGGCATTCCGCCGTCACACCTGCCGCCCGCAGCCGGTCCACCGTATAGGTGTTCAGGTCGAACATCGAATGCCCGGCATTCGATGAAGGCGAGAAATACGCATCATTGCCTGCATCCGCCTCGATGAAACGCGCGACGAATTCAGGCCCCACCTCGTAATTCTTCGCGCTTATCGAAGGGCCGAGCACGGCGAAGATGTTGTCGCGCTTCGCGCCGATGCTTTCCATCGCGGAAATCGTGTTTTCGAGAACGCCGGTGAAGGCGCCTTTCCATCCGGCGTGAGCTGCACCTATCACACGCGCTTGCGCATCGGCAAAAAGGACCGGCCCGCAATCGGCACTCGACGAGCCGAGCGCCAGTCCTGGCCTGTCCGTCACCAGCGCGTCCGCCTTGGGGCGTTCGCCCGAAAACGGTTCGCGGGCGATCACCACGTCGGGCGAATGAACCTGATAAAGGCTGAGCAGCGCACCGGGCTTTACGCCCATCCATTCGGCAACGCGGCTGCGGTTTTCCCGCACAAGTTCCTGATCGTCATCGGAGCCGACGCCGATATTCAGCCCTTCATAGATGCCTTTGGAAACGCCGCCCGTGCGTGTGAAATAGCCGTGTCTGATACCGTTTGCGCTCGCGTGGTCGAGCAGGGATGATCGGACAGGCTCCGGTCTGGATTGTTCTGACATATGTGCCTTGTTCTCTGCGGGAGCCGTCTCGTCAAGGCCGAATGCGACCTCGGAACTGGTAACAGTGAAACAGCCGACCGTCTCTCGTCAATCCCGGATCGGGATCATGCTGCTGGTTCATCGAGACTTTCGGGAAATCTCAAGCACCTTGAAAAGCTCGCCCATGGCGTCTGGTCCGGCGAGGCGCTCGACTTCACCACGCAGCCTTTCGCGCGTTGCTTCATCGGCATTCGCGCCAAGCGCACCGGCTCTTTCCAGAAGGCCCATGGAGAGCAGGAACTCACCCTGCGTGGTCAGTTTCGTGGCAAGACCCTGTGCTTCAGCGCTGGTCGCGAGCATGGAAAAATCGACATGGCTGGTCAAATCGGCTTCACCGGGCGAGGCGAGAACATCCTCATAGTCATGTTTGCGAAGCGCCTGAAACGTGTCGCCGAGTGCCGTTTCGCGGTAGCCATAATCGATGAACAGGCCAGCGCCGCCGGATCTTGCAATGCGCTCTGCAATGCCACTCATGAGGTTGTTGCGGGCAGGCGCTATCTCGAAAATCGCGCCGTCTTCAGCTTTGTCTGCATCGGCCGGAAGCAATGCCGGGTCGAGCGAACCGGCACCTGCCGCAAACCGCAACGCGCCATTTTCGTCCAGCCCGACGACCCGTTCCTTCCATTTTCCGCCTGAAAATACGAATTGCCGCATCGGAATCGCGTCGAAAAGCTCGTTTCCGATGATGAAAAGCGGAAAATCCGGCAGGGTTTCGATGGAATTTTGCCAAACCACATTGGCGTCGATGCCTGAAAGCGTTTCTTTCTGGATTTCCGTCAGGCGCGAGCTGGTTTCGATCATCGCGAAATGAGCGCTGCTAAACAGGTCGCGGTCGAGCCTTTGCAACACCCGCAAGATGTCCTTCATCAGCGTGCCACGACCGGGGCCAATCTCGGCAACGGTCACAGGCATCGGGCGTTCGGCATCCAGCCACGCGCTGGCCAGCCATGCACCTATCAATTCGCCGAACATCTGGCTGATTTCCGGCGCGGTCGTGAAATCGCCAGCCGCGCCGAAGGGTTCGCGGGTCGTGTAATAGCCAAGCTGCGGGTGGAACAGGCACAGCGCCATATAGTCGGCGACCGTCATAGGGCCTTCCGTGGCGACTTGCGCCCTTATCCGCTCGTTGAGCGGTGTCATCCCGCCAGCGCCTTCGCGGCACGGTTTGCGCGCAGCATCGCCCATATCCCGACCAGAACCATAGGCACGGAAAGCACCATGCCCATCGTCAGCCAGCCGCCCAGCAGATAGCCGAGCTGCGGATCGGGTTCGCGGAAGAATTCGACGAAGATGCGTGACGCGCCATAGCCTGCCACGAAGGCTCCGGCGACGAAGCCCGGCGCTTTCAGCTTGAACAGCGTGTGGGTCAGAATTCGCAGGATGATGAACAGAACGAGCCCTTCGAGCGCTGCCTCATAAAGCTGGCTCGGATGGCGCAGAAACGGCCCGCCAGTCGGGAATTCGAATGCCCATGGCACATCGGTAACGCGGCCCCAGAGCTCGGAATTGATGAAATTCGTGCTGCGCACCAGCCCCAGCCCGACAGGCGCGCCAGCAGCGATCACGTCGAACATGCTCCAGACCTTGACGCCGCGCGAGCGTGCGAACAGAATCATCGCGATCGTCGTTCCGGCAAAGCCGCCATGGAACGACATGCCGCCCTGCCAGACCGCGAATATATCGAGCGGATTCTGAATGTAGCGCGCGAGATCGTAGAACAGAATGTAGCCGATGCGTCCGCCAAGCACGACGCCGACGGCGGCCCAGACGATGAAATCGTCGAGGTCTTCCGGCTTCATCGGCAAGGTTTTGTTGCGCCAGAGCGCGGAGTTCGTCACCAGGCGCTTGCCGTACCACCACGCGAACAGGATGCCGACGATATAGGCCAGCCCATACCAATGGATGGCGAGCGGGCCGATCTGCACGATCACAGGGTCGATATTGGGAAAGGGCAACGCCGCCAGCGGCAGAAGCAGATAGTCGGTCAATTCAGGTGCCTCGAACGATTGATATGGCGGCATGGCCTTTTACAGCGGGCGGAACATGCGGCAGGCTTGGGGCGCGGTCAAGGCGCTGCGGCGACGATGCAGCTTGCATTCGCGCCCATACGCCATTACCTCGAATGAAACGAGCGAGGTTTTGCCATGTCGACCGGACCAAATCGCATTCTCGATGAATTCGCCAAGCTGATGACAGACGCAGCAGGGGCCGCCCAGGGCGTGCGCCGCGAAGTCGAAACCGCCGTCAAGGGACAGGCCGAAAAGGTCCTGAACTCGATGGATGTGGTCAAGCGTGAAGAGTTTGACGTCGCGCGCGACATCGCCCTTCGGGCGCGTGCGGAGAACAAGGAACTGCTCGCGCGCATCGAGACTTTAGAGGCACGTATTGCCGAATTGTCCGGCACAAGCGCGCCGAAAGCTTCCGCAACGTCCGCTGCGAAGCCCAAAACCAAAAAATAACAAGAATTTTTTCCACAAGGTGCTGCACGAAAAAGCGCTTTGTCGTGAATCGCTTACCGCATTCGCGTGAATCTCTGCGGTAAGCTCTGTCCACATGCGATTTGGCCCTGAACCAAAAAGGGGCTGTTCACGCGACTCTGCATCAATAGACTGAATTTGTTGCATGATTCGGAACCGGGTCATGTCGCCGGACGGCGGGGTCCGAGTTCGGGGTGTGTTGCGCCTCGCCTCCTGTCGGTCGCCTAAAGTTTGCGTGCATGCGTTTCCGGGGAGCCTGCGGTGGCGCTCCCAGAACGTCAGGAATTTTTCATGGAACTTCTCGAACTCGAATATTCTCGCGAAATCCATCCGGTGGACGTGATCGAGCAGGTCGCTCACAACAATGAGTGGTCGTTCGAACGCGCCGGCGATGACGAGATTTCGATTTCCGTCGCAGGCAACTGGACCGATTATCACGTCTCCTTCTCCTGGATGGAAGATTTCGAAGCGCTGCATCTGGCTTGCGCCTTCGACATCAAGGTGCCGGAAAATCGCACCCTTGAAGTGATGCGCCTGCTGTCGCAGATCAACGAGCAGATGCTGTTCGGTCATTTCGACCTGTGGGAGCAGGAAGGCGCGATCATGTTCCGCCAGTCGCTGCTTCTGGCAGGCGGCGTGGAGCCGACGAGCCAGCAGGTCGAAGTGTTGCTGTCGAGCGCGCTCGAAGCCTGCGAATGCTATTTCCAGGCGTTTCAGTTCGTCGTCTGGTCGGGAACCTCGGCCAAGGATGCGCTGGCAAGCGTGCTTTTTGAGACTTTCGGGAACGCCTGATCCATCATGTCTTCTTCCGAAAGAAAGCCAGAGATCACATTTGCGGATTTCGACAAGGTCGACATCCGCGCAGGCACAATCGTCGAGGTGGAGCCTTACCCGGAAGCGCGCAAACCGGCCTTCAAGCTGAAGATCGATTTCGGCGGCTCGATCGGCGTGAAGAAGTCTTCGGCGCAGATCACGAAATACTATTCGCCGGAAACGCTGGTCGGGCGGCAGGTTTTCGCGGTGGTCAATTTCCCGCCGCGCCAGATCGGCAAGTTCATGTCGGAAGTGCTGACGCTGGGCTTTCCCGACGAGGAAGGCGATGTCGTGCTGGGCGCCATCGAGCGCAAGGTGCCGGACGGCGGGCGTCTTTTCTGATCCGCCATTAGGAGCAAACGGAACCAGCAGGCAATCCGCAGCTTATTGTCCATCCGAGTGGTGGAGCGTTGCGTGCTGGATCGTCCGTCCCGAAAAACTCTGAAAACTGAACGGCCCGACGCGCAAGCGTCGGCCAAAAGCGCGTCGCTGGTTCATGCGAACGATCTGGAGCCGGGTATTTCGCGCAAGCGTGCGGGCAAGGGGTTTTCGTATCGCGGGCCGAATGGCTCGAAGGTGGATGCAAAATCCATCGCGCGCATCAAAAGTCTCGTTATCCCGCCTGCCTGGACAGATGTCTGGATTTCACCGGACCCGGATGGGCATCTGCAGGCGACGGGCAGGGACGTTCGCGGGCGCAAGCAATATCGCTATCATCCGCGCTGGTCGGCCTGCCGCGATGAGGTGAAATATTCCAGCCTGCCGGAATTTGCCGAGGCTCTGCCCAGCCTGCGCGACAGGATCGATGCCGATCTGCGGCGGCAAGGTCTGCCGCGCGAGCGTGTGCTGGCGTCCATCGTCTGGCTGCTCGACAACACGATGATCCGCGTCGGCAACGCCGCTTACGCCCGCGACAATAAGAGTTTCGGGCTGACCACCTTGCGTGACCGGCATCTGACCGTCGAAGGCTCGAAATTGCGGTTCGCCTTCAAGGGAAAGTCCGGCAAGGAGTGGAATCTGAAGCTGGTCGACCGGCGCATCGCGCGCATCCTGAAAAGCATTCAGGACATTCCGGGCCAGCATCTGTTTCAATATCTGGATGAGGATGGCGCGCGCCGCATGGTGCGTTCGCAGGATGTGAACGAGTATATTCGCGAGGCGACGAATGCCGATTTCAGCTCCAAGCATTTCCGCACATGGGGCGGCACGATCAATGCCGCGACGCTGTTTTCCGCCACGCCTCTGCCTGAGACGAAGCACGAAACCGCGCGTGTGATGAATGCCGTGATCGACAAGGTCGCAACGCGCCTTGGCAATACACGCGCCGTCTGTCGCAAATGCTACATTCATCCCAATGTGCTGGACCGCTGGTCGCAGGGCGCGCTGCCGGACGAAATGGCAAAAGCCCGCCGCTCGTTCCGCAAACCGCTTGCCGGGCTGGATGAAGAGGAAACGCTGGTTTTCCGGTGGTTGGAGGGTAATCGGTGAGGGGGTGAGTTCCTAAGCCGGAACCCGTATCCGTGCCCGTAGCCCCCCCATCGGGCTATCCTCCAGCGAAATATCGCCGCCATGGCTGCGCGCGATGTCGCGGGCGATGGCAAGGCCAAGTCCTGTACCGCTGGCATCGAGATTGCGTGCTTCGTCCAGCCTTACGAATGGCTTGAACACTTCCTCGCGCTTTTCCGCTGGAATTCCCGGGCCGTCATCGTCGATCGTCACCAGAAGCGAGCCGTCACTGTGCACCGCCTCGACTTTTACCGATTGTGCGTAACGGAAGGCGTTTCCGACCAGATTTGCCAGAAGCCGCGAGAATGCGTTCGGTCGCACATGAACTTCCGGCGAGCCGATCAGGGATGTTTCCAGTTTGCAGCCCTGAAGCTTGGCCTGATCCGACAGTTTCTGGAAATAGGCATTGAGGTCGAACAGGCCGGTGTCTTCGGAAGCTTCGCCGCGCGTGAAGGCGAGGTAGCCTTCCAGCATCGATTGCATGTCGTCGATGTCGTGGTTCAGCGCCTGCATGCCGGCTTTCGAGCCCCCTGCTAGCGCAAGCTGAAGCTTGAAACGGGTGAGAATCGTTCTGAGATCGTGGCTGACGCCGGTCAGCATGGCCGTGCGCTGCTCGATCTGGCGTTCGATACGTTCGCGCATCTGAATGAACGCAAAGCCTGCGCGCCGTACTTCCTCCGCGCCGCGCGGCCTGAAATCCTCCGGCATCGGGCGGCCCTTGCCGAAGCTCTCGGCGGCTTCCGCCAATTGCAGGATCGGCCTGATCTGGTTGCGCAGGAAGGGAATCGCGATGATCAGGAGAACGAGCGACGTGCCGACCATCCACAGCAGGAAGATATGCGTGTTCGACGCATAGGCCTGGCTGCGGCGGGCAAAGACACGCAGTACCTTTTTGTCGAGCTGGACGCGGATTTCCACGATGTTGGAATTGCCGACCGTATCGAGCCAGAAGGGCCGGTTGATCTGCTTGGTGATTTCCGACGAGAGGATCTGGTCGAGTATGGAAAAGAACGGTTTCGGCCCCGGCGCGGGCAGGGGGTCGGACGGCAGGATATCTATCTTGAGGGCTAATCTGTCCTGCGCGATGCGGATCACATTCGCGTAATTGTCGTCCTGCGGATAGGTCTCGATCATATCGATGATCGCAGCGATGTCGCGCGTCACTGCCTGTGAAAGACGCAGCGTCACGGTCTGCCAGTGGCGCTCCATGAAGACAAAGGCGAGCACCGATTGCAGCAGGATCATCGGGGTGATGATGATGATCAGCGAGCGCGCATAGAGGCGCTTGGGCATATAGAGCGCGACAAGCCGCCAGAATCGTTTCCACTGCCGCGCGATAGCCGAGCGGGTCTGCCCTTCCGCCAATCCGCTTTCCTTTGGCGCGTTTAAATCAGTTGTTGCCATCCACCTTCCGTTCGGCGTTCGAAACGCCAGCCTGCTCTATTCGACGCTGAGGCGATAGCCTATGCCGCGCACCGTCTGCAGCCATACGGGGTTGGAGGGGTCGCGTTCGATCTTGCGGCGAAGGCGATTTATCTGCACGTCGATCGTGCGTTCGCCGACATCCGTATCGCCCGAAACCAGTTCGTGCCGCGGGATCGTCTCGCCTGCACGCTCTGCGAAAATCGCCAGAATTTCCTGTTCGCGGTCGGTCAGCTTCAGCAGTTCGCCGCCCCTTTTCAGTTCGCGCTTGGCGATCTGGAACGTATAGGGGCCAAAAACGATCTGCTCTACCTTCGGCACGGCGACCGGGCCGCCACGGCGAAGGATGTTGTTGACGCGCAGGATAAGTTCGCGCGGGTCGAACGGCTTGGGCAGATAATCGTCCGCGCCCGCTTCCAGACCCGTAATGCGATTGTCCGTCTCGGAAAGTGCGGTCAGCATCAGGATCGGTACGTCCTTTTCGGCGCGCAGCGATTTGGTGAGATCGACGCCGTTTTCGCCCGGCATCATCACATCGACGATCAGAAGGTCGAAATCGAGCCCGATCAGCTTGCGCCGCGCTTCCGCGGAATTACCGGCAACGGTGACGCGAAAGCCGTTTTCGCTCAGATATTGCTTCAGCAGGTTGCGGATGCGCGTATCGTCGTCGACGACCAGAAGATGGGGCGCATCGTCGAGAGGTGCAGACGGGTTGTCCGTCAACTCATTGGTTTCCATCTTCGTTTCCTGTCGCCTTTCCCGGCTTGTCGATCTGTGTCCTGAGTTCCGGATCGACCATTGCCTTCAAGAAGCCCGCTATGCTCTCACGTTCGGAGTGCCCAATTCCCTCAAATGCCGCATGGATGCGGCGCGACTGTGGCCGCGCCAGATCGAGTGCAAGTTCACGCCCCTTTGCGGTCGGATACAGCTCGCGCTGCCTTCGGTCGCGCGGACCTTGAAGCTGAACGATATAGCCGCCATCGATCAATTGTTTAAGCACTCTTGCGAGGCTTTGCTTGGTTATCTTCAACACATCGAGCAGCTCTGCAACCGTCAGGCCCGGCATTCTGTTCACAAAGTGCAATATTCGGTGGTGCGCACGGCCGAAACCGTAATCCGACAAAATCTTGTCGGGATCGGACGTAAAATCGCGATAGGCAAAGAAGACGAGCTCAATGATCGAAAAATCGATCCCGTCCTCGTTCGTTATAGGCGTTTTTATGGGCTGCACGCCTTTTCCAACCTTGTCGCTCATGCTGTTTTTCGCGAGTCCTGTAAATTATGTCAGTGATGTTGACATAATTTGGGGCCAATGATAATTTTTGGCAAGCTTTTCGACGGATTGCGAACAAAAAGGCCATTTCGGGCCGGTTTTTCCGTAATTATCTGAGTTTGCCTTGGATTTGTTATCCGCCTACGCTGCATGACAGAAAATCTGTCGTGCCACATCAACAAACGGCACGAAACGACGGCGGAAATGACACCGCGGGAGGTTATGATGGCATCCGTTCCTTTTGATCAACTGGACGGTTTTATCTGGATGAATGGCGAGTTCGTCAAATGGGCGGACGCCAAGGTCCACGTACTGACGCACGGCCTGCATTATGCAAGCTCCGTATTCGAAGGCGAGCGCGCCTATGGCGGCGAGATCTTCAAGCTGACAGAGCACACTGAGCGCCTGCATGAATCAGCGCGCATTCTGGGTTTCACCATTCCTTACTCCGTGGCAGAGATCGACGCCGCCTGCCGCGAGCTTCTGAAGAAGCAGGGCTTTCAGGACGCCTATGTACGTCCCGTCGCGTGGCGCGGCAGCGAGATGATGGGCGTCGCGGCCCAGAGCAACCGCATCAATCTGGCGATCGCAATCTGGCAGTGGCCGAGCTATTTCGACCCGGCGCAGAAGCTCAAGGGCATTCGCTTGGATATGGCTGAATACCGTCGTCCCGATCCGCGCACTGCGCCGTCGCGGGCCAAGGCTGCCGGCCTCTATATGATCTGCACGCTGTCCAAGCACGCTGCCGAAGCCAAGGGTTATGCCGATGCGCTGATGCTCGACTGGCGTGGTCAGGTGGCAGAAGCCACAGGCGCAAACGTCTTTTTCGTGAAAGACGGCAAGATCCACACGCCGAAGCCGGATTGTTTCCTTGATGGAATCACCCGCCGCACCGTCATCGATCTTGCAAAAGCTCGTGGCTATGAAGTAATCGAGCGCGCTATTCTTCCCGAAGAGATGGAAGGCTTCGAGCAATGCTTCCTGACAGGAACGGCAGCCGAAGTTACGCCTGTTTCCGAGATCGGACCCTATACTTTCACTGTGGGTGAAATCGCGAAAACCCTTATGGAAGACTATTCTCAGGCCGTTCGCCCCAAGCATGCAATGGCCGCCGAATAAGAATTCTTCTGTTAAATTAGAAGCAACTGAAACGGGCGGCAGAGATGTCGCCCGCTTTTATTTTAAGCACCGCCATTTGACTTTCTTGCAGAACGGAGTTTCATCTTGCTTGTCGGCCGGCTCGGTCCGGTCGCTAACGGAGAGGGAAATCCGATGGACACGAGTGTTATCGTTCAACTTGTTATACAGGTGGTGACTGGTGTTATAGGCGGACAGGCCGTCGGCGCGGCGTTCAAAACAGCCGCGATGGGCCAACTTCCAAAATTGCTCGCAGGCGGTATCGGCGGTATCGGCGGCGGCGCTTTGCTTGGAAGTTTGCTCGGCGGTGCGACGGGCGGAGCCGACATGGCAGCCACCGGCAGCCAGATGGGCAGCCTTTTGACAAATGCGATCGGCGGTGCCGGTGGCGGTGCGATCCTGACGGGCATCGTCGGCGCCATCATGAGCTCGATGAAACGATAATCGACACTCCAATTTATGCGATGGGCGGTCCTTTGGCCGCCCATTTGTTTTTCTGGATGGTGGACAGCAAAGCCCGGCTTTCCTAAATCGGTGTCTGCTTCAAGAAAGGAAGATCATGGGTCGTTTGAATGCCGGCATCGTTCCAGTCACGCCGTTTCAGCAAAATTGCACGATACTTTTCGATGAGGAAACCAAGAAAGGCGTCGTCATCGATCCGGGCGGTGACATTGAGCGCATTACGGAAGTGCTCGAAAGCAACGGCATCACCGTAGAAGCGATCTGGCTGACGCATGGGCATATCGACCATGCCGGTGGCGCGATGGATCTCAAGGATCAGCTCGGGATCGATATTATCGGACCGCACGAAGCGGACCGGATGCTTCTCGACAATCTGGAAAATCAGGCACAGCGCTTCGGCCTACCGGGTGTTGTGCGAAACTGTGTGCCGGACCGGTTTTTGAACGAGGGCGAGACGGTATCCTTCGGCGACCACAAATTCGAAGTTCTGCATTGCCCCGGCCATGCGCCGGGCCATGTCGTCTTCTACAATCGCGAGGCGGGCTTCGCTCATGTCGGCGACGTGCTTTTTCAAGGATCGGTCGGCCGCACCGATCTACCGGGCGGCGATCATGCAACGCTGATCCGTTCGATCAAGGAAAAGCTGTTGCCGCTCGGCGATGAAATAGGCTTCATCTGCGGGCATGGGCCGGGTGGTCGTTTTGGCGAAGAACGCCGGACCAATCCGTATCTCAACGAATAAGCACAAAAAGAAAAAGGCGCTGCCGCGATGCGGCAGCGCCTTTTTCTCAAATTATATGCTTAGTTTGCGGCGCAGAAGCGCTGTACGCCGTCATAGCCGACGAAGGTGCCTGAGCGCGGATCGAAGCTGCGGTAACGGTTTTCGCAATAGCGATACCATTCCGGGCTCCATGGCTCGAGGCCATAGCTTTCCGTATAGGCAGGAACCACGACGCGCCGTACCGGGGCAGGACGGTAGTAGCGCGGTGAATCATCGTAATAGTAGCTGTCCTGCGGCTCGTAATAACGGGGCGGAGGTGCCGAATAGTATCGCGGCTGCGAATTTGCAGCGCCTGCAATCAGCGCACCTGTTGCCAGGCCAATGACGCCCGCAGCTACGATCTCGCCGCCACGGTCGCGATCGCGGTGATGCCAACGATCACGCGCCTGTGCTCCGGGAATGACGGCCAGCGTCGTTGCGGCAACTGCTGCCGAAAGAACTGCGGTCTTGAGAAAACGGTTCATCTTAGTCTCCATCACGCGCGGCCCTTAGAGAATTTCGGGTCGGTGTATCGCATTTTTAGGACGCCCCACCTGAACGGCACCTGAACGAAGATGCGCTTCAAGAAAGGCCGTTTCATGAACGTGAGGGAGAGTGGTTTCGTTCCGATACATAGAGGAAGAGGGCGTCAACTCATGTGACGCCCTGAAAGGCGGCTTTATACCTGCCAGAATGCGCGCCTGAGCACACTCGTTCTGATCTGAGCTTTGGCGCTAGCCCAGAGGAGCTGTCAGCCGACGGTAAGATTGACCGCTTTGGGACCCTTGCCGCGCTTGTCCGGTTCGGTTTCGAAGGAAACTTTCTGGCCATCTTCCAGACCGGGCAGGCCGGATGCCTGAACCGCCGAAATATGCACGAAAACGTCCTTTTCACCGTCGTCCGGTGTGATGAAGCCAAACCCCTTGGCATGGTTGAAGAATTTAACGGTGCCGGTCTGCGGCATGGGAAACTCCTTTAGTCCCTTCCACTCCATGTCATGCGTGATAGGCGATATCCCGCACAATATCGGCCGTTCACTGGAGGAGAAGAAACAGTAATCGCGCCGGGAGTTGCTTCCCGCTGATCGCGACTTCCCAAAGAACTTGTAAAGTTCTTATGGAACAAGCCATTCCAGTCTCCGGGCCGGCAAATGCCCGAAGCCGAAATTTGTCCATATTTTAACGCCGGGGGCAAGCGAAACTTTCAAGGCGATCTCGCAGCCGGTGCGCTACCTTAGTTTTACTCGACGATGCTGCCCTAGGGCCAATAGCTGGAAGCTATCGGGGCAGGCTGCAAATGAAAATGGCGCGGCCAGAAAGGCCGCGCCATTAAATCTCGGTCCTGCGGGCAGGTTCGCTGCGGAGCTTATTCCGCGCTGAGGTTGACCGCCTTCGGGCCTTTGCCCATGCGGTCCGGCTCAACGTCGAACGACACTTTCTGGCCATCGACCAGCGTGCGCAGCCCGGAAGCTTCGATCGCCGAAATGTGCACGAAGACGTCCTTCGCGCCATCGTCAGGCGTAATGAAGCCGAAGCCTTTGGTTGCATTGAAGAATTTTACGGTTCCGCTCTGGGACATCTGGGTGAACTCCTTCGCCCGTTTCGTTGTTCTTCGATCCGTTCAGCTCGCTGCTTTCGTGGATCGTATTTCTGCCTGCTGCTTATGCATTCGCGCATACTAAAATCCCCCGCCAGAAAACGGGGTTTGTCAGATATTCACGGTTTCGGGGAAAGGGTCGTCCAAAACGTTCCAGTTCTCCGGGTCAGCAAATGCCCGAGCTCTAATTTTATTGCATGGAAATATATAGTTCGCAAGACAGTTTGTCGCATACGCGTTTTACGCGAGTTTTCGTGCTCTGCGCAATTTTTTCTTTTGGCTGGGCGTCCAACCGGATCAAACATCCAAAAACGGTGTTATTGTCCCGTGGGTGGCAAGGAGAGGACAAATGCGCATTCCAAGTTTCGGCAAGATTTCCGCGTCGGTTTTTCTGATGGCGGTGGCGGTTTCCGCTTGTACGGTTGAGCCGGGGCCAGGCCCGGGTCCAATCGGACCAGGCCCCGGTCCGGGACGACCAGGGCCTGAATTCTGTACGCGCGAATATGCGCCCGTGTGCGGCCAGCGCCGCGGTGACAGGCAGACATTCCCGAATGGCTGCGAAGCCGACAGGGCAGGCTACAATATCGCCTATCCCGGCGAATGCCGCGGCAATAGCGGTGGCGGAGGCGGATGGGACAGGCCGCGTCCACCGCGTCCAGGTCCGGGAGGCCCGGGTACGCGCCCGCCGCGCCCTGAGCCGGGTCCGCAGATGTGCACCCAGCAATATGCGCCGGTTTGCGCCCGTCGCGGCGGCACGCAGCGCACCTTCGGCAATTCTTGCGAAGCGCAGGCTGCAGGCTTCCGCGTGATCTACGAGGACCGCTGCTAGTCCAGAGAGATCGCCGGGCGTTATCGAGGGTTCGGTGACGCCCGGCGTTTTTAAGCCTTTTTGTGAGCGAACGGGCTGAGGCCCAGCCATTGCTGCATCGCACCCGCAATGGAAGGGTCGCCATTGACCTCCAGATTTCCCGCGTCGATTTCCTGGCGCATCTTCGCGATGCCCATCCAGATGGCCGTCATCGTTCGAAGCGGCGAGCGCACCAGAAGGTCGATTTCGAAGCCCGGATCGAAGCCGCACAGGTCTACCGTGCCGCTTTCGACAACCAGCCAGAAGTTTTGTTTCGCATTTGGTAAATCGGGATACTGAAACTGTATCGTGCAGCGGCGCGGCGGGAACGGCTCTATCACCAAATGACGGCGCATGTCCCACATCAGCAGTGAAGGGTCGAGATTGCGCAGCGAAAGCTGGGATTCCACCCATCGCGTTCCCCAAAACCCAAGCCCCATGACGATTTCGCGCAAATCCTCGCCTGCATCGGTCAGACGGTATTCGATCGTACCGGCGTTTCGTTCGACATAGAGGATGCCTGCCTTTTCGAGCTCCTTCAGACGCTTCGACAGCAAGGCGGGCGACATGCGCGGCACGCCGCGGCGCAGATCGTTGAAGCGGGTGGTGCCTGCCAGAAGTTCGCGAACGACTAGCGGCGTCCAACGCGAGCAGAAAACCTCTGCCGCCATGGAAACCGGGCAGAATTGTCCGTAGCCGCCGCGTTCCAGCATTGCCGGGCACCTTTAGCGATAATTGGCGTAATTTAGCACTTATGCGGATGAACCGCAAAAGCGGCGGGGCAGTACAGTTCTGGAACTGGACCGGAGCGGTGCGGAGGTCACAATGACAGCGTTCAACCATAACAACAAAGGGAACGCCGTCATGAGCATTGCAAACAAAATTCATCAACTCGATGCGGAAAGCATCCTGGACATCGTTACGCGTCTGCTGCCGGAGTTTGCAGCGCGTGCTGCCGAACACGACGACGAGGATCGCTTCGTTTCGGAAAATATCGCAGCGTTGAAAAATGCGGGTCTTCTGGAAGCAGCAGTCCCGCGCGAATTCGGCGGGCATGGCGCGGAAGTCGCAGAGCTTTGCGCCATGCTGCGCGCGATCGCGCATAGCTGCGGCTCGACCGCGCTCGCCTTTTCCATGCATACGCATCAGGTCGCCATTCCTGCGTGGCGCTGGCGCAACCAGAAGGTCGCGGCGGTGGAGCCGCTTTTGAAGCGCGTTGCCGCCGAAAAGCTGATGCTGCTTTCGAGCGGCGGGTCCGACTGGATCGGCGGATCGGGCAAAGCTGTGAAAGTCGAGGGCGGCTATCGCATCACGGCGCGCAAGGCATTCACTTCGGGGGCCGACGCTGGCGACCTGTTGATGACGGGCGCCATTCTGGAAGGCGAGGAACCGGCCAAGGTGATCCATTTTGGCGTGCCGATGAAGGCCAAGGAAGTGCGGATCGTCGAGACGTGGCGCACACTCGGCATGCGCGGAACCGGTTCCAACGATGTCGTCATCGAGGATCTGTTCATTCCCGATGCCGGTGTTTCCTTCTCGCGCACTGCCGGTGAATGGCATCCGGTGTTTCAGATCATCGCGACTGTCGCATTCCCGCTCATCTATTCGGCCTATCTGGGCGTTGCCGAAAGCGCGCGCGACATCGCAATCGGCCTCGCGACCAAAAAGACGCCAAGCCCGCACACGATCGAGCTTGCGGGACGCATGGAAACCAGCCTGCGCGCCGCGCAGCTTGCACATCGGCATATGATCGCCACAGCGGAAGGAACGAGCGCCACGGCTGAAACCGTCAACGAGATGATGATCGGCCGTGCGCTGGTGGCGGAGCATGCGATCAAGGCCGTGGAACTGGCGATGGAAGTGGCCGGAGGCGCGGGCTTCTACCGCAGCAACAGGCTGGAACGGCATTTCCGCGACATTCAGGGCGCGCGGTTCCATCCGTTGCAGCAAGGCCCGCAAGCGACCTATGCCGGATCGATGGGGCTCGGACTGCCTGTCGCGACGGTCTTCTAACGGCGTCGATCCGGCGGGGGCTATTGGTTGGCTTCGGGAGCTTTTTTCTGAAGGCCGCCCAGGAACATGTCCTGCTCGCGTTCGGCGTCTGCGGTCAATTGTGCCCAATAGGCGAAGACGCCGTAGCGCATGTCATGCAGGGCGGCGCGATGGTCGTCGTCCCGGAATTTGGCGCAGGGCGGGTCGTTTTCCTCGACAGCACAGCAGGATTTGCGGCGACGGCAAGACTGCTTCGGGCATTGCGTGTGGAAGCCTGCCTGATTGGCCTTGTAGCGCACATTCGCGATCAGGATTTTGACCGGAAACTCCGGCGCGGTGAAAATATCGGCCATGACCGGGATCAATTGTTCAAGCACATCCTTGAGCGGCTCCGGGCGTCCGGGCAGGGGCGGAAGATTGTCGGTTTTCAGCATCTGGCGTTTTCCTTGGCGTGATGGATCGCTTCCGCACTTCAAACGAAGCCGGATCGATGGTGGTTGGGAAGACGGGCGGTGCGGGCTCGCTCATCAGTGTGTGTTGGTGGTGCGAACCTCGCACCGCCCGTCGTTCCTCGCTCGGAAAGCCAAATCGTTGGCTTCCCGTCCGCTACGCGGACCGCTCCTCACCTACTATCCATTTGGCCGGGCACAACGCTCTTTTCCTGCGATTGGTCTGCAGGAGAGAGACGCCGCGGTTTCTCCGCACGCTGTCCGGCATTTCATTGACGGGGTTTGTCACTTCCCGCCATGACGCACCTTGAACGCGCCGGCCTGTCCCAGCCCTCCGCTATGGCTCCGGGCGTTCAACACTCAAAAAGCCAAATCGTTGGCTTTTTGCCGACCTTCGGTCGAACATGTCTCACCCCTCGGAGCCCGCAGCTACCGTAGCTGTTGGCGGGAGGTCATCGCCGTTCGACCTGATACCCGGTGCGCACCCGGTTCCCGCTCGAACAGTGGGGAGATGATAGGAGCGAGGGAAATGGGGGTGGATAAAGTTTTTGGAATTTGAGGTTTTTATCCACGTTGAGGGAGTTGGTGGTGCGTGCTTCGACGGGCTCAGCATGAGGGAAGTGGGTGCTGAGTGCGTCCTTCGAGGCTCGCTTCGCTCGCACCTCAGGATGAGGGAGGTTGGGTGATAAAAGCACAACTTCAAAGGTTTAGCCTCTGAAATCCGCTGCCTCCCTCATCCTGAGTGCGAGTGAAACGAGCCTCGAAGGACGCACAATTTTAACCGCTTAATGGGGGCGAACCGGATTTCGCCGTTGGGACAATTCTTGAAATCTGCGATTTTTATTCACGCGTGAGGGAGGAAATGACGTTCATAGGCAAGGCGGTCGAGTACTTGACTTCAAAAGAAACCGAACATATGGTATCTTTTCAAAATTGGAGTTTTTTCATGAATCCCGCTCTTGTCGCCTATGGTGCCCTCGCGCTCGCAATCGTCTGCGAGGTCACCGGATCGTCCCTGCTTCAGAAGTCCGAGCAGTTCAGCCGCCTGTGGCCAACCGTTGCCATGGCGGTCTGCTTCGGCGCGTCGCTGTTCTTCCTCTCGCAAGCGCTTAAAATCATCCCCCTGGGCGTCGCCTATGCAATCTGGGGCGGGCTCGGCATCGTGCTTACTGCGCTTATCAGTGTGTTCGTGTTCCGATTCACGCTGGATGGTGCAGCGTTGATCGGCATTGCGCTTATCGTTTCAGGTGTCGTCGTCATGAATGTCTTCTCTGGCAGCGTGTCGCACTGATGGATCGGGAAAGCGGTTATACCCGCAAGAAGCAGCCCGAACTGGTAAGGCGCGCCTTGCTGGACGAAGCGGCGAAGCTTTCCGTCGAGCAAGGGCTGGCGGCTGTCACCGTTCAGGCCGTCGCCGATGCGGCGGGCGTCACCAAGGGCGGCTTCATGCATCATTTTCCGAGCAAGCAGGCGCTTATCGACGCTGTGTTTCAAGACATGCTTGAAGCGATAGACTGCGATCTAGATACGCGCATCGCTGCCGATTCCGAGGCATACGGCACTTTCACAAGAGCCTATGTCGAGTCGGTTTTCGACGCCGAAAAAGATGTAGCTGCCGGGCCATGGGCTCCGTTGTCTATCTCGATGCTGACGGATGCAAAACTTCGAGCCTTATGGGCGCAATGGTTCGACGCACGCGTCGAGCGGCACCATGAAACCGACAACGATCTGCAGCTTGCGATCACCCGGCTGGCGGCTGACGGGCTCTGGCTGGCAGACATGGGGGGCATTGCTTTGCCGGACAGGGCGCGCCTGAGAGAGAGGCTTATTGCGGCTACACGACGACAAAAATGATGGCTTTCAACGTGCGTTGGTCTGCCTGCTCAGGCAGCGGGGGAGATAATTGGCTGAGGCTCAGCATGAGAAAGGCGGGCCTGACGGTTCATACCCCGTCGCCTCAAATCTCCGCCGTCTGTGCCTCGATCCATTCGGCGAATGCGCTCATTGCGGCAGTCTGTTTTCGTGATTTGAGCTTTGTCAGCCAATAGCTGCCGAGCGAGATGGAGTCTGGAAAGGGTCTTACGATCGAGCCTTTTGCAAGCTGGCGTGAGAACAGGAGGGCGGGGGCCAGGGCGACGCCGGCGCCTTGCTCTGCGGCTTCCATCATGGCCAGCGATGAATCGAAGACGATTGCGCTTGCGATGTTTGATGGAACTTCCGTACCGGCGGCGACGAACCAGCGTGCCCATTCGTCCATGCGGTAGCTTCGAAGCAGGGTCAGCCCGTTCAAATCTTCCGGCGCGCGGAGTTTGGCAGCGAGTTCAGGTGTGCAGAGCGGGGTGAGAGGGGCGTCGAATATTTCGGTCGCGTCTATGCCGTGCCATGCGCCGTCGCCGAAACGGATCGAGTAATCCAGCCCCTCCGCCGCCATATCCACGCGGTTGTTGTTCGTCGATAGCCGCAATTCCACAAAGGGATAGGTTTGCCGGAAGTGATCCAGCCGGGGCAGCAGCCACCCGACTGCGAATGTTCCGACCGCGCCGACCACCAGCAATTCACGGACCTTTCCCGATCCCACAATATCGAGCGTCGTTGCCAGGCGATCGAACGCGTCACTGACGATGGGGAGCAGGAATTCGCCCTCGGCGGTGATCTTTAGCCCGCGGGGCAGCCTGCGGAAAAGCTGAATGCCCATGCGTATTTCGAGCGACCGGACCTGCTGGCTTACGGCCGCCTGCGTCACGCGAAGCTCGATCCCGGCGCGCGTAAAACTTTGATGTCTGGCCGACGCTTCAAACGCCCGCAGCGCATTCAGTGGAAGAAAAGGTCGAACCATCTATGCCCAAGTTTATCTTATAGCTGGTCTGATTTATCATCGTTTGTACAGGAAACGAAGGGGCCATAAACGAGATGGACCCCAAATTGAAAGGAGATAGATTTGTCCCAGCCCGTTACCTGGAGACTTGCGGCCGGCGTTTTCCTGTCCGCCCTTGGCTGTTTTTCGAGCGCAAATGCGCAGAGTTCGGATCGGGAGGCGATGGTTCGCCAGATCGTCGATGAAGCGATGAAACCGGTCATCGAAGAGCATGGTGTTCCCGGACTGGCGGTCGGGCTGACGATCGACGGTCAGCGCTATTTCCTCGAATATGGCGTGGCTGCGAAAAAGCCGAGAGAGGAAATCACACGCGAGACGCTGTTTGAACTCGGCTCGATCAGCAAGACATTTACTGCGACGTTGGCGACCTATGCCGAAGTCGAGGGCAAGCTGTCGATGAGGGACAGCGTAACCAGGCATATGAGCGAATTGCAGGGAAGCGCACTGGACGATGTGCGGGTGCTCGATCTGGGCACGCATACGGCAGGCGGCTTTCCGCTTCAGTTCCCCGATGGCGTGAAGAGCCGAAGCCAGCTCATCGCCTATTACCGGGACTGGAAACCGGAATTTACGCCCGGTACGCACCGTACTTACGCAAATCCGAGCGTCGGGCTGCTTGGCATGGTTGCTGTAAAGAGCATGGGGGAAAATTTCAAGACGCTCATGGAAAAGCGGATATTTCCGGAATTCGGGCTTGAAAGAACCTATATCGACGTGCCTGCGGCGGAGATGAAATCATATGCCTGGGGCTATAACAACAATGACAAGCCTGTCCGCGCGGGTCCCGGCATGCTCGCGGCAGAAGCGTATGGCGTGAAGTCGAACACCGTCGATATGGTCCGCTTCCTTGAAGTGAATATGGGTATTGGCGACGTGCCTGAAAAACTCGCCCGCGCCGTGAGTGCGACGCATATCGGCTATTTCCGTGCCGGTGAATTGGTGCAGGATCTTATCTGGGAGCAGTACCCGTATCCGGTCGAGCTGAACAAGATCGTTGCGGGCAATTCCGGCGCGACGACACGGGGCTCGATCCCGGCGGAAGAAATCGATCCGCCGATGCAGCCGCGGGGGGACGTGATCATCAACAAGACCGGATCGACCAACGGTTTCGGCGCTTACGTCGCCTATGTTCCGGGCAAGAAGATCGGGATCGTCATGCTCGCCAACAAGCGCTATCCCAATGAAGTGCGTGTAAAGGCCGCCCATCAGGTCTTGTCGCGGCTTGCCGAATAGGGATGGTCCAATCACCGGGCGCTATTCGAAAGCGCCCGGTGATGTTTCGAAAGAACTCAGGCGAGTATCTTTTCGAGCTGTTCGATGATTGCGGTCCAGCCCTGCGTGTGGCCCTGACGCTCTGCCTCGCTGCGGAATTTTACCTGTTTCAGCGTGATGTCGGTCGTGCCGGGTTTGGGTTCAGTGAAGTCGATGGTGACGACGCTATCGTCGAGCGAGTTCTCCGATGCCCATGTGAAAGACAGGCGCGAATAGGGGTCAATTTCGAGATAGGTGCCGGTGTGCGGAAGTTCGCGCCCCTCGGAAATCATGAGGATCGTGAATTGACCGCCCTTGACCGGGTCGTTGGTGACTTTCGACGGGCTGGTCATGCTGCTCGACGGCCTCATGAATTGCCCCAGAATCTTTGGCGAAAGCCAGGCGTCGAACACCTTTTCGCGCGGGGCGGGGATCGTGCGGGTTACTGTCAGTTCGAGTTCATTCATCGTCTTCGTCCTTTGAAACGAGTGCCTTTTCCAGCGCCGCAAGGCGCAGTTCCCAAATTGACTTCAGTTGCGCGAACCAGCTCTCGGTGAGCCTTAGCGGTTCGAGCTCCGCGGTGATGAAATGCTCGCGGCCCAAAGTGCGGCGGGTGACAAGTCCGGCCTCCTCCAGCACCTTGATGTGCTTGGAAACGGCATTCAGGGACATGTCGAAATGGGCGGCGAGGGCGGTCACTCTCAATGCATTCTCCTGAACAAGCAGCGTCAGGATTTGCCGCCTTGTGGTATCGCCGGCGGCCTTCAGAATTCGTGACAGAGCATCTTCGTCCATTTATTCTCCCGATTGGTTGAATATAGGAGGGGTTGAAAAAATAGTCAACCATATGGGTGAATATTTTTTCAAATGGAGGTATCAGGCGGGGTTTTCGGCTTTTCTGACGAAATCCACGAAGGCGCGCAGGGGCGGGGGCATGTGACGGCGGGTCTGGTAATAGAGGAAGGGGCCGGAGAAATCGGTCTGCCAATCGGCCAGAATGCGGATGAGCGCGCCGGATTCGACCTCGGCGCGCAGATGCTCCTCGAAGCCTGCCACCACGCCAAGGCCTGCGATGGCAGCAGTGCGCACCATCGGCCATGACGAGGCGATCAGCGGTCCATCCGGCACGACGCGGATGCGGCGTGTTTCGCGTTCGAAATCCCAGACGCTGAGTGCGCCGCCTGCAAACCGGTAGCCGAGCTTGGCATGGTCGGCGAGTTCGCGCGGATGGCGCGGCGTGCCGTGGCGTTCGAGATAGGCGGGCGCGGCGCAGACCGCGAAGCGCTGGCGGCGCGGGCCGATGGGGATCGCGATCATATCCTGCGCGATGCTTTCCTCGTAGCGGATGCCCGCGTCGAAACCGGCGGCAAGCACGTCGACGAAACTGTCCTGCGCAACGATGTCGAGCCGGACGCCGGGATGGGCGGCGAGGAAACGCGCGGCGATCTGCGGCAGAATGTAATCGGCGACGATGGTCGGCACGTTGAGACGCAAAGTGCTGCTCGGTCGGCCGGAGTCGCTGGCGACGCCATCAACTGCCTCGGCGATTTCGGCAAGGGCGGGGCGTATGCGCTGCAACAGGCGCTGCCCGGCTTCGGTGGGTGTGACGCTGCGCGTCGTGCGGTTGAGCAGGCGCACGTCGAGACTGTCTTCCAAGCGGCGCACCGCATCGCTTAGGGATGAGGCCGACATGCGGTTGCGGTGCGCGGCAAGGCGGAAGCCGCCCGCCTCGACCACGGCGGCGAACATGGTCAGATCATCAAGATTGTTCATTGTCCGGTTTTCCGTACAGCCTGTATCGATATTGAAGGATTATCGCACATTCGCCCCAGTGGCATAGTGGCTTTCGACACAGGAGGTCATTCGACATGGAAAAACGTCAATTAGGAAAAACGGGCATCGAGAGCGCGATGATCGGGCTCGGCTGCATGGGCATGTCGGGCATGTATGGCCCGTCGGATCGTGCTGAAAGCATCGCGACGATACATGCTGCGCTCGATGCCGGGATCGATCTGCTCGACACGGGCGATTTCTACGGCATGGGGCATAATGAAATGCTGATTGCCGAAGCGGTGAAAGGCATTCCACGCGACAATTACAAGCTAAGCGTGAAGTTCGGCGCGCTGCGCGATCCGGCCGGTGGCTGGATGGGATATGATGCGCGGCCTAAGGCGGTGAAGAGCTTTCTCGCCTATACGCTGCAGCGTCTGGGCGTGGATCATATCGACATCTACCGGCCTTCGCGGCTCGATCCGGCTGTGCCGATCGAGGAAACGGTGGGCGTGATCGCCGATATGGTGAAGGCCGGATATGTGCGCCATATCGGGCTTTCGGAAGTGGGCGCCGATACGATGCGTCGGGCGGCGGCAGTGCATCCGATCAGCGATCTTCAGATCGAATATTCGCTGATTTCGCGCGGGCCGGAAGCGACGATCCTGCCTGCCGCGCAGGAACTCGGTATCGGCATTACCGCGTACGGCGTGCTGTCGCGCGGGCTGATCAGCGGACATTGGCAGAAGGCTTCGGGGCAGAACAAGGGCGATTTCCGCGCCATGAGCCCACGGTTCCAGGCGGAGAATGTCGAGGCCAATCTGGCGCTGGTCGAGGCATTGCGCCAGATCGCCGAGGAAAAGGGCGTGACGGTTGCGCAACTGGCAATCGCCTGGGTCGCCGCGCAAGGCGACATGATCGTGCCGGTGGTGGGTGCGCGAAAGCGGGACCGTCTGCAGGAAGCGCTCGGCGCGGCAGACGTTACATTTTCACCGCAGGATCTGGCGCGGATCGAGCAGGCCGTGCCGAAGGATGCGGCGGCTGGTGAACGTTACGACCAGTCGCAGATGGCGATGCTGGACAGCGAGCGGTAGGCTCGGAGGCCTTCATTTTTTAAATAGCAACGCTGGCGGGACAGCACCCCCCTCTGCCCTGCCGGGCATCTCCCCCTCAAGGGTGGAGATTACTCTTTCATGAAAACACGGCACTAATTGTTGACGTTACAGAATGAAAGCGGACGGTGGTGTCAGCCAATCTCCACCCTTGAGGGGGAGATGCCCGGCAGGGCAGAGGGGGGTGCCTCGCGAATCCTTCAAAATGGAAATGCTCTAGAGGAGGCTACTTCCCCGGCCGGCCAGTCTTGCCGGGGCGCCGCTTCTGGCGGGCTGCGTCGGACGGGTCTTCATAAGAGCCGATACCGGTGCGTTCGCGGCGGACAGGGGCGGGGTTGTCGGAGAGATTGCGATCCTTCGCGCCCCCCTCTGTCCTGCCGGACATCTCCCCCACAGGTGGGGAGATTGGCAGCTTTTGCGGCGGCGTTCCCTGGACAGGTTTTTCCGTGCGGCGGACGGTCATTTCGTCAAGCGAGTTCTTCTTGAACAATGACCGGCTCTGATCATCCGGCAAGCCGTAATCGGCACCGTGCGCTTCCTGTGCGGACTGCTTCTTGAACAGTGGTTTTTCGGGCGGTGTTTTACCGGAGCGGGTGGTGTGGTCGCCGGCGCGGCCCATTTCGTCGAGTTCGGGCTTGGCGAAAAGCGATCTGCCGGAAGCGGCGCGCTGTTTGGTGCGTTCTTCCTGCGGGGAGGGTGCGTTTTCATCGACCGCGCGATGGATGGCGCGGCCTTTGTTGTGCTTGCCCTTTTCGCGGCCTGATACCGGACTTTCCATATCGGCATATTTCGCGAGCGGATCGTCGGAAATGGAGAGTTCCATTTCGTGCAAACGCTTGATCTCGTCGCGCAGGCGGGCGGCCTTTTCGAAGTCGAGATCGGCGGCGGCATCGCGCATCTGCTTGCTCAGCGCTTCGAGATGCGCTTTCAGATTGTTGCCGACCATGTTGCCGTCTGCGGCGAAAGTCGAAATGTCGGCGCGGACGTGATCCTTCTCGTAGACCGAGTCCAGAATATCGGAAATGCGCGACTTCACACTTTCAGGCGTGATGCCGTTGGCTTCGTTCCACGCCACCTGCTTTTCGCGGCGGCGCGAGGTTTCGTCCATGGCGCGCTGCATCGAACCGGTGATCTGGTCGGCGTAAAGAATGACCTTGCCGTCCACGTTGCGTGCCGCGCGACCGATGGTCTGGATGAGCGAGGTTTCGGAACGCAGGAAGCCTTCCTTGTCGGCATCGAGGATCGCCACGAAAGCGCATTCGGGAATATCGAGGCCTTCGCGCAGAAGGTTGATGCCGACAAGCACGTCGAAGGCGCCAAGGCGCAAATCGCGCAGGATCTCGATGCGCTCCAGCGTGTCGATGTCGGAGTGCATGTAGCGCACGCGGATGCCGTTTTCATGGAGGTATTCGGTCAGATCCTCCGCCATGCGCTTGGTGAGAACGGTGACGAGGGTGCGATAGCCCGCTTTGGTCGTTTCGCGGATTTCGCCGACGACATCATCGACCTGACTCTTGGCCGGACGGATTTCGACCGGCGGATCGATGAGGCCGGTGGGACGGATGACCTGTTCCGCAAATACGCCGCCGGATTGGTCGAGTTCCCAGCCGCCGGGGGTGGCGGACACAGCGACGGAAAGAGGGCGCATTGCGTCCCATTCCTCGAAGCGCAGCGGGCGATTGTCCATGCAGGAGGGCAGGCGGAAGCCATATTCGGCCAGCGTCGCCTTGCGGCGGAAGTCGCCCCGATACATGCCGCCGATCTGTGGAATCGTGACGTGGCTTTCATCGACGAAGACGAGCGCGTTGTCGGGAATATATTCGAACAGGGTCGGCGGCGGATCGCCGGGGCGGCGGCCTGTGAGATAGCGCGAATAGTTTTCGATACCGGCGCAGGAGCCGGTTGCTTCGAGCATTTCGAGATCGAAGCGCGTGCGCTGTTCAAGGCGTTGGGCTTCCAGCAGGCGGCCTGCCTTTTCAAGTTCGACAAGGCGGCCCTTGAGCTCATCCTTGATCGATTTGATCGCCTGATTGAGCGTTGGGCGCGGCGTGACATAGTGCGAATTGGCGTAAATCTTGACCGATTTCAGATCGCCGGTCTTGTTTCCGGTGAGCGGGTCGAACTCGGTGATCTGCTCGATCTCGTCGCCGAACATGGAAATGCGCCAGGCGCTGTCTTCCAAGTGGGCCGGGAAGATTTCGATCGTGTCGCCACGCACACGGAACGAGCCGCGCACGAAATTGATGTCCTGCCGCTTGTATTGCTGGGCCACGAGATCGGCCAGCAATTGGCGCTGGTCGAGCCTGTCGCCGACGCTCATCTGGAAGGTCATGGCGGTGTAGGTTTCGACCGAGCCGATACCGTAGATGCATGAGACCGAAGCGACGATGATGACGTCGTCGCGCTCCAGCAGCGAGCGCGTGGCTGAGTGGCGCATGCGGTCGATCTGCTCGTTGATCGAGGATTCCTTCTCGATGAAGGTATCGGTGCGCGGGACGTAGGCTTCCGGCTGGTAGTAATCGTAGTAGGAAACGAAATACTCGACCGCGTTTTCGGGGAAGAACTTCTTGAACTCCGAATAAAGCTGGGCCGCCAGCGTCTTGTTCGGTGCGAGAATGAGCGCGGGGCGCTGGGTTTCCTCGATGACCTTGGCCATGGTGAAGGTCTTGCCGGAGCCGGTGACGCCAAGCAGAACCTGCGTACGATCATGTTCCGAAACGCCGGAGACGAGATCCCTGATCGCGGTCGGCTGATCGCCTGCCGGTTCGAACTCCGACACCATCTTGATCGCCACGCCGCCTTCGGATTTCTCCGGGCGGGCAGGGCGGTGGGGAACCCACATCTCACCATTCTTGTGCAGCGGATTGCCGGATTCGATCAAAGCCGAGAGTGCCGCGACGGTCGCCGTGACGCCGGAATTGGACAGCGAGGCCGCGTCTTCCAGATCGATGTCGAGACCTGCGACGGGGTTCAGGCCAGCGGCGGCGCGTTCTTTGGCGGTCGCGGCTCCGCCCATCGATGTGCCGCGCGCCGACTTTGTCGGGGCGGAGGAACGCTCGGGGATTTTTTTCTTTTTGGCGCTCGAATTGTCAGGCGCGGCGGCCGGTCGGCCTTGCCGAGCTTTGCTCGGTTCGGTGTCAGCCTCATCCGCAATTTCCTTGGCCCAATCCGAAATCGAGCCGGAGAGCGGTGTGCCGGAAAGCTCAGGCTGCGGCGCTTCGCTAAAGCCGTTGCGCTCCAGCGGTTCTGCGGCGTCGAGATATTCGGTCAGCGGGCTGCGGCGCGCGGCTTTCGTCGCACCTTTGGCCGCTTCGCGCGGCGATGGTTTTTCAGGAGATTTGGCCATGGCCGGAATATGGGGAAAGTCGAGGCAAATGGAAAGGGTCGGAAGCGCGCATGCAACGCTGTGAAGGCGATTACTGACAGGAGGCTGTCAGGAGTGCGCGGCCTCAATACTTCGTGTGCGATAGATGGTTCGCCTTGAACAAATTGTCGCAGGGTATTATGCCGGTTGTACAGGGTTTAGGGCACTCGATTCTTATGAACGCGTATTTGGCTGCAGATCAGGCTAAACGCCCAGAGGAACGAAGCAGGGCATTTCCGCTTTCGCTTCGTCCGATGAAGATCGCGCATCTGATAAGCCACAAATCGCAGAACGGTGTCGCGACCAGCCTGAAAGAACTCATCGACGCCCAGTTGCGCGCAGGCCATCAGATCATGCTGGTGCACAGGCCGAAATCCTGGATACAGGCGCAGAGTTTCGCGGGCAGTGTGAAGATGGTCGAGGCGCGGTTCTCGATGAAGCCGGGCGATCTGCGCAAGACCGGATATGCGATACGCGACTGGGGCAGGACGATCGTCCACGCGCATGGCTCGCCGGCAAACAAGACACTGATGATTTTCCGTATCGCCGATGGCGTGCCTTCGGTGATGACCGCGCATTTGAGGCATTTCCAGCTTCCCTGGCGCGCGGCGCATGCCGTGATCGGCCTCAACAAGAAAACCGCGGATTATTACACATTGCGCAAGCTCGTTCCGACGGAGCGCATGTATGTTCTGTCCAATCTGTTCGATGCCTCGCAGATCGCGCCCGTCACAGAAAGCTCGCGCATGGCCGCGCGGGCAACACTCGGCATTCGCAACGAGGCGTTTGTACTGGGATCGATCGGGCAAATCTCGGATCGCAAGAACCAGGTCGATATACTGCGGCTTCTGAAGAAGCTCGTTTTAGAAGGTCTCGACGCCGACCTTCTGCTGATCGGCCATCTGAGCGAGAACAAGCAGCCGATGCCGGGCTGGAACGCGATGCTCGCCGATCCGGCCATTGCAGGGCGCGTGCATCTTGCCGGTCATCGCAACGATGCGGTGAAGCTGCTTCATGCGATGGATGTGTTTGTCTGCACGTCGCGTCGCGAGGAAGCGCCGATAGCGCCCGTCGAGGCGATGGCTGTCGAAATACCTGTGCTGTCGACGAAGGTCGGCAATATGGACGAATTGCTGGCGCCTGCATCCCTGTTCGAAATCGGCGATATGGACGGTATGGGTCGCGCGGTTTCGCGGCTTGCGGCGGATGAGGCTATGCGGCGGGCAAAGGGTGCTGCGGCGCGGCGCATGGTCGTCGAAAAGCTTGCACCCGAAGCCGTGCAGCCGAAAATGGATGAGGTTTATTTCGATGCCTTGGAACGCGCCAGGGATCGCGGCCGCCGCTACTTCAAGGATCCGGCCGATCTGCGCTGGTAGGCACTGCGACGGCCAATAAAAATTCGGCCGCGGATTTTTTCACGGCCATGATGTGACTTCGGGCTGCCGGAAAATCTGGCGGTGAAGTGACGGCGCAAAGAGCAGCCACAATCGCCAGACTACGCGCAAAACGTGCAATCGCGGCTTTTTCAGAATGACGCGAAACAGCCCGTTCGTTCGGGGAACGCTCGAATGTGTTCAAATCAAGTCTATGTTTTTATTTGATAATTTCATTGTTCGTGATTTGCGGGAAGGGCCGATCGCGTTTTAGGTCCGGGGTGTTCCGACGAGCTCGCTGAGCCACCAAGCAGCGAATTCGACGGAGCAAATTTAAACCGGAGTACACGCAATGAAGAAAATCCTTGCAACCACGATCGCTTCCCTCGCATTCATCGGCGCGGCCTATGCCGCCACGGTAGAGGGCGTCGTGCAGGGTGTCGATCCGGCGACGCGGACGGTTACTCTTCAGGATGGACAGTCTTTTGTCGCTCCTGAAAACGTTGCCATCGACGCTATGACCGAAGGCACGAAAATCGTGATTTCCGTGGACGATGCAACCGGCGCGATTACCGGCGTCGAAACCGCATCGTAGATCCCAGGATCTGAAAAACGAATTCAAGGCCGCCCTTCGGGGCGGCCTTTTTATGTGGCCATGCGGCTTGAGCCGCGCTATCCGTTTCTGATCAAAACGGGGCTTCACATGAAAAAGCTTGTTCTGCTGGTTCTGGTGTTGGCATTTGCGGGACATCCTGCAGTTGCGGAAGAGCTGAAGACATACAAATTGACGATCGGCGATCAGACGATCGATCTCGATGCGGGCGAGACGGAAGAATTCACGCTTCCGAATGGTGAGAAAACCACCGTATCGATCAGCCGGAACGAATTCTCGACCTTCAAAGGCGACAAGTTCGCGTTCGTCTATCCGGGAAATATGACGGTTGCGATGTCGCAGCTTGGCGAAAACATCGCGCAGTATTTTATCTCATCCGCACTGGGCTCGATGGTGATCGTGCAGGAATATACCAGTATGGATCCTTCGATGCTGGCGCCGCTGATGCTGCAACAGTTGACGAAAGAGTCCATTCAAGCAGGCGCTACACTCGAGCAGAAGCCGACGACAAGGCAATTGAAGCAGGGCGAAAGTCTTTCCGGCATTCTTGCGACAGTGAAAAGCAAGAGCGAGTCGGTGGACTACGAGATCGTCACCTACGGCAAGGATAGTGAGGGACTGATCGCGATAACGCGGATCGACCAGAATAATCGCGATGAAGACGGCAAGATCATCGACCGGTTCTGGGACAGCCTGACAATCAAGGAATAGTGAAGCGATGGAAATTCGTGACGAGCGCAGTGACGACGAAGAGGCGGTGAATCGGCTGGTCGAGCAGGCGTTCGGTCAGCCCGCCGAGGCGCAGCTTGTCGTGCAATTGCGAAAGTCAGGCGAAGCCGTGGTTTCGCTGGTCGCGGTGGACAATGCACGGATCGTCGGCCATGTGATGCTTTCGACCATGGCTGCACCTTTTCCCGCCCTTGGACTTGCGCCATTGGCGGTGGAGCCTGATTTTCAGAAAAAAGGCATCGGGGCCGCGCTTATAAAGGCTGCGATCGATCGCGCCGAAAAGATGGGAAGCCGGGCGATTTTCGTGCTGGGCGACCCTGCCTATTACGGGCGTTTCGGATTCCGCGCCGATCTCGCCGCTGGGTTCTCGACGCCCTATGCGGGCGAATATTTCATGGTGCTGCCGCTGGGCGGCTCTTTGCCGGTCTCGACGGGGCAGATCGACTACTCGCCGTCCTTCAGCGGTCTGGAGTGAACCCGATGCGCTCTCGCGCATTAAGCGGATAGGGAGCTTGGATCATGATAAAATTCGTCGTTGCTTTGGTTGTCGTCGTGGCGCTCGCGCTGGGCGGCGTCTTTTACTTCTCATATGAGAAATCGAGCCTACCGGAAGAACAGACATTCGGGCCAAGCCCGACACTGCCGCAGCCCAACCCGACGCTGATCCCCACGGTGAACATCGCCAAGGCGAATTCCTGGCCGCAAGGCGCCAAGCCGGTGGCGGCTGAAGGCTTGACTGTGAACGAGTTCGCAGGTGAACTCGACCATCCGCGCTGGATGCATGTTCTGCCGAATGGCGACGTGCTGGTTGCGGAGACCAACAAGCCTGCCAAGGAAGAGTCAGGTTTTAGCCCGCGCGCGCTCGTCATGGGTCTGGTGATGGGTAGATCCGGTGCCGGAGCGAAAACCGCCAATCGAATTTCGCTGCTGCGCGATGCGGATGGCGATGGCGTTGCCGAGATGAAGGTGCCTTTTCTCGAAGGCCTGAACTCGCCCTTCGGCATGGCGCTGGTGGGCAATACGTTTTACGTCGCGAACACCGATGCGGTGATGGCGTTTCCTTATGAGGAAGGCGCAACCAGCATCACCGCGCAGGGCGAGAAAATCGTTGATCTGCCCGGCGGGCCGATCAACCATCATTGGACGAAGGATCTTATCGCCAGCCCGGATGGCAGCACGCTCTATGCGACGGCTGGTTCCAACAGCAATGTCGGCGAGAACGGCATGGAGGCAGAGGAAAACCGCGCCGCTGTGTTGCGCATCGATCCGGCAGCGAAGTCGCTGACGCTGTTCGCATCCGGCCTGCGCAACCCGAACGGCCTGACCTGGAACCCGGCCAATGGCGAGCTTTGGGTCGCGGTGAACGAGCGCGACGAGATCGGTAGCGATCTGGTGCCGGATTATATGACTTCGGTGAAAGAGGGTGCGTTCTATGGCTGGCCATACAGCTATTTCGGTCAGAATATCGACAAGCGCCCGCAGCCGCCAAGGCCCGATCTGGTGGAGAAGGCTATTGCGCCGGACTATGCTCTGGGTACTCATACAGCCTCGCTTGGCCTGGCATTCAACACGGGCGATCTGTTCGGGCCGGATTATGCCGATGGCGTTTTCGTCGGGCAGCATGGTTCGTGGAACCGCAGGCCGCGCAGCGGCTACAAGGTGATCTTCGTGCCGTTTGTCGATGGCAAACCTTCGGGTGCGCCGCAGGATATTTTGACCGGGTTTCTGAACGACAAGGAGGAGGCGCAGGGCCGTCCTGTCGGTGTCGTTATCGATTCAAAGGGCGCGCTTTTGGTGGCTGATGATGTCGGCAACAAGATCTGGCGCGTGGTGCCTGCCGAGTAGTGCCTTTCCTATTTGACGGAATCACGAGGCGCCCCCCTCTGTCCTGCCGGACATCTCCCCCACGGGTGGGGAGATTACTCTATCATTTAAGCACGGCACCAATCGCTGAAGTTGCAGAATGAAGAGGCGGAGAGTTGTGTCAGCCAATCTCCCCACCTGTGGGGGAGATGTCCGGTAGGACAGAGGGGGGCGCTGTCCCGCCAGCGTTTCTATCTAAAAAAATGAAGGCTCAAGCGTTGAATCATGCGGTTTTCAGAATGATTCCGCGCTGTCTTTCAACTGTATGATTCGAAGCGCTTTTTCTTGATCAGGGAAACAGCGCTTCCTGCATCATGTCGAGGTGAAGCTGCCTGCCATTGTAGGGGTGCGTCTCGCATACTTCTTCGTTGAGTTCGACGCCGAGGCCCGGCTCTTTCGATGGTATGACGTAGCCATCTTCCCATTCGATTTTCCGGTTCAGCAGCTTTTCGTGGAAGCCACCCCACTGCTTGAGCGATTCCAGAATGAGGAAGTTCGGCAGGGTCGTGGCGAGCTGGATGTTGGCGGCGCCGACGATCGGTCCGCAATAGCAATGCGGGGCGATCTGGATGTGATAGGCCTCGGCCATTGCCGCGATCTTCTTCGTTTCAAGCAAGCCGCCGGAGCGGCCGAGGTCAGGCTGGAGAATGGCGGCTGCGCGCTGCTCGATGATGCGCGCGAATTCGAATTTCGTGGTCAGGCGCTCGCCGGTGGCGATTGGAATTGATGTGCCGCGCGCGACCTGCGCCATGACTTCGGGCATATCCGGCGGCACCGGTTCCTCGAACCAGAGCGGGTCGTAAGGTTCGATGGCGCGGGCCATGCGCAAGGCGCCAGACGCGGTGAACTGGCCATGCGTGCCGAACAGAATGTCCGCCTTGTTGCCGACCGCCTCGCGGATCGCCTTCATCATGCGCGTCGCGAGGTCGATGTCGTACAGGCGCGGCTGGTGGCCGTCATGGATTGTGTATGGCCCGGCAGGGTCGAGCTTCACCGCGTTGAAGCCCTGGCGTACATAGGAGAGGGCGCATTCGGCGGCGAGTTCGGGTGTGTTGTAGACGTTTTCCGGCTCGGCCTCGGCGGGAACGGCACTGCCGGTTTCAGGGTAAAGATAGGTGTAGGTGCGCAGACGCTCATGCACCTGTCCGCCGAGAAGCTTGTAGATGGGCTTGTCTGCCTCCTTGCCGATAATGTCCCAACAGGCGATTTCGAGCGCTGAAAAACATCCCATAACGGAAATGTCCGGGCGCTGCGAAAAGCCCGACGAATAGGCGCGGCGGAAGAAGGTTTCAATGTCGTGCGGATCGCGTCCAAGGAGATAGCGCTCGGCAAGATCTTCGATCATGCGGGCGGTGACGTGCGGGCCGAAGGTCGCGTTATACGCCTCGCCATAGCCGACGATATTGGAGTCGGTGATGAGCTTGACGAAGATGAAATAGCGCCCGCCGATGCCGGGAGGGGGATTGCCGACCACGAAGGTTTTTACGTCGGTGATTTTCATCGGGCTCTCCTTGGTCTTGGCATCTAGTTGCGTCGCCCCTCATCCGCCTGCCGGCACCTTCTCCCCGTAGAGAATGGGGAGAAGGGACAAGCGGAAACGTTGCAAACAACTTCCGTCTCCCCGCAAACGGGGAGAAGGTGCCGGCAGGCGGATGAGGGGCGGCAAAGCGCTATCCAACGCTATCCTCCAGCACCATGGCAGCGCCCTTTGCGCCGGTGAGGATTGCGGCGGCGTTGGTGTTGCCGGTGATGTTGTCGGGGAAGATCGAGGCGTCGATGATACGAAGGTTTTGTATGCCGTGGACGCGCAGGCGCGGATCGACCACGGAATTTTGCGGATCAGGCCCCATGCGGCAGGTCGAGACGGGGTGATAGACCGTGCCGCTGCGGCGGCGGAAATCGTCGATCAGCGCTTCGTCGCCGATGCAGGCCGCGCCGGGCAGTACTTCCTCCTCGATGATTTCAGCGATTGCCGGCATGGACGCTATCCTACGCAGGAATTTCACCGCGTCGAGCATCTCCGAGACATCATTGTCCGTTGAAAAGGCGTTGGGGCGGATGATTGGATATTCATGCGGGTTTGCCGAGCGGATCATGATCGAGCCGCGGCTCGATGGGCGGCAGTTTGACAGGCCTATGGAAAAGCCCGGCCATGGGTCGGGCGTCAGAATAGGGCGTTCGCCGACTCTTGGCAGGACGGTCGAAAAGGCTTGAAAATAGAGTTGCATGTTGGGCCGCTTTTGCGCCGGATCGGTGCGGAAGAAGCCGCCGCCCTGGTTCATGCTCATGGACAGGGGACCGCTGCGCATCAGCAGATATTGTGCGCCGACGAGCGCCTTGCCCCACCATGGGCGCAGGATCTGGTTCAGCGTGCGCTGCCTGCCGCGCCATGTGTAGTTGATGCCCTGATGGTCTTGGAGATGGTCGCCGACATTTTCGTTTGCGTGGTGCACGGATATGCCGAGGCCGGACAGGAGCGCCGATGGGCCGACGCCCGACAGTTGCAGCAATTGCGGCGTGTTGATCGATCCGCAGGAGAGGATTAATTCGCGGCCCGCGCGCGCCTTTATGGTCCTGCCGTTCTGAACATATTCGATGCCGATGGCGCGTGTGCCTTCGAAGAGGATTTTCGTTGCCAGAGCATTGGTTTCGACGCGGACATTCGTGCGCTTCATGGCCGGGCGAAGGAATGCGCGCGCGGCCGACATGCGCCTGCCGTTTTTCGTGGTGAGCTGATAGATGCCCACACCTTCCTGCGTCGCGCCGTTGAAATTCTGATTGAGCGCGAGGCCTGCCTGCTGTCCAGCCTTCAGGAAACGATCGGTAAGCGGATGGCAGCGCTGGCGGTTGTCGGTGATGTGGATCGGCCCGCCCTTGCCGCGACATTCATCGGCGCCAGCCTCATTGTCTTCCAGCGACTTGAAGAGGGGGAGAATGTCGTCATAGCTCCAGCCGGGATTTCCGGCTGCCGCCCATGCGTCATAGTCCTCGCGCTGGCCTCTTATCCAGACCATCGCGTTGATGGAGCTTGAGCCCCCAAGCAGCTTGCCGCGTGGCCAATGATCGGCATTTCCGGCAAAGCCGGGGTCGGGCTCCGTTCGGTAGTTCCAATTCACTTTCGGGTCGAAGAAGGTCTTGCCATAGCCGAGCGGCATCTGGACATAAAAGCGGCGGTCGGTGCCGCCAGCTTCCAGAACCAGCACGGTATAGCGTCCGCTGGCGGAGAGGCGCTCGGCCACTACCGATCCGGCTGAGCCCGAGCCGACAATAATGAAATCATAGGTTTGCATGTGTAATGGAAAGCGCCTGACGAAGGAGTTCAGATTTCGATTCAAGCGTATCGCCGGGCGTTCGATTTGCGCATCCTGTCATCCGGCATGGCTTGTGAAAAAAGCGACGGACAATCTGTGGATTGCAGGTGCCGCGCTTGCGAAGGGCGCGAGGGCGGGCGATTGTCGAGCGAGAAACGAGGAAGCGATCATGGTTCAATACGCGGAAGGCAGTCCGAACGGCGAATTGACGTTGCGCACGCTGGCCATGCCTTCGGACGCCAATGCGGCGGGCGATATTTTCGGTGGCTGGGTGATGGCGCAGATGGATCTTGCCTGCGGCATCCGCGCTGCCGAACGCGCCAAGGGTCGCGTGGTGACGGCGGCGGTGAAGGAGATGTCCTTCGCCAAGCCAATGAAGATTGGCGACACGCTGTGCATCTATACGCATGTCAATCGCGTGGGGCGCACATCGATGACGCTGAAGGTCGAAGCGTGGGCGCAGCGTTATCTGTCGGACCTCATGGAAAAGGTGACAGATGCCGATTTCGTGATGGTCGCGCTGGACAAGGACGGAAAGCCCAAACCCGTGCCATCCGAAGGCTAGAAAGAAGAAAGCCGATACTGCCGTTGTTTTGCATTACGGAATAACTTGCTGTGATGGCTGGAACTTTTAGACGAGCATCCTCGTTCTTCCTGTGATTGCCGATTTCGAAATACTCGGCAGATTTGAAGGAGGATTTATCATGAAAATGAAATTGCTTTCGGTTGCCGCAATGGCTTTCGCAATCAGCACCGGCGCTGCATTTGCTCAGGCAGAGAGCAACGATCCAGGTAGCAGTGCTCAGGGCACCAACAGCTCAATGGGCGGCATAATGGATAACCCGACCGTGATGTCGCCATTCTACACGGACGAAAGCATGAAAACGCTTCGTTCGAAGGAAGAAGTCATGGGCATGTACGGCAAGATGGCCGCTGAAGATCAGGCCAAGATCAAGGAAGAGTGCGCAAATGTGACTTCTCCGCGCGACTCGTTCTGCGAGACGATCAAAGACGCAAAATAGATCATCGGTATTTGATGAGAAGCAGCGGGTTCAGGCCCGCTGTTTTCGTTTGACATCGCTTTAGGCGCTGATCAATCTCGGATGCATGCCGGTTTCACGAGACCTTTTAAAAAGCTTCCTTCAGGGGTACTGCGCGGCCCGTGCTGGCAAGTGCCGGCGAACAACCGGCAAGGATTATGGATTTTTCTCCGAGTATGAAGATGGGATGATGAGGTCCGCCGAGCATTTCATACTCGAGGGTGGCGTTTTGGATGAAAGTTCGTTGCGATCTGGAGAGTGGGTAACTTTTTTCGGCAAACAGCCGGACCTGTTCGACGAGAGCAAGTTTTTGCATCTGGCCAACGAATATATGATGAAGGCGGATATTGCCGGTCTCTACAGATCGGACGGCGACATGGACTTAACCTGGCTGAAATCCAACGACGAAATCGATATATTCAATCGCTCCGGTGTTTTTCCGTCATTCGATCCAAGCGAAGAAGCGTTTCTTTTCGCTTTTAAAAAGGACGATGCGTATGTCGCAACGGCGCGGTACGGAACGGCCGGGAAGGGCTTTATCGTTGTAGATCGTGTCGGAACGCTCGATTGTTACAAACGACAGGGGTTAGCGAGCAGATTGCTGGCGGCGATCGTCGCTCATGCGAGCTTACGGGACATAAAAACCGCGTTGCTGGTCTCGACGGTAGAAGGCGAGCCCCTCTATTTGAAAGCCGGTTTCGAGCATGTTGCGCAAGTCAAAGTATTCTCGGTCAATTAAGCTTTCGCGCGCTCCGGGCAGCAGGCGTCGAACTCCGCGCGTGCGGCGTTGACGCGTGCGGTGTTTATTTTTGCCCATTCGCCAAGTGCGTGAACCGGCACGAGCAGCTCTTCGCCAAGCGGCGTGAGTGCATAATCGACACGCGGCGGGATCGTCGGGAACACCGTGCGGGTAACGAACCCGTCCCGCTCCAGACCGCGCAGCGTCGTGGTCAGCATTTTTTGTGAAATTCCACCGATCGCATTGCGCAACTCGTTGAAACGCATGGTGCCCTGGCCAAGCTTGCTGACGACGAGGACGGTCCATTTGTCGCCGACGCGCTGGAGAATCTCACTGACGGCGCGGCAATCCTCGGTGTTGTGGACGTATGTAGGTTTCAAAAAGGTGCCTCCTTGCGCGGTCTTTGATAGGTATCCTATATAGCGCCAGTATCCATTTTATACCATGAATCTTTCACGGAGAAATTCAAATGTCTAAACCCAGGATCGCGGTCGTCGTCGGATCGATACGCGCAGGACGCTTTGCGGACAAACCGGCAAGCTGGATTGCCGACCTTGCCAAGGCACGCGGCGATGTCGAAGTCGAGATCGTCGATCTTGCCGATTACCCGCTGCCGCTTTTTGCAGAAGCACGTTCGCCGCTTTGGGCTGAATCGGAAAACGAGATCGCCCGCAAATGGCAGGCCAAGCTTGGCGAGTTCGACGGTTACATTTTCACGGCTGCGGAATACAATCACGCGCCGACCGGCGTTTTGAAGAACGCGCTGGATTATGCGGGTCGCGAATGGGTGCGCAAGCCAGCCGGTTTCGTGGGTTACGGCGGTGTTGGCGGTGCGCGTGCGGTCGAGCATTTGCGCTTGATCGCGGTCGAGCTGCAGATGGCTCCCGTCAAGGCCGGCGTCCACATCGCATGGGCCGACATGGTGGCTGCCAATGAGGGCAAGAACCTCGGCGAGTTCGACCATCTCAACCAGGCAGGCAAGGCGCTGCTGGACGATGTCGTCTGGTGGGGCAAGGTGCTGAAGACGGCACGGGCTGCCGACGAGGCACAGGCACAAGCAGCCTAAATGAAATTCAGGTGAGGCCGGCCTGCGGATGGCGGCTTTCTGCGCTTCCGGTGCTCACGTACCCAAATGTACGCTGCGCGCCGGTTCTCGCAACCCGCCATTTTCGGCGCGGCCTGACCTGAATTTGGACCGAGCGTTTACGAGACGATCTCGCGGCGGGCGCCTGACAGGCGCGAGGCGATGACCTTGTCAATGCGGCGGCCGTCCAGATCGACGACCTCGAAACGCCAGCCCTGCGCATCGACGATTTCGCCGGTTGCGGGCAGGTGATGCAGCAGCGAGAGAATGTAGCCAGCAACCGTTTCGTAGTCGCGGCTTTCGGGCAGGTTCAGGCCGAGTAGGTCTGCCATTTCGTCAGCCTGCATATAGCCTGCGAGCAGCCAAGAGCCGTCTTCGCGCTGCACGGACATCGGGTCGTCTTGGTCGGCATCCGCTTTGAATACGCCGGTGATCGCTTCCAGAATGTCGGCAGGCGTGACGATGCCCTCGAAATGTCCGTACTCGTCATGGACAAGCGCCATCGGCACATCGGAGCCTTTCAGCGTGGTCAGAACATCCAGCGCGTCCGCCTGATCGTGAACGATCGGGGCGGGGCGCACATGGGCGCGTGTGTCGAACTTCTTGCCGGCCAATGCTGCTGCGAGTACTTCGCGGGTCTGGATAACGCCGATCATGGCGTCGACGCTGCCCTCGCTTGCCGGAAGGCGCGAATGGGTGGTTTCCATAAGCATTTTTCGCACGACCGATTCATCGGCCTGCAGATTGATCCAGTCGATCTCCGTGCGCGGGGTCATCACACCGCGAACGGCGCGGTCGCCAAGGCGCATGACGCCTGCGATCATCTTGCGCTCGTCGGATTCGATAGTGCCGTGATGCTCGGCTTCGGCGACCAGCATCTTGATTTCTTCGTCGGTGACTTTTTCGTCGCTTTCACCGCGCTGGCCGAGCAGCCAGAGCACGGTGCGGCCGGAAATGTCGAGCAGCCAGACGAGCGGCGCGCCGATGACGGCGATGAGGCTCATGGCCGGTGCGACCTTCGAGGCGACAGCTTCAGGGTTGCGCAGCGCGATCTGCTTGGGCACCAACTCGCCGATGATGAGCGAGCCGTATGTGATTATGGCGACGACGATGCCGACACCGAGCGCATCCGCAATGCCGTTGCGCACGCCCATTTCGGACAGCCACTGCGTCAGGCGAAGGCCGAGCGTTGCGCCGGAGAATGCGCCAGAGAGGACACCGACAAGCGTGATGCCGATCTGAACGGAGGACAGGAATTTTCCGGGGTTTTCACCAAGCTTGAGCGCGCTTGCCGCCCCCTTCACGCCCCGGTCGACCATGCCCTTGAGGCGCGCGGGCCGCGACGAGACGACCGCAAGTTCCGACATTGCAAGCAGGCCGTTGACCAGTATCAGGGCGACGACGATGGCGATTTCTACATAGAGCATGATCGCCGTTCATAGCATTGCGACGATATGATCGGGAATAGGGCATCGCCACAATTATTAACAAGCCGAGAATGCCGTTAATAAAGTGGCTACCGGCAGGCGCGGTAGCCGTTTCGGCGCTGCTTTATGTCGAAGTGGAAGTGATCTGCGTGATCGGCATTGTAGCCGGGGCCGAGAACCGTGGTGAAGTAGGAACAGCCGTCGGCGCGCACCGTATTCAGGAAGCCGCGCTGGCGGAAGGAAAACCAGCCGGGCTTGCGCACGTCGATGGACTTGCCGTTGTTCAGCTCGATCTTCATGACGTCGAGGGCGTTGCCCTTGGAGTGTTCCGAAGCGACCGCCGTGCCGCGAATGCGGCGGCAGGAATAGCTCGATCCCTGATGGATCGTCTTGACGCCGGAAACATAACGCCAGCGCGCAGAGGATTGCAGCTCGTTGCGGGTCCAGCTTGCGAAGGACGCGGCCATGGAGCAGCTCAGCGTCGCGGCAGGCTTCATTTCGATATTGCCGATGGCGCTGACCTTGACCGGGAAATCGATGCCGCAGCTTCCGCCATCATTGATGCGTTCCATGTCCTGGTACTGGACGCGCAGCTTTTTGAGTTCCTTGCGGCAGTCAATTTCGTCGGCGGGCATCACATTGGATGGCGCAGCCGGATTGTCCATTCGCGGATAGGAAACCATGTAGGGGTTCGACGGAACCAGCGTCTGCATGCCGGTCGCGCGTGGTTCAGGTGCCGGGGTGGAAACCTCCGCACGCGGCATGACCGCAGCAGTCTGCATGCCGACATCGACCTCCGGCGTCAGTGTGAGAACGCCGCTCGTCGTGCAGGCGGCAGCCAGTGCCGCCAGCCCGATCGCTGCTGCTCCGCCAAGGATTGCACGGGCAGAAGTCTGCCGGCGAATGTCCTTTGCCATAAATGGCTCCTGTCCCAGATGAGGGCAGGGTAGGTGCCAAGGGTAAAGAAAAGGTCAGTGCAATTGTTAAGGCGATCCCGATTTCGAAGGCGGATCTGCCGGGAGACTGCGCATTGCCTGAGAGGCCGTCTTTTCGAACAACTGAAATAACCATCCGAAAAAACAAACCCGCCGAAAATTCGACGGGTTTGTCAGTGAGTTTGTCAGTGGGATGGGCCGGCTTTTTAGTTCGTCCGGCAACGACCGGTTTTGGTCGTTTCCTTGTCGCCATCATCGTAGTTGATGCCGATCTTCTCGCCCGCCAGCGAAGCGATCGTGCCCGGATACCACTCGCCAGCGTTCTTGTAGTTGCACTGGACCTTCATGCCGATCATCCAGTCATAGGGGCGAACCTTGTCTATGCTGACAGTTTCCCGATCGCCGTCGTCGTAGCGGATCGTGATCTTGTCGCCCTGAATCTTTTCGGCAATGCCCGGAAACCAGTAGCCTGCGCCTTTGTAATTTCCGAGTACCCAATCACCTGCAGTTTGAGCACTGGCCACCCCACCACTGAAGGCCATCATTCCGGCTGCAATCAAAAAAGAGCTATACTTAATCAAAATCTCGTCTCCCGTTTAACCCTGCCCCCAAGCGGACCGAGCAATACTTTCATTAGGGAAACAACAGTGAACGCCAGATGAACGGTTGAGTGCAAGAATTTTTATTTTGCAGTTGTTTTATTTTATTTAACGAATGGAATTGCGTGGAAATTCAAAATAAACGAACTTAAATAATAAACATAAGTATAGACTTTATTTTATGATTTAAAATTATGAATAAATGAAATTATATGAAATATAATTATTTTTATATATAGATGATTGGCGAAGTTATCAAATCGCGACCGGTTGTAACGCTGAAATTGACCTATGTCGGAACGTTTGGATCTGGTTGATCGCCGGTATTACTTCCGTAATGCCTATCTTTAGGCAGGCGTCATGAAAGGCCTGCGAAGCCGCGGCAAGCTTGGCAGCCTGCCAGAAGCGATAGGCCTGGACGAGTTCAGGAGATACCCAGCAGTCGCCCCTGTTGCTGTCTTTGGCCCAACCGAGAAGCCCTGCCTCCCGCGCCTGCCGGAAAAGGCGGGCTATATGGGTTCTGGAAATGCCATAGCGTTTGGCGAACATGCTGGGTGACACTTTTCCAATCCAGATCGGGGATGTCATGTCCGCAGGCGGTATCATGATACCGGAGATGAGGTCGTGCAGGATGCTGCTTCCTGAATCGGAGCGGACGAAGTTGCCAATATTGGCAGGCGGCTGATGCCATTTGGGGTCGGCGAGTAGAAGCCATGCGAAACGCGGTTGGGCGTGATGCAACAATTCGGGATTTCGCAGGACAAAATATAGCGGTTTCCATCGTCGATACCATCGAGGGACTTCAAGTGAATGTCGAAATAGTGACGGATAAGTCCTTCCGACTTTTCCGTCGCCTGCATCGCCTGTTGTCTTTTATCCGAACTCTGGAGGGGAGTGATGATCTGGTAGCGTTTCATTTCCAGCAGGAGCGCATAGATCGTATTCCTGCTCGCAATGCCGGTTGTCGCCAGATTTCGAACGAGATTGCTGTGAGAAATCGGCGGAAATGCCGGGTCGAGCTTATGTTCATAATGCATGGCGATCACAACTTGGGTGATAAGCCATCGTTGCAGATCCGCGACAAAGCGAACCTCGCGAGGCAGAGCCAAATGGGTCTCCAGAAGCCATTTGGCAGACAAGGAAAGACCTTCCGGAAACCGGTCCATCGTTGCGAGGGCATCGGCGCGGTAGAATGGCGGAGGTCCGGCGGGCGTCTTCAGGGGCACGAGCATGTTCCAAGGGTCCGGATCGTTGCGGCTGAGTGCTTAGTTCCTCTTACATATCAGCATGACGTAATGAAACCTTCGTGCGGTAACATTATTGGTACGCAATCTATGGGCGAGTGTCCGGGATGCCTTTTCCGGCGGTCGAGGGATAAACGCCTTTCCTTCTCCCCTTGCGGGAGAAGGTGGCTGAGCGAAGCGAAGTCGGATGAGGGGTGTTGGACAGATCGCAGACGCTGGAGTTTCTTCCAGCACCCCTCATCCGTCTTGGCGCTTCGCGCCAATCCACCTTCTCCCATAAGGGGAGAAGGGGCGGCGCAGTTGAGTTTTACTGGCAGAAGGTTCCGCCATTGCGGCGCTGCGCCAGATCGAAATGGAAATGCAGCGAGTGATCGGCATCGCTGCCGGGGCCGAGTACGGTCTTGAACGGGCCGCAGGCGGCCTTTCTGAGCTTCATCAGGAATTTTTGCGCCTTGTCGTCGGGTGCCGGTTCGACGTCGATCTCGGTGCCTTTGGTCAGCGTGAAGCGTGCAATGTCGAGCGCGTTGCCGAAAGCATGTTCGGAGAGCTTGGTCGTGCCGTTTCGCGGACGGCAGACATAGCCCGATGCCTGCGAGATGGATTTCAGCTCTTCGCCGTAATCCGCCTTGGCGGCGGGAGAGATGACATCCTGCGCAAACCGGGCGGAAGCTTCCGCCATAGCGCAATTCACGACCGCTTCCGGCTCCAGTGAAATGGTTTTGCCAAGCGATTTGATGGCAACGGGATGCGGCACAGAGCAACCGGCGGGGTCGGACAGGCGCGGGCGCTCTTCGAATTCGACGCCGAGTTCGGTCAGGCGCTTGCGGCAGGCCATATCGTCTGCGGACAAAGGTTTCGGGCCTTCGTCTTCCGGCTTCGTTTCGGCCTTTTTGTCGTCTTCGGGCGATTTTTCCGGCAGAGGCGGTTTTTGGGGAAGCGCGGGCTCCACGATCAAGGGTGGCTTTTTCAACTCCGGTTCGGCCTGCTTGTCCGCAGGTTTTTCTTCCGGGACGGGCGCTTTTAACGGCGGTGTTTCAGCCTGCGTATCCTCGGTTGCCGGTTTTGCCTGCATGTCGGCGGGTTTTTCCGCTGGAACGGGAGCTTCTTCTGGCGGCGTTTTCGACTGCGTGTCTTCGCCGGCTGGAAGGTCGGGTGCGGGATTTTCGGTCGGGACTGGCGCGGATTGGGGAAGGGGATTTGTTTGCGCGAAAGATGCCAGCGATGAAGCCGCAAGCAGCAATGGAACCCAAATCGTCAAAGAGCGTGCAGCGCGGATCATTGCAGCATAAACGGCTGTGACAGCCTACGGTTGCCAGGAGCAGATCACAAAGCGTTACCGGCTTGTTTCAAAGGGCTCGCCGGACGCCTGAGATTTAAGCGCCGATCGCTTCCAGTCCGCTTTCCAGCCAATCGCTGAGCATGGGCATGCCGAGCAGGTATTTCGCGGTGCGCTTGTTGCCGCGATTGCGTGCCTCGGCCAGGGCTTCATTCCATTCGGATGCGTCGTAATCGCCGCGTCCGATCCAGGCCAGCGCGACGAGTTCGGCTGCCTCATCGACGTTCAGATCGCCGATGAGCTGGCGCAATTCCTCGGTGGTCAGGTCCTCTTCTTCCTCTTCGGCCAGACCGTCATGATGGTGATTGTCGCCGCGGTCGCCGTCATATTCGATTTCATGCTCATTGCCATCGACGTAATCGTCATTGACGGCGGCACTGATGCTTTTCGCCTTGAGGATGAAAAGGCGCACGGTGTCGGGGCCAATGGTCAGGTCCCATTCGGGTTCGCGGCGTTGCTGCACGATCATCCTCCGTCCGTTCGGGGTGATGATACAAGATTTGGCCGCGAGGTCACCCTATATGATCGCGATTGACAAGCGCCACCGTTCGGCAGCAATGGCGCATCCACTCCAGCAACGGTCCGGTCATGGCAGCGCTTTTGTCCCCCAAAATCCTCCCGATACTGATGCTCGTCGCCTCGAACGTGTTCATGACGTTCGCCTGGTACGGGCATTTGAAGTTCAGAACGTCGCCGCTTTATGCCGCCGTGCTGTTCAGTTGGTTTATCGCGTTCTTTGAATACTGGCTGGCGGTTCCGGCAAACCGCATCGGTATTCAGGCCTATTCGGCAGCCGAGCTCAAGACGATACAGGAAGTCATTACGCTTCTGGTCTTCGCCGTGTTCTCGGTGCTCTATCTGAAAGAAAGCTTCACCTGGAACCACGCGATCGGCTTCGCGATGATTGCGGGCGGGGCGGCCTTCATCTTCAAGGGTTGAGTGAACGCCGCCGCGCCAGAAGCGGCGGAAGCAACTCCACCAGCAATATGGCGGCAAAGATGAACGCGCAGCCGAGAAAGCCGGTTGGCGGCAGTCTTTCGCCGAGGAAAAGTGCGGCGAACAGGGCGGCGAAGAGCGCTTCCGACGACAGGAAAATCGCTGCCTGCGGGGCGGTCGTGTAGCGCTGCCCGATGACTTGCAGTGTGAAGGCGACGCCACCGGAGAAGATGCCGGCATAGAGAATCTGGAAGCCGGCATTGACGATGGCGTCCAAGGAAATCGGCTCGAAAACCAGCGCGAGTGCGAGGCCAAGGGCGGAGCAGACGGCAAATTGCGTTACCGCAAGCGTCAGCGGACGACCTGTATTGCTGGCGCTGCGGCTGATGAAGATAAGCTGCATGGCGCAGAAGGCTGCTGCGATGATCGTCAGCCAATCGCCTCTGTTCAAACTGTCGATCTCGCCGCCGGACAGAAACCAGATGCCTACGAAAGCGGTGATCGCGGCGGGCCAGACAACGATATGCGGCCAGTTTCTAAAGAGAAGCACGGCGAGCAGCGGCACCATCACCACATAAAGCCCGGTCAGAAAGCCGGAATTCGTGACGCTGGTATAGAGAAGGCCGATCTGCTGGAAGGCGATTGCGCCAAACAGCATCAGGCCGATCCACAAAAATGCCAGCCAGTTGGACCGGGTAAGCGGTTTTTCAGCGCGTTTGCTTTCGCGCAGGGCAAAAGGCAGCACGACAATCGTCGCGGCCAGAAAGCGCAGCCCGGTGAAGAAAAGCGGGCCGATGGACTGCATGGCGGTCGATTGCGCGACAAAGCCCATGCCCCAGATGGCGCCTGCCATGAGCAGCAAGAGATTGGCCTGTGAACGCGTCATTGTCCGCTCTTCATGTCGAAAGCGGCCTGATAGCACCGTTGCGCCGGATTTACAGGGCCAGCGAGACGCATTCGACAGGGCAGGAACAGAAAAATGATTTGCGCAGAAGTGTTTGCGAGACCAGACTTGCACGGGGCTTCTGGAGGAGAACGATATGCGCATTCAGCTTTTGGCCGCAGGCTTCGCGCTGCTGCTGCCGCTCTCGGCAATGGCCGCCGGTGAAGACGATGCCGGTAGCGGCGATACCGCGACACAGTGCAAGAACGGCGAGATATGGGACAAAGAGGCCAAGAAATGCGTGCCGCCGCAGCGCGGCATGATCGACGACGAAAGCATTTATGAGGGCGGGCGCGATCTGGCGGCCATCGGCAGTTATGAAGAGGCGATCGCCGTTCTCAAGCTGGCGAAGAACCAGGATGATCCGCGCATTTTGAATTATCTCGGCTATGCGAACCGCAAGGCGGGCCGCATCGAGGAAGGGCTGACCTATTATCGCCGTGCGCTGGAAGCGAACCCCGATTACACGCTGGCGCGCGAATATCTCGGCGAAGCGCATCTGCTGCTCGGCGACGTCGCTTCGGCACGCGAGCAATTGTCGGAAATCGGCAAGCGCTGTGGTGAAGGCTGCAAGGAGTTCGCGGTGCTGGCGTCGCAGATCGAGGCTTATACGAAGGGCTAGAGATTGAGGTGAGAGCGGCCTGCAAATGGCGGTTTTCCAGAGCCGCTTCATGACGGCATCACAAGGCACCCCCCTCTGCCCTGCCGGGCATCTCCCCCTCAAGGGGCAGTGTTTACATTGGACTCGTAATTAGATGCCTGTTGAAGAACAGAGCGAGGGTTATGTCGAGCATCTGATGGGTTTTTGAAAAGCGCTTTGATCGACGGTTGAAGCGGGCGAGGTTGTCGCGGATCGATGAGTTGGATGCCTCGATCAGATGTGTCTGCGCCTTGGTCTGGGTATGAGGCTCGCCGATCCCCATGCGCTCGAAGGCCAGATGATAGCTGGAGTTGGCATCGGTATAGATCGCCTCGATCGTGCCCACGGCCTGTTTGACGAGCCGGTAGATGGTCATGGCGCTCGTCACGCCCTTGTCGCCGATATGATAGGCAACGACCCGGTTCTGACGGCGGCTGAAGGCGGTCCAGATCACCGCCCGCTGCTGTTTTTTTGAACGAAAGTATAGATCTCGTCCATCTCGATAATGTCGGCCTCAGCCACACAGGCTGGGCCAGACTTGGCCAGCCGCGCCTGAACGGCCTCATGCTCCTTGCGTATCCAGCGCAACACGCCGGCCGGCGAGGCGCCGACAAAGCGCGCGATTTTGCGGATGCCGACATTGTTGAGATACATGTCCACAGCCTGCGCTTTGGTTTGCGGGCTGAACCGGCGAGGCCTATCCGTACAGTAGCGTCCGCACGACCGGCAGCAATAGCGTTGCGCCCCGTCCTTGCGACCGGTCTTGCGCAAATCCTGGCTCTGGCAATTTGGACAGTCCATCCTTCTTCTCCCACCAAATCACATGACAGGCAGCAGAAGAATTCAAAAACAGTCAGATGTAAACAATGCCCCCTCAAGGGGGGAGATTACTCTGTCATGAAAGCGCGGCACCAATTACTGGCGTTGCAATATGAAGTTGGAGAGCGGTGTCGGCGAATCTCCCCCCTTGAGGGGGAGATGCCCGGCAGGGCAGAGGGGGGTGCCTCGCGATTCCACCAAAAGAGGAACCGCCCCCTAAGGTTACATTAGTCCGCGCGGGAGAGGCGGACGATTGCGCCGTTGCTTTCATCGGTCAGCAGCCAGATCGCACCGTCGGGTGCGAGATTGACGTCGCGGATGCGGCCGAATTCTCCTTCGAACATGCGCTCTTCGCCGGTGATCTTGCCCGCATCGTCGCGTTCCAGGCGCGAGAGCAGCGAGAATTTGAGTGCGCCGACGAACAAATCGCCTTTCCATTCGGGGAACATTTCACCCTGATAGCTAATGAGGCCGGATGGGGCGATCGAGGGATCCCAATAGAAGGCGGGTTGCTCCAGCCCTTCTTTTTCCGTGCCTTCGCCAATTGCCGTACCGTTATAGTTCACGCCATAGGAGATGATCGGCCAGCCGTAATTCTTGCCGACCTCGACGACATTGATCTCGTCGCCGCCCTTCGCGCCGTGTTCGGCTGTTACGAGCGTGCCGGTGACCGGATCGAGCACCGCACCTTGCGGGTTGCGGTGGCCCTTGGTCCAGATTTCGGGGAGGTGGGCGGAGCCATCCGGCGAGGGGTTGTCGGCGGGGATGGTGCCATCCTGATTGATGCGCAGAACTGCGCCGGCATGATCGTTCATGTCCTGCGCGCGCTTGCCGTCGCCGCGATCACCCGTCGTGATGAACAGGGTGCCATCCGTGTTGAAGACGAGGCGGGAGCCGAAATGCTGGCCGGCGCCGGTTTTCTTCGACATGGAGAAAATGGTGTTCACGTCCTCCAAGCGTGCAGATGCGCCATCGCGTACCAGTTTAGCGCTGGCGACTGCGGTTCCGGCGCCGCCATCGCCCGCCTCGGAGAAGCTGAAGAAGATGAGGCTGGAGCTTTCAAAATCGGGCGCGATCACAATGTCAAGCAGGCCGCCCTGACCGGTGGCGGCAACATCGGGAACGCCTTCGACCGGATCGGAAAGCGCATCGCCTGAGAGAATGCGGATGCGGCCGGGGCGCTCGGTGACGATCACGTCGCCATCGGGCAGGAAGTCCATGCCCCAGGGATGCTCCAACCCGTCAGCCAGAATCTGGGCCTGAACGTTTACCGTATCCGTCTCAAAGGTTTTGGGCTGTGCATGGACCGCGACCGGCGTGAGAATCGCCAAAGAGAGAGAAAGAAGGGTTGTTCTGGCCGTTTTGAAGGTCATCCGAGCTCCTGAAAGGTTTTTGGTTCACAATCCGACATAGGCCATCACCCCTTCGCAGCAAGAAATAGCGTGATGACATTTCCTCACAAGCCTGTGAACGGGCGGTGGATCACGCTGGGTAATGTCTGCGGCTGATGGAATCCATATGCTTTTTTGATGTGAAAAAGCCGAGATCGTTGCTATATTAGACGCAACTGAGGTCTGACGGTTCCGACAGCCAAGCTGGCGGGCCGTTTTCTTTTTGTGTCTCGCAGGGGTGTTCCGGCAATCCGGAAGGCAGCGAGGGGTTGGAATGAAAGGTCCGATATAATGAACAAGGTTCCGATGACCGCAGGCGGGTTTGAAGCTCTCAAGGAAGAGCTGCGCTGGCGCCAGCAGCAAGAGCGTCCGCGCATCATCGAAGCCATCTCGGAAGCACGCTCGCATGGCGACCTTTCCGAGAATGCGGAATATCATGCTGCGAAGGAATCGCAGAGCCTGAATGAAGGCCGCGTCAACGAGCTCGAGGACTATATCGCTCGCGCCGAAGTGATCGATGTGGCCAAGCTCTCCGGCGAAAAGGTGAAGTTCGGCGCGACCGTGAAACTGGTCGATGAAGACACCGAGGAAACAAAGACCTACCAGATCGTTGGCGACCAGGAAGCAGACGTGAAGGCCGGGCGCATTTCCATCTCATCGCCGATCGCGCGCGCGCTGATCGGCAAGGAAGTGGGCGACGCAATCGAAGTCAACGCGCCGGGCGGCGCGCGCGGCTACGAGATCGTCCAGGTCCAGTTCATCTGAGAAGCAAAGTGGCGGACACCGTTGAAAATACGCGGTCGTCCGCCATCGACAGGCGCGGCGTCGATATGAGCCGCGTCGAAGTCGTTGCACCCAATCTCAAGAAGCGGCTTTCGGGGGTGACGAGCACGATCATGCAGCTCGTACCCGTTCAGGCGCGTACGCTTGGCATTGCGACGCTTGGGCCGGGGCTGCCCGACAGCCTGCCGCGCATGAAATGGTGGCAGGTCTTTTCGCTATTGAAGCGACCGGATTCGGGCCGCAAACGCATCTGGCATGCGCGACGCAATACCGAAATGGTCGCGGGGCTGATCCTGCGGCATGTGTTTCGGGCGCCGATGCATCTGATTTTCACCTCCGCTGCGCAGAGGCACCACAGGCCGTTCACGAAATGGCTGATCCGGCGCATGGAAGCGGTGATTGCGACCAGTACGAAATCGGGCAGCTTTCTCGAAGTGCCGCATAAGGTGGTGATGCATGGGGTCGATCTCGATCTGTTTCACCCGCCGCGTGACGCCGATGACGCTTTTGCTGCGGCAAAGCTGCCGGGGCGCTATGCAATTGGCTGCTTCGGGCGCGTGCGGCATCAGAAGGGCACGGATCTCCTCGTCGATGCGATGATTGCGCTGTTGCCAGATCATCCCGAATGGACATGCGTGATTACCGGGCGCGTGACGGCGGAGCACGAAGGTTTTGCGCGCGACCTGAAAGCGCGGATTGCGGCTGCGGGTCTTTCCGAGCGCATTCTTTTTCTGGGCGAAGTGCCCGACATCAAGGTCTGGTATCGGCGTATCTCGCTCTACGTCGCGCCGTCGCGCAATGAGGGTTTCGGCCTGACGCCGCTTGAGGCGATGGCTTCGCAGACGGCGGTTGTTGCGAGTGATGCGGGGGCCTATGCCGAAATGATCGAGCCGGGGCGCACCGGCGCGGTGGTTCCGGCAGGCGATGGCGCCGCTCTGCGCGAGGCGATTCGGCCCTATCTGGCCGATCCGGCACTGGCGGAAACTCAAGGCTTGAACGCGCTGGCGCATGTGCGCGAGCATTTCCCGCTGCAGAAAGAGGCCGATAGCGTTCGCCGCGTCTATGATGCGGTATGGGCTGGCAAGCCATGAAGGCCGAGGCATTCATCATTCATCTTGGCCGGGCGGAAAAGCGCAGGCCTCAGGTCGAGGCGTTGCAGGCTTCGCTGCCGCTGCCGGTGAACATCATCGATGCGGTGGATGGGCTGAAACTGAACGACGTTGAAATTGCCGCCGTCTACAGGAAGAATCTGCACCGTCCGCGCTATCCGTTCGAACTTGGCAAGGCTGAGGTCGGTTGCTTCTTATCGCATCGCAGGGCGTGGCGAGAGATATTGGATCACGGTCTGGATGCCGGATTGATCGTCGAAGACGATGTCGCGCCGGATGAGGTCTTGTTTCCAAATGCGCTGGTCGTGGCGCTGAAAAACATCCGGCCCGGCGATTACATCCGCTTCCCCTATCGCAGCCATACGGACAAGGGTGAGCAGGTCGCGGGTGAGGGCGGGGTTTCGCTAGTCCAGCCGTCGCTCGTCGGGCTGGGCATGCAGATGCAGCTTGTGGGGCGGGATGCAGCGGCGGCTTTGCTGAAAGCGACGGAGATTTTCGACCGTCCCGTCGATACGACGATCCAGATGCGCTGGCTGATCAAAGCGCGCATTCTGGCAGTCGCGCCTGTGTGCATTCGCCAGATCGGGCATCTGCTGGGCGGCACGGTCGTTCAGAAGAAATCGAAGCCGCTGGGCGAAGTGATTTCGCGCGAGATCAAGCGGTCGATTTACCGGCTGTCATTGCGCATGATGTCGAAAAAGCACTCTTAAAACGAAAAATGCGCGGCTGTTGACCGCGCATTTCCGTGTTTTTGAACAATCAGAACGGCTTGAAAGTTGGGTCGATTTTCAGCGCCTCGGCGCGCCATTTGTCGCCATAGTCGACGTCCTGCCAATCCTTGAACCAGGGACCGCCGCGCGTGTAGTGCACGGCCTTTGGCAGGCCACCATTTGCGGGCTTTTCGTTCCAGCCTTCCAGCCAGTTCCACTCGATCGGCAGATCGCCGATTTCGTCGTCTGCCGCCCACTGCATGCGGTGCAGATAGGCGCCGCTCTGGCTGTTGACGACTTCGGGGGTGAGCTTTTGCGTGGAAGGGTGGTCGCAATTGAAGAACATGAAGGACGACCAGTTCTTGCGCGGATAGCTGGTCTGCACCTTGCCATCCATCTTCACGCCATCCTTGGGCTGGTAATCATGCTTGGCGCACAGAACTGCCTTGGAAGCGTCCTGATAATTGCGAAGCTCGGCCAGATCGCCGAAAAACAGGAAATCGCAATCGCAGAAAAGCGCCCAGCCCTTGAAGCCGGCGAGCTTCGGCGTGAAAAAACGCGAATAGGTGAATTCTGTCGAGGCCAGCGGATCGATGTCACGCGAATAAAGGCCCTGTTCGACCAGATCGTCCAGCTTGATCGGCTGGATGTCGAGCGGGATCGAGGAGTTTGCCAAAGCGGTTGCCTTGGCGACCTCATAGGCGATGGGCTCGCGGGAGTCCCATCCGATAAAGATTCTCAGTGCTTCACTCATCAATCATTCCTTTTGTCGATGTGGGGCTACTTGGGGTCAGAACCTGTCAATCTGCTCGAATGGTGCGGTCCATTTGCTCGGCTACTTTGTCGCGAAGACTTGAAAATGCAGACATTTCCTGCGCCTCCGCTTCGTGTATCCAAACAAATGGCCTCCCACCATTCGACCATATTAACCGGCCCTGACCCCTTAGACTGGCGTCCACAAGTTAAACGCCCTCATCGATGAGGACTATTCGGCCCTGTTCGACCTTTTCGCCGATCCAGCGCCGCTCGTCGGCCCAGGCATGACGTTGCCATCCCTGCCATGTAAAGCCGCACACTTCTAAACGCCACTCTTGGGCAGAATGATGCTCGAGAGCATGCCATATGCCGAAAAATCCTGTGCTGGGGAATACCTCATGCATCTTGTCCGCCGGTACGCCGAGTATGCGGCAGCCTTCCATATAGAATTGCGGCGGCATGATACGGATTTCCTTGCCCGCACCACCGAACTTCTCGATTGCAGGCAGCGTCCAGTCGGTGCGTCTGCCTTTCAGGCGCGACAGGATGTTAGGACGGCGGAAATAGCGCGCGATGATCTCCGGGTGATAGGCGAACATCAGTTCTTTCGCGGCCTGAAAGATCGGCGAGGTGATGAGCTTGGGGTCTTCCAGGCGCCGCTGCATGGGCTTTCCGGAATTGGCCATGATGAGCCGGTCGGTTCTCACGCCACTCATCCCGATGGAGGCTTTCGGCTCGTTGAACCGTATGACGAAATCGGCGCTGTCGACTTCGCTTGAGAAGTCGCGTGACAGCGGGCCGTTTCCGACGACCACCAAGCGCTTTTTCTGCGATTGCGGCATCGACAAACCTTACGTCTTTTCGTTCATCGCCACGGCACCCTCGTCTTTCACCTGACGGATGGTGAGGGCGGTGCGAACCGTATCGACATTGGTCGTCGAGGTAAGTTCCTCGATGACGAAGGTCTGGAAAGTGGTCAGGTCGCTGGTGACGCAATGAAGCATGAAATCGGATTCGCCCGATACCATCCATGCCTGGCGCACGATGGGCCAGCCGCGGGTGCGGTCTGCGAAGGCTTTCAGTTCTGCGTCCGATTGATGGTTCAGGCCGACCAGACAAAAGGCAACGACATCCATGCCGAGGGCTGGAGCGTTGAGTAAGGCACGGTAGCTGCGGATGATGCCGGAATCTTCCAGCCGCTTGACGCGTCGCAGGCAGGGCGGCGCTGAAATGCCGACGCGCCGGGACAGCTCCACATTGGTCATCCGGCCATCGTCTTGCAATTCGCGAAGGATTTTCCAATCTATCGAGTCGAGGTCGGCTTTAAGCGGCATTGAAAACTTTCAGTGGAGTTCGGCGCAAGAATCTGTCGCGCTTGTGAAATTAAACTAGTTTGGCCTCGTTGAAAGCCCCGAAGAGGGCTTGAATCGCCTCAAGCTATGCGAATCTGGTGGATATGCCCTGAAAGCATGCGGCCAGGCGCCGCGCAGCCTTGCACGAGGTGCATGGCAGCACCTAAATTAGCCTTGTTCTCTTCCTATTTCGCGTCCGACATTTTCTTGAAGGCCAGTCATGACAGCCAAGCACGCGCCAGTTCTTATCATCGGCTCCGGTCCAGCGGGCTACACGGCGGCAATCTATGCCGCGCGCGCCATGCTGAATCCGGTGCTTATCTCCGGCATGCAGCAGGGCGGTCAGTTGATGATCACCACCGATGTCGAAAACTATCCGGGCTTCGGCGATCCCATTCAGGGGCCTTGGCTGATGGAGCAGATGCTCAAGCAGGCGGAGCATGTCGGCACGGAAATCATCACCGATCTGATTACCGAAGTGAATATCGATGTGCGGCCGTTTCGCCTGAAGAGCGATTCCGGCACCGAATATACCTGCGACGCGCTCATCATCGCGACGGGCGCGCAGGCGAAGTGGCTCGGCATTCCGAGTGAACAGACCTATATGGGCTTCGGTGTTTCGGCATGCGCGACCTGCGACGGCTTCTTCTATCGCGGCAAGGATGTCGCAGTGATCGGCGGCGGCAATTCGGCAGTCGAGGAAGCGCTTTATCTTTCCAATCTGGCAAAGAGCGTCACTGTCATTCATCGCCGCAATGAATTCCGCTCGGAGCGCATTCTTCGTGAGCGCCTGATGGCCAAGGAAAATATCCGGGTGATCTGGGACACGGTCGTCGATGAAATCACCGGCACGCCGGGCAAGGCGCCGATGCCGCCATCGGCCAGCGGGCTGAAGCTCAGAAACGTCGTCACCGGTGCGGTCACGGATTTCCCGGTCGATGGTATTTTCGTGGCAATCGGTCATGCGCCTTCGGTCGAATTGTTTGCTGGCAAGCTGAAGCAGAAGCCGAACGGCTATCTGTGGACGGCGCCGGATTCGACGCGCACGGATGTTCCGGGCGTGTTTGCAGCGGGCGATGTCACCGACGACATTTACCGTCAGGCGGTAACGGCCGCGGGGCTTGGCTGCATGGCCGCACTTGAAGCCGAAAAATATCTGGCCGGTCTGGAAGTGCACCGGGAAGCGGCGGAATAAGCCGTCTGCGCCCGGAAATCCGGGCGCGACATGAGGGGAAGTAAGGCCGAATGGCACTCGACTGGGACAAGTTACGTGTTTTTCACGCGGCAGCGGAGGCCGGGTCTTTCACGCACGCCGCAGAAACGCTGCGCCTTTCCCAATCGGCGATTTCGCGTCAGGTAAGCGCGCTGGAACATGATGTCGGCGTGCCGCTGTTTCATCGCCATGCGCGCGGCCTCGTACTGACCGAGCAGGGCGAAATGCTTTTCCGCACGGCGCATGACGTGCTGATGAAGCTGGAGACCATCAAGTCGCGGCTGAAAGAGACGAAGGATCGTCCTTCTGGCGTTTTGAGGGTAACGACGACAGTTGGCCTTGGTGCCGGATGGCTGACCGAGCGTGTGCCGGAATTTGTCGAGCTTTATCCCGAAATCCAGTTGCAGCTCATTCTGGCGAACGAAGAACTCGACCTGACAATGCGCCAGGCAGATTGCGCGATCAGATTGCGCCAGCCGCAACAGCCGGACCTCATCCAACGCCGCCTGTTCACGGTGCATTTCCATCTCTATGCGTCGCCATCCTATGTCACCAAGCATGGCAAACCGGCATCCATCGGTGATCTGAAAAACCACAGGATCGTGACGTTCGGCCTGCCGGTTCCGGCGCATCTCAGTGAATTGAACTGGCTGGAAACGGTCGGCGATTTCGATGGCGGGCAACGCGTCGCGACACTGCAGATCAACGATATCCTGTCGATCAAGCGCGCGGTGCAGGCAGGTGCGGGCATAGCCATGCTGCCAGATTACGTGGTGAGCAAGGATTCCGGGCTGGTTCAGCTTCTGCCGGAAACCGAAGTGCCTTCCTTCGACACGTATTTCGCTTATCCGGATGCGATGAAGAACCAGGCGAAGCTGCATGTCTTTCGCGACTTCATCATCGCCAAGGCGCGCAACTGGGCCTATTGAGCATTGTCATAGGTCCACAGTCCCTGCCTTTTTGCATGGCAGATGTGCAAGCTTCATGCTTGTTTCTTAAGCAGAAAGGGCCGATATAAACATCATCTCCCGGACGCGTTCTCCTCCCATTAGCGTTCGGTGAGTGTTCCCCTCTGGAGGTTAGCCTTTTTGGCAAACTCCATCAAACTCAGCCGGGTCTATCAGATCCGGCTTTTTTGTTGCCAAAATTTCGAAATCCAGCTCGTAACGGTCTCATGTAACCTGCTGTAACGTGCGGTTCCGGTTCGATTCACTATGGCTTGATGCAGGACGCGGCGTTGTTCGTTCGGGAGATGGGGGCATCACTCGGTCGTGACAGGCTTAGGCAGCCGTCGCGTCCGGCAAGATTTCTACATGTTCGGGTGCCTTATTTTTAGGCGTGATGAATATGTGTGCAGGCTATGCGGCGGACCTGCCTGCCTCCCGAGGCAGACCGCGAAAACGGCACTCGATGAATTCGTCGGGTGCCGTTTTTTTTGAGGTCACATATAAAGGTTGGCCGGATCCATGCCTTTGTAGATGTCGGCCACCTGCTCGCCATAGCCGTTGAAAAGCAGCGTCGGCACCATCTCTCCGGTGTGGAGCACGCGTTCGCGCGCCTGGCTCCAGCGCGGATGCGGGACTTCGGGGTTCACATTGGCCCAGAAGCCGTATTCGCTGGACTGAAGCGCTTCCCATAGCCCGACGGGCTGCTCTTCGACGAATTCGATCTTGCGGATCGACTTGATTGATTTGAAGCCGTACTTCCAAGGAAGCGCCAGCCGGATCGGCGCGCCGAACTGCTTCAGCAACGGTTTTTCGTAAGCGCCGGTGACGAGGAAAGCGAGGTCGTTCGAAGCCTCGGCCATCGTGACACCTTCCACATAAGGGAAGGGGTAGACGAAGCTGTTCTGGCCCGGCGCCATGGATGGGTCCATGAAGGTTTCGAAACGCACGAATTTCGCGCCCGATTGCGGCTTGGCCAGCGCGACCAGAGATTTCAGCGGGAAGCCGCTCCACGGAATGGTCATCGACCATGCCTCGACGCAACGGTGGCGGTAGAGGCGGGTTTCGAGCGGGATTTTGCGTACGAGATCGTCGAATGCAATGGTCATAGGCGCATCCACCAGACCGCCGATTTCGATTTCCCAGGGCCGTGTCTTCAATTGTTGAGCGTCCGCCGCGATCGTCTTTTGCGAGCCATACTCATAGAAATTGTTGTAGTTCGCGTTGATCTCTTCCGGCGTGATGCTGCGGTCGAGCTTATAGGCCTCGTTCTTTTTCGGCGGATAGAGGTCTGCTGTCGGGTCTTTTTCGTCCTGCGCGAGCGCCTTTGTGGCGAATGTCGCGGCCATGCCTGCCGAGACTGCGCCGAGACCCATTGCCTGCAACAGGCTGCGGCGGCTCAGAAATGCGGATTCGGGCGTTGCGAGCGATTCTGCGATTGCCCATGACGGGCGGCGGTGAATGTAGGCCATGTATCGATCCAATGCTTGAAAGCAGCGTGCCCTAATTTGCGTCCTCGTTACAAGTTGCGCAATTCAAGGTCTTTCACATTTTGCATATCGTCAGGAACGCTCGCGACGCCCGGTTAGTTTCAGGCTGCTTTGCTTCGCATTGCCGATGCCTCTTCAGCCAGCCTCCCTGTCAGTTCCGCCAGATGATCGAATGAGGAAATGTAGCTGCCGACACCGGCAGTCACCGAGCGCAATTCGATGATGAGATCGCCAATTTCCGACTGCGGGATCGTCGCCTGAACGATGTCCCAACCAGTCCAGCCGGGGCGGGCATCGAAGCCGAGTATCTGACCGCGCCGCTGCGGCACGATGGCCGTGACCTTCGCCGTCGCGTCGGTCGGCGTGAATATATCGACTTTCAGGATCGGCTCGAGCAGGACGGGTGCGCAGGCAGCCATGCCTTCCTTCATCGCGATTTTAGCGGCCATCTGAAACGCCATGTCCGAGGAATCCACCGAATGGTAGGAGCCGTCTGACAGGTTGACCGCAAGATCGACGACCGGAAAGCCGAGCGGCCCGGTTTTCAGATAGTCGCGAACGCCGCTCTCGACCGACTGGATATATTGCTTCGGCACCGCCCCGCCGGTGATCGTGTCGGTAAACTGAAAGCCCGATCCCCGCGGCAGCGGTTTGATTTCCAAAACGACATCGCCGAACTGGCCGTGGCCGCCGGACTGCTTCTTATGGCGTCCGCGCTGCTGGGCGCTTTTCTGGATCGTTTCGCTGTAAGGCACGGTCGCGGGGTGTCCCTCGACCGGAATCTGATTGCGGCCTTCGAGGCGTTCGACGGTCACACGCAGATGCATTTCACCATGGCCGGAAATGACCGTTTCGCCCGAACCCTGACTGTAGGAAAGGCCGAGCGAGGGGTCTTCCTCGGCAAGCCTTTGTACGGCGGCGGACAGCTTCACCTCATCCTTGCGCTCTTTCGGGCGCAGCGCGAAAGAATAGACGGGGTGCGGTTGTTCAAGCGAGGCGAGGGCGGCCAGGCCATTCTTCGAAGTGGTCAGCGTCTGGCCTGTCCTGGCACCTTCCAGCTTGCCGAGTGCTACTGTTTCACCCACTGCCGCGGAGGCGAGTTTCGCTTGGTCCTTGCCCAGCAGACGGTAGATTCCTGAGACTTTGGAAGACGAGCCATCGCTTGAAAAAAGCTCGGTCGCATCCGGGATTTTGCCGGAAAGAATGCGCGAAACCGACAGTTTGCCGCCATGCGCGGTGTGGATCGTCTTCATGATCTGCACGATGGCATTGGCGCTATCGGCAATTCCCAGCCGCTGGCGCGTGGCCTCAACGTCCGGCGCGTCATGGCGGATGGCCTTGAGCAGGCGAAGCACGCCATTGCCCTTTTCGGCAGCGCCGATCAGCACAGGCGTTACCGCGCCGTCGCGCAAATCGGCTGCGAGGTCGTCGAAAACGGCATCGCGCGGCGGCTCGATCTCCTCAAGCAATTGCTCCATCAGGCGGTCGTCGTGGTCGGCGAGCGTCTCCAGCATGGAAAAACGCGCTTCCAGTTCGCGCGCGCGGTCGTCGTCGGGAATGCTTGCCACTTCGCTTTCGGCGTATTCGCGATAGATATAGGCGCGCTCCAGCGCCAGATCGATGGAGCCGATGATGACGCCATCGTTGCGGAGTGCGATCTGGCGAAGCAGAAGCGGGGTGCTGCTGGCCGGCTGAAGCAGCTTGAGTACGTCGCGCACTGCCGATTGTGCCTTGTCGACCTTGTTCAGAAAAAGGATGCGGGGCAGGCCGATATCATCCAGCCTGCGCAGGATGAGCTGCAAAGCAGGGATTTTCTTCTCGTCGGCCTCGGCAACGACGATTGCCGCATCGCATGCGGCCAGAACCGGATCGGCCTCATAGGCGAATTCGACGGAACCGGGACAATCGACGAAGGTGATGCTTTCGCCCATGAAATCGGTCGTCGCGAAGACGGCCTCGACGCTCATTGCGTGGGCGCGCGCCTCGGCAGAATGATCGGACACGGTGTTGCCCGAGGCGACGGCGTTTTGTCTGGGAATTGCGCCCGTTCGGGCAAGGATCGCTTCAAAAAGAGTGGTTTTTCCGCTGGCAAAGGGACCGACGATGGCAATGCATTTCGGTCCCGTACGTCTTCCTCCGGCACGGCTTTCCATGGTGCTGACCTCCGCTTAAAGGCGTTTTCCCTTGTGCGGCGGCCGGCCTGACGACCGTCGCGGTGGCGGAACATGTTTCTGCCCCTGCCGGAAAACATCGTCACACGGCTTTGCCGTCAGAGCAAGAGCATCGGCGTCAAACCGGTGTGCCGGGCGCCCGCCTTGGGCTATAGATGAGGTTTGCGAAAGGAACGATTATGAAGATCATCGCCTGCGGCAGTGTGCCGACAAAAATTGCGCCATCCGACTATTTCACCGGGCGGGTTTTGCAAACGCCGATCATCGAGGCGGAAGACCCGGCGCGCCTGCGCGCGCTTCTGGTCAGCTTCGAGCCCGGCGCGCGGACAGCGTGGCATACGCATCCGCTGGGGCAGACGCTTCATGTGGTTTCGGGAGCAGGTCGCGTCCAGACTTGGGGCGGACCCATTCAGGAAATCAAGACCGGTGACACGATATGGTTCGCGCCCGGCGAAAAGCATTGGCACGGAGCTGGGCCGGATACTGCGATGGCGCATATCGCCATGCAGGAAGCGCAGGATGGAAAGACGGCGGACTGGCTAGAGAAAGTTTCCGACGAGCAATTCACCGGTTGAGGAGGTACGCATGAGCGGAAGAATACTGAACAGGGAAGACTGGGCAGAAAAGCCGGATGTCTGGCAAGGCGAGTTCGAAGGCGGCCAGTATGGCGCCGATGTGTCTGTCATGTTCTTCACGACGGACAAGATCGGCGGCGGGCCGAAGCTTCACAAGCACCCTTACGCGCAGGTATTCATTGTACGTCAGGGCCGCGGGCTGTTCACGATAGGCGATCAGCAGGTCGAGGGTGTTCCGGGGCAAATTCTGTTTTGCCCGCCGAATACGCCTCACAAATTCTCAAATCTCGGGCCGGGGCGGCTGGAAACGACCGATCTGCATGTGACCGGTGCGTTTTCCACCGAATGGCTGGAGTAGCGCCGCTTTTAAAAGCGGAAAGCCGGCCGCAAGCAGTGTTGCGACCGGCTGTTTCGGATCAGACCAGAGACGCCGTAAAGCGCTGGATGCGGTTGCAGGCTTCTTCGAGGAGCGTTTCCGAAGTGGCGTAGGAAATGCGGAAGTTCGGGCCGAGGCCAAAGGCCGAACCCTGAACGACAGCAACGCCTTCCGCTTCCAGAAGCTCGGAGGTGAAGACTGCGTCATCGGTGATGACCGTACCGGTTTGCGTCTTCTTGCCGATCAACCCTTCGCAGGATGGATAGACATAGAAGGCGCCTTCCGGCGACGGGCAGGTGATGCCGCGCGCCTGGTTGAGCATCGAGACGACGAGGTCGCGCCTGTTCTGGAAGATCGCCTTGTTCTTGGCGATGAAATCCTGCGGTCCGTTCAACGCTTCGACCGAGGCCCACTGCGCGATGGTGCAGGCGCCGGAGGTCTGCTGGCCCTGGATCATGTCCATCGCCTTGATGAGCTGGACCGGACCAGCGGCATAACCGATGCGCCAGCCGGTCATGGCATAGGCTTTCGACACGCCGTTCATGGTCAGCGTACGGTCGTAGAGTTTCGGCTCGACCTCGGCGATCGTCTTGAAGACGAAATCGCCATAGGTCAGGTGTTCGTACATGTCATCGGTCAGCGTCCAGACATGCGGGTGCTTGAGCAGAACATCGGCGATCGCGCGCAGTTCCGCTTCGGTGTAGGCAGCACCGGACGGGTTCGACGGCGAGTTCATCAGAAGCCACTTGGTCTTCGGCGTGATCGCCTTTTCCAGCTCTGCTGCCGTCAGCTTGAAGCCGTTGTCGATGGAGGTTTCGGCAAAGACCGACGTGCCGCCGCAGATTGCCACCATCTCCGGATAGCTGACCCAGTATGGACGGGGGATGATGACCTCGTCGCCGGGGTTCAGCGTCGCCATGAAGGCGTTGAACAGAATCTGCTTGCCGCCGGTGCCGACGATGGTCTGCTCCGGCTTGTAATCAAGATTGTTCTCGCGCTTGAATTTAGCAGCGATTGCCTCGCGCAGCGGTACAATGCCAGAAACCGGCGGATATTTGGTCTCGCCGCGGCGGATCGCGTCGATTGCCGCATTCTTGATATTGTCCGGCGTGTCGAAATCCGGCTCGCCCGCACCAAGACCGATGACATCACGGCCTTTCGCTTTCAACTCGCGCGCTTTCTGGGTGACGGCGATCGTCGCAGAAGGCTTCACGCGGGAAAGGGCGTCGGCAAGAAAGGCCATGGCAGGTAAACTCCTTGGAGGGTTGCGGCCGCGGTCTGCGACCGCGTTTCTAATGTCCCATCGGAGGCAAAATCGCAAGAGTTTCCGGGGCGCGGGCCTTGCGTGGACCAACAATTCCCGTTAACGCCGGATAAATCGTTGCCGTCTAAGGTCGCGGTCCATAAGCAGCCCTGATTGCGGAGCATCAAGGATCGTGTCGCGTAGTATCGGGCTAACAAAAATCGTCCGACAGGATGACGGGTCCGTCATCGGTTTTTGGGCGCATTACGAGCTTCGAAGCGCTTTCCAGCCGATATTCTCCTTCACCAAAGGCAAGCTCGAAATGGTCGCCTTCGAGGGCCTGCTGCGCCCGTTCCGGGGCGGCGAGGAAATTTCGCCTGCTGTATTTTTTCCCGGTATTCCCGAAGACGAACGGCTGAACGTCGAGACCCTGTCGCGGACTCTGCATCTGATGAATGCGGCGACCTTTCTGCCCGATGATCTTGCCGTCTATGTTAATTTCGATCCGTCGCTGTTCAAGGATCTGGATATTTGCGACGCAGCGCTCGACGATATGCTCGTCGTGCTGAAGGAAACCGGAATTGGCGTCGAGCGCGTCGTGTGCGAGGTGACGGAGCAGAAATCGGCTTCGCCCGAGGCTCTGAGCGGCTTCGTCAAATCGCTCAAGGAACACGGATTTCGCGTTGCCGTGGACGATTACGGCGCAGAAGAATCCGACCTGCAGCGCATCAGGTCGCTCAGCCCCGATGTGGTGAAATTCGATTCCCACTGGATTACCCGCCTGATGGAATCCGGGCCGGGATTTTCGCTGCTGACCACGATGGTCGAGCGTTTCGAAGCGCAGGGCATCCGCACCGTTTTCGAAGGCATAGAAGAGAATTGGCAGCTCGAACTCGCTGAAAAATCCGGCGCGTCGATGGTGCAGGGCTTCGTTCTGGCGCGCCCGGCGCTGGTGCCGCATCAGTTTCGGGCAGTGCCCAAAGGCCTTCAGAAGAAAAAGCCGGTTGCTCCTGCGACCGACGACAACGATCCATCCAAACCAGGCGGCAAGAAGACCAAGCGGTTCGGCCGAAAAGCGGTCTGATGCCGGAGGGTGCAGATCGGAACGGTGCTGCGGAATGCGCGATCTCGATCGACGAGATCGGCGTTCAGACCGCCAGAATCCGTAATTTTCAACTGAGAAGCTTTTATCAGCCGATCTTTCAATGCCACCGGCATTCGCTTGAAATCTGCGCCGTCGAGCATGCAGCAAAGGCGTTTCGGGCTGGTGAGCCATGTGGCGAGCAAGAGTTTCCGGCATCTCTGAACGATGACGAGCGCCAAATGGCCAAGAATGTCGAAGCGACGCTGGAAACGGCGAACTTCTCCAATCTGGGGCTGGAAGGGTTGAGCTTGTTGATGCGCTGCAACGCCGAGGATGGCGGGGTGGAACGCAGATTGGCTGATTTTCGCGGCTTGAACTGGATGCTGGGCGAGCTGGGACTCGAGCCGCCCCGTTTCGGCTGTGCGATGCTCGACATTGGCAATGCTGATACAAGCCGTGTGGAATCTCTGGCCGAGACGCTTCGGGCAGATGGCATTCTGATAGCACTCGACAATTTCGGCGAAGAGCCGCGCGTGATGGAAGTTCTGCCGCGCATTGCGCCGGACATTGTGCGCATAAGCACGCGGTTTTTTGCAGATATCTGCCGCAATAAAGCGACGATTTCGCTGTTTCACGCGCTTGTCGGAACGATGCGCAACGATGGGATCACGGTGCTGGTCAAAGGCATTGAAAACGCCGGCCAATTGCGGATCGCACTGGATGCCGGTGCCGATCAGGTCCAGGGCCGGTTTCTGGCCGATTTCGCGCCTGTTGGATCGGATATGGACGAGGGCGTTCTGGACATCGATGAAATGCTCGGCGGGCGAAAGAAGCTGGTTCCTTTTCGATATTAGGTATTCAGCGACATCGGTTTTTCTCCTCCGGGTGGGAGGCCAAACATGCTTCTTACGTAATTGAGAAACGCTCCATATGGACGCCCCAAAACAAGCATCATCACCGCTGCACCAAGGATGCCGCGCAGCAAGCCGCCTCCGGTGGCACCGCTAACGGCAATTATGGTCGCGTAAATGGGAACCTGAAAGCTCACGAGAGCCAGACTATCCCAAAGCAACTGAGAGAACCGGTTTTTGCGAGCATGCCGCATCATCCAATCGCGCCAGACCCCGTAAGGCCGGCCAACTGGAACCATGAGTACGGCGCCTAGAAGTCGAGCGTGAAAGACCTGCTCCCAAGTCATTCCAGCGATGAAGCGTTCATTGATAATGCCGGTAGCCGTGAAAAATACGATGAGCGCCAAAGTGTCGGCTACAAAGGATCGCCTGCGATAGTTTCGCTCTTCGATGGAATGGGACAATCTAAACTCTTCTCCTGTGATGCCGCAGGCCGCGCTGAACGCAACGGTACACCAACCACAACCGCAATGTGGAATAACCGAAATGCATCGTCACAATGTAATGGTTTCAATTACATAGAAGCTTTATCAGGAGGAGCGCGCGATGATCACCGTTTACGGCATGACGAATAGCGGCAATTGCTACAAGCCGCGCCTGCTTCTGGGCAAGCTCGGAAAACCGTTTCGCCATATCGAGGCGAACTTTCAAAACGGCATGACCCAGTCTCCCGAATTTCTGGCGAAAAACCCCAATGGCATGGTGCCTTTGCTGGAGTTGGAAGACGGACGGCTTCTGGCCGAATCCAACGCGATTCTGCTCTATCTGGCCGAGGGTACGCAGTTTTTGCCGGGCGATGCTTATGAGCGCGGGCTTGCCTATCAATGGATGTTCTTCGAGCAGTATAGCCACGAACCCTACATCGCGGTGCGGCGCGCGCTGCTGACGATCCCCGAAAAGATGAAGAATGCGACGCCGGAGCGGCTGGCGGTAACGCTGGAACGCGGAAACAAGGCGCTGCGCGTGATGGACGTGCATCTGGCATCGCATGATTTCTTTGCCGGAAAGACATTGAGCGTCGCGGATCTGGCGCTTTACGCGTACACCCATGATGCGGGCGCGGGCGGCTTCGTGCTTGCCGATTATCCGAATATTTTGGCCTGGCTCGAGCGGGTGACGGCCGATCCGGGGCATGTTCCGATGCAGTGGATCGGGTAAGACTTGCTTTCAGGCAAACAAAAAGGCGGGATGTTATCCCGCCTTCCGTTTCAGTAGACTGACTTAGGGTCTTTTCAAAAGGCCGCAGGCATATGCTGCATAGGCTTTTGAATTTCTACCCTGAGCGCGGCGCTTAAAAACGCGGCCGCCAGTACATCCGTGACTTGCCGCGCGCTCGAACCGAAGTTCTGCGCGCGCATTGTCTGGTGAGGCACATCCTGTTTTGAAGGTTTAACCCTTCAGAGACGTGCCGCCAAATCAGCCAATCTTGCTGAGGGCGCCAGCTGCGGACTTGCCGGTGCGGCGGTCCTGTTCGATTTCGAAGTTGACCTTCTGGCCTTCGACGAGGTTCGACATGCCAGCGCGTTCAACAGCGGAGATGTGGACGAATACGTCCGCGCCGCCATTGTCAGGCTGAATGAAGCCGAAGCCCTTGGTTGCGTTGAACCACTTAACTGTTCCAGTTGCCATTTCGCTAGTCCTTCTTGCATTCGCAACGTTAGTAATTGTCGGATAACCGACTTGGTATCGAGATTTTGGAGATAGACGTCAGCGAACGCGGAACCGCGGGGCCACTATATCGATCGGCCGAAATATCAATGGACGGCATATAAGCGCTTTTGGGGTCAAAAACAAGATGGTTCATCACCAGCGCCTGTTTGAAACCCTTTTCGAACGAGTTGCACAAAAGCGTGAAACTGCTTTCTTTCGTGAATCGTTGGCTTAATTATCTGGTCATCGAGGAGAACGCCATGATGCGCTTTTCAATTCCATTGGCAGGTTTTGCCGCACTTTTCGTCATGTCCGGCGAGGCCGAAGCCATTTCCCGTTACGTCACCACCAGCATGAGCTGCGATGCGGTTCAGTCACGTGTGGCGGGCGAGGGAGCCGCCATTCTTCGCTATCAATCGACGCGCAATCCAAGCCTGCCGCTCTACGGCCGGTATGTCTCGGATAACCGCTTCTGCGAATATGGCGAAGTGTCCGTGCCGGCCTATGTGCCGACGAACGATGCCCGCTCGTGCCGCGTGAATAAATGCGAACGCCCTGACTATGATGATTGGTGGCGCCGTCGCTAGGAACAGGACGCAATTCCGGACGCAAAACCGCTTCACCCTTTTACTGGAATTGCTCCAGTCAGAAAGCGAACGACGCCTGAGGCGAGGGTGGCGGGCCGACGCGTACGCCCTCCATCAGGAGCAGGCGTTCCTTCGTCGTCGAGCCGCCGGGCGCCGAAAAGCCGCCGATAAGATTGCCTGCGGCCAGAATGCGGTGGCACGGCACGACGATCGGCACCGGGTTCGCGCCCAGCGCCTGACCCGTCTCACGGAAAAGACCAGCATGGCCGGCGCGTGAGGCCAGTTCTCCATAGGTGACGGTTTCACCATATTTCAGCTTTCGAGCGGCGTCATAGATCGCCAGCCGAAACGCATCGATGCCGGACAGATCGACCGGAAAATCGTCGAAGGCAACCTGCCGACCCGCTGCATAGTCGCGCAATTTGCCAATCAGGAGCGCCATCTTCGGCGGTGGTTCGCTGGCAGCAACGCCGTTGCTGGTTCGCGCCAACCTTCGTTCTGTGCCTGCTCGATCGCTTTCGGGCAATTGAAGGCGGGCGAGGCCCTCGTCGCTCCAGGCAATGCCCACCCAGCCAAGCGTCGTCTCGAAGACCGCGCTGCCGGTGACCGGGGCTTTTGTAGACTGATGTGACATGTTCGATTCCTCACCCCAGCATATCAGCTTTTACGCCAAGTACAAATCATGAACATTACCTCTGTGTAATGAACGGATTGCCTGCGGGCTTTTGCTGATGTAATGAATCTGCCGGGGCGAGACCAGATATTCGGAAGCGAGCGGCCGTTTGCCTGCATTTCCAAGTTACATTTCTACCGTGAATTTTGTTGCCGGAGCAGCGCTTTCTTTGCTTGCGCTCAGTGGCTGCAGCACGACCAATGGCGATGTGTCGGCAAGCCTGGCACCTACCGAAAACGACATTCAACTTGATCTGCCTGAGACGGTTGCGATCCTTCCGGTTTCGCAATTCGCATCCGCCGAAAGCAAGGTCGCGTATCCTAACCAGGAAATTGCAGCTTCAGCCTATGCTGCACCTGCTGCAGGCGGTGGCGGCAATCTGGATCAACTCATTTCGAAATATGCGCAGGTCTATGAAGTGCCGGTCGAACTCGTGCGCCGCGTCGTAAAGCGCGAAAGCAATTTCCGTCCGCAAGCTTACAATCGCGGCCATTGGGGCCTGATGCAGATCAAGCACCAGACCGCCAAGGGCATGGGCTATGTTGGCTCGGCCAGCGGTTTGCTGGACGCCGAAACCAACCTCAAATATGCCGTGAAATACCTGCGCGGCGCCTATCTGGTGGCAGACGGCAATCATGACCGCGCCGACCGGCTTTACCAGACCGGCTATTATTACGACGCCAAGCGCAAGGGCATGCTCGAGATTACCGGTCTCGGCAAGGATCGCCGCCGGGCCCGCAAGGTCGAGACGGTTGCACCGACGCCTGCGCCTTCGCCGGAGCAGACGGCTGCCACACCTTCGGCTTCCTGAACGCACATATTCTCAACTTGGCGTGATACGGGCTGCAAAAGGGCCAGTTTGCGAACTACAACAGCGCGATGAACCGATTCATCGCCGCTTTCACGATTGCCCTTTTCCTGTTTCCGGCAAGCGCTTTCGCGCAAAGCCCGGTAAATGCACGGCTGGCCGAAATCGCCGACGCCGCAGGCGAAATCGAGCCGCTGGAAACGCTTATCATCTCGCGTAACGGTGAGATATTGGTCGAGGAAGGCTTTCGCGGCCATAGGACGACGGGCGCGACCAACATAAAATCCGCCTCGAAATCCATCGTTTCGGCACTTGTCGGCATCGCCATCGACAAGAAGCTACTGACCGGCCCCGATCAGAAGATCGCGCCGCTGCTTTCCGGCGCGTTGCCGGACAATGCCGATCCGCGCATCAACGACATCACCATCGGCCATCTGCTTTCCATGCAGGCGGGTCTTGGGCGCACGTCGGGCCCGAATTACGGGCGCTGGGTCGCCAGCCGCAACTGGGTGCGCGCAGCCCTTGCCCAACCGTTCGAAAACGATCCGGGTTCGGGCATGCTTTATTCGACCGGCTCGACACATCTGCTTTCGGCGATCCTCACAAGGGTCGGCGGCAAATCCACCCGCGAGCTGGCGCGCGAATGGCTGGGGCCGGTCGAAGGTTTTTCAATCGCAAGCTGGGACCGCGACCCGCAGGGCATCTATCTTGGCGGAAACCAGATGGCGATGACGCCACGCTCGCTGCTGGCCTTCGGCGAACTCTTCCGCAATCGCGGCATGGCCGATGGCAAGCGCGTGCTTTCCGAAAGCTGGATCGACCAGTCATGGGAGCCGCGCACGCGCTCCGTCTTCTCCGGCGAGCAATATGGCTATAGCTGGTTCATTGCCGACATGGTCGGCCACCCGACCTATTACGCCTGGGGCTATGGCGGGCAGATGCTCTATATCGTGCCGGACCTCGGCCTTTCCGTGGTCATGACCTCAACCGAAGGCCCCTCCGCCCGCAACGGCCACCGCGATCGCCTGCACGGGTTGATGCGGGATATTGTTCAGGCGGCAGAGGCTGCCTAGTACCAAATAGCCGTTTGGTAATTTCAGCTTGTATTTTCAATTATTTCGTCCTCCAATCATCCTGGGTTATGGAGGAGGGGATTCATTGCATAAGCTTCCGAAGAAGTTTGTCGAGCGTGTTGCTTCGGCATTGAAGAAGTATCAACGCGTTGCACTTGCGCAGCAGAAATCGGATGTAGCGGAAGCTGACACCGTTACCTTGATCAAGGATGTTCTATCCGATGTGTTCGGTTACGATAAATATGAAGAGCTAACTGCCGAACACCAGATAAAATCTACATTTTGTGATCTGGCGATTAAGATCGGAGGGCAACTCCGACTGCTTATCGAAGTTAAATCTGCTGGCAGCGCATTGTCGGAAAATCATTTGCGGCAAGTGATCGATTACGGTGCCCATCAGGGTATTCATTGGGTAATTCTTACCAATGCGGTCGAATGGCGGTTGGTCCGTATTTACGTGGCCAACCAGATAAGCCACGAAGAGGTATGCCGTATCGTCTTCGCGGATATGAACGCCAAGAATGAAGACCATCTTCAGTCCATGTTCCTTTTCGCCAAGGAAGGGCTTACGACCGATGCGATGGATGCATTCCATCAGCAGGCTCAATTGTTCAATAAATTTACCGTTTCCGCGGTTATGCGGACCGATCCGGTCATCTCGGTGGTGCGTCGCGAGATTCGTCGTCTGTTTCCAGATGTGAAGATTGGAAACGATACGCTTGCGTCTTTGATCGAAAACGAGGTCATCAAGCGAGAAACGATCGAAGGCGATAAGGCCAAAGAAGCCGCCACGCGTATCCGAAAAGCGAACAACAAGATCGAGAGAGCCAAGAGCAAGGTCACCAAAGCAGACGCGGAAGCCTAGCTGCTCCTTGTTCTAAACCGAGCATGTCGGAATTGGCCATTCTCGAACGTCCTTGCAGCAGGCGGCGGCAGATGGAGGTTGAAAATGGTCAGTTTTCCCAATGAATCCGCAGACTATCGCGTCGCGCGCGACAGGCTTCTCGAAAAGGAAAAGGAGCTTCGCCGTGCGATGGAGGATGTTGCGGTTGCGCGCCGCGCGCTGCCGATGGGCGGGGTGGTGACGCAGGAATATGTCTTTGACGGTCGCGGACCGGAAGGCGCGCCTGCGAAAATCAGCTTTGCTGAGTTGTTTCAGCCGGGCAAGAACACGCTCATCGTCTACAATATGATGTTTCCGCGCTACCCGACCGACACGCGCGAAAAGGCGGGGGGCGGCGAGACGGCGAAGCTGTCCATTACCGATGCGCCATGCCCCTCATGCACCGGCCTGCTCGACCAGCTTGATGGTGCGGTCGGCCATCTGGAAGCGGCGGGTTTCAATTTCGCGGTCATCGCCAAGACCTCGCTCGATCACCTTGAAGGGCTGGCGCGCGACCGTGGCTGGCGCAATATGCGGCTGCTTTCGTCAGCGCATAACAGCTTCAACCGCGACTATCACACGGAAGACGAAAACGGCTATCAACTGCCGCTTCTCTCGGTTTTTCAGTGTCAGGCCGATGGCATCCGCCATTTCTGGAGCTCGGAACTGGGCTTTGTCGACAGCGAACCCGGCCAGGACCCGCGCGCCGCAGGCACGATAGAGCCGCTGTGGAATTTGATGGACTTTACGCCGGGTGGTCGCGCGGATTTTGAGGAGCAATTGCAGTATGGCGGGAGTTGCTGCCATTGAAGGGCACGGCGTTACCTTCTCCCCTTGTGGGAGAAGGAGCCCCGAAGGGGCGGATGAGGGGTGTTGGCGGGAACGCGGCATTTCAAGAAATTACCGCTCGGCACCAGTTCTGCAACGAAGCACTCCGTCCAACACCCCTCATCCGACCGACCTCGCTCCGCTCGGCCACCTTCTCCCACAAGGGGAGAAGGAAAGGGCGCATCGATCACACTTTCTCCCACGCGTGAGAATCTGTAGCCTGCCCTTATGCCCCACCAGCCAGTCCAACCAGAAAAACGCCGCTTCGCAAGAACGCTCAGGCGTGAATTGACCGAGGCCGAAGGCAAACTATGGCAGGAACTGCGCAGTCGCCGTCTCGATGGAATCAAGTTTCGCCGACAAGCGCCGGTCGGGCGCTTCGTTGCCGATTTTCTGTGTGCCGACGCAATGTTGATCATAGAAATCGACGGCAGCCAGCACGCGGATTCCGTCTACGACCGCGAACGCGATGCGGAATTGAAGGCACGCGGTTTTCGCGTGCTGCGGTTCTGGAATGACGATGTGCTGCGCGAGATGAACAGCGTCTGCGACACGATCATCGCCTATGTGCGGGATACCAGTTTGCAGCCGTGGCGGTGAGGCACCACCTTCCTTCTCCCCTTGTGGGAGAAGGTGCCCCAAAGGGGCGGATGAGGGGTGTTGGCGGGAGCGCGGCGCATCAGGAAATTGCCGCCCAACACCCGTTCGGTAACGAAGCACTCCGTCCAGCACCCCTCATCCGACCTCGCTCCGCTCGGCCACCTTCTCCCACAAGGGGAGAAGGGAAGAGTTGGCTGACGGGGCACAATATCCGCAGCTTGGACGAAGTCACAGAAAATTTAGGTTTCCAAAAAAGCAGATGATAATGTTATTCGTAATCTCCTTGAGAGGACGAATAAAAAGGGCGATCTTTGATTTTAAATGAAATTCAGAAACTAATAGACGCTGAGAAATCAGCTTTTGACTATGCAAGAATGTTCTTGACCACCGTCGCTTGGTGGACCTTATGGATATTAATAGCCACAAAACTTTGGACGCAAGGATCGTATTGGGGCATTCCTGTGCTTCTGATATCTGGTCTATTTGGAGTATTTTTAGCGTTCAGGCTTAATGTTTTAACTGAGAGAATTGTAGATATATTTTTTGTTCAAGTTGAAGGAATGAAGCGGTTTCTACGATGGCCGGTGCGATTTATTGTAGTGCTTCTGCCTTTGACGAGTTCTTGGCTGATAGTGTGGGCCTTGATGTTCACTAAATTTCCACTTTAGATGAGCGCTTCGAAATGTCTGGCAGCGGCTTGAATTCCAGTTGGCCGACCCACGGTCGTAGTTGGTTAATTATTGCTTTGCTGCTGATCGGCCTAACGCCTATTTTTCGTAATGGAAGAAACAAGGGACACTCAGACCCCTCTAAAAATAATCCTGCAACGGCCTGACTTCCAAGCTCCCAGCCTTCAGCGCCGCAATCGCCTCGGCCACTGCGCCCATGCCTGAGAGTGTCGTGTAGTACGGCACTTTCTGCATAAGCGTTGCGCGGCGGAGGGATTTGGAGTCGGAGACGGCTTTTTGGCCGTCGGTGGTGTTGAAGACGATCTGGACCTGACGGTTGCGGATTGCGTCTTCGATGTGGGGACGGCCTTCCAGGACCTTGTTGATCTTTTCCGCCTTCACGCCGTTTTCGGCGAGGAAGCGCTGGGTGCCGCCGGTTGCGAGTACGCGGAAGCCGAGATCGGCCAGGCGTTTTACGGCGGGCAGGGCGCCTTGCTTGTCTTCGTCACGCACCGAGATGAACAGCGTGCCGGAGCGGGGCAGGTCGACGCCGGCACCGAGCTGCGCCTTGGCGAAGGCCAGCGCGTAATTGGTGTCGAGGCCCATGACCTCGCCGGTCGATTTCATTTCCGGTCCGAGCAGGATGTCGACGCCGGGGAAGCGGGCGAAGGGGAAGACTGCTTCCTTGACCGCGATGTGGCCCGGATTGCGCGGATCGGGCTTTGCGCCGTAATGGGCAAACGCATTGTCCAACGTCTCGCCGGACATGATGCGCGCGGCGATCTTGGCGATCGGGCTGCCGATGGTCTTGGCCACGAATGGCACGGTGCGGGATGCGCGCGGATTGACTTCCAGCACGTAGATTTCGCCGTCCTTGATGGCGTATTGCACGTTCATCAGGCCGCCGACATTCAGCGCGCGGGCAAGGGCTGCCGTCTGGCGTTCGAGTTCGTCCACGGTTTCGGAAGACAGCGAATGGACCGGCAGCGAGCAGGCGCTATCGCCCGAATGGATACCGGCTTCCTCGATATGCTCCATGATGCCGGAGACGAAGGTGTTTTCACCGTCGCAGAGGCAGTCGACATCGACCTCGATCGCGCCCGACAGATAGGTGTCGAACAAAAGCGGGTTCTTGCCAAGCAGCGTGTTGATCTGGCCGGTCTTGTCGTTGGGGTATTTCTGCTTGATGTCTTCCGGCACGAGGCCCGGAACAGTGTCGAGCAGATAGGTCTGCAGCATGCCCTCATCATAGATGATCTGCATGGCGCGGCCGCCAAGCACGTAGGACGGGCGCACGACCAGCGGGAAGCCGAGTTCGGAGGCGACGGTGCGCGCCTGCTCCACCGACCAGGCAATGCCGTTTTTCGGCTGGGTAAGGCCGAGCTTCTGCAAAAGCTTCTGGAAGCGGTCGCGGTCTTCGGCAAGGTCGATCATGTCCGGCGAGGTGCCGAGGATCGGGATGCCTGCCTTTTCAAGCGCATCCGCCAGTTTCAGCGGTGTCTGGCCGCCGAACTGCACGATGACGCCGTGCAGCGTGCCTGCGGCCTGCTCGGCGCGCAGGATTTCCAGCACGTCCTCATCCGTCAGCGGCTCGAAATAGAGGCGGTCGGAGGTGTCGTAATCGGTCGAGACGGTTTCGGGATTGCAGTTGACCATGATGGCTTCATAGTCGGCGTCGCGCAGTGCGAAGGCGGCATGGCAGCAGCAATAGTCGAACTCGATGCCCTGGCCGATGCGGTTCGGGCCGCCGCCGAGGATGACGACCTTCTTGCGGTCGGAAACCAGCGCTTCGGAGCGCGTCTCGCCGGCGAAAGGCGTTTCATAGGTCGAATACATATAGGCGGTGGGCGAGGCGAACTCGGCAGCGCAGGTGTCGATGCGCTTGTAGACCGGGTGCACGTCGAGCTTGGTGCGCAGTTTCTGGACGTCGGTGGCGTCTTTTTTGGTCAGCGAAGCGAGGCGCGCGTCGGAGAAGCCCATTGCCTTCAGCATGCGCAGATTAACGGCGTCCTGCGGCAGACCATGCTCGCGGATGCGGGCTTCCATGTCGATGATGCCGCCGATCTGTTCGAGGAACCACGGATCGATCTTGCACATGTCGTGCACCTGCTCGAGCGAGGTGCCCGTGCGGATCGCCTGCGCGACCATGCGCAGACGGTCTGGCGTCGGCGTGCCGAGGGCGGCGCTGATGGCGTTTTTGTCGTCGCCGGTGCCGATGCCCGGAATTTCGATCTCGTCGAGGCCGGTCAGGCCGGTTTCAAGGCCGCGAAGCGCCTTCTGCAGCGATTCCTGGAAGGTGCGGCCGATGGCCATGACTTCGCCGACCGACTTCATCGCGGTGGTCAGCGTCGGCTCTGCGCCGGGGAATTTCTCGAAGGCGAAGCGCGGGATCTTGGTGACGACATAGTCGATGGACGGCTCGAAGGACGCAGGCGTCGCGCCGCCGGTGATGTCGTTTTCGAGCTCGTCCAGCGTGTAGCCGACGGCGAGCTTCGCGGCGATCTTGGCGATCGGGAAGCCGGTGGCTTTCGAGGCAAGTGCGGACGAGCGCGAAACGCGCGGATTCATCTCGATGACGACGAGACGGCCATCGGCAGGGTTGACCGCGAACTGGACGTTGGAGCCGCCGGTCTCGACGCCGATCTCGCGCAGAACCGCGATCGAGGCGTTGCGCATGATCTGATATTCCTTGTCGGTCAAGGTCAGCGCGGGAGCAACGGTGATCGAATCGCCGGTGTGGACACCCATCGGGTCGAGGTTTTCGATGGAGCAGATGATGATGCAATTGTCCGCTTTGTCACGGACGACTTCCATCTCGTATTCCTTCCAGCCGAGCACCGATTCCTCGACGAGGACTTCAGTGGTGGGCGAGGCGTCGAGGCCGGAGCCGATGATGTCGAAGAATTCGGTGCGGTTGTAGGCGATGCCGCCGCCGGTGCCGCCCATGGTGAAGGACGGGCGGATGATGGCGGGCAGGCCGACATGGTCGAGTGCCTGTGCGGCAATCGCCATCGCGTGGTTGATGTAGCGCTGCTTGCGGTCGCCTTCGCCGAGGTTCCAGGCAGTTTCGAGCGCGTCCAGTGCCGCGTCGAGATCGGCGGGAGCGGACGCTTTCAGTGCGGCGCGCTCGGCCTCATGCTTCTTGCGATCGGCGTCCTTGACGTCGGAAGCGTTGGCCAGCATCGACTTTGGCGTCTCAAGCCCGATCTTGGCCATTGCCTCGCGGAACAGGGAGCGATCCTCGGCCTTGTCGATGGCGTCGGCATCTGCGCCGATCATCTCGACATTGTAGCGTTCCAGAACACCCATGCGGCGCAGCGACAGTGCGGTGTTGAGCGCGGTCTGGCCGCCCATGGTCGGGAGCAGCGCGTCGGGACGCTCCTTGGCGATGATCTTGGCGACGACTTCGGGGGTGATCGGCTCGATATAGGTCGCGTCGGCCAGTTCCGGGTCGGTCATGATCGTGGCCGGGTTGGAGTTGACGAGGATGACGCGGTAGCCTTCCTCCTTCAGAGCCTTGCAGGCCTGCGTGCCGGAATAGTCGAATTCGCATGCCTGGCCGATGACGATAGGGCCTGCGCCGATGATCAGGATGGATTTGATATCGGTGCGTCTAGGCATGGCGGCGTCCTGTCTTTTTCAGGCTGCGCGAAAAACCGGGCACGGGGTTCCCCGGCCGGTTGCGCGCATATGATATGTATCTGGCTAGGAGGGCCTTATAGGGAAATGCGCGCGCGCACGTAACCCCGAAAATGCAACTTTGCGCGGGGTTTTTACAGCTTCTTACCAGTTGCATGGAACGCGACCGGAACAAGGTGGGGTTCAGTGGCGTTTGAACGACGCGCCGCGCTCATGCGACGCCGTTCCGGGAGGACATTCTGATGGGTGTTAAGGAAGCGCCGACAGCCAAGGGCAAGGCCGCCGCAAAGGGCCTCAAACAAAGCGCCATGGCCGATGAGAAAAAGGTCGAGGCCAAAAAGGGCTCCGACCTGAAGAAGGGCGAGAAGCGTTTCGACGAAAGAGCGAAAAGCTCGGACGGAAAAAGCGCCGGTACGAAGCAGCGCTGATTCTCGAAAACCCTACCTCGTCTGCGAGGCTACCTGGCCTGTGCCGGCTATCCATTCGGCGACGATCTTGACGTCTTCTGCGCCGAGCCCGTGATTTGACGGGATCATGTGCGCCTCGACATTCGCGCCGCGCTTGCGTAGCGTGTCTTCGAGCGCCGGTGCGAAGGGCGCATAGAGCTTGTCGGTGCGGCCAGCGATGGTGAGGAAGTTGGAATTCTTCAGGCTGACGGCAGGAATCTGGTTCAGAACCGTCATCGGGCGCAGAAGCACTGCGCGGTGAACGATTTCCGGATGAAGAAGGCTGAGCGACGACAGCAGATTCGCGCCGTTCGAATAGCCAAGGAAAATCGTGCGATCGAGATCGATCTTCTGCTGTGTGGCAAAGTCGGAGACGAATGCCGCAAACGCGTCCGCTTCTTCGCGAATGTCCTGCTGGTCGAAGGAAATCGGCGTGATGCGCTTGTACCAGCGATTCTTGCCATCCTGCGTGACGCGTCCGCGAATGCCGATGAGGGTGGCGCGGGGCGCGATCTTCGAGGCAAGCGAAACGAGGCTTTGCTCATTGCCGCCCGAGCCGTGCATCAAAATGATCGTCTGGTCCGACGCGTTTTCGGGCTTGTAGACGTGGTGGACGAACAGCTTGTTTCTCAAGATACTCGACTGCGTTTCCGGCACGATCTTCAACACCGCGCCTTGTGCTGCACTAGCAGTCACCGGTGACGAGATTTCGGCAGCCGTCGATACCGCGCTCTTTTTTGGCACGGTGTTGTCGGCAAAGCCTGCCGCGGTAAAAGTGAGAAGGGCTGCAGCACCCGCAAGGGCGCAAAATGCGTGTCTGATCATGTGGGCGATCCTGACAGTTAAAAGTTAAATAAAGTCTGATCCGGCGTCGGTTACGCTCATTGCAAAGAATGGCCGCATTCATCGCGGAAACATCTCTTTGCGCCCGATCAACCACCTGCGGCACGGCCAATGCTCGTGAGGCAGGATTTCGCTTTCCCTCAGAATAAAAGCGGTCACCGGACGGCGCATCAGATAGATGATCCTTGCGCTCCCGTCACGCATTTTCTCGCACTGCAATATGAGTTGATGAGCCGGCGTTGCTGCACTGCCACACCGTGTTTGGGCCAAACCGCAAAAAGCCTGTGACTCGATGCAACCGTTCGGCTACTTATTGGTTTGAGGAAACCCGCTGCAAAAGCCGCCGGTTTCGCAACCTTTTGAGGACCACGCAATGCGCTGGAGAGGCCGTCGGCAAAGTGACAATATAGAGGACGCTCGCGGTCAAGGCGGCGGCTTGGGCGGCGGTCTTGGACGCGGCGGCGGTTTTCGAATTCCGATCGGCAGTGGGGGCAGAGGCGGTGGCCTCAGTATCTCCACCATTATCATAATGGTCGTCATCTTCTTTGCGTTGCGCGCATGCGGCATCGACCCTCTGGCCATTCTGGCGGGTGGCGATGGCGCTTCTGTGCCCGGCGGCGGCGGTCAGGTGACGCAGCAGCAACAACAGACTGCGCCGACCGGCGAAGGCGCGCCGGCGAGCGACGAGATGAAGCAGTTCGTTGGCACCGTGCTTGCCGAGACGGAAGACGTCTGGAACGGCATCTTCAAGACCGAAGGCCTGCAATATGAAGAACCAAAGCTGACGCTTTTCTCCGGCCAGATTCGTTCGGCCTGCGGCTACGCATCGTCGGCTTCCGGTCCGTTCTATTGCCCCGGCGATCGCAAGGTCTATCTCGACACGTCCTTCTTCGACGAGCTTTCGCAGAAATTCGGCGCGTCGGGCGATTTCGCGCAGGCCTATGTGATCGCGCATGAAGTCGGCCATCACGTTCAGAACCTGACCGGCATCCTGCCGAAGTTCAACGAGATGCGCCAGCAGATGAGTGCGGCGGATGCCAACCAGATGTCGATGCGCGTGGAATTGCAGGCGGATTGCTTTGCGGGTGTCTGGGGCCACTTCACCAACCAGAAGGGCCTGCTCGACAGTGGCGATGTGGACGAAGCGCTGAATGCAGCGCAGCAGATCGGCGACGATACGCTGCAGCGCCGCACGCAAGGCTATGTCGTGCCGGAAAGCTTCAACCACGGCACGTCTGCACAGCGTAAAAAGTGGTTTTCCGCCGGATTCGAGAGCGGGAAATTGTCGGACTGCGATACGTTCAACAATCCGATTTAAGGGTCTCGGGGCGCGACGGTCGTTGCAATTGGTTTTGCTGGAGTCCTTCCATAGAAACGTTGGCGGGACAGCGCCCCCCTCTGTCCTGCCGGGCATCTCCCCCACAAGGGGGGAGATTGGCAGCTTCAATGTTGCCGCCAGATTTGCGATGCTCAAGATTGGCGAAATCGGAAATGAAATCTAATCTCCCCACCCGTGGGGGAGATGTCCGGCAGGACAGAGGGGGGCGCCTCGCGATTCCGTAAAAACAGGGACCGCTTTAGACCGCCACCGCCTCTTCAGCGGCAATCACTTTCTGCACTACTGGAAGCGTAACGGCTTCGGCGATGATAGAATCGAGCAGGCCGGGAAACCGTGCGTCAATTTCATCGCGGCGAAGGGTGATCAGCCGGCTGGTGCCGGAAACCTCTGTGCGGGTAATGCCGGCCTCGCGCATTTTCGCCAGATGGTAGCTGATATTCGTCTTCGAACCGAAATCCTGAAACTGCATGCAGTTGGTCTGCTGGCCTTCGCGTAGCGCGAGATAGCCGACGATGGCGAGCCGTGTCTGGTCGCCAAGTACGGTCAGCACATTCGGCAGCGAAATCTGGTCGGCAGTAGGATGAGGCAAGGTCATAGCTGAAACCTAGCGGCGCTGGCGTTCCGGTTCAATGCGTTTGACGGCCTCCTGACATCAGGCTGACAGGAAGCGTGTGCGACTACATTGACATGGCGAGCTTGTAAGTTCAATAGTTCAATAACTTTTGAACCAAGGATCGATCCGTTGGATAAGCGTCTCATTTGGCTTGCTGTAGGCTCATTCACGATGAGCACGGTGGGCTTCGTTTTTTCGAGCCTGCTGCCGTTCATTGCAGCCGACACGCACACGACCATTCCCACCGCCGGTTATCTGATCACGGTTTTCTCCTTGTCCTACGCCGTCGGTGCGCCGCTCCTTTCGGCGCTTGCCGGAGCCGCAGACAGGCGCCGGGTTCTGACGGCGGCCATTTTGACGTTTGTTGCCGGTAACGTGCTCGCCGCTACCAGCGTTTCCTTCACGACGCTGCTGCTTGCGCAGATCGTGATGGGAATGGCGAGCGGGCTGTTTGCCGCCACCGCGCAGGCGACTGCCGTTTCGCTGGCTGCGCCCGAACATCGCGCGCTGGCCATTTCGGTGGTGGTTGGCGGCACCACATTCGCGGTTGCTCTCGGCGCGCCGCTTGGCGCGCTCATCGCGGCGGTTTGGGGCTGGCGGGGTACTTTCGGCGCCATTGCGGTGTTGGGACTGGTATGTGCCAGCGTGCTGTGGCTACGCCTGCCGCGCGGATTGCAAGGCACCAGGCTGACACTGAAGGAGCGTTTCGGCATCATCGGCAGGGCAGGTATCGCGTCATCACTGGCGGTGACGTTTCTTTATCTGGCTGGCGGCTTCATGATCGTCTCTTATCTGGCCCCGTTGGCAATCGAGGGGGCAGGGCTTTCAAAGCTCGCTCTGCCGGGACTTCTGCTCGCTTTTGGTGTCGGCGCGGTGATCGGAAATCTGTCGAGCGGCTACCTTGCCGACCGTATCGGGGCCACGCGAATGGTGGCGGCATCGCTCATCGCCTCGCTGATGGTCGCCCTTTCCATTGCGTTCGGCCTGCACTTCCTGCCGCAACATCTGGCTGGCCCGCTGCTGATCGGCATCATGCTGCCGTGGGGCATCATCGGCTGGGCGTTCCCGCCCGCACAGGCAAGCCGCATCGTCGGTTACGCGCCGGAAGTGGCGCATCTGACGCTGTCGCTGAATGCTTCTGCAATGTATTTCGGCATAGCGGCCGGAACCGCGCTCGGCGGCCACGTGCTGGAAAACGCGGCTCCTGCCGATCTGGGCTTTTTCGCAGCGCTGTTTCCGATAACAGCACTTCTCGTGCTTTATGCGAGCCGGCGCGCGCAGCGGCGACTCGCGGCGGCTCCCGCCGAATAGATCAGGCGAAAACGATGGTCTTGTTGCCGCTCAGCATAACGCGGCCTTCAAGGTGAAGCTTTACCGCGCGGGCAAGCACGCGCGATTCGATATCGCGCCCGGCGGCGACGTAATCATCGGCGCTCATCGAGTGGTTCACGCGTTCGGTCTCCTGCTCGATGATCGGGCCTTCGTCGAGGTCCGGCGTCACATAATGCGCGGTCGCGCCGATAAGCTTCACGCCGCGATCATGCGCCTGATGGTAGGGCTTGGCACCCTTGAAGCTTGGCAGGAACGAGTGGTGGATGTTGATGATGCGCCCGTAGAAGCTGCTTGAGAGGTCATCGGACAGCACCTGCATGTAGCGCGCCAGAATGACCAGTTCGGCCTGCGTTTCCTCGACCAGCTTGGCGAGTGCGGCTTCCTGTTCGGGCTTGTTGTCCTTCGTCACCTTGGCGAAGTGGTAGCGGATGCCTGCTTCTTCCGCGACCTTGCGGCTGTCTTCGTGGTTGGAAACGATGGCGACGATTTCAGCGTCCAGCCAGCCGACCCGAACCTGATAAAGCAGATGAAGCATCGCGTGGTCGAATTTCGAGACCATGATGATGATCTTGGGACGAACCGCGGTTTCCGTCAGGCGCGCTTCGATGCCGAAGCGTGTCACCGAGGGCGCAATCGCTTCTTCGATGGCCGCATTGTTTGCACCGCCCGCATCGAAGGAAATGCGCATGAAAAAGCGGTTGGTCTGCTGATCCCAGAACTGGTTGCTCTCGACGATGTTGACGCCTGCCGCCGCCAGTTGGGTGGTAACGGCTGCCACGATGCCGGGCCGATCTTCGCAGGACAGGTTCAAAATGTGGGAAGGGCGGATCATTTCTTTGGCACCATCGCGGGATCGAGGGAGGGCTGGTTGAGGCAAGCGTCCAATCGCTTGCCGTCGCCAATATTGCGGTGGAACATTTCGCCCGCTGGCCCGGAAACGACAGGCCGGACCACAGGGACGACTTGTCGTATTTGAGCTTTTAGCGTTCCGCCAATGCAGGCTCGCCCTTGGTTTCGCGGATGAGGTTCACGAAACGGCGGAAGAGGTAGTGCGAATCCTGCGGGCCGGGCGAGGCTTCCGGGTGATGCTGCACCGAAAATACCGGCCTGCCGGTAAGCATGATGCCGCAATTCGATCCGTCGAACAGCGAGACGTGGGTTTCCTCGACGCCTTCTGGAAGCGAGTCCGCATCGACCGCGAAGCCGTGGTTCATGGAGACGATCTCGACCTTGCCGGTCGTGTGATCCTTCACTGGATGGTTTGCCCCATGGTGGCCCTGATGCATCTTTTCCGTGCGTCCGCCGAGCGCCAGCGCGAGCATCTGGTGGCCGAGGCAGATGCCGAAAACAGGGATGTCGGTTTTCAGCAAATCCTTGATGACCGGCACGGCATATTCGCCGGTGGCAGCCGGATCGCCGGGGCCGTTCGACAGGAAAATGCCATCCGGCTTGAGCGCCAGAATGTCGTCGGCTTCGGTCGTTGCGGGAACGATGGTGACTTTCGCGCCAAGACCGGCGAGCAGGCGCAAAATGTTGCGCTTCACGCCATAGTCGATCGCCACGACATGCATGGAAGGCTTGTCCTGTTCGCCGTAGCCTTCATCCCAGACCCATGGCGTTTCGCGCCATACGGATGACTGGCCGGAGGTGACTTCCTTGGCGAGATCAAGGCCGACGAGGCCCGACCATGCCGCCGCGCGCTTCTTCAAATCGTCGATGTCGAATACGCCGTCCGGCGCATGCGCGATGATGGCGTTCGGTGCGCCGTTTTCGCGAATGAGCGCGGTGAGGGCGCGCGTGTCGACGCCGCTCATCGCGACGATGCCGCGGCGCTTCAGCCATTGGTCGAGATCGACCGAGGAGCGGAAGCTCGACGGGTTGGTGACGTCGGCTTTGAACACCGCGCCGACAGCGCCTGCGCGCGCAGCCGGGTTCAAATCTTCGATGTCTTCGTCATTGGTGCCGATATTGCCGATATGGGGGAAGGTGAAGGTGACGATCTGGCCGGCATAGGATGGGTCGGTCAGGATTTCCTGATAGCCCGTCAAAGCCGTGTTGAAGCAAACCTCGGCGACAGCGCTTCCCGTCGCGCCCAGTCCTCGCCCTTCGATGACCGTGCCGTTTGCCAGAACCAGAATCGCGGTCGGTGCTTCGGTGGACCAGGGGGCGGTAGCTTCGGCCATTTCAGGACTCCTTAGATGTCTCTTCGCGCAGGGTCGCGCCCGCGTGGCTCCGCTCTTGAAATATGCGCGGCCAAAGGCCATATCGCGCAAGGAAAAGCACGGGCCGGTGCGAAATCCGCATCCCCCGTGCCAGACAAAAAGCAAGTCCATGCAAGGCGCGGACAATATGCGAAGCCCGGCACATGGTCAATGTGCCGACCGACGACGATAGCGAAATATTTTCTCTATTAAAATCAGTGGCTTGATGGCGCAATCCGTTGCGTCGAGAGCCTGGCGACGGTAATGTCGGCCCGCTTACCAAGGAGAGAACGCCATGCGCGAGCAACTCGCCCAGGCATTGAAGACCGCAATAAAAGCCCAGGAAAAGCGCCGAATTTCGACGCTGAGGCTGGTTCAGGCTGCCATTCAGGATCGTGACATCGCCAATCGCGGCGCGGGCAAAGACCCGGTTGCCGACGAGGAGATTCTGCTGATTCTTACCAAGATGGTGAAGCAGCGCGAGGAGTCCGCGAAGGTTTTCGAGGAAGGCAACCGGCTGGAACTTGCCGCGCAGGAGCTTGAAGAAGTGGAGATCATCCGCGACTTCCTGCCCAAGCAGCTCGGCGAGGCTGACGTGCGTCAGGCTTGCAGCCAGGTCATCTCGGAAGTCGGGGCAGACGGGCTTCGCGACATGGGCCGTTGCATGAATGCGCTCAAGGATCGCTATGCCGGTCAGATGGATTTCGCCAAGGCAAGCGGCATCGTGAAAACGATGTTGCAGTAACCCTCGTCAAATCAGCTTCGGACCCTAGTTCAGACGCCTATGACTTTCGAACTCATCAAGCCCTCCATCGATCGCCTCGCTTCCTACGTCGCAGCATTGAAGAGCCACTGGTCTCCCGACAATGTTCGCGGCGAGGAGGTGGCGCGCGAACACATCGCGGCAGTCGCAAAGGATCCGGCAGCCTTCGTTGAAAGTCTCGACGATCCCGAGGGCAGGGGCGGTCCGCTGATCTTGCCGGACGGATCTACCGTGCCGCGTCTGCCAAGCGTCAGGCGCTGGGCGTGGGATGGCGATTTCGTCGGCTCGTTCGGCTTGCGCTGGCAGGCGGACGGCTCGGCGCTGCCCGACCATGTGCTGGGTCATATCGGCTTTTCCATCGTTCCGTGGAAGCGGCAGCGCGGCTACGCCACACGTGGGCTTGCCCTGATGCTGGACGAGGCGCGCCAGCGCGGCCTTCGCTATGTCGAACTGACCGCCGACCCGGACAATGAGCCTTCGCAGAAGGTGATGCTGGCCAATGGCGGCGTGCTTCTCGGCCGCTTTCGCAAGGTCGATGCCTATGGCGGCGGCGAAAGCCTGCGCTACAGGATCGAGCTTTAAGCGCCTGCCGATCTGATTCCGGAAGACGGGGTAAGCCCTTGCTTCTGTTAGAGCCTTTCATCTTTTAAATAGGAATGCTGGCGGGACAACACCCCCCTCTGCCCTGCCGGGCATCTCCCCCTCAAGGGTGGAGATTACTCTGTCATAAAAGTGCGGCACCAATCGCTAACTTTGTAGAATCAAAGCGGAGAGCTGTGTCAGCCGATCTCCACCCTTGAGGGGGAGATGCCCGGCAGGGCAGAGGGGGGTGCCTCGCGCCTCAATGAAATCAGGAGCTGATTCAGCTCGCCTTCAACCGCGATCCGCGCAGAAGGCCGTGCTCCTCAAGAACCGGATAAGCGATCGAGGCGAGCAGCGAGTTGATCTGCTTCAGGTCGCGGATCGTGTCGAGATGGATGGAGCTGGTGTCCAGGCTCTTCGCAGCGCCGTCGCGCAGGCGCACGAAATGGCTTTGGTTGGATGCCTGTTCCATGTCGCGCAGCCGGTCCTTTTCCAGAACGATCTGGCGGGCAGCTTCGGCGTCGCGCGAGATCAGGACGTTGAACGCCAGGCGGGCATTTGCAAGGACCGCCGAATGGAAGGCTGCCAGTTCGCGCCAGCCCTGATCGGTGAACTCCAGCCCGCGCTCCATCTTCTTTTTGACGTGCACCAGCAGATTGCGCACGACGATGTCGCCGACCTGTTCGAGTTTCAGCGATGCGCCGAGCAATTCCTTGCAGCGGGCCGCTTCCTCGTCGGTCAGCGTGCGCAGTGTCAGCCGCGTCAGATAAAGCTTGATCGCGGCATGTCTGGCGTCCACCCGGTCGTCGAGCGCGGCGAGCGCCTTGATGCGGTCCGGGTCGGCTTTCTCATAAAGTTCGATGACGTTTTTCAGCATGATCTCGATCATCTCACACAGGCGCACGACTTCGCGCGTCGCGTTGGCGAGTGCCTGCGAAGGGGTGTCGAGGGCGCTTTCGTTGAGCGCGCTGAGTTCTGACGAGTAGAGATTTTCGGGCGCAATCGCCGGCGTGCCGAGCGCGACGATGCGTTCGGATGCCTTGTAGATCAGGCTGGCAAGCGGAATACCCGCGATCAGAATCACGCAGTTGAAGATGATATGCGCGTTGATAATGCGGTCAGCGGCGGTCGAGCCAAGGAATTCCAGCGGCGGGCGCAGCCATAAAAACAGGCTGAGCATGACCAGCGAGCCCATGCCGCGCATCAAAAGATTGCCGATCGGCACGACGCGAACACCGGGTGCCGCAGCGCGCGTGAGTATCGGCGCGATAACCGAACTGCCGAGATTGACGCCGAGCACCATGACGATGCCGAGTTCTGCCGGAATGAAACCGCGCGCCGACAGAGTCACCAGCAGAAGCACCGCGGCAATCGAGGAATGGAAAAGCCATGTCATCAGCGCGGCGAGCAGAAAGGCGGTGATCGGATCGCCGGAGAAATAATCGACGATGACCGGCAGGAGCTTGCTGTCGCGCAGCGGTTCGGCGGCGTGGCCGATCATTTCGAGCGACATGACCAGCAGGCCGATGCCAATCAGGATGCGTCCGATCTGGCGCCAGTCGCGCCGTTCGGTCGCCAGGAACATCGACGTGCCTGCAACGAGGCAGATGGGCACGAGCAGTGTCAGGTCGAAGGTCAGGATCTTGACGACCAGCGCCGAGCCGATTTCGGCTCCGCGCACCGCAAGCTGTCCGGCTATGCCGCTGACGATGCCTGCACCCGCAAAGGAGCCGACGAGCAAGGTGACGGCGGTCGAGCTTTGAAAAGCGATTGCCAGTGCCGTGCCGAGAATCACTGCCAGAAACGGATTGCGCATGGTCGAGCGCAGCTTGTGGCGCAGCACGTCGCCATAGGCGCGCTCTACACCGGTGCGCACCATGCGGGTGGCGAAAAGCATCAGCGCAACAGCGCCTGCGAGATTGAGGAGAACGACCGAGCCACTCATTGCGCAGCACTTCCCGTAACAGGCGAACAACGCTTGTTTTTAATGTTGGAAGCGGGACATTCCCTGTGGCGAATCGGCGTCATGATCTACATTTTTACATTAGCCGGATAATAAAATATATCCACTACCGACTCTTGATTACATCCGACCTTTTGTGTCGGAAATGGATGCGACACCGCTATTCGGGCTGTTGAAAGCCTGTGGATACCGGTGAAGGATTGATAGGGTTCTCGCTTGCGCGGCCCAACGTGCTTATATGGAGCACGGAGAAGACCTTACAAATGCGTTTTTCACCCTCATTCCTCGATGAAATACGTGATCGCGTGCCGATTTCGGCCGTGATCGGTACACGCGTGTCGTGGGACAAGCGCAAAACCAATGCGCCGCGCGGCGATTATTGGGCGTGCTGCCCCTTTCATGGCGAAAAGTCTCCAAGCTTCCACTGCGAAGACAAGAAAGGCCGCTATCACTGTTTTGGTTGCGGCGTTTCCGGCGATCATTTCAAATTTCTGACCGAACTCGATGGCTTGGGCTTTCCCGAAGCGGTTGAACGCATCGCCGATATGGCAGGCATACCGCTGCCGGCCCGCGACGTTCAGGAGGAGCGGCGCGAGCGCGAACGGGCGAGCCTTCACGACGTCATGGAAATGGCGACGAAGTTTTTCGAGGATCGCCTGCAGAGCGCGGATGGCGCAAAAGCGCGCGCCTATCTGCGCGAACGCGGCCTGACGCCTGCCACGCAGCAGGAATTCCGGCTTGGTTATGCGCCGGAAAGCCGGAATGCATTGAAGGAGTTTTTGGCGTCCAAGGGTGTCGAGAAATCTCAGATCGAGGCTTGCGGCCTTGTGCGGCACGGCAACGATATTCCGGTTTCCTATGACTGGTTCCGCGACCGGATCATGTTCCCGATCCCGGATTCACGCGAACGCATCATCGCCTTTGGCGGGCGGGCATTGTCGGCCGATCAGCCCGCCAAATACATGAACTCGCCCGACACGGAGCTCTTCCACAAGGGCAATGTGCTCTACAATTTCGCCCGCGCCCGCAAAGGCATGGGTCGCGACGGCACGGTGATCGCCGTTGAAGGCTATATGGATGTCATCGCACTGGCGCAGGCCGGTTTCCCGAATGCGGTCGCACCGCTCGGCACTGCGCTGACGGAAAACCAGCTTGAACTTCTGTGGCGCATGACCGGCGAGCCGGTGCTTTGCTTCGATGGCGATCAGGCCGGATTGCGTGCTGCATGGCGCGCTGCTGATCTCGCACTGCCGGTCGTGCAGCCCGGACGCACCGCACGGTTCGCGCTTCTGCCGGAGGGCCAAGACCCCGACGATCTGGTGAAGGCGCAGGGTCGTGATGCTTTTACGAATGTGCTTGCCGAAGCACGTCCGCTGGCCGATCTGCTCTGGATGCGCGAAACGTCAGGCGGGGTGTTCGACACGCCGGAGCGCCGCGCCGAACTCGAAAAGACGCTGCGCGAACTGACTGGGCGCATCAAGGATGAAAGCCTGCGGTTTCATTATCAGCAGGACATGCGCGAGCGCGTACAGGCCTTTTTCGGGTCGCAGCGGGGCTTTTCGCCGAAAAAGGGGCAGGGCTTCGAGAAAAAGACGCAAGGCGGGCAGTTTGCGCGTGGCGGACAGGCGGCGGGCCGTTTGGCCGTTTCGGAAAGCCTGTCTCGCTCGGCAATGGTGAAGCGGGCAGGCGTGCTGATGCCGCTGCGCGAAACGGCAATCGTCGTGACGCTCATCAACCACCCGACGCTGATCGACGAGTATTTCGATCTGGTCGAGACGCTCGATCTCAGCAATCCCGGCCTGCGACAGCTTCACGCAGCATTCATCGATGCGGTCGCTCACCATGCCCGCGACCGGCAGAGCGTTTTGAAATACATCACCGGTGCTGGTCTCGATGATGTGTGGGAACAGGCCGAAGCGCTTATCCGCCGCGCGCGTCTGTGGCCCGCAATGGAAGCGGCGGCTGTCGATGATGCCCGCGAAGCCTTTGCGCAGGCGCTGCACTTGCACAGAAGCGCGCACTCTCTACATAAGGAGCTCAAGGCCGCAGAGACGGCGCTTGCAACCGAGCCCACCGACGAAAACTACCGGCATCTGGTCGAAATACAGACGCAGTTCAAAGATGTTCAGGCGACAGAAGCGCTCATCGAAGGCTTCGGCGTCTCGTCCGGCAGGGTTGGCAGAATGTGATGATTGGTCGCTGAGTCGGCAATTGATTCGCTTTTTTCACGCGAATCGTGCCAATGCGCTTGACCTAGCGCAAGAATAACGGAATCAGATCGATTCGAAAACGTTAACAGCGGAATATGCCGCGCCGCCGCCACAGGAATGGATGCCGGCTACTGGACGGATGCAAGTTCGCGCCCCAGTTATCACGGTTAATCTGTACTTAAGGGTGATGCCGTTAGTGACGGCGTAGAGTGTTGGTGCGGCAATCGCAATTGGAATTTTTCCGGTTTGAGTGGGCTTCCACGCATTCTGGATGCTTGGAGAAAGCAAGGCATGGCGACAAAGGAAAAGGAAGAGGTCGAAAACGAACGCGAGGGCGCGACCGATGGTCCCCTGCTCGACCTTTCCGATGATGCTGTCAAGAAGATGATCAAGGCCGCCAAGAAGCGCGGCTACGTCACGATGGACGAGTTGAATTCGGTTCTGCCATCCGAGGAAGTGACCTCGGAGCAGATCGAAGACACTATGGCTATGCTTTCCGACATGGGCATCAATGTCGTTGAAGACGACGAGCAGGCCGAAGAAGCCGAGGCGGGTGAAAACGACGCCGAGGAAGAGGCAAACGAGCTCGCCGAACGTACCGGCACGGCCGTTGCCGCGACCCCTGCCAAGAAAGAGCCTACAGACCGCACCGACGACCCGGTCCGCATGTATCTGCGCGAAATGGGTTCGGTCGAGCTTCTGTCGCGTGAAGGCGAAATCGCGATCGCCAAGCGTATCGAGGCTGGCCGCGAAACGATGATCGCCGGGCTTTGCGAAAGCCCGCTGACCTTTCAGGCCATCATCATCTGGCGCGACGAGCTGAACGAATCGAAGATCCTACTGCGCGAGATCATCGATCTGGAAGCAACCTATGCAGGACCCGAAGCCAAGCAGGCGCCGGTTGTCGAGCGTACGGAAGAAGTCGAAAAGCCCAAGGTCGATGAGCGCGGACGCCGCATTCGCGAAGACGACGACATCACTAATGTCGGCGGCGACAGCCGCCCCGAGGAAGAAGACGACGAAGACGATGAGGCAAGCCTCTCGCTCGCCGCGATGGAAGCCGAACTTCGCCCCCAGGTGATGACGCTTCTCGACACGATTGCCGACACCTACAAGAAGCTTCGCCGTCTTCAGGACCAGCAGGTCGAAAACCGCCTTGCGGCTGCCGGCACGCTTTCGCCGAGCCAGGATCGTCGTCTGAAGGAACTGAAGGATGAGCTGATTACGGCTGTGAAGTCGCTGTCGCTCAACCAGAACCGTATCGAATCGCTGGTCGAACAGCTTTACGACATCAACAAGCGGCTGGTTCAGAACGAGGGCAGGCTGCTGCGTCTGGCCGAAAGCTATGGCGTGCGCCGCGAGGAGTTCCTGAAGGAATATCAGGGTTCCGAGCTAGACCCGAACTGGACGCGCCGGATTGCAAATCTGACGACGCGCGGCTGGAAGGAATTCACCTCGCGTGACAAGGACGCCATCCGCGACCTGCGTTCCGAGATCCAGAATCTGGCGACCGAAACGGCAATCTCGATCTCGGAATTCCGCAAGATCGTGAACCGGGTGCAGAAGGGCGAACGCGAAGCGACAATCGCCAAGAAGGAAATGGTCGAGGCAAATCTTCGCCTCGTGATTTCCATCGCCAAGAAGTACACGAACCGCGGCCTGCAGTTCCTCGATCTCATTCAGGAAGGCAATATCGGCCTGATGAAGGCGGTCGATAAGTTCGAATATCGCCGCGGCTACAAATTCTCCACCTATGCGACGTGGTGGATCAGGCAGGCAATCACGCGTTCGATCGCTGACCAGGCACGCACGATCCGCATTCCGGTGCACATGATCGAAACGATCAACAAGATCGTGCGCACCTCGCGCCAGATGCTTCACGAAATCGGCCGCGAGCCGACGCCGGAAGAACTGGCCGAAAAGCTTGCAATGCCGCTGGAAAAGGTCCGCAAGGTCCTGAAGATCGCCAAGGAGCCGATTTCGCTCGAAACGCCTGTCGGCGACGAGGAAGACAGCCATCTGGGCGATTTCATCGAGGACAAGATGGCGATACTGCCCATCGACGCCGCGATTCAGGCGAACCTTCGCGAAACCACGACGCGGGTTCTGGCTTCGCTAACGCCGCGTGAAGAACGCGTGCTGCGCATGCGCTTCGGCATCGGCATGAACACCGATCACACGCTCGAAGAAGTCGGCCAGCAGTTTTCGGTTACGCGCGAGCGTATTCGTCAGATCGAAGCCAAGGCGTTGCGCAAGCTCAAGCATCCGAGCCGTTCGCGCAAGCTGCGGAGCTTCCTCGACAGCTAATCCGTATGGCTCATCATACGGATAGATTTACGATCACGACGTCCGGTCAGGGGCTCTATGAGTTCACCGACCGGGCGTCGTCTTTCGTTTCGGATGCGGGCATCGATACCGGTTTACTGACGGTGTTCGTGCGGCACACCTCCTGTTCGCTGCTCATTCAGGAAAATGCGGACCCGGATGTGCGGCGCGATCTGGACGCGTTTTTCCGCAGACTGGTGCCATCAGCCGATGATCCTTCGATGGATTATCTGGTTCACCGGATGGAAGGCGCGGACGATATGCCAGCGCATATCAAGTCCGCATTGACTGCCGTTTCCATCTCCATTCCGGTCATTGATGGACATTTGGCGCTGGGTACCTGGCAGGGAATTTATCTTTTCGAGCATCGCGACCGCCCGCACAGGCGCGAAATCGTGCTGCATCTTGGGGCATAATCCCAAAAAAATCGCGAAAACCGGCCTGATTTTTCGAACTTATTCGTTTAAGTTTGCGAGAAAATACGCCCAGAGTCAGTACAGTTGGAGGCCTTCATGTCATTTCTGAAACGATTGTTCGGTGGCGGCGACGCGCCGAAGGCCGAGGCACCGGCGGGCAAGGAAATCGAGCATAACGGATTTCAGATCAAGGCGACGCCCTTCAACGAAGGCGGCCAGTTCCAGACCTGCGGTGTCGTGTCAAAAGAAATAGACGGCGTTGTAAAGGAACACAAATTCATCCGCGCAGACCGGTTTGCCGGCCTGGACGATGCAATCGAAGTCTCGCTCAACAAGGGCAAGCAGCTCGTAAACGAGCAGGGCGACCGCCTGTTTCAGTAAAAACTAAATCCCGATCGCGCTGTTGGGCACGGGCAGATTGTCCTTGTTTATCAGCACGATGGGTGCGTCTGAGCCGTCCACCCTTACGATAAGGACGCGCATATCCCAATTTCCGCCGGTACGAATGGCGACGGCGATGGCGTTGCCTTCACCCTTGTCGCCTTTCAGCGGAATGCCGAGTTGTGCCTGACCCGTACCGCCCGCCTGAACCTCGACCTTTCCGCTGACCCAGAATGAGCTGTCAATGTTGTCGCCGAGCGCGTTCTGCACTTCCGGGTTGGCGCGCAGGGTTTCCATGCTGATCTGATAGGCTTCGCTGCTTTTCATCGCAAAGGGTACGCTGATGATCGTAGCGACTGCGCCGCCGATGACCACTATCCATACAATCAGACCGGCAATGGCCCATCTGCGCTGGGTTTTGCGAAAATGCTCCGCGTCACGCCAGTAGCGGTTTTGCCAAGCCCAGCGGCTGCCGCGCAGGCCGAGCACGATCATGACGATGATGTTGACGATCGGAATGAACGCCAGAAGCGCGATGAATGTGCTGTTGCCGATGCCCCAGATCCAGTTGAGGAAGAATGCTCCCCAATTCCATCGATCGAGCTCCTGAGGGATTTCGGCAGGGGTATTCAGCGCTTCGCGTGCCATTCTCTACTCCGGGCAGTGTAAAGTCTGCCATAACACAGACCAGCTTCGCATATTCAAACGTTTTATGAAGCCGCAGGTTGATTTGTCATCAGCCCGTCGATGATACCAGTCAGCACTTCCATATGCTCGTTGGTCGATGCGCCAGCATCGATTGCAAGCGCTGCCCGGTCGAAAGCCGATGACAGGAGGGCGGTCAGCGCATCTAGCGGGAGCTTCTTCATCGCGCCTTCGCGCATGGCGATTGCCAGACCGGCACGCAGGGTGCGTGCGCCGTGACGTGCATCGATCTCATCCATGGCCGCACGGCCCAGCACCGCAGGCCCATCCAGCAAAAGCAGCCTGATACGGCCGGGCTGGCGCATTGCCTTCAGAAATGCCTCGCTGCCCTGCAACAGAGCTTCGCGAGCCGATAGAGTTTCCGGGCTGGATTGCTCGATTTCTTCCGCAACGGCTTTCGCTTCCTGCTCAACGACGGTTTTGAACAACGCCTGCTTGTCGGGGAAGTGGTGATAGAGCGCTCCGCGTGTCACGCCTGCGGCGGCGACGATCTCCGGCGTGCCGGTTTCCGCATAGGATTTTTCCGTGAAAAGCCGCCGTGCCGCCGCAAGAAGATCGGCGCGGGTGGTTTCAGTGCGTTCGCGATTGGAGCGACGCGTATTTTCCATTTGCATACATGCAGCCTGTATGTTAATTCAATATACATGCAGACTGTATGTTTATTTGGGAAGGAAGGGAAGTCATGAAAACGACCAGCTACTATCCGGTGATCCAGACCGACAAGGTTTCGGAAACGGCAGATTTCTACATCCGGCATTTCCGCTTCAAGGCGCTGTTTGAAAGCGACTGGTATTTTCATCTGCAGTCGAGCGAGGACAAGCGCGTCAATCTCGGCATCGTGCAATTCGATCATGAGACGATCCCGGAAGTAGCGCGAGGCAAGACGGCATCCGGCTTCATCATCAACTTCGAGGTCGCCGACACTGATGTCATCTATGAGAGGGTAAGCGCTGCCGGATTGCCGATCCTGCTGCCACTGCGCGACGAGGCGTTCGGCCAGCGCCATTTCATCACCGCCGATCCGAATGGCGTTCTGATCGATGTGATCAAGCCGATACCGCCGAGTGCGGAGTTTCAGGCGCAATATCTGTCCTGAAGTGATGATCTGATTCAAATGCCGCGCCGAACGCATTCAATTCGCAGGCGTTTCCCTGATTGTCGATGTGCTGCCATGAATCTGTGGCAGCACATGATTTCGAAAATCGAGGATGCAAAGATGCAGGCACGAGGAATTATCACCGCGATCGCACTTTCCGCCGCAACATTGCCGATGGCCGGTTGCGCGGCTGGCGTTTCAGGCACTGTGGTCGGGGTTCGAAGCGACGCGACCACCACCAGTACCAGCGGTCGTTCGGGAAGCGTGACGGCTGGAACCGGTGGCGTGGATGTGCGCCGCTCGCGGGTTGATGCGGTTTATTAGAGTGGCCTGTTTTGATGGAATCGCGATGCACCCCCCTCTGCCCTGCCGGGCATCTCCCCCTCAAGGGTGGAGATTGGCTGACACAGCGCTCGGCTTTTATTCTGCAACGTTAGCGATTGGTGCCGCGCGTTCATGACAAGATAATCTCCACCCTTGAGGGGGAGATGCCCGGCAGGGCAGAGGGGGGTGCTGTCCCGCCTACGTTTCTATTTGAAACGAAGCGCTCCAGATTTCGCAAGACTGTCGCAAAAGCCGGTTAAGGCTTGACGCAGAGGGGCTTTCGCGGAATGGCGATCAGCTTAACGATCTGCGAGCGCCAGCCTGAACACACAGCCGACCCCAGAGCCAAGTGAAGCCGCTACGGGATCTGTCCCGGAGGTCTTTGCGGCGTTTTTCAAACTGGGCCTGACCTCGTTCGGCGGGCCGCTCGCCCATATCGGCTATTTTCGCGATGCCTTCGTTCTGCGCAGGAAATGGCTGGACGAGGATGCTTATGCCGATCTCGTTTCGCTCTGCCAGTTTCTTCCCGGTCCGGCTTCCAGCCAGGTCGGCTTCCTGATCGGGGTGGGGCGTACCGGTGGCCTCGCCGGCGGCATTGCTGCCTGGATCGCGTTTACGCTGCCCTCCGTGCTGCTGCTGTTGGCTTTCGCCTATGGCGCGGCGAGTTTCGATGGGCCGATTGCGGAAGGTGTTCTACACGGTCTCAAACTCGTGGCCGTTGCAGTGGTTGCGCAGGCGATATGGGGCATGGCCAGAACACTGACGCCGGATGCGACCCGCATTGCAATTGCCATTGTGGCACTGGCGATCGTGCTGCTTGCTGGCGCGGCCATTGGACAATTGTCGGCCATTGCGCTTGGCGCTCTTGCAGGCGTGGTGCTTTGCCGGAAAGGCGTTGAACCGAAGCCGGGCGGCTTGATGTTTTCGGTTTCGCGAAGGGCAGGCGTGACGGCCCTTTCGCTGTTCGCGGCTATTTTCGTTGCGGGGCCGTTGCTCGCCGCTACCGGCTTTCATGCTTTTGCGATGTTCGATGCGTTCTACCGGTCCGGTGCGCTTGTCTTTGGCGGCGGCCATGTCGTGCTGCCTTTGCTGGAAGCGAGCGTCGTCTCGCCGGGTTGGGTTTCGCAGGAGGCGTTTCTCGCCGGATATGGCGTTGCGCAGGCCGTGCCTGGCCCACTGTTCAGCATAGCGGCCTATATGGGCGCATTGTCTGCGCCCTGGCCGAATGGCTTGGCAGGGGCGGTTATTGCGGTCTTTGCGATATTCCTCCCCGGCTTTTTGCTTGCCTATGGCGTATTGCCCTTCTGGAGCGCGTTGCGTAGCCGTGCAAATGCGCAGGCGGCAATGCGCGGCGCGAATGCTGCCGTCGTCGGGCTGCTGGCCGCAGCTTTCTACGATCCGGTCTGGACGAGTGCAGTTCTGACGCCGCTCGACTTCGTGCTGGCACTCATCGCCTTTGCCATGCTGGTTTGGCTCAAATGGCCGTCATGGTCTGCAGTGGTTTTTCTGGTTGTTGCCGTACCGCTTGCGGTGGCTTTCTGAAAAAACCAATGTAGCCTCTCCGTAAAAGAGGAGGGCAGAATGTCACTTAAAGGGAAAACGCTTTTCATTTCCGGCGGTTCACGCGGCATCGGTCTGGCGATTGCATTGCGGGCAGCCCGCGACGGCGCGAATGTGACCATCGCTGCCAAGACCGCTGAGCCCCATCCTAAACTTCCGGGCACGATCTATACGGCTGCGGCTGAAATCGAAAAGGCAGGCGGAAAGGCGCTGGCCGTTCTCTGCGATATTCGTGACGAGGAACAGTCACGTGCTGCCGTCGACAAGACTGTCGAGACGTTTGGCGGGATCGATATCTGCATCAACAATGCCAGCGCGATCCAGCTCACCGACACGCTCGAAACGGATATGAAACGCTACGATCTGATGCATCAGGTCAATACGCGTGGGACGTTCCTGATCTCGAAATTATGTATTCCGCATCTGCTGTTGGCGCAAAACCCTCACATTTTGAATCTGGCGCCGCCGCTCGACATGGAGGCCAAATGGTTCAAGGGCCATGTGGCCTACACGATGGCGAAGTTCGGCATGTCGATGTGCACGCTGGGCATGAGTGCGGAGTTTGCCAAGGAGGGCGTGGCGGTGAACTCGCTGTGGCCGTTGACGGCGATAGATACCGCCGCCGTGCGCAATGTTCTGGGCGGGGATACGGTGGCTGCCATGACGCGCCTGCCGACGATCATGGCGGATGCGGCCTATGAGATACTCACGCGGCCTTCGCGGGAGACGACGGGCAATTTCTTCATCGACGAGCAGGTGCTGCGCGAGGCAGGCGTTACCGATTTCAAGCAATATTCGCCGGATGTCTCCGGGCCGCTGGCCGCGGACTTCTTTGTACCGGATGCGGCGTTCGAGGCGAGCGATACGAAGGTTGTGGGGTTTTTGTAGTCCACGGCGCCCATAAAAAAGACCCGGCCACTGGAGGTGGACCGGGTCATTTTGCCTTCAATCCCGATATTCGGGATGGGGCAGGGAACTGAATTCGATACCAAGGTGGTGGTTTCATCGTCTCGATTCAACAGCCGATGGGCGTGATCGCGAAACTGTGAACGTCCAAACAATCTCTCAAAGTGATTCACATCGCTCCAATAACGTCTTGAACGCAAAAAGGTTTCCGAGACTGCTTGCAAATTCGCCCTGCCGGCCATCTGCCGCGGCAGGGCGAATTATCAAACCGTCTCTCAGGCCGGCCACGAAATGTGGCCAGCCTGAATTTCGACCGTTTACTTGGCGCTGGCGATCGGAGCCACCAGCGGGGTGATGCGCCGGATTGCGACGCGACGGTTTTCACGCTCCGGCGATTGCGTCCTGATTTTCAGGTAGGTTTCGCCATAGCCCTGCGTTGCGAGGTTTTCCGGCGGGATGCCGAACACGTTGGTCAGCGCATCTGCCACCGCTTCGGCGCGCCTGTCCGAGAGCGCCAGATTGGCGACATCGGAACCGACCGCATCGGTGTGACCTTCGATGAGGAAGGTTTCCGCAGGGTTCTTCTGCATCATCTTCTCCATCGCATTCGCCACGCCTTCCAGCCTCTGGATTTCGCTTTCGGCAATCGACGCCGAACCAAATTCGAAGGTCAGCGTGTCGAGATCGACGCGGCGGGTCATGTCGCGAACACGGGCCGAACGCTTGACCTCATCGACCGAGTAGAGGCGCTGGACGCGCTCGACCGGGGGCTGGTCGAGGAAGGTGTAGTACATTTCCGGGTCGTCCACGCGCTCGGCGTCGAGAATGTAGTCCTCGGCCGAGATGTCGACACGAAGCGGCGGCAGGTCGAGGCCCGGATCGCGCCAGTCACGGCCACGGTCGTAATTGTCCTCGTCCACGTAGAAGAGCACATATTCCTGATCGTCCGGCATGATGCGCGAACGACGGATCACATCGCCATATTCATCGCGAATGGTGACGACACGCGTGCCGTCCTCTCGTTCGATCGTCTCGCGTGTGCGGCCGCGCGGAAGGTCTTCGTAATAGACGTCGCGTGCGCCGCGTGTCATACGGGGACGCTCGTTGCTCTGCACGATGACCTGATTGTTGATCTGGATGATCGTACGGTCGCCGACTTCGCGGACGACTTCAGCATTGCGTGGCCGCTCGCGGCGGAACGGCGCATCGGGCGCGCGCTCAACCCGCACACCTTCTTCCGAAAGCACGCGCTGGATTTCGGCTGGCCGCACGAGATCGATCTGCGCGGAGCCGTCATCTGCTGGCGGTGCAACCGGTTCTGCAGCGGGTGCTTGCTGTGCCGGCTGTTGCGGCTGGCTTCCGTCAGCCGGTGCGGGTGCGGCCGGTGCTGGCTGCGGCTCGCTTTTCTGGCTGTCGAAAATGGGCGCAGCACTGCCATCGTTCACCGGCGGAGCCTGTTCTGCAGGTTGCTGTGCTGCACCATCTGCCGGTGCAGGAGCATCGGGTGCTGCAGGCTCACCGGGTTGAGGCGCGGGCGCTTCGCCGGATGGTGCCGCCGGTGCCGAGGGATCGGCAGGAGCGGGCTGTTCCGCCTCTGGTGCTGCCGGTTCTTCCTGCGAAGGCGCGGCAGGGGCTTCTCCTGCTGGCTGCTCTGGAGCGGGAGCCGGGGCTTCAGGTACAGGTGCGGGTTCTTCAGCCGGTGCGGGAGCAGGCTCTTCCGCTGGAGCCTCTGGCTCGGGAGCTTCCTGCGCAGGCTGCTCAGGTTCCGGGGCCGCCGGTGTATCGACGGGCGGCGGGGCAGTTTCCGGTTCTGGAGCAGGCTCAGGTGCTGGCTGTTCTGCCTGTGGCTCGGGCGCCGGCTGTTCAACGTCGGGAGCGGGCTCTGGTGCCGGGTCGGGCTGCGGAGCGGGTTCTTCAACCTGCGGTTCCGGGGCCTGGGCAGGTTCTTCGACCTCAGGCGCGGGGGCGGCTTCCGGTTCAGGCTCGGGCTGTGGTTCGGGTTGCGGCTGCGGTGCAGGTTCTTCGGCCGCGGGAGGCGCTTCTTCCGCCGGTGCCTGCTGTTCCTGCTGCCTGCGCAGTTCTTCTTCCGTCTGTTCTCCCTCCGCCTGTGCGAGGATCAGCGGACGCGCTTCATTGTTTGCCGGTACGCCGCGCGCTTGCACAGCCATGTCGATGCCGAAGGGCTGAGCATTGGCGCCGAGTGGCGCGGATGCCATCAGCAGGCCAAGTGCCGTCCCTGCCAGAATACTGGTTTGGCGTTTCATACGGTCGTCTCCTGTCTGTGTCCCTTGGCTTCAAAAATAGACTAGTCACGAATTTGTTCCGGCGCGGCCTGTATTAGGGCCGCCATGTGGCAATCCTCCGGCTACTTTAGGTCACAGGCGGCTGAACGCAGCCTGAATGGGCCAAAATGCTTGACGACAGGCACATAGCGGGCCACATGCGGGCGATGGAAATGCCGTTCTGGAAGACCACGAAGCTCGAAGCGATGACCCCTGTCGAATGGGAATCGCTGTGCGACGGCTGCGGCAAATGCTGCCTTTCCAAGCTGGAAGACGAAGATACCGGCGATATTTACTGGACGAGCGTCGGCTGCCGCCTGTTCGATGGCGATACCTGCCGTTGCAGCGATTATGAAAACAGGCTTGCGCGCGTTTCCGATTGTGTCGGTCTGACGCCGGAAAACGTTCACACGATAAGCTGGCTGCCAAACACCTGCGCCTACAGGCTGATTTCGGAGGGCCACGACCTTTACTGGTGGCATCCGCTGGTTTCAGGCAGCCCGGAGACGGTGCATGAGGCGGGCATTTCCATGCGCGGACGCATCACCGCGCATGAGGATGATCTTGCCGAGCCTGACGAATATTTCGACCATATGCTCGCTGACGAGCCATAGGACTTGCGGGCGACATGAATTGGCCGAATTTCGAATGAACTGAATATGAATGGCGGGTTCGTAATCCGTTCAGCGAGCTTGCTGCATTGTCTGCACATCACTTCGGCGACGAAGGATCGATGTCAACAAGGAGACATGTTCATGTTCAAATCTCTCAAAGCCGTTGCCTTTTCAGCGCTCATCGGTCTGGGCGCACTGGCAGCAATGCCCGCCACTGCAAGTGCTGAAGGCGTCTATTTCAATCTCGGAAACCGGTCGGGCGCAGGTGTCGAATTCGTCGATCACCGTGACGGCTATCGCCATCATCGTCAGCGCCCTGGCCGCGGCTGGGATCGTCCGCGCGGCTGCTCTGCAGAACGCGCCGTCAACAAGGCCGAGCGCATGGGTCTGCGCCGCGCGCGTGTCGCCGGCATGAACCGCAACTCCATTCGCGTTACCGGCCGCAAATGGGGTGAGCGCATGACCATCGTCTATGCCCGTGCGCCGGGCTGCCCGATCATCGGCGGCCGCTAATTCCAACTGAAAAGAAAAAGCCCCGGAAGGTGACTTCCGGGGCTTTTTTCATGCTTGAGCTGGTATCTTATTTCAGCTCGAAAGTGACGTTGACCTGCACCTTGTAAGAGTTTTCGCCAGCCTGGATCGGCACTGCATCCGCAGCCTCGAAAGCACGCGCCTTCTGCATCATCGGCATGGGCGGCGACGAGAATGCCTGGTCGGAAATTTCCAGAACCTTGCCAAGTTCAACGCCTGCAGCCTCGGCCAACGTCTTGGCCTTTGCAATCGCATCCTGAACGGCGAGCTTGCGTGCCTCGGTCATCGCTGCCGAGGGGTCGTCATTGGCGAAGGATACGCCGCCGCCCTGATTGACGCCGAGCGAAACCGACTTGTCCAGAATTTCACCGGTTTTGGCGATGTCGCGCACGCGTACCGACAGCGTGTTCGTTGCCTGATAGGCGACGAGTTCGGCATCCTGCGTGCCATCGGGCTTGTTGGTGTAGTTGTAGCGCGGCGTGATCTGGATGCTCGACGTCTGCAAGTCGCGATCTTCGATGTTCGACGCCTTCATTGCAGAAATCACGGCCGCCATCGCGTCGTTGTTGGCGGTCAGCGCCTCGCGGGCGGTCTTGGCCTCGCGCATGACGCTCAGCGAAAGCAGCGCCAGATCGGGCTCGACCGACTTTTCGCCTTCGCCGGTTACGATAATGCGCGGCGGCGGGTTCTGGTCTGCGAAGGCCGCAGCGGTTGGAAGTGTCATCGCGGCGGCGAGCGCTAGCGGCAAATAGGCTTTGGTCATGAAATTCTCCGTCTTGCAGCCCGTGCGGCTGTCGCCTCTCTAAAATAACGGCTTTCGCGGAAGGGTTGCAACGATTCGTCGCTTTTCATCCGAAAGAACCCGGCGAGGTCATTAAACAACCTCACCGTGTCGAGCGATATTCGTGGATTATGTGCGGATTTGGGCAGCGGCAAATTCCTTTTGCCGGAGACCCTTGTGTCCGCCGAAAAAAGCCACTATCCAGCCCGCGTGGGGCCTGTAGCTCAATGGTTAGAGCCGGCGGCTCATAACCGCTTGGTTGGGGGTTCGAGTCCCTCCGGGCCCACCATTGGCTTTTCAGCCATTTATCAATCGCTGCTGCGATTTCTTTCGGACTCCGGCCCGTGGTCCACAGCTATCACCACTATACGTGTCTAATCACCCGATGCGTAAAGCAATGCGATGTCGCGCTGATAAAGCTCACAGGCCGGGGCTTCAGATTTCACGACTGCACGCCTTGCCTCCAGGATCACCAAACATCCGTTTTCAAAACTGTATATCCGGTCCCCGCCGGGTGAACGGTGCTGCTTGGGCACCTCGTCCTGTGGTCGATCGCCAGTGGTGGGTGTAGACTCTGTTACAACGCAGGCGGTCAGAAGCGGCAACGCTATCGGGATAAAATACAGTTTCATTGGTAGTGCTCCTTTATTTCGAAAACGAAGCATGGCCGTTTAGGTTCAGTCGTTTCGAAGCGGATTGTTACCGTCGTGCACAAACGGTCGACTCCACCTGCTTTGGAAAGAAATGGCATGATCCGGCTCGGTCCCAGCTGCGTATAATAGCCATGTTAACCGAGGTGCCCGCCATGCGTTTTTCTCCAGCAGTAGCAGCAGGGCTCGCCCTTACAGCCTTGATTGTCGCGGCTCCGGCAATGGCGCGCGATTTCGTGCTTGAAAAGTATTTCGCGGGAAAGTCACGCGCGGTTGGCAGCTTCAGCGCGATCAATGGTGCCAACAATAGCTTCGACGTGGATCTGACCGGTAAGTGGAACGGCAAGGTCCTGACGCTACGGGAAGATTTCATCTATGCCGATGGCAAGCGCGACACGAAGACCTGGCGCTTCACGAAGCTGACCGAAAACACCTATAGCGGGACGCGCGAGGACGTGGTCGGCGAGACGCTGGTGACTGTCAAAGGCGACACCGCGAAATTCACCTACCTCGTTTATCTGAGCCCGGAAGAGAAAAAGAACCTCGTGCGTTTTCACGACACGATGGTTCTCAAGGATGATGGCACGGTGCTCAACAACGCCTGGGTCACGAAATTCGGTTTCCCGGTTGCGAAGACGAAAGTCGAGTTCACCCGCTCGAAAAAATAGGCGAGGGCGCGCCTCGCCTTTGGAGGCTCAAAGCGTTGCGGCACCCTTCGGGCTGTCTTCGGCACCGAGCTTTTCGAGAGCCAGCCGTACCTCGCGCAGATCCGCCTCAAGGCCGTCATCGGCATTCATAGGGCTTTCGGATGCCGCGCGCTGCAGGCCGCGCACTTCTACTTCCAGTTCGCGAAGCTGCATCACCTTGGCGTCGTCGGACAGCGAGCCGTCGTTCAGGATTTCGATTACTTTTTGTTCGTTTGCCGAGGGCATTTTTTTCTCCGCGTTATTATCAAGCGAAGAACGGGGAGTTCGCAGCTTCGTTCCGGCATTCGTTCAATATTGCATGCCGAGTGCTGCGGATGCTCCATCGAAGCTGACGGTTTTCACAACCGCGAAAACCGGTTTTCCGACGGCAAGATCCAGCGCGTGAACCGATTGGCGCGTGATGCGGGCGACGATTTTCTGGCCGTTGCAATCGATGCCGACATCGGCCAGTGCGCCTTCGCCCGAACCGATAGTGCTGATCGTGCCTGAAAGTATATTGAGGGCGCTGAGGCCATGCGGACGCTCGGTCGCGATCATCACGTCACGCGCTCTGACGCGCACCCTGACGGTGCGACCGAGTGCCGTCGCACTGCCGGGAACGCGGATTTCACCTGCCGCCGAGCGCAGCACGGTCATGCCGAAATGCTCGTCGCGCTCCGCGACATTCATATCGAGAATGGAGCCGCCTTCGCCGCGTTCCTCCTCCGGCAGCAAATCCAATCGTTGAACGATGTCGGAAGCGGGACCGGAGGCGACACATTTTCCTTCCGACAGCACAACGATGTCGGTCGCGAGGCGAGACACTTCGGCCATCGAGTGGCTGACATAGACGACAGGAATGCGCGTCTCGTCGCGCAGCCTTTCGATATAGGGCATGATTTCGGCCTTGCGCGCATCGTCGAGCGCGGCCAGCGGTTCGTCCATCAGGATGAGCTTGGGGCTTGCCACCAGCGCCCGCCCGATTGCCACACGCTGCTTTTCGCCGCCCGAAAGATGGCTCGGACGCCGCTCCAGAAGATGGCCGATGCCGAGCAGTTCGATGACCTGTTCGAAAGAGGCGTAGCGCTCGCCCGTTGGAGTGAACCAGCGACCGTAGCGCAGATTCTGGCTAACCGTCATATGCGGGAAAAGCCGCGCATCCTGAAAGACATAGCCGATGCGGCGCTTGTGCTTGGGTAGAAACACATTCGCCTTGGTGTCCACCAGAACGCGGCCATCAATGGCGATACGGCCCTTTTCAGGTCGCATCAACCCGCCGATCAGATTGATGAGCGTCGTTTTTCCCGAGCCGGAAGGCCCGAACAAGGCAGTCAGCCGACCGCTGCTTTGAAAGGCGGCGTTCAGCGCGAATTTCCCCTGAAGGTGATCGATTGCGACTTCGAGGGTCATTCGACGTCCATCCGCTTGCCGACGCGACGCGCCAGCACTTCCGAGGCGACGAGTGCTGCCATGGCGATGGCGATGGAAACGAGGGTAAGGCGCATTGCGCCTGCATCGCCGCCGGGTACTTGCGTGAAAGTGTAGATGGCGGACGGCAAGGTCTGCGTCTCGCCGGGAATGTTGGAAACGAATGTGATGGTTGCGCCGAACTCGCCCATCGCCTTTGCAAAGGACAGGATCATGCCTGCGATGATGCCGGGCAGGATGAGGGGCAGGGTGATCGTCGCGAAAACCCAGACCGGATTTGCACCCAGCGTTCCGGCTGCCGCTTCCAGTTTTCGATCGACCGCCTCGATGGAAAGCCGGATTGCGCGCACCATGAGCGGAAAGCCCATGATGCCGCAGGCAAGGGCAGCGCCCGTCCAGCGAAACGAAAAGACGATGCCGAAATTTTCCGCCAGAAATGCGCCGATCGGCCCGCGCCGCCCGAAGCTCAAAAGCAGCAGATAGCCTGTGACCACCGGCGGCAGGATGAGCGGAAGATGCACGATGCCATTGAGGATCGACTTCCCCCAAAAACGCCCGCGCGCCAGAAGAAGCGCGATCGCGATGCCCGGCGGGAGGCTCGCGATCATCGCCCAGATGGAGACTTTTATGGAGAGTTGGACCGCAGTCCACTCGTCCGGACTAAGGTCCAACCACTGCATGCTTCAGACCGACCTTATTTGGTTGGCGCGAGCACGGTGAAGCCCTGCGCTTCGAAGAGTTCCTTGGCCTTGGCCGACTGAAGGTAGGTCACGAAATCCGCAGCACCCTCGTTCTTCGAATCCGCCGTCACGCCGACAGGGTAGATGATCGGATCGTGCGAGTCTTCGGGGAATATTCCGACCACTTTCACTTCCGGTTCTGCTACCGCGTCGGTCTCGTAGACGATGCCGAGCGGCGCTTCGCCGGTTGAAACCAGCTTGAGGGCGGCACGCACATTTTCAGCCTGTGCGACCTTGCCTTCGACGGAGGACCATACGCCGAGCTTTTCAAGCGAAGCCTTGCCGTATTTGCCTGCCGGCACCGCCTTCACATCGCCCATTGCGAGCCTGCCGTCGCCCAGTAGCCCTGCGAGGTCGAAGTTCGGTGCGATGGTGATTTCGTCTTTCGAATCCGCAGGTGCGACCAGCACGATGCGGTTTCCGAGCAGCTTCAATTCGGTGTCCGCTTTGATCAGGTTCTTATCCGCCAGATACTTCATCCAGTCGAGATCGGCGGAGATGAACACGTCTGCCGGGGCGCCTTCCTCGATCTGCTTGGCAAGCGCGGAGCTCGACGCATAGGAAACGGTTGCCTGCTTGCCTGCATCGGCCTGCCAGGCGGTGTTGATGTTGTCCAAGGCGTTTTTGAGGCTCGCTGCGGCGAAGACCGTGACGTTTTCCTGAGCCTGCGATGTCGCGACGCCAGCCATAAGCATGGCGGCCAGACCGGCGGCGGTTGTGGCGATGCGCAATCCGAAAATTCTGCGTGAAATCATGATGTCACTCCCTCTGCAAACGGCAATCGTGCCGAAACCCTTCAATAGCGATATATCCGCTTGAATATAACAAGGGAAGCGCAGAGCGATAGAAATTCTTGCGTGAGGTGCGTTAAGCGCAGCGATGCGCAACATCCCGATGCATGTGATGAAACATAACGTGTTGCCATGCGCTTATGCCGGTCGGACATTTTGTCCAGAATGCGCGTCTACCTTGTTTGGGAATCCGGGATTGTCCGGTATTGATTGAACGGAATTGCAAATATTTCCAATGGGGTAGAGTCTGCATGACCGCCGACGCGATGCGAAAAGCCGCCGACGTGCCGCGCGATCCGGAATTCGGGCCGTGGCTGGCGCAGGCGTCGATCCTCGTTGTCGATGACGAACCCGGCATGCGCAACTTTCTGGTCAAGACGCTCGGTCCGCGCTGCAAGCGGCTCGAAGAGGCTGCCGACACGGAAGAGGCGACGCGCAAGCTCGACGCGCATCATTTCGATGTCGTGATCCTCGACAACATCATGCCCGGCAAAAGTGGCGTCGACTGGCTGACCGAGCAGCGCGCTATCGGCTTCTTCGCGGACGCGATCCTGATGACCGCCTATGCCGATCTCGAAACCGCGATCCGCGCCTTGCGCGCCGGTGCGGTGGATTTCGTGCTGAAACCGTTCCGTTCCAACCAGATACTCAACGCGGTCGCGCGCTGTCTCGACCGGATCAGACTGCAGCGCGAAAATTACGTGCTGCGCTATGAGCTGCGCTCGACGTCCGACCACATATTGCTGCGTGACAAGCTGATCGGCGAATCCGCCGCCATCCGGCAGGTGCGCGATACGATTGCGCGGGTCGCACCTTTGCCGACTTCCGTTCTGATCACCGGCCAATCCGGCACCGGCAAGGAAGTCGCGGCGCGTTCGCTGCATTCGCTTTCGGATCGTGCGGACAAGCCCTTCGTGCCGATCAATTGCGCCGCCATCCCGCCCGATATGATCGAAAGCGAGCTTTTCGGCCATCTGAAAGGCGCCTTCACAGGTGCTGGCGCGGCGCGCGAAGGCCTGTTCATGCATGCACAGGGCGGCACGCTGTTCCTTGATGAAATCGGCGAGTTGCCGCCTGCCACACAAAGCAAATTGCTGCGGGTGATCGAGGATCGGCGTGTGCGGCCGGTCGGTTCGGAACGCGAGGTTCCGGTCGATCTGCGCCTGATTTTCGCGACGAATGCCGACCTCGAAAAGCAGGTCGAGGAGGGGCATTTCCGCGCCGATTTGTTCTATCGTATCAATGTCATGCAGCTTCATCTGCCGCCGCTGCGTGAGCGCGACAATGACGTGCAGGATCTGGCCACGCTGTTCATGCGCAAGCTATCGCAGCAATTGGGCATGCCGCCGGTGCTGATCGATGCGCAGGCGCGCGCCGCACTTTCACGCTACGATTGGCCTGGAAACGTGCGCGAATTGCGCAATCTCATCGAGCGCTCGCTTATTCTTGGGCGTTTTCCGGTCGATTTCGGGAATCAGCGGGGCGTCGAGTCTGCAACTTCCGCATTAAGCCTCGACGAGGTCGAGCGCCGGCATATTCTGGGTACGCTGGAGCAAACCGGGGGAAACCGCGACGAGGCGGCGCGCAGGCTGGGCGTCTCGCGCAAGACAATCGACCGCAAATGCGCGTTGTGGAATGTCTGAAGCGGGCGCGAACCAGCCTGTTTTGAAACGCGGCTGGTCCGTTCGTGTGCGGCTTCTGGCCATCGCGCTGTTGCCGACGCTGGTCATCCTGCCGCTGCTTCTCGGCGTTACCATGTATCGCTGGAGCGCGAAGTTCGATTCCCTTCTGATCTCGAAGGTAAACGGCGATCTGACCATCGCACACCAGTATCTTTCACGGCTTCTCGAAGCATCCGGCGAGCATGTGTTTGCACTTGGCGCTTCTTCGGAATTCCGCGATACTTTGGGCGCGGGTACGCCTGCCGCGCTCGCCAATTATCTGGAGCGCAGCCGCCAGAATCTGGGCCTCGATTTCCTGTTTATGGTCGATCGTCAGGGCAGGATTTCTGCCTCCGCGCCATTTCGCGCTGGCCAGACCCGCACCGACTGGCCGGTCATTGGCAGCGCATTGGCGGGTACATCATCGACAGCGATGGATCTTTTTTCCAATGACGAACTGCAAGCAATTGCGCCTGTGCTTGCAGAGCGTGCACGGCTTGAACTCGTGCCGACGCCCAATGCCGTGCCGACCGCGCAGGACACTGAAACGCGGGGCATGGTCGTGCATTCGGCAAGTCCGGTTACACTGGCCGATGGTAGCAAGGCGGCGCTGGTCGGCGGCATATTGCTCAACCAGAATCTGGTTTTCATCGATACGATCAACGATCTCGTCTATCGCGAGGCGAGCCTTCCCGAAGGCAGCCAAGGCACCGCGACGCTGTTCCTCGACGATGTTCGCATAAGTACGAATGTGCGCTTGTTCGAGGGACGCCGTGCGCTTGGCACGCGGGTTTCAGGCGCTGTCCGCGCTGCGGTTCTGGATGAGGGTAAGGTGTGGCTCGACCGCGCTTTCGTCGTCAACGATTGGTATGTCTCCGCTTACGAACCAATTACCGACAGTTTCGGCAAGCGCGTTGGCATGCTCTATGTCGGCTTTCTGGAAGCACCGTTCAAAACGGCGAAATACGAGACGTGGCTGACAATTGCGTTCGCGTTTCTCGTCGTGACTGCGATCAGCGTGCCGATTTTCCTGCGCTGGGCGCGCGGCATTTTCAAGCCGCTTGAAAACATGGCTGGCACCATCACCAAGGTCGAAAGCGGCGATCTCGGCGCCCGAACCGGGGTCACGCGGGCGCATGACGAGGTTGGCCGGGTCGCGCTTCACCTCGATGGGCTGCTCGACCGGTTGCAGCAGCGCGACCGGGAACTTCGCGAATGGAACGAGGAACTCAATCGACGGGTCGAGGAGCGAACGCATGAACTTCAAATGGCGAACCATCAGCTCGAAGCGACGACAAAACAGCTCATAATGTCCGAAAAGCTGGCGGCAATCGGCGAAATCACCGCTGGTGTCGCGCATGAAATGAACAATCCGATCGCCGTCATGCAGGGAAATCTGGAAGTCGTGCGCAGCCTGCTTGGCGAACAAACGGAAGTCGCGCGCACTGAATTCCGGCTGATCGACGAGCAAATTCATCGCATCAGCCAGATCGTCACCAAGCTTCTGCAATTCGCGAAGCCGGAGGAATATGCCGGGTATGTCGAACGCCACAGCGCGCCGGAGGTGATTTCGGACTGCCTGCCGCTCGTTCAGCATCTGATGAACCGGGCGCAAATCGAACTGGTGCGCGACGACCGCGCGACGCGCCTCGTGCTGATGAACCGCACGGAATTGCAGCAGGTGCTGGTCAATCTGATCGTCAATGCAATTCACGCGATGCCGGATGGCGGCACGCTGACATTGCGCGACTTCGATCAGGATCTGGATGGCCGCGCCGGTCTGGTGATCGAGATTGCAGATACCGGTGTCGGCATGAGCGAGGAGATCATTGCGAAGGTGTTCGATCCGTTCTTCACGACCAAGCGGCGCGAAGGTACCGGGCTTGGCCTGTCGATCAGCCAGACACTCGTCACGCGTCAGGGCGGCAAGATTTCACTGGAAAGCGCACCTGGAAAAGGCACCACGTTCTCGATCTGGCTGCCGGAGGCGAGTTAGGTGGGGCCTGTTTTGATGCAATCGCGAGGCACCCCCCTCTGCCCTGCCG